>JAAYAJ010000027.1 GCA_012719455.1 Acidobacteriota bacterium | reverse complement strand
GCCGGAGCCTACTCCCGAGCCGGAGCCCACTCCTGAGCCGGAGCCTGCTCCCGAGCCGGAGCCTACTCCCGAGCCGGAGCCCACTCCTGAGCCGGAGCCTACTCCCGAGCCGGAGCCTACTCCTGAGCCGGAGCCCACTCCTGAGCCGGAGCCTGCTCCCGAGCCGGAGCCTACTCCCGAACCGGAGCCTGCTCCCGAACCGGAGCCTACTCCCGAACCGGAGCCTGCTCCCGAACCGGAGCCTGCTCCTAAGCCGGAGTCCTGCACCTTCTTCTTGTCATCCACCGGAGCCACCTTCAAGGCAACGGGCGGCGGCGGCAGATTCACCCTCTACATGTCGGGATCGTGTGCCACTGCTTCCATCAGTGCCACGACCAGTGCTTCCTGGGTGAATGTCGGTTCGATGCTGAGAACAAGCCGCGGGGTGAAGGTTTCCTATTCGGTGGCCCAGAACACCGGGGTTGCCCGGGAGGCCAGGATCGAGATAGCGGGCAAGGTCTATAAGGTGAAGCAGCTTGCAGCCAAGGCCGTCAATCCCAACAAGCCGGTCAAGACTAATCCCATCACGATCAAGACCAATCCTAACAAGTCGGTCAAGATCAATAACAGGATGGTCAGGATGAAGCTGTTCGGTTGGTAAGAGCATGCCAATGCAAAAAAAAGGGTGCGGCGGGAGCCGCACCCTTTTTTTGTCTCAACCTTCGTTACAGGCTACTTCTGGAATTTCCTTCTTCCGAAGATCCCGAGACCGAGGACCCCGGTTCCGATCAGCAGCAGCGTGCTGGGCTCGGGAACCTGGGAGGGAGGAGGAACCGTGGTGAAATCGTAACTTCCGAAAAAGGAAATGTGTGAAATTCCTTTATTAATGTAGAATGGATTTCCAGATTCATCAGAGAAGAGAAATCCGACTTCCTGGGGCCAGCCGCTTGCCTGATACTGATCGTCTGTGACGCTGTACAACGCGTAAAGGATTCCTTCCCCTAATACTTTATATTTGCCACCCTTCAGAAGGATATACCTGAGCGCGTAATCGCTTCCCGTAAGATCCCACCACACATTGCCGGAGTTCTCGTCCACGGCATCTGTTCCGAAATCGCCTTCGAGCCCCGATACGCCATATTCCCATCCGTCGTCTTCAGCCTTGGCCAGGTACACCAGGTCATCTATTCCCAAGCGATTCTCGAGATAGGCCAATTCGGCAGCTGGACTATAATTTCCTAGTGAGACAACAAAAGTATCTACGTGAATAGCATCCGCTTTGGCAGCAACCGGTGCCAACACCATGATCGCTATCATTACCGCCCAGCACTTGTAGGAACGCATACCCTTCCTCCTTTTCGTTGTGGCCCTTCGCATCTACACTTCCTTAAGCAATATTAATGCCAGAGTTATGGCCACCTGTCCCGTATCTGTAAGTATAAGATGAATATAATGATAAGAAGCTCCGGTTTCGGGTGTCAATACGTCTCCTGGTGTCGAATTGTAAATTATTTTTACATAACCAGGCTTCATAACTTCGATAAAGGCTTGTGAATCCTCAAACAGACTGCATGGGGTATCCGGGTGGCAGCTGTCCGATTCCTGTAAAGAAATCCGACAGCCACAACCAGCTAATGTTGCACCCGTTTACCTCGATATCAGGATCGGGGCAAAAAGAAACAAGAGACTGGCTTCCGTAGTTACGGCATTGTTGATCAATGGCGTCCTTCTGTGCGCTGATCCTATACAGAACGGTGATTTTACAGGAAGGGGTGCAGCGGTTTCATCGATGAGGTCTTGTTTCCGCAAATCGATCCCCAAGCCGCCGGGACAGGTGTTCTCGATCCCTTTCTCCCCGTCCATGGTCACGGAAGCGAGATGGGGTACAACACGGATGCCGGTTTTGAAGACGGCTTCGATATGAGGCGCGGGGGATAGACAATCCGGTGGTTTCCGGCACCCTCCTTTCCTTTCCAGTCACGAGCACCGCTCCCAAGCCTTCCTCGCTCGTCTTTCCGCAGCCTGGCATGGCTGGTCCGGGCACTGGCACCGGAGAGCAGTGGCAAGTAAGTCGACTCTAGTATGGTGGAAAAATGGCAGAAGATATGGTAGAAAAATGGTATGAAAGCTACCATAGACAAAGCGGGGCGAATCGTCATTCCGGCGGCGATCCGCGCCCGGGCGGGGCTGAAGCCGGGAACTGAAGTGAAGGTTTTGATGGACGACCTCTCCATCCGGCTCATCCGGGTGGGTGCCGACCCTGTCCTGGTGCGCGAAGGGGGGAGGCTGATCGCCCGGCCGACGGCAGGGAAGGGTGGCCTACCGGAGGTCGACCTCGAGGCCCTGGTCGAAGAGGAGCGGAACCGATGGCCCTGGTAGCCCCGGTCTTCCTGGATACTTCGGTTCTGCTTGCCGGCTCGATCGACTTCGGGGACGCTTCGGTTCATCCTATGCGGATCATGGATGCCATGGTGCGGGGGATTCTGCCCGATGTCCGGACGGCATGGCACTGCTGTCTCGAGTTCTATGCCGTAGCCACGCGCCTCCCCGTGGGCTATCGGTTGTCTCCCCTGCAGACCCGGATGATCCTGGCGGATCTGATCCCGCGTTTTCATGTCGAACAGCTTCCGGCCGGCCAGCAACTGGCGTTTTTCGAGGAGGCGGCGGGAGAGCGGGCGGCCGGGGGAAGGGTATATGATGCCCATATAGCCGAAATCGCGCGGCATTCGGGTGTTCATACGGTCGTGACCGACAATCGCCGCCATTTCAGCTTCCTGGTGAAATACGGGATGCGGGTGCTGCGTGCGGAGGAATTTGCCGCCGAACTGGAGGGTTAACGTTAGACATTTGTATCTGGCGCAATATATGTGATAACTGGCCGGGCTTTTCGTCCGGCGCAATGAAACAATTGGCGCAGGCTCCATATTTAGATTTCTGCAAAGGCCGCACAAAGTGAGGCCTTTGCAGGGGGCTTGACAGGAGTCCGCCCGGCTGTTCCCCTGATTCCCCTTGAAATCCCCCGCCAGCCTCAACATCCGAAGGCGCCGATCAGTGTCGGTTTCCCCCGGGCAATAAGGAAAGCCGCGGCGAAGAGCGGCCGATATGACTTCATGGGGGCGCGATTGGAACGGGTCGGACGCTTCTGTTAAACTGAAGGGTGACCCGCCGGCGCCGGTTGTGGAAACGACGTGGCTGGAAGAGTGGAAGGACAGGCAGAATGCCGCAAGTAGAATGGGTACAGCGACTTGAGGAAATGGGTTATGTCGGGCCCGAAGGGTATCGGGCGGAGGCTTTTTCACGCAATATCGGGATCCTGACCCCCGAGGAGCAGGAGAAGCTCCTCGGTTCGCGGGTGGCCATAGCCGGGGTCGGCGGGGTCGGCGGGGTGCATCTCATCACCCTGGTGCGGCAGGGGGTGGGTTGCTTCCACCTGGCCGATTTCGACCGCTTCGAGGCGGCCAACGTCAACCGGCAGTATGGGGCCCGGGTCCCCGATTTCGGGCGCCACAAGCTCGAGGTGATGGTCGAGGAAGCCCTTCGGATCAATCCCTATCTCGAGATCAAGCCGTTCCCCCAAGGCGTTACCTACGAGAATGTCGACGATTTCCTCGACGGCGTCGATGTGGTGCTCGACGGGCTCGACTTCTTCAACTTCGACATGCGCCGCCACCTTTTCAACCGCTCCCGGGAGAAGGGGATCTACGTGGTCACGGCGGCCCCGCTCGGTTTCAGTTCCGCCGTCCTGGTCTTTTCGCCCGCAAAGGGGGCGATGACGTTCGACGAGTATTTTGACATTAGGGAAGGGATGACGCGGGAGGACAAGCTCCTCTCCTTCGGGCTGGGGGTGGCCCCCGGCGGCACCCATCTTAAATACCTCGATTTCGGGCGCATCGACCTGAATGCGGGCGAGGGTCCCTCTTCCATCGTCGCCTGCCAGCTCTGCTCTTCGATGGCTTCGATGGAGGCGGTGCGGATCCTGCTCGGGAGGAAGGGGGAGAGAGTCGTACCGCGCTATTTCCAATTCGATCCCTACCTGGGGAAATTCCGCTCCGGCCGCCTGCCCCGGGGCAACCGCAATCCGGTGCAGCGGGCCAAGATCGCCTTCGTCAAGACTTTTCTCCTGGCCAAGGCCAGTCCCTTCCGTCCCGTGGCGCCCGATCTCCCCCGGGCGGTGGAAGATCCGGGGGGGAAGGTGTCGGAGGAGGCGCTGCACTATATCCTCCGGGCCGGCATCCAGGCCCCTTCGGGGGACAATGTCCAGCCCTGGAAGTTTTCATGCGCCGGCAACCGGGTCTCGGTGTGGCTGGACGCCGATGCCGACCACTCCTTCTTCAATTTACGGCAGATAGCCTCCCTTCTCTCCGCCGGTGCGGTCGTGGAGAACATGCGGGTGGCGGCCGGGGCCTGCGGTTTCGAGGCCGAGGTTTCCTGGCTGCCCGATGCGGGGGAACCGCATCGCATGGCCCACCTCGACCTGGTTCCTGCGCCCCGGCGTCCCGGTCCGCTCCTGGACGCCATCTGGAAGAGGCGTACCAACCGCAAGACCTATGCCGTGCGGCCGCTGTCGGCGGCGCTCGTTTCGGGCATCCAGGCACAGGCCGGGGAAGCGGGGGGAAGCCGATTGCACGTTCTGGCCGACCGCCCGGGCATCCTGAAACTGGCGCGTCTCATCTACCGGGCGGACCGGATCCGCAACGAGCACCGGGGCCTGCACGAGTACCTGCAGCAGATGATCCACTATGACGAGGAAAGCGCAATCGCGGCGCGGAGCGGTTTCCCCGTGGGCAACCTGGAGGCGGGGAAGGCGGGGGAGTACTTTCTCAAGTTTACGCGCCCCTGGCCGATCATGAACTTCATGAACCGGGTGGGGGTGGGGCGCATGGTGGCGCTGCATGCGGCCATGGGAGTGAGGGCTTCCTCGGCCGCCGTCCTGGTCACCGTCCCCGCGACGGACGCGAAGGACTTCCTCCTGGCCGGGGGGACGATGGAACGGGCGTGGCTCTACCTGACCCGGATGGGGCTCGTGGCGCAGCCGATGGCGGCGCTCCCCCTTTTCTGGCTGCGCTGGCGCCTGGAAGGCCCGGAAGCCTTTTCCCCGAAGCACCGCAAACTGCTTGAAGGGGTTTGGGGGGCGTGGCGGGAGCTTTTCCCCGCCGTCGATTTCGAGAGGGAACAGCCCGCGATGCTCCTGCGCGTCGGGTATGCTTCCGATATCCGCGTTCACACCCTGCGCAGGGATGTCGGAGCGTTCATGGTTGGAGAGGGGGAAGCCATATAGGCCTTATGCCCATCATCGAAGCACGCAACCTGGCCAAAGACTACAATCTCGGCAAGACTGTAATCCACGCCGTGAAGGGGGTCGACCTGCGGATCGAGCCGGAGGAATTCATCGCCCTTGCCGGACCCTCGGGGAGCGGCAAGACCACGCTTCTGAACCTGCTCGGCTGCATCGAAGTTCCCAGTTCCGGAACCCTGCAGATGGACGGACGGGAGGTGACCCGCCTGTCCGCGGACCAGCTTGCCGATATCCGGCACGACAAGCTGGGATTCGTGTTTCAGACCTTCAACCTCATCCCCGTGCTCACGGCTTTCGAAAACGTGGAGTACGCGCTCCTGAAGCGGCGCCTGTCCCCGAAAGAGCGCCGGGATCGGGTCATGGACGCGCTCGAGGAGGTGGGACTCGTGGAGCACGCGCGGCACCGGCCGGAGGAATTGAGCGGCGGCCAGCGGCAGCGGGTGGCCATCGCCCGCGCCCTGGTACGCCAGCCGGAAATCATCCTGGCCGACGAGCCGACCGCCAACCTGGACCACCTGACCGGGGGGAAGGTGCTCGAGATCATGAAGAGGATCAACGAGGAGCGCAAGACCGTGTTCATCTTCTCGACCCACGACCCCAAGATCATGGAGATCGCCGGCAGGGTCGTTTATCTGAGGGACGGCGAGATCGTTCCTGCGGGGGATTGACCATGGAAATGCCTCTGAATCTGCGCCTCGCCTTCCGCAACATCTTCCGCAACCGGGTGCGGTCGGCCGTCGCCCTGGCCGCGATCTCCTTCGGGTGCATCTCCCTGATCCTCGCCGGCGGGTTTTTCGAGGATTCTTTCCTGAGGATGCGCGAAGCCTACATCCACGCCCATCTCGGGCATATCCAGGTCTACCAGGAAGGTTACCTGGACAAGGGGAACAGCAAACCCTTCGATTACCTGATCGAGGACCCGGCGACGGTGGAGGGCGTGATCGAAGGGCTGGATCATGTAAAGGACGTGACCCCGCGCATCGGCTTTTCCGCCCTTCTGAGCACGGGTGAGAGCACCATGTCGGTCATGGCCCAGGGG
Organism: Acidobacteriota bacterium; assembly: GCA_012719455.1. Lineage (GTDB taxonomy): Bacteria > Acidobacteriota > UBA6911 > UBA6911 > UBA6911 > UBA6911. Next base: position 3,715 of record JAAYAJ010000027.1, on the reverse strand, counting down.
ATCGACCCCGAGGGGGAAAACGCCATGAACGTGATCACGAGCATCAAGGACGTGACCACGAGCCTGGAGTTCAGCAAGGGGGAGACGCTCGGCAAGGACGACGTGTTTGAAGTCAATATCGGCCGGGGGCTGGCCCGGGCGCTCGACATCGAGGTCGGGGATTCCCTCATCCTCCTCGGCAACACCGTCGGTGGGTCGTTCAACGGGATGGATGTCACCGTCAAGGGGATCTTTTTCACCGCGTCGGAGGAGTACGACAACTACACGATGCGGATCCCGATTGCGCTGGCGCGCCAGCTCCTGCGGACGGAAGCGGCCCAAACCCTCGTCGTCCTGCTCGACGAAACGGAAAACACCGATCTTGTCCTGGCCCAACTGCAAGACCTGGCGCGGACCCGTAACCTGAAGATCGAAATGAAGCCCTGGTACGAGATGGCGGATTTCTACAACAAGACGGTGGACCTGTATGACCGGCAGTTTTTCGTCCTCAAGATCATCATCGCCGTCATCGTGATCCTCAGCATCTTCAACACCATCGCCATGTCGATCTGGGAGCGTACCAAGGAGATCGGCACCATCATGGCCATGGGCTTCAAACGCCGGGAAATCATGCGCCTCTTCCTCCTCGAGGGGAGCATCCTGGGCATCGTGGGAGGGGTGTTGGGCACCCTGGGAGGACTGTTGTGCGCCTGGTTGATCTCCCTGGTGGGGATCCCGATGCCTCCGCCCCCGGGGGCCACGGTCGGCTGGACCGCGTCCATTCAGCTTGTGCCGGGCGTGTTCATGACCGCCTTCGTGATTTCGGTCACGGCGGCGATCGCCTCCTCGGTTTACCCTTCCTACAAGGCGTCGCGCCTGGTCGTGGCCGATGCCCTGAGATACGCCTAGACTGGAGATACCGATGAAGCACTTCCACCGCATCGTCACGCTGATCCTGAGCCTGCTGATCTGTTTGCCCGGGGTGCGCGGCGCGGAACCGACGGCGGATAGGATCCTGGAAATGGCCGACGAGGTGCGTAATCCCCAGTCCGATTTCACGGTCGATGTCACTGTGACCAGCATCAAGCCCGGAAAGAACCCCAGCACGGCCAAATACGAAGTCATGGTCAAGGGGAAGACCAAGACCATTATCAAGACCATGGCTCCGGCCGTGGACCGCGGGACCTCGATGCTGATGGTGGACTACGATTTCTGGGTCTTCCTGCCGACGGTGACCAAGGCGTTGCGCATCTCGCTCCAGCAGCGACTGCTGGGCGAGGTAGCTAACGGCGATATCGCCCGGGTCAATTTCTCCGGCGATTACGCCCCGAAGCTGCTGAAAACCGAGCGGATCGAAAACCGGGACTATTATGTCCTTGAACTGATAGCCAAGGACGACCGGGTGACCTATCACCGGGTGCTCCTCTGGGTGGAGAAAGGGAACTACCATCCCCTGAAGGCCGAATTCTACGCGGTCTCCGGCCGCATCCTCAAGATCGCCTCCTACGAGAACTACCGCCAGGTGGCGGGCAAACTGCGTCCCACCCGCCTGGTGCTCGACGATCCCACGGTCAAGGGGCAGCGGTCCATTATCGATTACACCAACGTGGTGCGCGCCTCGCTTCCGGACCGCATTTTCAACCAGCAATACCTCAGAAAGCTCACCTACTGAGCCGGAGCATCCCGCCATCCCGGGCGCAGAGGGAATCATGTCCCCGCAGTCCGAATTAGGCTATAATGGCGTTCCTGTTTACGGATCCAGCCCGGGAGGCGCCATTGAAAACCTCATTTTCCAGACTATGCTCTATATTCCTCCTGGCCTTGTTCATGGCTGCGGCCTCCGGCAACGCCCAGGCGGAGGAGCCGGAGAGTACGCCGATCTCCTCTCCATTTAAATTGTCGCTGCACGGGGAACTGAGGCACGAGACCGCCGTGCGCCTGCAAAAGCCGCAGGAAATCTCCAAGAACAAGCACTTTGCCTATCTCGAGCTGTCGGGGAAGTTTTCGCGCTCCTTCGGCTTCAATGTCAGCGGCAGGGGGTATTACGACTCGGTCTTCGATTTTCCCTCCCCCCTGTACGACCGGAGCGTAGAGCGGGACCAGCAGTGGGACGCCGAACTGCGAAACGCCTACGTTGACATCAGCGCGGGCCCGATGGGGCTCCGACTGGGCAAGCAGCAGATCGTTTGGGGGGAGGCGGTCAACCTCTTCTTCGCCGACGTGATCAACCCCCGGGACATGAGGGAATTCCTGCTCCCCGACCTCGAGGATATCCGGATCCCGCTGTGGGCCGCCGACCTGGAGTTTTTCTTCGGGAACACCCACCTGGAGTTCATCGCGATTCCCGTCCTTGAGCATGACCGGCTGGGGGTGCCGGGGTCCGAATTCGCCTTCGGCACCCCCTCTCTCCCTCCGGACGTCGAGCTCAATGTGGCCGAGGTCCGGATGCCGGCCAACAACACCCGCAACGGCGTTTACGGCTTCCGCATCGGCCAGTTCGTGAAGGGGTGGGACCTGAACGGCTTCTACCTCTACGGTTACGACTATACCCCCACCTTTTTCCGGACCATTGAAATCGACGAGGCCACTGAGAGGGTGACCCTGAACGTGACCCCCGAGATTGCGCGTAAACGCACGGTGGGCGCCACCTTCTCCAAGGATGTCCATGGGCTAATCCTGAAGGGGGAATTCATTTACGACCGGGAGCGGAACTTCGTGGTCGACGATCCGGCTCACCCGACCGGAATCGCAAAAAGCGATTATTTTGAATATCTTATAGGAATGGACTACACTTTCTCCCGAAGGCTCGACTTCAACGCCCAGTTCTTTCAGCAGTACGTCCTGAACCCTATTGATAACCTTTACAGGCCGGACCGGGCCTCCTACGGCTCCATCTGGTTCAAGACCGGCTTCTGGGACAACCGGGTCGAGCCTGAATTCTTCGCCGTCGCCCGGATTCCCCGGGCCGGGGAAGACTCCGACTTCATGTTCCGCCCCAAGCTCAACTTCAACATCAGTAACCATATACTGGCCGCCGTCGGCGCCGACCTCTTCGGCGGCGATCCCACCGGCAGTTTCGGCCAATACGAGGAAAAGGGCAGGATGTTCGTGCAGGTAAGGCTGTTGTTCTGATCCACCGATTCCGCCGCTCCCGATCCGCCGACAACCCGCCCGTTCATTCCCCCGGGCAATCGGCGTCGGGTTGCTTTACAAACACTGTCGGATTGCTTTACAAAATAATCGACCGTTGCTTCCTTTCCTCGACACGATGCCCCTCATTGGGAATTGAATGCTTTCCTGGTCGGCTGAGTTTCGCAACATTATAAGGTTGTTTTTGGTGCGGGAGCCGGTTTGATTCAATGTCTGCAAAGTATGAGAATTAAACAGTTTAGGTCGTCGTCAAAATACATCCGCCTCCTTTTGCGCCGCCGGGCGGGCGCCAGGGGGGCGATCGGTTGACTTTTTGTGTCGATGAAACTGCGCCTATTTCGTTCGGTCGCGATGTTTGGCACGATCATTGCTTATATAGAGGCTGAAGGGTTGCCATAAGACATAAATTAGGGCACGGTTTCAAACCGAGGGTTTTCAGGAGGTAAGCTCAAATGATTACAAACAAGATTAAATTCCTGGCAGTGATCGCAAGCCTGTTGCTTTTCAGCGGCGCCGCCATGGCTACCACGATCACCAACGTGGAAGGCACCTATTCTTTTGCGGGCTTTGACTGGATGTCAAACGG
>JAAYAJ010000026.1 GCA_012719455.1 Acidobacteriota bacterium | reverse complement strand
TTTGAGATCATCCTCGCGCGGGATGTCATAGGCTTCGCGGATGGCGGCGAACATCTCCGCCTGCTTCACCGTGTCGATGCCGAGATCGGCCTCGAGATCGAGGTCCAGGTCGAGCATGTCGATCGGGTAGCCGGTCTTTTCGGCGATGATGCCCAGCACCTTTTCCCGCACCCCGTCACCCGGGGCCGGAGCGGGGAGAGCCGTTGCGGCAGGAACCGCCGCGGGAGCGGCCGCCCTGGCGGCGGCCAAGTCGGGCTTACGGTCATAGACAAACCCGACCACGTGTCCCAGCGTCGGGAAATCCCGTAATTTGAGATCATCCTCGCGCGGGATGTCGTAGGCCTCGCGGATGGCGGCGAACATCTCCGCCTGCTTCACCGTGTCGATGCCGAGGTCGGCCTCGAGATCGAGGTCGAGATCGAGCATGTCAGTCGGGTACCCGGTCTTTTCGGCGATGATGCGCAGGACCTGTTGCTGCACGGCGTCCCCGGGTGTAACGGCCGGTGCGGCGGCAGGAACCGCCGCGGCCGCCTGGGCCTGCGCAGTTGCCGAGGCCGGCGGCACGGCCGCTGGCGCAGGAGCCGCGGCGGGCGGCGCATACCCGTTCCCGTTTTCCCGATAGGCCGTCGGTCCCTGGTCCCGAATCCGCAGGGTGCGTTTGACGATCTCGATTTCCGGAGCGTCATAACCGCTCAGCCGCTTCAACCATCCGGTCCAGGCGGCGGGGTTTTCAATCCGGGTGTTGTAGCCGAGGGCGCCGGGAGCCGGGCGCCGGCCGTCAGGGGTAGGGATCCAACGCATCATCGTGATGCTGATCTGCGACCCGAAACCCGCCCCGAGGCGCAGGATGTAGCGCACCGGGTAGCCTCCCCCCTTGGAGAGGTTGAGATTCCCCAGTTCCGGGTCGACCTCCTTGAAATTGGGAACGGGAGGGACGATGCCGGTTTCCAGGATTTTGGCCGAAACCACATCCTCGATCCCCACGGCCATGGGATGGCCCGTCGCCCCTTTGGTATTGGCGATGAGAATCCGGTCGGTCGCTTCCTTGAAACAGTGGCGCAGCGCGAACACCTCGGCCGAGGCGCTCCCGCCCCGGGCGGGGGTGTAGGTCTCGTGGGAGACAAACACCATCTCCGGCGCTATCTGGTAGCGATCAAGACCATGGTCCCTTTCCACCTGGGAAATCAGCTTTTCCATGACGTGGCGGATATGGTTGACGTCAAGGCGCGATCCGTGGAACGCGCTGTTGGCGACCACGCTCCCGAGCACCTGGCAGATCGGGCGGATGCCCCGCTCACGCGCCGCCTCGGCGCTCTCGAGTACGATGGCCGAAGCCCCCATCCCCACGATCAGGCCGTGGCGCCTCCGGTCGAACGGGATCGCCTCCTCCTCCACTTTTTCGCCCGTGGCCGCCGACCCGGAAGCCAGGAAGCCGGAGCCGAACCATCCGAACAGGTTGTCGGAGGTGATGTCGTCGGCCGAGATCACGATCACCCGACGGCAGCGTCCGGTACGGATCCAGTCGCTCGCGATCCCCACCGCCTGCGTGCCGCTCGAACAGGCTCCGTTGGTGGAGGTGTTCGGTCCCCGTGCGCCGATGTACTCGGCGAACTGGGAGTGCCCCATGGAGAGGACCCGGAACAGGAACCGCCGGTCGAAATGATACGTCTTCTCCTCGATCTCCTTTTTGAGTGCCGCGATGCGCCGGTCGAGCTCCCCCGAGAGCGCCTCCCCGGCGCCGGCGCCCGCGCGCAGGGTTTCCAGTTCCGCCAGCCGGGTGCGCCGCTCGCGGTCCTGGTAGAAGTCGGCCATGATCTCCGCGTAGGAGTCGTAACCCGGGAACGCGGAGGTGAACAGTACGCCGGTGTCGTCCCGGATGTCGTCCGGCAACACCCAGCGGTCGGGCAGCTTCGTCCCCTTGGTGGTGGTCTTGTAGCGCATCACCAACGGGATTCCGGCGTCGCGCAGCGCGTCGATGCCCGCGCCGATGGCCAGCTTGGTCACGCGGTCGAGCGCGGCCATCCGGTCTTCGGGAAAACCGAAATCGCGGACGATGTCGAACTCCTTCGAACGGGCCGCGAGTTTGATCACGTCGGCCGTGCTCTGGATGTACTCGAACCGGCCCTCGCCCCCCTCCGACTTCACGAGCCGGGTGATGTTCTTCTCGACCATCTGCCGGCGCAGCTCTTCCGGAACCGGGCGGATGAAGACGTCCCCGCGCAGCATCCGCTCCACGTTTTCGTCGCTGAAGACGCCGTCCACGCCCGGGAGGCCGAGGGCGGCGCCCGTGATGCACACGTCGACCGGCGCCTCCTGCGCCTTTCCGGCCCCGCCGTGAATCGCCATCCCGCGATCCAGGAATTCCGCGAACAGCCGGCCCAGTTCCATGATGCGGCCCGTCTCCGCCGCCGGTTGCACGGCCGGCGGAGTGCGAGGCGTCTCCGGCGCCATGACGGGCGCTTCCGCCCGCAACGGCGCCACCGCCGCCGGCGCGGAGATGACCGCCTGCGCCGGCTCCACCGCGGGAACCTGCCCGACCCCCAGCCCCGCGGCATAAAGCCCGCACAGGGCCAGGTTCAGGGAGGCCGCCTCGCCGATTCTCGGGTGGTTGGTGAAGAGCGAGAGCACCCCCTCCCGGTCGCCCAGTACGTCCTCCACGAAACCGTAGAGGATGCGCTTGGGCCCCATCTCCACGAAGACGCGGGCGCCGGCGTCATAGAGGGTGTTGAGTCCCTTGATGAACTGGACCGGGGAGGAGACCTGTCTCCCCAGCAGGTCGATCATCTCCGGGACCACCCCCGGCCCCATCGGGTAGAATTCCCCGGTGACGTTGGTGACGATGGGGATGACCGGGGGCTGGATGTTCATCGTCCCCAGGATCCGGGCCAGGCTTTCGCCCGCCGGGGCGACGATATTGGTGTGGAAGGCGTGGCTCACCTGCAGCACGCGCGCCACGTAGCCCGCCTCCTTGAGCGCCTGCACCGCCTTCTCGACCCCGGTGGTACTGCCGCCGATGACGGCCTCCTTGGTGCTGTTGATGTTGGCGATGACGACGTAATCGTCGACCGTTTCGAGCACCTTCTGGATTTCGCCGATCGGGCCGAAAGCGGCGGCCATCAGGCCGTTGTCCTCCATGGCGCATTTGGTCATTTCATTGCCGCGGGCGCTGACGGCCCTGAGGGCGTTTTCGAAGGTGATCGCCCCGGCCGCCACCAGCGCTCCGTACTCCCCGAGGCTGTGCCCCATGACCATGTCGGGAGCGATTCCGTAGGCGCCGATCAGGCGCGCCAGGGCCGTTTCGGTGGCCAGCACCGCCGGCTGCGTGATCGCCGTCTGTTTCAGGCTGTTTTCGGCCTCCGCCAGGGCGGCTTCGTCCGACTCGTCGAGATAGATGCAGCTGGTGAGGCTCCGGCCGATCAACGGCGTCATCGTGCGGTCGGCCTCGGCGAAAACCTCGGTCACCACCGGCTCGGTTTCCCTGAGCGTCCGCAGCATGTTGACGTACTGTGACCCCTGCCCCGTGAACAGGAAGGCGACCTTGGGCGCCGGCCCCTTGCCGTAGTAGATCCCTTTGGGCCGGAGAGCCTTCCAGCGGGCGGGCTGGTTCTCCTCGAACGCCTTGAGCGCCCGCCCGAGCTTGTCGGCGAGTTCCGCGGCGTCGCCGTAATCGACCGCCAGGCGCAGCGGGGCCCGCAGGTCGGACTCCATCGGGGGCGCCGGTTCCGGCGCCTGCCCCGCCTCCGCCGCCTTGCGCGCCGCTTCGGCGCGCGCCACGAGCGCCGCCTCCAATTCCGCCCCCAGGACCAGGGCCCCCCGCAGGGGGACCTTCAGGTTCCGCTTCGGAGCCGCTTCCTCGACGGCGCCGGGGACCGTGACCTGCGGCTTCCTCTCACCGGCGAGCCGTCCTGGGACGTATTCCTCCAGAACCGCGTGAAAGTTGGTACCCCCGAAACCGAAGGCGCTCACCCCCGCACGGCGCACCTGGCCCGGGGCGACATCCCAGTCCCTGAGAGCAGTGTTGACGGTAAAAGGCGCCTGCGCGAAATCGATGTGCGGGTTGGGACGGACGAAGTTCAGGCTGGGGGCGATTTGATGTTCCTTCAGACAGAGAGCGGCCTTCAGGATACCGGCGGCGCCGGCCCCCCCCTTGAGATGGCCGATGTTGGATTTGACCGAACCGAGGGCCAGGGAGCCCCGTCCGAGCCCGAACCCGGAGAGGACTTCGGCCAGCGATTCCAGTTCGGCGGCATCGCCCACGCTGGTGCTGGTCCCGTGCCCCTCGATCAGGTCCCCGGGGGCGGGGACAACCCCAGCGCTTTCCCATGCGCGGCGCACGCACAGCTTCTGGCCGACCGGGTTGGGGGCCGTGATCCCCTTCCCCTTGCCGTCGCTCGAGGCGCCGATGGAACGTACCACGGCGTAGATCCTGTCGCCGTCCCGTTCGGCGTCGGCCAGCCGTTTCATGAGGAACGTCACCCCCCCTTCGCCCATGACGAAACCGTCCGCCCCCTCGGCATAGGGGCGCGAACCGGTCGCCGACAGGGCGCCGATCTTGCAGAACTTCACGAAGGTGGAGGGGCCCATGTTGGCGTCGATGCCGCCGGTGAGCACGGCGTCGTAGTGGTGATCGTTCAGCCCGGAGATCGCGGCCGTGATCGCCGCCAGAGCGGAAGCGCAGGCGGCGTCGGCCACGTAGTTGGGGCCGCGGAAATCGTAGAGCGCCGCGATGCGGCCCGCCAGGATGTTGGCGAGTTCGCCCGGCATGGTGTCCTCGGTGATCGGGGGCATCTTGGCGCCGATCCCCTCGTACATCTGCTCGATGATCGCCTTGCGCACCTCGGCGGGCAGCGCGGCGAAACCGGAGGAACGGGCCAGTTCCTCGGCGAATTCCGGAAAGAAGATCCGGGCGGCGGAATACAGGTGTGTGTCCCCCCCCATGGCGTTGCCGTAAATGACGGCGGTGCGCTCCGGGTTCAGGGGACGGTCGGGATAGCCGTAATCCTGCAGCGCCTCCCGGGCCGTGACCACCCCCCATTTTTGAGTCAAGTCCATGCCCTGGCTGACCCGGGGCGGGATGGGGAGCCGCCATTTCAGGGGGTCCCACTCCCATTCCCGGACCCATCCGCCGATCTTAGAATAGGTCTTGTCGGGAGCCTTCGGGTCCGCATCGTAGTACAGGGCGGCATCCCAGCGGTCCTTGTCCACCTCCGTGATGCTGTAGACGCCGTCCCGAATGTTTTGCCAGAACCGGGGCGCATTGGGAGCATCGGGCAATATCGCCCCTATGCCGACAATGGCCACCGCTTTTTCCGCTGCAGATACTTTCATTATTCCAGAGCCTCCAGACAATTCCGTATTCACACCGCCGCCGGGCCGATAACCGGCCGGCCCGGGGGCGGCGGCGCCGCCCATGGCACGATCACAAGACGAGGCGGAGGAAGCGCCCGGCTCCCTCCGCCCTCCCTGTCGGTTACCGGGAGTTTACCCGGAATGTCTCTCGTACAGGATGTCGGCCGCCAGGTTCATATCTTCCATCAACCCCGCCTGCGCCCGATAAATCTGCGGGATCATGATCTGTTTTTCAAGTTGGATCGCCTCCGGTTCCGGGATCATCGATCCGATCCAGCGCATCCCTTCGCTCGCCAGCTTCATCGCGGCGTCGCGCGCGAAGATGCGGCCGAAAGCGGCCAGCGTCTCGGCCTGGAAGCGGTCGTGCGCCTTTTCGTTGAGTTCCCCCCGCACGGCCCGCACCGCCCGCCGGGCGAGGCTGGCGGCCCCTTCCGCCCAGGCGATGATTTCGCCCAGCCTGAAAAGCACGTGCTGGTTCCGCGTCAGCCGCTGCTTGCGGGCCACTTCGAGCAGCTCCGCCAGGCCGTGCAGGCAGAGGGCTGCGGTCCCGGCGCCCACCTGCGCCTGCCCGGCGTGGAGCTGTTCCATTTCCCGCGCCATGTCGTGATAGAACCGGCCGTGGGTCTTGAGATGCATCTGCCAGCGGTCGCGGCAGATGGTCATTTCCATGATCTCGCTGGTCCCCTCGTAGATTCTCGTGATCCGGGCGTCCCGCTTGATCTTCTCCACCATGTATTCGCGGGTGTAGCCGTATCCTCCCAAGGCTTGGATGGCCGCGTCGGCCGCCAGGTTCCCCGCCTCGGTGGCCAAGTACTTCGCGATCGCCCCCTCGGTGTTCAGGTTGTCGTCCCCGCCATCGATCCGCTCGGCGGTCTCCTCGATGTAGGCGCGGGAAGCCTCGAGCATCACGGCGTGGGGGACGATGAGCTTGTGTGTGTATCCCTGTTTCTCCGAAAGGGGCGTCCCCCCCTGGATCCGGCCGACCGAATAGGGAATGGCGCGGTCCAGCGCCGCCCAGCCGGCGCCGAGCCCGAAGGCGGCCACCATCAGCCGGGTGTAGCCGAAGACCAACTGCGCCTGGATGAGCCCCTGCCCTTCCACCCCCCCGACCAGGCGGTCGGCGTCGACGTAGACATCCTCCAGGGATACCGTGGCGGTGTTGCTGGCGCGGATCCCGTGCTTGTCTTCGGGCTTGCCGTGACTAAGCCCCGGCGTGTCTTTTTCGACGACAAACCAGCTCGGTCCCCCCGGCGCCCGGGCGAGGATGGAATAGAGGTCGGCGTAGCCGCCGTTGCTGATCCACTGCTTGTTCCCGGTGATGCGGTACCCCTTGACGTCCCCGTCCTCCATAACCGGCTCCGCCACCGTCCGCAGGGCCGCCAGGTCGCTCCCGGCTTCCGGTTCGGTTGCGCCGTAGGCCATCAACAGGCCCTCCAGGGCGATGCGCGTCATCCAGAGCTTTTTCTGCTCGTAGGTCCCGCCGAAGATGATCGGGTCGCTCCCCAGGAAGGTCGCCAGCACCCCCGTGGCCAACCCCAGATCCACCCGCGCCAGTTCTTCGCACACCCGGTAGACGTCAAAGGCGCCGCCCCCCATCCCCTCGAACTCCTCGGGAATGAACAGGAGCTGGATGCCCAACTCGGCCCCGCACATCTCCCTCACGATGTCGATCGGGAACTCCTCCGTGGCGTCGAGTTCCAGGATCTTCTTCTCCGGCAGGCGGGAAGAGGTGAAATCCCTCAATGCTTCCAGCGTAAGGTCCAGCGTCTCTTTATCCAGTCCGTTGCTCATAATTCAGGAGGCCTCAAAATGATCATTGGTTAGAGTTTTAGATAAGAATACAACCAATCCGATCGTGTCAAGCTCAATAGCTCGCCGCCGGGCGTCCGGATTTCGCCGGCATCATCCTTTCTTATTGTCCTTCAACCTTTTGCAATTGCAGGGCTCACACCCTCAAAAGGAGCGCGCCCCAGTTCATCCCGGCGCCGAACGCCACCATCATGACCAGGTCCCCGGACCGGATCCGGCCGGTGCGTGCGGCTTCGTCCCACAGCAGCGGAATCGTCGCAGCCGTCGTGTTGCCGTATCTCTGGATATTATGGATGACCTTCGCATCGGGGATGCCGAGCATCTTCTGCACCCGCTCGTTGATACGCAAGTTGGCCTGATGCATCAGCACCAGCGCCACATCATCCATCGTGATCCCGTTCCGCTCGAGAATCTCCATTGCCACGCGGGTCATGGAGTTGGCAGCGTGGCGGAAGACATAGGTCCCCTTCATCACCGGGATATGGTCGCCGCGGGCGATCTGCGCGGGATCGACGTAGGGGCGGTGCCGAAAGCCGGCCCCGGGGACGTAGATCCGGTCGTAATCCGTTCCGTCGGTATGGAGAACCGCATCGATCACACCCCGCCCTTCTTCCTCCGAGGCTTTGAGCACCACGGCTCCTCCCGCATCCCCGAACAGCACCGTGACGTTGCGGAAGCGCGTGTTCCAGGCGTACTCTTCGGCGGTCGGGGGGGTTTCAGTCAAACCATAGAGATAACGGTAGTTTTCCGGGGTCCAGGGCATGAACCCGGTGTGGGTTTCCGCACCCACCAGCAGGACGGTCCCGGCCATCCCCGACCGGATCTGCGCGTCCGCCAGCTGCATCCCGTAGAGAAAGCCCGCGCATTGCTGGCGGATGTCGAAGCAGGGCACCCGGGGGGCCCCCAGCTTGGCCTGCAGTATCCCCCCGCAGCCCGGAAAGAAATGATCCGGCGTCATCGTGGCGAAGATGATCAGGTCGAGTTCCCCCCGGTCCACGCCCGCGTTCTCGAGCGCCGCCCGGGCCGCGGCAACCCCCAGGTCCGAAGTGGCCGTCCCTTCGTCGACGTAGTAGCGGGTCTCGACCCCGCTCCGGTCCCGGATCCATTCGTCCCCGGCGTCCATTATCCTGGCAAGCATCGCGTTCGTCACCCGGTTGGGGGGAATCGAGATACCGCTCCCGACAATGACCGATCGCACCATAAAGGCGTTCCTCTCCAAAAATATAAGCGGCTATTCTAGCATGAGTTCGGGCCGGATTCTTAGTCTTTACACCCTCGCTGCCGCCGGGCCCTGGAGCCGTGCGCAAACCCGCACCGCTTCGGCATGGTCGTCACGCGCCGGACCATGCCGCAAACTGATAGCTGCATGGAGCGCAAGGGGAGGCGGATCAGAGCACGGAATAGGAGCCGAGCACCTTGAGATAAGGGGCCAGTTCCCTCAGGTGCCTGAGCGCGCGCGTGCAATCGCGGCTCCGGACATCGATCCGCAGGTCGAGGTAAAAGAGGTATTCACAGGGCAGGCCCCGGCTCGGGCGCGACTCGATCTTACTGAGATCGATGTTGCGCAGGGCGAAAACCGAGAGCGCCCGGAAGAGGATCCCGGGCTGGTTGACGAGCCCGAAAACGATGCTGGTCTTCTCCCCCCCCCGGGGAAACCGCCGGCGGGGCGCCAGGGCGATGAAGCGGGTGAAGTTTTCCGCGTCGTCCTCGATCCCCCGCACAAGCGCCTGCATGCCGTAGATGCGGGCGGCATCTTCCGATGCGATCGCGGCGGCGTCCCGCAGATTCCGATCCCTGACGAATTTGACGCTCCCGGCAGTGTCATAGAAGGGGCGGCGCTCGGCCCTCCGCAGGCGGCCGAGCAGGCGGCTGCACTGCTCCAGGGCGGCGGGGTGCGAATAGATCCGGCGGATCTGCCCGATCCGGACACCCGGGTGCACGATCAGGCTGTGCTCCACCCGGATCGAAGTTTCGGCGACGATCTCCAGCGAATGGCGGGCCAGCAGGTCGTAGTTCTTGTGAATGCTTCCGGCCAGGGTGTTCTCGATGGGGACGACGGCCAGTTCCGCCCTCTTCTTCCGGACCGCCCCGAAGGCTTCGTCGAAGGAGGCGCAATGAACCGGTTCGACCCGGGATCCGAACAGCCTGAGGACCGCCCGGTGGGAAAAGGAACCGAGTTCCCCCTGCAGGGCCACGCGCGTTCCCGCCGCCACCCGCAATCCCGGCGGCTTTGCCTCGCGGCCGGCGCCGCCGGAGATGCTACGCCTCGACGGAGCCATTTTGGGCTTCCAGGGCCATATGGTAGTGAATCGATTTGTTGACCGCATCGACGTAGGCGCGGGCGCTGGCGTCGACAATGTCGAGGCTGGCGGCCTTCCCGATGAACGACGCCTTGTCAAAATCGACCTTCATGAACACTTCCCCGACGGCGTCCGGCCCCCCGGTGACGCTGCGCACGGTAAATTCGGCCAGCTTCCCCTCGATGCCCGTGATCCGGTTCACCGCCTTGACCATCGCCTCGACGGGGCCGTCCCCCGTGGAGGAGTCCTTCAGGAGAACCCCATCCTTCTCCAGGACGAGGGTCGCGGTGGCGACCACCTGGTTTCCAGCGATCGATTGGACGTTCTTGATCTTATAGACCGCGGGGACGACGGGCAGCGCGTAGCGGAGGGTCACGATCAAGTCCTCGTCGAAAATCTCCTTCTTCTTGTCCGCCACCTTCTTGAGAAGCACGTAGGCTTTTTCCAGCTCCGCCTCGCTCAGGTGGAAGCCCAGTTCCGCGTACTTCTGCTTCAGGGCGTGGCGGCCCGAGTGCTTGCCCATGACCAGCGTGCTTTCCTTGATCCCCACGTCCTCGGGCTGCATGATCTCGTAGGTAAGCTTCTCCTTGAGCATGCCGTCCTGGTGGATCCCGGACTCGTGCCGGAACGCGTTCCGCCCGACGATGGCCTTGTTGGGCTGCACGATCATGCCGGTGAGGTTCGTCACCATGCTGCTCGTGGCAAAGATCTCCCGGGAATCGACCCCGCTTTCGATACCGAAAAGGTCGCGGCGGGTCTTGAGCGCCATCACGATCTCCTCGAGGGAGGCGTTCCCCGCCCGTTCACCGATCCCGTTGACGGTGCATTCGACCTGCCGCACCCCGTTCTGGATCGCCGTAAGGGAGTTGGCGACCGCCAGGCCCAGGTCGTTGTGGCAGTGGACCGACAGGATCGCCTTCCCGATGTTGGGGACATGGGAATACAGGTAGCGGATCCGTTCGGCGTATTCGGAGGGGATGGTGTAGCCGACCGTGTCCGGGATATTCACCACATCGGCCCCGGCGGCGATCACCGCCTCCACGACCTCGGCAAGGTAGGGGAGATCCGAACGGGTGGCGTCTTCCGCCGAAAACTCCACCTCCGGACCAAGCGATTTTGCATAGGCCACCGCCTCCCGGGCGCTCGCCAGCACCTGGGCCCGGCTTTTATTCAACTTATACTTTAAATGTATATCAGATGTTGCGATGAATACATGAATTCTTGGCTTAGATGCCGCCCGTACAGCTTCCCAGCAGCGATCAATGTCCCCCTTGTTGCATCGGGCGAGACCGGCAATCGTGATCGAATGGATCTTCTCCGAAATCCGGCGCACGGACTCGAAGTCCCCTTCGGACGAAATCGGGAAACCCGCCTCGATAACGTCTACGCGCATCCGTTCCAGCTGTTCAGCCAGCATCAGTTTTTCGTTGATGGTCATGCTTGCCCCGGGAGACTGTTCTCCGTCTCTCAAGGTGGTATCGAAAATGAGCACTCGCTCTGTCATTGCTGGATCCTTTCGCTGACGATCCGATCCGGCCCTGCCACCGGACCGGCGGGTAGGGGCGGGTTAAGGCCTGGGAAGAATAAGGCGCACTTTATGGCGGAGGATTTGAAGGTGGAATAGGGCGCCACACCGTTTTGGCTGGTAAAGCCTCATAACAATCCATCCCGTCGGCTCGATATGCCAATCTTACAAAATCTTAGACCGGCAGGGACAATTGTCAAGGCAATTTGCGGGACCCTGCGCCGGTCAGGAGATGTAACTCGCATTGATATTGACATACTCGTGGCTGAGGTCGCAGGTCCAGACGCGGGCGCTCGCCTTCCCTTCCCCGAGATCGACCTCGATCTGCAGGTCGTGCTCCTTCATCGCCTCTTCGGCCCGGCTCCGCGTCGAAGCGACGGGGGATCCATTGCGGAAGATGGGGATCCCGTTGAGGCGGAGCAGGGCCTCGTCGGGATCGAAGGGGACGCCGCTGTACCCAACCGCCGCCAGGATGCGGCCCCAGTTCAATTCCTGTCCGTAAAGCGCCGTCTTGACCAAGGGCGAATGGGCTATGGTCTTTGCAACCTTCCGCGCGGACTCGAAATCCGCCGCCCCCTTGACGGTGATCTCCACGAACTTGGTCGCTCCCTCGCCGTCCCGGGCGATGCTCCGGGCCAGGGTTTCGCAGACCGCGAGCAGCCCTTTTTCGAAAAAAGCGAGGGTCCGGCCATCAGCCGCGGCGGCTTCCGAAGCCCCGTTGGCCAACACCAGCACGGTATCGTTCGTCGAGGTGTCCCCGTCCACGGTGAGACAGTTGAAGGTGCGGTCGACCACCCGGCGCAGGCACCGCCCGAGTTCGCGGGGCGCGATCCGCAGGTCGGTGGTGATGACGGCGATCATGGTAGCCATGTTGGGATGAATCATCCCCGAACCCTTGGCCATCCCCCCGATACGCACCGTCTTCCCCCCGATGCGGCCTTCGATGGCACAGCTTTTTTCGACCGTGTCCGTCGTCATGATCGCCTGCGCGGCCGCGCTCCCACCCATGGAGTTCAGGGCCGAGACGGCCCCGGAGATCCCCTTCAGCATCTTCGCCATGGGCAGGAAGCCGCCGATCACCCCCGTGCTGGCGACCAGCACCTCCACGGGCTCCAGGTTCAGGTGTGACGCCAGGCTGCGGGCGCTGAGTCGCGCGTCCTTCATCCCCCTTTCCCCGGTGCAGGCGTTGGCGCAACCGGAGTTGATCAGCACCGCGCGGACCCGGCCGCGCGCGCTCTTCAAGTTTTCGCGCGACAGCAGGACGGGGGCCGCCTGAACGCGGTTCAGGGTGAATACGCCGGCGGAGGCGGTCGGCCGGGAGGAAAAGAGCACGGCCAGGTCCAGCCCCTTTTTCTTGATGCCGGCCGCAACTCCCGAGGCCAGGTACCCTTGGGGAGCGGTCACTCCCCCCTCGATATCGTGCCAGCCGGCGGCCGGCTTTGAAACGTCCGCTCGCGATTTTTTTTCTGTCATGGATGCACGCCCGTCGCAAGTT
Source organism: Acidobacteriota bacterium (assembly GCA_012719455.1). Lineage (GTDB taxonomy): Bacteria > Acidobacteriota > UBA6911 > UBA6911 > UBA6911 > UBA6911. The sequence goes on along the minus strand of JAAYAJ010000026.1, from coordinate 7,361 downwards.
CATCACATTGATGGAATGGGGGACGGCGGAAACCGCTTTCCGGTCCGGCCGTCGGCTCCCCCGTCAGGAAGCGGGGGATTGTTCAGCTTCGATCCCCCCGAGAACCCCGTCGAGGGTTTCGAGGAACAGGTCGCACTCCTTCCGGGTGATGGTAAACGGGGGGAGCAGCCGGAGCACGGTTTCGTGCGCTGCGTTGGCGATGACCCCCTTCTCGAGCAACCGTTTGACGGTCTCTTTGGCCGCATCCCCCAATTCGACGCCGATCATCAGTCCCAGGCCGCGGACCTCGCCGATACTCGGGTGCCGCCGGGCCAGGCTCCGGAGCCCCTCGAGGAGGTAGTCCCCCGTCTCCTTCACCTTGGCGACCAGCCCCTCCTCCTCGATGACGGCCAGGACCTCCAGTGCCAGCCGGCACGCCAGCGGGCCGCCGCCGAAGGTGGTGCCGTGATCACCAGGCCCGAGCGTCCCCGAGACACGGGCGTTGCCGAGAACGGCCCCGAGAGGGTACCCCGCCGCCAGCGATTTGGCCAGCGTGATCACGTCCGGCCGGATGCCGTAATGCTCAAACCCGAAGAGTTTCCCGGTTCGCCCCAGCCCGCACTGGATTTCATCCGCGACCAGCAGCGCGTCGTGGCGGTCGCACAACTCCCGCGCCGCCTGCATGAAATCGGCTGGCAGGGGGAAGACCCCTCCTTCCCCCTGCACGGGCTCGAGGACCAGGGCACAGACCCGGTCGGAGAAGGCGTCGGCGAGCGCCTGCGGGGTGAAGGCTTCGACGACGCCGACCTCCGGGATCAGCGGCCGGAAGGGGGCCTGGTATTTCTCCTGGGTCGTGATGCTCAGCGCACCCAGCGTCCTGCCATGGAACGAATTGCGCAGCGAGAGGATCCGCGTTTTCCCGCCCCGGGCGCGGGCGTTGCCGTAGGCGCGGGCGATCTTGAGCGCCGCCTCCATCGCCTCGGTGCCGCTGTTGGTGAAAAACACCCGGTCCATCCCCGCCAGCTGCGCCAGTCTTTTGGCCAGCAGCCCCTGGTATGGGTGGTAGAAAAGGTTGGAGCAGTGGATCAGCCTCTCCCCCTGCCGGGAGAGCGCCGCCACGATACGCGGGTGGCCGCTCCCCAGGGAATTCACCGAGATCCCGCCCAGAAAATCGAGGTAGCGCCGCCCGGCCAGGTCCCGGACATAGGCCCCGTCCCCCTGTGCGCAGTACAGGTTCGAGCGCTTGTAGGTGGGAAAGAGCCAGGTCTCCTCCAGAGCCCGGATCTCCTCCGGCGTCAGATTGAAATCGTCATGCATTTCCATAGATCTCCGTCCCTTCCGTCAGGGTCCCCCCGGCGAACCGGGTGAGGATGCCGGGGCTGTCCCCGGGCAGGATGTAAACGCCGGCCACCCCGGCTTCAAGCGCGTCCAGGCAGGAGGATGTCTTCGGCAGCATCCCACCCGAAAGAACCCCGCGTCGGCGCAGGTCGAGGATGTCGTCCCTGGTCAGCCTCGGGATGACCTCCCCGCGCTCGTCCTTCACCCCCGCGACATCGGTCAGGTATACCAGGCGCCTGCACCCGGTGCCCGCAGCGCACGCCGAGGCCATCTGGTCGGCGTTGATATTGTAGAGACCGGCCCCGGCGCCGAAACCGATGCTGGAAAGGACGGGGACATAGCCCGCACCCAGCAGCAGATCGAACAGCGGGGCGTTCACCCCCGTCGCCCGGCCCACGAACCCGATCCCGGCGGGAAATCCCGGCGTCCCCTCGACCGGCTCACAGCGGACGGCGGCGGCGTCGGCGCCGCACAAGCCCAGCGCCCCGACCCCGAGGGCGTTCATTTCCGCGACCACCCTCTTGTTGACCTCGCCGGCGAGCACCATGACGGCCACCTCGAGGGTGGCGGCGTCGGTGACCCGCAACCCCTCGATGAAACGCGATTCCATGCCGAGTTGCCCAAGCCGCCGGTTCAGGCTCTTCCCCCCCCCGTGGATCAGCAGGATTTCGTGTCCGCCCGACGTCAGTTCCGCGACCTGCCGGAGCAGGCGCCCCCTGATGGCGGCATCCTCGAGGATGCTGCCGCCGAGCTTGATGGCGATTCTCATCGATCCCTCCCCAGGCACGAATCAGGCCGTCAGCGCCCGGATCCTCTCCAGCACCGTCCCGCCGTGCCGAGCGCCGCTTAAAAGTACGAAGACGGTGTCGTCGCCGGCCACGGTGCCCAGCACTTCGGGCCACCGGGCCGCGTCGAGAACAACGCCGACCGAATGGGCGTTTCCGGGCGAGGTCCGGATGACCAGCATGTTGCCGCTGACCGCCGTGCTCACCACGAACTGCCCGATGGTCCGCCTGAGCGCCTCCCCGGGCGCGGGCTCCGGGCGATCCCCTTCGGCCCGGTAACAGCCGCGGACCTTCACCAGCCCAAGTTCGCGGATGTCGCGCGACAGGGTGGACTGGGTGACCGCCACCCCCACCCTGCGCAACCGCCGGGACAGGTCCTCCTGGCTCTCGATCCGGTGGTTGCGGACGATGTCCAGCAGTCTCGCCTGGCGCGCTTGCTTGGTCGTCATGTCACCCCCGGTCGATATTTATGCCTATCACTGACTAATTATTCAACCAGAAACCGCTCTCCCTTCGATCTTTGGGTTGCGCGGCGGACCGTGATACCCTATCCCTTTATGGACACGATCCTGCGGGCCCCCGCGCCCCTGCTCGCCGTTGCCGCCAGCCTCTATGGTTTCGCGGTCCGGGTGCGCGACCACGCCTACTCCCGGGGCTGGGCGGCGCCCAGGCGCCTTCCCGGCCCCGTCATCAGCGTCGGCAACCTCACCCTCGGCGGTTCGGGCAAAACCCCCCTGGCGGCCTACCTGGTCGAGGCGCTGCTCGAGCGGGGCCGCCGGCCGGCCGTGCTGACCCGCGGCTACGGGAGGCGCCGACCGGGCCTGACGCACATCCTCCCCCCGGGCGTGACCCCCGTCCGCCCCGCGCTCGAAATCGGGGACGAGCCCGCGCTCCTGCGGCGCCGCTTCCCCGGCATCTGGATGGGGGTCGCGGCCGACCGGCATGCGGCCGGGAGCGTCATCGCCGCAAAGGCGCCCGACGCCGTTTTCATCCTCGACGACGGTTTCCAGCACCGCGGCCTCCGCCGGGACCTGGACATCGTCATCGTCGATCCGAGCCGCCCGCTGGCCGCCGGCCGGCTCCTCCCCCGGGGCTCCCTGCGCGAGCCGCCCGCGGCGCTGCGGCGCGCCCACCTCGTGGTCATCAACGGGAGTCCGGATGCGCCCGACGCCGCCCGCGCCCGGGCCGACGTCCGCTCCCTGGCGGGCGATAAACCGGTCTTTCACTGCGTCCAGAGCATCGTCTCCCTGGTCCCCTACCCCGGCTGGAAGGCCGGCGGCGCGCGGGGCGTCCCGCCGCCCCGCACCGCCTTCCTGGTGGCCGCCCTGGGCAATCCCGCGCGCTTTCGCGGCGACATCGAGCGCCTCGGGATCGAGGTAACGGGCGCCTCCTTCTTCCGCGACCACCACTCCCTTGCCCCCGGCGACTGGGCCCGCTGCCTGGCCGCGGCGCGACGCCTCGATGCCGATGCCATCGTCGTCACTGAGAAAGACGCCGTCAAGATCACCGCGCCCCCCGATTTCCCCCTCCTGGTCGCCTGCCAGATCGTAGAGTTTTGCGGGGAAGACGCCTTCCTCGCGGCGATCGTCCGCGCCCTGCCTCAACCGGCCGCCGCACACTCCCAAATTGTCTTTTGACCTCCACTCTGTTACATTCCTCGAACGGAAATGCGCGAACAGCTGCTGGAAATCCTGGATCGATTCCCGAAACAGAGGATGGTGGTCGTCGGCGACCCGATCGCCGACGAGTTTCTTTACGGCCGCATCGCCCGCGTATCGCGCGAGGCGCCCGTGCTGGTCCTCGAGTACGGCGATCTCGTCCGGGTGCCGGGCGGGGCCGCCAACGCGGCCCATAACCTCCTGGAGCTGGGTTGCGCCGTCTCCGTGGCTGGGTTCGCGGGCCGGGACGAGGCAGGGGACGGAATCGAAGCGCTTCTCAGGGGCAAGGGGGCTGACACCCGCGCCTTCATGCGACTCGGATCCTGCTCGACCCCGGTCAAAACCCGTATCCTCGCCGGGGCCCATCACTCCGCCCCGCAACAGGTGGTCCGCATCGACCGGACGCCCGAAAACTTCCCCTCCCCCTCCTCGCTCTGGCCCCGGCTGCGCGGCCCCCTGCGCCATGCCGACGGCATCGTCGTCAGCGACTACGGGTACGGCTCCATCGACGAAACCCTCTACCAGCGGCTGCGCGCGGCCGCCGTCGAGCGCGGGATCCCGATCGTGGTCGATTCCCGCTTCCACATGAACCGCTTTCACGGGGCGACCTCCATCACCCCGAACATCACCGAACTGGAGTCGGCCGCCGGGATCGTCATCGATGGGGACTCCCGCCTCCTCGCCCGGACCGCCAGGGGGGCGATGAAGCGCCAGCAGCTCGACTCCCTGCTGGTCACCCAGGGGCGCTTCGGCATGACCCTTTTCCGGAAACGGAAGCCCCCCCTCCAGATCCCGGTATACGGCACGGACGAGGTGGCCGACGTCACCGGGGCGGGGGACACCGTCATCGCCGTCTACACGCTGGCCCTCGCCTGCGGCGCCCCGGCTGAAGATGCCGCCCGGCTGGCGAACTACGCGGCGGGCATCGTCGTCATGAAGCGGGGCACGGCCACCACCACCTGCACCGAACTGCGCGCCGCCGTCGAGGCGGACGCATGACCGCCGCCCCGCTTCCCGGCGGCAAGATCAGGACGGCGCCGGAACTCGCCGCGATCGTCGCGCGCCTGCGCGCGGCGGGGCGCACGACGGTTTTCGCCAACGGCTGTTTCGACCTGCTGCACGCCGGCCACGTCCGCTATCTCACCGCCGCCCGGGCACTCGGAGACGTTCTGATCGTGGCGATCAACAGCGACGCCTCGGTCCGGAAGCTCAAGGGCGAAGGACGTCCCCTGCAGTCCGAGCTGGAGCGCGCCGAAATCCTTGCCGCCCTGGAATGCGTCGACTTCGTGGTCGTCTTCGACACCCCCACGGTGGATCCCCTCCTCCGCGAGCTCCGTCCCGACATCCAGGCCAAGGGGACCGATTACACCGAGGCGAGCGTCCCGGAACGGGAAACGGTCCTGTCCTACGGAGGGCGCGTGGCGATCGCGGGGGACCCCAAGGACCATTCGACCCGCGACCTGATCTCCATCATCCTGTCCCGATTCCGGCCATGAACCACGAGCTGCGGATCCTGATCCTGCGCCTGAGTTCCCTGGGGGATATCCTGCACACCCTGCCCGCCTTCGCGAGCCTGCGCGCCACCTTTCCCCGCGCCAGGATCGACTGGCTCGCGGCGGAACAATGCCGGGCGCTGGTGGGCGCCATCCGCGGCGTCGACCGCGTCCTTGCCCTGGACACCCGGTCCCTGGCCCGTTTCCCCCCCGACCGGGCGGCGTGGCGGCGGCTGGGCAGCCTTATCCGCGAACTCCGCGCGGCCCATTACGACCTGGCCGTCGACTTTCAAGGGCTCTTGAAGTCCGCCACCCTGGGAATGCTTTCGGGGGCGCAAACACGCGTCGGGTTTTCGCGTCCGCTCGTGCGCGAACGGCCCGCCCACCTCTCCTACCACCGTGCGCTCCCGCCGCCGGCCCCGGCGCACGTCGCCGACCTGAACCGCCTGCTGGCCGTCCTGGCGGGAGCGGATCCCAAACTGGAGGCGCCCTTCGAACTGGAGGTCGGCGAGAACGACTGCGCGCTCGTCGACCGGCTGCTCTCCCCCATCGGGGATTTCGTCGTCCTGAACCCCGGCGGGGGGTGGGTCACCAAGCGGTGGACCACCGGACGGTTCGGGCAGCTGGCCGCACGGATCGAGCGGGAACTGGGGTTGAGGGTGGCGGTGACGACGGGCCCGGGCGAGGAGCGGCTCTCCCGCGAGATCGCGGCCGTCCACCCGGGGGTGCGCCCGCTCGCGGTTTCTTTCCTCCAGATGATCCCTTTGCTCCGCCGGGCGCGTCTCATGGTCAGCGGCGACAGTGGGCCCTTTCATCTCGCCTGCGCGCTCGGGACCCCGGCGGTCGGCCTGTTCGGCCCCACGTCCCCCGTCCGCAACGGCCCCTGGAACGGCCCCGGCGCCGAGGGGTTGACGCGTGCCCTCCCCTGCAGCCCCTGCCACGGGCGCAGGTGCCGGTCGGGGGCGGAATGCATGGACATCGCCGTCGACGAGGTGTTTGCCGCCGTGGTGCGGCGCCTCGCGGCGCAGGAAGGAGGACCACCCCTTGTCCCTTAGTCCCAGGATGCGTCTTACGGCCGCGCTCCTGCTTGTCGTCCTGGCCTGGCCGGTGTCCGGGGCGCCGCCGGCTTCCCCCTCCCCCTTTCCCGTCGGTGAACGGCTCGTGTACACCGTCAAATGGGATCCCCCCTGGTACCTCTTCTTTCTCCCCTCCATGACGGCGGGGGAGATGGTGCTGGAACTCCGCGGGGGGGAACCGTTTCTGGGGCACGAGGCGCTCCAGGTCCGGCTGGACGCGCGCTCGAGCGGAGCGCTGGCCAGGATGGCGCGGATGAAGGTCGAGGACGAATTCCGCTTCTATTCCGAACCGGAGGACCTGTGCGCACTGGGCTCCCGCAGCCGCATCCGCGAGGGGAAGCGCATGCGGTGCCTCGAACTCGACTATCTGCGCGGCTCCGGCCGGCTCCGGTTCCGGGAAACGGACGAGGCTGTCGATCCGCCGGTAGTCAAGCGGGACGAGGTCAAGGAGGGGATCCCCCCCTGCGTGCACGACCCCTTTTCCGCGCTCTACGCCCTGCGCGCCTCTCCGCTCGGCGCCACCTATACCCGGACCTTCATGGTCGGGTACAACGACCGGATCAAGGAAGTGCGGGTCCTGGTCCGCGGGCGCGAACGGGTCGAGACCCCGGCAGGGACGTTCCCCGCCTGGAAGGTGGACACCGAGGCGATGATGGGGGGACTGTTCAAGGATGGCGGGGAGTTCAAATTGTGGCTGACGGATGATGGGGACAAGATCCCGGTCCAGTTCGAGGCGCGCGTGAAGCTGGGAAAGGTACGGGGAAAACTGGACAGCCGCTCCTTCCCCGGTCAGCCCCGCGAAGGGGATTCGGGGAAGGAGCACCGGAGTCGTCCATAAGCCGAATTCTGTTTCCCCGGGGTATGAGCCCGGGAACGGCAATCATTCATCTTGCCCCGGAATCACTCCCGGGGTCCAGCAGTCTACCCAAAAGCATCGGACGGGCCGCCCTTCATCCCTTGCGGGAAGCGCTTTTCTATTTGACCTTGCTCCGTGTGGGGTTTGCCCTGCCGCCGCTGTTACCAGCGTCGCGG
>JAAYAJ010000025.1 GCA_012719455.1 Acidobacteriota bacterium | reverse complement strand
GTAGGTGGTGCACCGGCGGGTGATCTCCTGCTTGCCCGCCATGATCCGGAAGGCGCGCGGCACGTCCCCCGGCCGGAGGTTGGTGATGAGGTTGCCGAAATGGTCCACGGCCAGCACAACGCCCTGGATCAGGGAGTCCTGCACCCGCTTGATGGCCGGCAGCTGCAGCTTCACCGGGTTCGGCAGGGCGGGCCCAATCTGGGGGAGCGGGATCCCGCGGCTGATCCAGGCCGCGATCGGGGCGAAGATGTCCCGGCCGTGGAAGGTGGGGGAAACCGGCTTGCGGTAGTAATGCTCGGCGGTGATTTCGACCACGGTCGAGTCTTCCCGGGAAGCCAGGACGTGGCTCAGGATGCCGTTGTCGGGGGCGACGAAGAAGTGGCTCCCGACCGAGGCGGCCAGGGCTTTGCGTGGGCCCCCCACGCCGGGGTCGACGACGGCGAGGTGAATGGTGCCGGCGGGGAAGCAGTCCCATGCCTGGCCGAGGGTGAAGGCGGCCGAAAAGACGTCCTGGGGGGGGATGGAGTGGCTGATATCGACGAAGGTGAGCTCGGGGTTGAGCCCGAGCATGACCCCCTTCATCGCCGCCACGAAGTGGTCGCGCATTCCGAAGTCGCTCAGCAGGGTGACAGTCGCCATGAAGCCTCCGTTGGGTTTGGTGCTGTGCTATTCTAAGCCAATATGACGGAAAGAATCTATCTCGATAACAGCGCGACGACGCCCGTGGACGCCGCGGTGCTGGAGGCGATGCTCCCGGCGCTGGGCGGGGTTTTCGGAAACGCCAGTTCCGTCCACCTCTTCGGCCAGGAGGCGCGCGCCGTGGTGGAGGAGGCGCGCCGCGCGGTGGCGGACCTCATCGGCGCCGATACCCGGGAGGTGGTCTTTACTTCCGGGGGGACCGAATCGAACAACTGGGCGCTCTGGGGGACGCTGTGGGGGAGAGGGCGCCCCGGCGACCACGTCGTCACGACCCGGATCGAGCACCCGGCGGTGCTCGCCACCTGCGCCGCCATGGAAAATCGGGGGGTGGAGGTCACCCGGGTCCCCGTGGACGCCTCGGGCCGGGTCGATCCTGGCGCCGTCGCCGCCGCCGTCCGGGAGAGGACCATCCTGGTCTCGGTGATGCATGCCAACAACGAGACCGGGATCATCCAGCCGGTCGCGGAGATCGCGGAGATCGCCCGGAAGCGGGGGGTGCCGCTGCACACCGACGCGGTGCAATCGGTCGGGAAGATCCCGGTCGACGTCAAGGCCCTGGGGGTCGACCTGCTCTCCCTTTCCGCGCACAAGATCCACGGACCCAAGGGGGTGGGAGCCCTCTGGATCCGGCGCGGGACGCCGATCGCGCCCTTCCTCACGGGCGGGGCGCAGGAGCGCAAGCGCCGGGCCGGGACGGAGAACGTCCCGGCGATCGCGGGCTTCGGCGCCGCCGCGCGCCTGGCGGCCGGCCGGCTTCCGGAAATGGGGGGGAGGGTGTCGGCGCTGCGCGACCGTTTCGAGCAGGGGGCGCTCGGGCGCATCCCCGGCGGCCGCGTCAACGGCCGGGGGCCGCGCCTTCCCAGTATAACCAACCTGTCCTTCGAGCGGCTGGAGGGGGAGGCGGCCGTGATCGCGCTCGATCTCGAGGGGGTGGCCGCGTCCACCGGCTCGGCCTGCTCTTCCGGTTCGCTCGAGCCCTCGCACGTGCTCCGGGGGATGGGGCTCCGGCCCGAGGTGGTCCAGAGTTCGCTCCGCTTCAGCCTCGGCCGGCAGAATACGGAGGGGGAGATCGACCGGGCGCTCGACATCCTCGGAAAGGTGGTCGAGAGGCTGCGGACCCTTTCGCGAAGTCCCCGCAGGTAGGCGTGGGGCTGTGCAATTGCTCATTCCCATCGGCAGCCCGGTTCTGGTAAAGTGTGGGCGCCATGAACGAGCCGTCCGCCGCTGATTCGATCCCCCATTCCCCGCCCCCGTACAGCTTGGTATCGACGGCGGCGGATTTCCAGGCCATGATGGAGAGGCTGCACGCCGCGCCCCGCCTGGCCATCGACATGGAGGCCGACAGCCTCTACCACTACTTCGAGAAGGTGTGCCTGATCCAGATCTCCTCGGACTGGGACACTTTCATCCTCGACCCGCTCGCGCTCGAGGATATCCCGCAACTGGGTCCCATCATCGCCGACCCGGGGGTGGAAAAGGTGTTTCACGCCGCGGGATACGATATTTACTGCCTGCACCGCGATTACGGGTTTTCCTTCTCAGGTCTTTTCGACACCCATATCGCCGCCCAGCTTGCGGGATACGAGTTTCTCGGCCTTGGCGTGCTGATGGAGAAGATCCTGGGGATCCACCATTCCAAGCGCCGGCAGCGCGACGACTGGTCGCGCCGCCCGCTGGCGGACGAGCAGCTCGAGTACGCGGCCATGGACACCCACTACCTGCTCCGGCTGCGCGACATCCTGGAGGAGGAGCTGAGGGGCATGGGGCGGCTGGAGTGGGCGCGGGAGGAGTTTGCGGCCGCCGCCGCCAACGAGAAACACGAAAAAGAATTCGACACCGAGGGCTTTCGCCGGATCAAGGGGTACCGCGATCTGCAGCCACAGGAACAGGTGGCGCTGCGCGCGCTCTACCTGATGCGCGACAAGGCCGCGCGACAGCTCAACGTCCCCGCGTTCAAGGTGATCAACAATCCCGTGCTGGTCGACCTGGCGCGCCGCCCGCCCAAGGCGGTGCAGGAGCTGTTCGGCCGCCGCGGAATCTCCTACCGGGTTGCCCGGCACTTCGGCGCCGCGCTCCTCGACGCCCTGGCCGCCGCGCGCCTGCAGGACAGCTCCATCCTGGCGCTGCCGCCCCGCGCCGGCGGCGGCAAGCCCCCCCCCAGCCGCATCGCCAAGCGCCGCTTCGAACTGCTCAAGCGCTGGCGGTCCGGGAAGGCGGCCGAGCTCAAGCTGAACGTGGGGGTCATATTCCCCGCGAACCTGCTGGAGGTCCTGGCCGCGGAACCTCCCTCGGACCTGGAAGCGTTTGGAGCCATGCCCGGAATGAGGCAGTGGCGTGTCCGGGAGTTCGGCGCCGAAATCCTCCATGTGCTTCGCGGCGGCAACGGCGAACCGTCGACCATCGTTGCGCCGGAATAAACCCCGGAAGGCAGGGCGGCCGTGATCAAGAAGTTCCGCTTGGTGACCCGCTGGCTCTATCACCCCGTCACGGTGTTCCTGTTGTTGCAGGCCCTCTGGGTCCTGGTGATGGTGGTCTGGATCAGGTGGTATGTCGAGAAGCACGCCCAATTGCGCGAAATGGCGGAGCGCCTCCGGACCCAGATGGAGGTCGAGGGGATGGGGTGGGGACCGATGCTCGAGGGGGCCCTGCTGCTGACGCTCATCCTCGCCGGCGCGACGGTGATCTTTATCTTCTGGATCAAGCAGCGCCGGCTCAACGAAATGCAGCGCGCGTTCGTCGCCAACGTCACCCACGAACTCAAGTCCCCCGTCGCCTCCATCCAGCTCGCGCTCGAAACCATGGCCTTCAGGGAGATGCCCGAGGAGCAGAAGCGGGAATACATCGACATGATGCTGGGAGACACCGAGCGGCTGACGACGCTGATCGACCGGATCCTGGGGGCCGCGCGGATCGGGAAGGCGAAGGGCCGCTACCGGATGGAACCGGTCGGCATCCGGCGCTTCATCGGGGATATCCTGGACGAGGACCGCCACTTGTACGAGAAGGAGGGGAGGAAAATCGAACTCGAGAAGGGGCGCGACGTGCACGTGGTCGTAGACCGGTCGGCCATGCGCGTGGTCTTCGCCAACCTGCTCGAGAACGCCGCCCGCTACTCCCCGCCCGATTCCCGGATCCGGATCCGGGTGCTCCGGGAGCTCGGCGGCTGTCGCATCGACGTCGCCGACAGCGGGAACGGGATCCCAGGGAAGGATCTCAAGAACGTGTTCAAGATGTTCTGGCGTGGCTCCGAAGAGCAGACGCGGAACCTGCGCGGGACCGGCCTCGGCCTCTACATCGTGCGCACCATCGTGAATAACCATGGCGGCAAGGTGTGGGCCTCGAGCCCCGGCCCCGGTCGCGGGACCACTTTCAGCGTGCGCCTCCCCCGGGTCCGGAAGTACTGGAGTCTCGGGTCGCGGCGCGGCCGCGGCGCAGAAAACTGAGACAGGGGGTGACAAACTTGAAAAACGGACGCTCCGCCCGGATCCTGCTGGTGGAAGACGAGGTGCTCATCGCCCGCGCGCTCGGGTTCAACCTTGAGCAGGAGGGGTACGAGGTGTGCTCCACCGGGAGCGGGCGCGAGGCGCTTTCCCTGTTCGCCGAGCGCCCGTTCGATTTGATCATCCTGGACATCATGCTCGAGGACCTGGACGGTTTCGAGGTCGTGCGCCGGATCCGGCAGAGTGACCCGAAGGTTCCCGTGATCATGCTCACCGCCCGGGCCGCGCCCGAGGACCGCGTCCGCGGGCTGGAATTGCGCGCCGACGATTACGTGGTCAAACCCTTTCACCTGCGGGAAATGCTGCTGCGCGTCCGGCGGATGCTGGAACGCGCGGAGTGGTACGCCGGAGAGGGGGCCTCGCAGGGCCCGACCGCGGTCGGGCCCTGGCCCGTGGATTTCGAGGGGTTGCAGGGGGAAGGGCCCCGGGGGACGTTCCAGCTCACGGTGCTCGAGGCCCGGTTGCTCCGGACGCTGATCGCCGCCCCCAACCGGGTGTTCTCCCGCCGCGAGCTGCTCGAGGAGGTGTGGGACTACCATTCCGGGGTGGAGACCCGCACGGTCGACAATTTCATCGTCCGGTTGCGCAAGCATTTCGAGGAGGAACCGGAACAGCCGCGCCATTTCATCAGCCTGCGCGGCCGGGGCTACATGTACGTTCCCTGACTGCGGCCGCGGCGCGCCGCGGCCTTTGGCGGGGGATCCGCGTGGTAGAGGACGTAGGTGTCGAGCGCCAGGCCGAGGACGTACCCCGCCCGGCGCAGTCTCCGGCAATATTCTGCACCGCTTCCGCCCGGGCCTTCGTCCAGGGGGCCGACGGCGTCGAGGGTGCGCCGCTTGAGGAGGACGCAGAAGAAATCGAGGGGGTCCTCGACCAGGATCCCCGCGCGATGGAAATGGTACTTCAGGATGTGGTTGCGCTCGTGAAGGTCCTCGGTCCGGAAGACCGGGATCTGCGGGGCCAGCCGCTCGCGCACCCGGTCGATCCCCTGCCGGTCGGAGGCTCCCGGGCCCAGGGGGCCGACGGCCCCGATGCGCGGGTGGGTGTCGAGGAAGGCCTGCAGGTTGTCGAGCCACCCCGCCGAGACCTCCACCCCGCTTTGCATCAGCACGACGTTGGGGTTGCGCCCGGCGGCGATCCCCTGGTTGGCTCCCGCGCACCAGCCGCGGTCGCGGCGGTTGCGGATGACGGTGATGTTCCGGGTATAAATCCTGTCGAGGTCGGCGGTCTCGTCCCTGGAGGCGTTGTCGACGACGTAGAGATGGAACGGCAGGTCGGTGTGGAGGTAGATCCCTTCGAGCAGGCCTCGTGTCGAGGGGTACTGGTTGCATACCGGTATGATGATGTCTGTCCCGTTTTCTTCCCTGTCCATGTCCCGGCCCCGCCGCTCTTTTTGGTTCGTTCTTCGGAATACATATCGGCCGGGGGGGCGAAACCTGAACGCTTTTGCGTTTCTTTGTAACGCCCGCCCCGATGCGCGGACGGGTGTCCGAGGAAGGCCTGCCGGTTGTCGAACCGCCCCGCCGGGACCTCCGCCACGCTCCGCATCGGCGCGACGTTGGGATTGCGCCCGGAGGCGATCCCCCGGATGAAATGGGGATGGGGTATAGTATCGGTGGGAGGGGGTGGGTGGCTCTATTGTTCCCGGGCCCCATGTACAATAGAATCTGGCGATGGGACAGACAGTTACGGTCATAGGCGGGGGACTGGCGGGAACCGAGGCGGCGTGGCAGCTGGCCCGGCGGGGGGTAAGGGTGCGCCTGGTGGAGATGCGGCCGGAGGTCATGACCCCGGCCCACACGACCGGCCTCCTGGGGGAACTCGTCTGCAGCAACTCGCTCAAATCGGACCTGCCCGGCTCCGCCCCCCACCTGCTCAAGGAGGAGCTGCGGCGCCTGGACAGCCTGCTCATGCGGGTGGCGTACCAGGTCCGGGTCCCCGCCGGGCACGCGCTGGCCGTCGACCGGGAGGCGTTCAGCCGCCGGCTGACGGAGGAAATCGCGGCGGTGCCCGGGATCGAGGTTGTCCGGGAGGAGGTTCGGGAACTCCCCGCGGACGGCATCGTCGTGGTGGCCAGCGGCCCCCTGACTTCCGATCCCCTGGCACAAGCGATCGCGCGCTTCGCCGGGAGCGGGAACCTCTATTTTTACGACGCCATCTCCCCCATCGTGGACGCCGCGACCCTGGACCGCGCGCGCCTGCCGGCCGCCTCCCGCTACGGCAAGGGGGGGGAGGACTATCTCAACGCCTTCCTGTCCAGGGAGGAGTACCTTGCTTTCTACGAAGCCCTGGTCGGGGCGGAATCGGCCCCCCTGCACTCCTTCGAGGAACCGCGCTTTTTCGAGGGGTGCCTCCCCATCGAGGAACTGGCCCGGCGCGGGGTGGATACGCTCCGCTTCGGACCCATGAAGCCGGTGGGGCTCGTGGACCCGCGCACGGGGCGCAAACCCTGGGCCGCCGTACAGCTGCGACAGGAAAACCTCATGGCCGACAGCTACAACCTGGTGGGATTTCAGAACCACCTGAAATTTCCGGAGCAGCAGCGGGTCTTCCGGATGATCCCCGGGCTCGAACGGGCCGAATTCCTCCGCTTCGGCCAGGTCCACCGCAACTCCTACCTCCACGCCCCGCGGCTGCTCCACCCGACGCTGCAGAGCAAAAAGCGGCCGGAGCTCCTTTTTGCCGGGCAGCTCTCCGGCGTGGAGGGGTATATTGAATCGATCGCCACGGGGCTTCTGGCGGGGATCAACGCGGCCCGGCTGGCCGGGGGGAAGGGGTGCGTCACCCCCCCGCCGGGGACCGCCTGCGGCAGCCTGGTCCGCTACCTAGCCTTCGGGGAGGGGGAGCGCTTCCAACCGGTCAACATCACCTTCGGCCTGCTCCGCGATTCCGGGGCGGCCCCCGGCATTCGCGACCGGAAGGAGCGCCGCCTGCGACAGGTCGAGCGGGCCCTGGCCGAAATGGACCGGTGGATCGGGGCCCTGTCCGACGGGGCCGACGCGCAATGAACGAGGATCGCATGGCCGACACCCTGGCCGCCTGGATCGAACGATACCTGGAATACCTCCGCGTCCAGAAGAACGCCTCCCCCCACACCCTGCGCAACTACGGCTCGGACCTCATGCAGTTCCACTCCTGGCTGGCGACGTCCCCCGCGGGGGAATCCCGCCCGGTCCCAGAGCCGGAGGAGATCGACAACCTCACCGTGCGCGAATTCCTGGGCTTCCTATACGAAAGGCGGAACCGGAAGTCCTCGGTGGCGCGCAAGCTGGCGACCCTGCGCTCCTTCCTGAAATTCCTGACTGCGCGGGGGGTGGTGCGGGCGAACGCCGCCCGGGCCGTCTCCTCCCCGAAACAGGAGATCCGGCTTCCGGGCTACCTCGACGTCGACGCGGCCCGGGCCCTGGTGGAGGCGCCCGACACTGCGACCGACGCGGGGCGGCGGGACCGGGCGATGCTCGAGCTCCTCTACGGCTCCGGGCTGCGCGCCGGCGAACTGGTAGGACTGGACCTGGGCGACCTCAGCCTCGATGAAGGACTGGTCCGCGTCCTGGGGAAGGGGGACAAGGAGCGCATCGTCCCGTTTGGAACGAACGCGGCCGCCGCCCTGCGCTCCTACCTCGACGTGCGCCCGCGCTTAGTGCGAGCGCACAGTGCGCCGCCGCGCGGCCGGGAGGCGTTGTTCCTCAACCTGCGCGGCGGCCGGCTGACCAGTCGGAGCGTCGGGAACATCGTGGACCGGTACGTCGCCCGCCTGGCCGAGCGGGTCAATGTACACCCCCACACCCTGCGCCACAGCTTCGCCTCGCACATGCTCAACGCGGGCGCAGACCTGCGCGCGATTCAGGAGATGCTGGGGCACAGCAGCCTCTCGACCACCCAGAAATACACCCACGTCTCGGTCGAGCAGCTCGTCCGGGTCTACCGGAAGTGCCACCCGCGGGCCGGGGAGAAGGGGCGCGGCCCCTCCAAAGGATGAGAAAGGGAACTCCATGAGCCGCAAGAGATTTTTCCTGGTCGACGGCATGTCTCACATCTACCGCGCCTATTACGCCATCCGGGGGCTCGGCAACTCCCGGGGGATGCCGACCAACGCGGTTTACGGTTTCACCTCGATGTTGCGCAAGCTGGTCGAGGAACAGAAGCCAGATTACCTCGGCGTGGCCTTCGACCTGGAGGGGCCGACGGTGCGGCACGAGCGCTACGGGGAGTACAAGGCCACGCGCAAGCCGATGCCGGAGGACCTGGTCCAGCAGATCCCCTATATCCGCAGGGTGTGCGAGGCGTTCCACGTCCCCGTGATCGGGTGCCCGGGCTACGAGGCCGATGACGTGATCGGCACCTTGACGCGGCAGGCGGCGGCGCGCGACCTCGAGTCGGTGATCGTGACGAGCGACAAGGACATGCTGCAACTGGTCTCGGACCGGGTGGTCGTCTTTGACGCGATGAAGGACCGTTTCCTCGGCGCGCCCGAGGTGGAGGAAAAGCTGGGGGTCCGCCCGGACCAGGTGCCGGACCTGCTGGGGCTGTGGGGCGACGCCTCGGACAATGTCCCCGGCGCCCCCGGGATCGGGGAGAAGGGGGCGCGCGAGCTGATCCGGGATTTCGGCAGCATCGAGAACCTGCTGAAGAACCGGGACCAGGTCAGGAAGAAGTCGCACCAGGCGAGCCTCAGGGACTACGAGGAGCAGATCCTCATGAGCCGCGAACTGGCCACCATCCGCCTCGATCTCCCCATCGAGCTTGACCTGGAGGCGCTGGCGCTGCGCCCCCCGGACCGCAAGGCCGCCTTCGAGCTCTTTTCCGAGTTGGAGTTCAAGGCGCTCATGGAGGAGTTCCTCGACGAAGAGGTCCGCAAGCCCCTCACGGGAGGGTACCTGTCCCCCTCCGACACCAGTTCCTGCGCGGAATCGATGCGGCGGCACGGGATCCTGTTCGTCGAACTCGGCGTCGGCGGGGGGACGGAGGCGACAGCCTCCGCCGTAGCCCTCCAGGGGGGAGCGGACGACGCCGTGATCCTCGACCTCGCCAACCCGGACCAGGCCGCCCTTTGGCGCGAACTGGCCGAAGATCCGGCGCGCCGGCTGGTTTGCTGGGACTCCAAGCTCTTCCTGGTGCTGCAGGAAAGGGCGGGGGTGCGCCCGGGGCAGCGCCCCATAGATGTCATGCTGATGGCGTTTTTGACCGCGCCCAACGCAGGGGACTACTCCCTGAAACGGTGGGCGCTGGACCGGCTGCACCTGGCGCTCGAGGAAGAAAAAGGACCGAGGCAGGGATCGCTGCTGCCGGAGGAACCGGGCGTGCGTGCTGAAATCCTCTGCCGGCGGCTCGACGCCGTGCGCCGCCTGCATGAAGCCCTCGATCCCGAGCTCGACCGCCTGGGATTGCGCAGGCTGTACGAGGAGATCGACCTGCCGCTCGTACCGGTGCTGGCCGAAATGGAGCGCACGGGGATCAGGGTGGACCGGGACCGGCTCAAAAAGATGTCGGCCGAAATGGAACAGCGGCTGGCCGGACTGACGGCCGGGATTTACGAGGCGGCGGGCGTGGAATTCAACATCAATTCCCCCAAGCAGCTGGGGGAGGTGCTGTTCGAGAAGCTCAACCTGCCGAGCCTGAAGAAGACGCGCAAGACCGGCGGCTACAGCACCGACCAGGGGGTGCTGGAGGACCTGGCGGAAACCTACGAAATCCCCCGCCTGATCCTCGAATACCGCCAGGTGGCCAAGCTCAAGTCCACCTATGTCGATGCGATCCCGGTCCTGATCAATCCCCGGACGGGGCGCGTCCACACCTCCTTCAACCAGACCGGGACCGCCACGGGGCGGCTGTCGAGTTCCGATCCGAACTTGCAAAATATTCCTATTCGGACGGAGATGGGACGCCTGATCCGGGGCGCCTTCGTTCCGGAACCGGGAAACCTGCTGATTTCGGCCGATTATTCGCAGGTGGAGCTGCGGGTGCTGGCGCATCTTTCCGGCGACGAAGTCCTGGTCTCCGCCTTCCGGGCGGGGGAGGATATCCATGACCGGACGGCGCGCGAGGTCTTCAGCGCGGAGCAGCTCGAGAACCGCGCGGAGTGCCGCCGGCGCGCCAAGGCGATCAATTTCGGCATCGTCTACGGCCAGTCCGCCTTCGGTCTCGCCAAGGGGCTCGGGATATCCCGGGAGGAGGCGCAAGCGTTTATCGATGCCTACTTCCGCCGCTACAGCGGGGTGCGCGCATGGCTCGACCGGACCGTGGAGGAGGCCCGGGAGCAGGGGATGGTCCGGACGATCTACGGCCGTATCCGCCCGGTGCCCGAAATGAAGAGCAAGGACTTCAACGTGCGCAGCTTCGGGGAGCGGATCGCCGTCAACAGCCCCATCCAGGGGACGGCGGCCGACATCGTCAAGATCGCCATGGTCCGCGTCCACCGCTCGTTGGCCGCCTGCGGCGCGCGGACGCGCATCCTCCTGCAGGTGCACGACGAACTGGTGCTCGAAGCGCCCCGGGGCGAGGCGGAGGAGGCGGGCCGGCTGGTGCGGGAGGAGATGGAAGGGGCGGCCGAACTTGTCGTCCCCCTCAAGGTCGACCTCCGCATGGCCGACAACTGGATGGACACGAAGTGATTTATTTGGAACCCGGGACGCGGATCAGCGTTTAATTACTTATGGATATTGGGGATCTCCATAGAAGTCCGGGTTTAGTACGATAGAGGTTAACGATTGACATCTCAATCCCGGGAAGAAGCCATCAAGATCAATAATTGGGAGTTGGCGAGCCAGGGGGGACCGGTCACCGACAATAGTCTGGTCAAGGACTTCATTGCCGGCAGCGACGCCGCCTTTACCCAGCTGGTGGGCCGCTACAAAGACGCGATCACCAATTATATCAACACGATGGTCGGCGATTACGACATCGCCGTGGACCTGTCCCAGGAGACGTTCCTGCGCGTGTACCAGAACATCCACCGCTACAGCAACCTCTACCAGTTCTCCACCTGGATCTACCGGATCGCCACCAACCTCGCCATCGACGAGTTGCGCTACCGCAAGCGGCGCGGGCAGGTGTTCTACCGCAACGTCTGGAGGGGGAGACGGGGGGATGATCCGGACGGTGTGGAGTTCGAACTGCTCGATACCCGGCGCAGCCCCAGGGACGAAGTCCTGCGCAAGGAGAGCGGGCGGATCCTCGAGGAAGCCATCCGCTCCCTGCCGGAGAAATACCGGACCGCCTTCGTCATGAAGGAGATCCAGGAACTGCCGTACGAGGAGATCGCGAAGATTCTGAAATGTTCGCCCGGGACCATCAAGTCGAGGCTCCACCGGGCGCGGGAACTGCTGCAGCGCAAGCTGGAGCATTACGTGTAGCGGGTGGTCATGAACTGTCGTATGTTTCACCGGAACCTGGAAGATTATCTCGAAGGGGGGCTCGATTTTTCCGGCCGCTTCGGCATGGAACGGCACGCCGGGGAGTGCATCCGGTGCGGGAAGGAGCTGGCCGACGCCCGGAACCTCAGCCGCCTGGCGGCCGGGCTCGTCCGGGTAAGGGCGCCCGAAGGCTTCGAGGAGGCCTTGTGCGGCAGGATCGCCGCGCGGAAATCGCGCGGGTTCCTCCCCCGCTTGCGCCGCTTTGGGACCTACGGTTTCGCCCTCCCTTCCCCGGGCGCCCTGGCTCTTGCGGCTTGCTGCGCCGTGGTCCTGGGGTTCGGAGCCTTTTACGCGCTCGGCCCGGATGCCCTCGAACCCGGGTCCGCCCGGAGGATGGAAACGGCCGGGCGGGAAGTTCAAAGGGCGGAGCCGATTCGGGCGGAACAAGCCCAGGCGGAACCGGCGCCGTCCCTGCCGGCCCGGACCGAAGCCGTCGAAGTCGCCGTGGTTCCAGCCGTGGAAAGGGAGTCCCCGGAGGCGCTCCCGGAGCCGGCGGCCGTCGCGGAACCGGTCGCCGAGGCCCCCGTAAGCGTCGCCGCCTCGAACTCCACCCCCTCCCCCCGAACGCCTGAAGCGCGTTTTCAGTGGAACCGGCAGGATTACGGGATGGAAGTCGTGGATTACCTGCTGGTAGGGCCGGAAAGCTACGCCCTGCCCGACCGGCTGCCCAAAAAGCTGTACGTGAAATATGGGCAGCCTTCCGAGGAATACTTCATCCGCAACGTGAGCCACTGAGAGCCATGACCCGAGCCTCCCATTCCAGGATCAGCCGGTACACCGGGGCGCTGCTCCTCGGGATACTTTTTCCCTGGATCCTGTTCTTAGGCGAGGGTTTCGGGCAGGAACGCCGTCCCGGCGAGGTTGCCGGGGCCGGCGGCCTGGTACGCGTGAACATCATCAGCGAGATGCCGAGCGCCAAGGGGATGTTCCTGCTCAACGGGCAGATCCTCGAGGATTACAGCCCCATCATTGTGCGCGATTTTCCCTCCGTGGGGGTGGTGATCGACCGGCAGGGGCACATCCTGTCCTTCCTGGGCTACCGCTGGGTCGACATCCAGGCCCACGACGCCAGGATCGAAATCACCACCGGCGACGGCAGGAAGTGGCAGGGTAAACTGATCGGTGTCGACCAGAGCAACGGCGCGGCCGTCATCCGTCTCCTCAAGGGAACGCTGCGGGAGACCCCCGTGTGCCGGGACTGCCAGTTGCAGGACGGGGCCGTCATCGTGGCCCCGGCGTCCGGGGGCGCAGGGGGATCGGGTTTCCGGGAAGCCCGGGTCGTCTCGGTCGGGACCGGCTCCGACCTGCCAGCCGCGGAGCGCTGGACCTTCCGGATGAACCTCCCCGTCCCCGAGATCAGCCAGCCGATCCTGACCCGGGATCACCGCGTGCTGGGTTTCGTGGCCGACCGGGATCCCCTGGGCATGGAGATGATCGTATATCCGATCTCCACGCTCCTGGCTTCCGCGGAAAAGATCATCGCCTCCGGCGAAGATATCCATGCCGGCTGGATGGGGCTCTACCTCGAGGATACCCCCCGGGGAGTGCTGGTAGAGCAGTTGGATCCCGAAAGCCCGGCGCTGGCGGCGGGAGTGCGCCCGCGCGATATCCTCGTCCGCTACAACGACATCGAGGTCCGGGATGTCCGGCAGTTCATCCATCTGGTCCAGGATTCGGCCGTCGGTTCACGGGCCAGCCTCGGGGTCGTGCGCGAGGGGAAACCGGTCAAGGTCGTCGCCAGGGTGGGGGTGCGCAAGCCGGGGCGGCTCCAGCGCCCGGTATCCCTGAACCTCCCCAAGCCCGCCATCGGCCTGGATGCCGTCGTGATGACGCCCGACCTGGCCGACGCCCTCGGGATGCCCGGGCAGACGGGGCTCCTGGTCGTCGACGTGGTGAAGGAGACCCCGGCCGAACGGGCGGGGGTCCTGGCCGGCGACGTGGTCGTCGCCATGGACGGGCAGCCGATTTTCGATGCCGCGAGTTTCGCCTCCTACTGGCAGACCCACGGGTTGGGGGAGCGGCTGGTGCTGAGTGTGCTCCGCAAGGGGGCCGGACGCACCATCGAGATCCAGGTCCGCCCCGAGCCCCGGTAGCCCCCCGCACAATCTCCTGTTACCATTTCGGGTCGATTCCGCTACATTTCCCTCAAGGGAGGTACGGCTATGAAGTGGAATTTCCGATGCGCGGCATTCAAGATCCTTTCCGTGGCATCGCTCACCCTGGTTTTTTCGGTCGCCGCCTTCGGCCAGAGGACCGCACTCAAGCCGGGGTGGAACCTCTTCTCGCCCGCGCAGGACGTCGAACTCGGGCGAAAGGTTTCCCAGGACGCCGAGCGGCAATTGCCGATGTTGAACCAGCGCCGGGTGGACGATTACCTTGACCGGCTGGGGAAGCGCCTGGCCGCTTACGCGCCGGGGGAGAAGTACCCGTACCAGTTCAAATGCGTCAACGACGCGAGCATCAACGCCTTCGCCCTCCCCGGGGGATTCATCTACATCCACCGCGGGCTCATCGAGGCCGCCGACAACGAGGCGGAACTGGCCGGGGTGATCGGGCACGAGATCGGCCATGTCGCCCTGCGCCATGGGACGAACCAGGCCAGCAAGCAGCAGCTCTACCAGGCCCCGCTCGCCGTCTTCGGCGGGATCATGGGGAACGACTCCATGGCGGGGGCGCTGGCGCAGATCGGCGGCGCCTTCGCGGTCAATTCGATCCTGCTCAAGTACTCGCGCGACGACGAGCGGGAGGCGGACCTCATCGGAGCCCAGATCCTCCACGACGCCGGGTACGATCCGCGTGCCATGGCTGCCTTTTTCGAGAAGCTGGGAACGGGGAACCGGGGGACCGATTTTTTCAGCAGCCACCCCAATCCCGACAACCGGATCCGGGGGATCGAACAGGAAATTTCGCGCCTGGGCCGGGTGTCCGCGCGCACGGCGGGCGATTCCAGGGAGTTCCAGGCCATCAAGCGCTACCTGCGTTCACTTCCCGCCGCCCCCAAGGCCGCAGCGGCGCGGCAATCCGGGCAGCCTGCGCCTTCGGGGACGGGGGGGACGGCGTCGCGGCCCGAGCGCCCCTCCAGCCGGCTGAGGAGCTACGATAGCGGCTACGTCCGGTTGCAGCATCCCGAAAACTGGCGCGTCTACGGGGAGGAGCGTGATTTCGCCCTGGCCCCCGACGGCGGCATCGTGACCATCGGGAACGAGAGCGCGCTCGCCTGCGGGGGGATGATGGCGGTGTATGAGCCGGTTTCGCGGCGCGGCGCCCGGGTGAGTTTGCGGAACGCTACCGATCAGCTCGTGGAGGGGTTGCGGCGCTCCAACCCCGGGATGCGCCTCGTGCGCGACCGGGGGCGGATCCGCGTCGACGGCCAGGCGGCCCTTTCGATGGAATTCGTCAATGACTCCCCGTCCGGGGGGCGGGAGACCGACTGGCTGGTTACGGTGCTGCGCCCCGAGGGGCTGGTCTATTTCATCTTCGTCGCCCCGGAGGAGGAGTACGCCTCCTACCGGAACATGTTCCAGCGGATCGTCCAATCGATCCGGTTTTGACCTTGCGCGGGGGCCGGCCGCCGGGCCGGCCCCCGATTCCGGTCAGAGCGCCCGGTCCACGGTCAGGCCGGCGATCAGTTCCCCGAGCTTCCGTTCGGCCGCCGCGCGTTCCGCTTCCAGCTTCTCCCTCTCCCCCTTCATGGCCGTGATCCGGTTTTCCTGGCTGTCAAGCTGGCGGATGTAGCGCAGGCGCAGGGCGGCTTCGTCGGGGCCCTGGCCGAGCCGCTCGAGGTTTTGCCGCACCCGCTCCTGGTCCCTGAAGATGTCGTTCTGCTCCTTTTCCAGCGCGGCGATCCTCTGCCCCAGGTCGACGATTTCCGCCTGGCGGGCTGTGATCGCCCCGAGCTGCCGCTCGGTCTCGGGGTCGATGAAGCGGTCGCGGACCCAGACCTCGACCTGGTCGGGGGTGACGGAGGAAAGGGTGAAGCGCATCTCATGCGGCGACTCCTCCTCCACCACGAAGGTGACTGTGGCCTTTGCTCCCGCCGCCACCTTGAAGCGGTAGAAGTTCGCGCTCGTTTCGTCCGGCTTGGCTCCGACCAGGGTCCAGCCCGCCCGCACCGGGTGCTCCAGGACCACCGAGCGGGCCGTGTCGCTGTTGTTCCGGATCCGGTAGGTCTTTTTTTCAGCCAATTTGGAGATGAGGCGCATCGTCCCCTGCCGGATCACCACCCGTTCCACGCGCCGGCGTTCACTCGCCTGGGCGGTCGACACGACGGTACCCAGGTCCACGGCGTAATCGAGCAGCCGGTTTTCCCCCGGCTGGATCGTTTCGAACAGCCCCTCGCCGGCGAAGGCGTTGCCGTCGATCAGGGTCACGGGGCCCCCGTCGAGCGTCAGGCCGCTCGAATTGCGGAGCCAGAACGCCAGGCGCGGGTGGGACTGGCCGCCGTCCTCCCGGAACACCGACACCTTTTCCCCCTCCACGTCGGATTGGAGAATGGGGAGGAGGGCCGATTCGTTGCGCCGGATGGTCACCGGCCGGCGCAGCCGGTATTCGAACTGATCCCCTACCGCCCCCGCCTGGGCAGCGGGCGCCGCCTGGCGCCGCATCGCTTCGGAGACCCGCGCCGGAGCCGGCGCCGCGCCCGCGGCCAGCACTCCGCCGGCGACTCCCCCGGGGGTGCTCCGGGCCGTCGATTTCAACGCGCGCTCTTCGGCGTAGGCCGCGTCAGCAGCCTCCTCGTCCTCCAAGTCCAGCAAGTTCAGCAAGTCCAGGGTGGCTTCATAGGTCTGCGGCCGGACCTGGACCCCCTGGGCTATGGGGATCACCGGTCTCCGCCCGTAGATCGGCTGCGCCAGGTCCTGGATGAAGCTGACGGGGGCCCCGGCGACCAGGGCGAGGGAGACATCTGTCCAGTCCATCGGGGTGGTGTTGTCCACGATGGCCCACCCCTGCAGCAGCGGTTTCTTCCCCGGATCGATAACGATGCGGTAAGTGGTCTTCCAGATGGGGGCTTCGGAGGTGTAGCCGATGTAGAGCTCGCGCTCCCCGCTCCCGGCGGTCCGGATGCGCAGCGTGCGGATGTCGCGCCGGTGGCCGCTTGCGAGAACCTCCAGGTGCCGCCCGAGATCGCCCGCCAGCGCATCGTCGCTGATCCCGAGCGCGCCCGCCGATTCCATTTCAACCAGCCGGACCTGGCCCTCGGCCGTAAGGAGGCTGAGGAGGATTTCCTGGACCGTCTCCCCGTTCCCCACCGTGCGGGTCCTCGTCTGCGCTCCCATCAATTTGCCGGCCACGGGACCGGAGGGGGTGCGGACCTCGACCGCGGCGCCGCGCAGCTGGTTGAGGAAGGGGACGAGGCCGGGGTTGGAGGCGAGGTCGATCGGCATCTCCGCGAGCCGTCTTTCGAGCGGGGCGACCGAATCGTAGTTGACGCCCGAGACCTGGCCCCCACCCAGGTCGAGGACCGTGAGCGACTTGAGCACGTCGTTCAGCTGGGAGCCGGGCAGGGTGATTTCCACCGTCTGGTCCCCCCGCACCGCTCCCCGGTGCTCGAAAAAGCCCATCCCGTTCTTGTAGAGCTCGACGTTGCGGACCGGCAGCGGCACGGGTTCCTCCCCGAGCAGGGAAGGGAGGGAGAGGGCGACGAATACGGCTAAGAACAAGGCACATTTTCTGGTCATGGTTTTGTTCTCCTGGAGCACAATATAGCACTCCGCGTCCCGATCCGATATCTTTGCGTCATGGCTATCTCCGCCGCGGATTCCCCTGGCTTCGAGCCCTTCTCGGCCCCTCACCTGGCGGCGCTGGCCGTCGTCGCGCTCGCGGCGGTGCTGGCGTTCCGGCTCGGGCGCACCCTCGGCCCATCGGGACGGAAGAACGGGGGACGGCTGCTCGCCCTGCTGATTCTGGGATACGGGGGGGCCGTCTACAGCCGCCAGGCCCTGGCCTGGGGCCTGGACTGGGCATGGTCCCTCCCTCTCGACCTGTGCAGTCTCACCCTCATCGCCTGCGTCGCGGCGCTGTGGCGCCCGCGCCCGTTATGGGTGGAATGGGCTTACTACCTGGGGCTCGGAGGGGGGATACAGGCGCTCGCGACCCCCGATCTCGCGGGAGGGGGCTGGGACTTCGTCCTCTTCTTCTGGGGACACGGGATGGTGCCGGCGGCCGTCCTCTTCCTGGTCTCCGGTCCCGCGTTCGCCATGCGCCCCGGCGCGGTCGGGCGCATGATGCTGGGGATCAATATCTATGCGCTGGTCGTCGGGGCGCTCAACGCGGCGGCGGGGTGGAACTACGGCTACCTCTGCAGCAAACCGGCGGCGCCGTCGCTCCTGGACCACCTGGGGGCCTGGCCCTGGTACCTGCTGGCCCTGGAGGGGATCGCGTTCGCCACCTTCCTGGTCCTGGACCTCCCCTGGCGCCTGCGGCGCGGAAGGAAGCCTTGAGCCCGCCCGGTTCCGGTCGTACAATGATCCATTTGAGCGATGCATGCTAGAAAAGATAGTCATTCGCGGAGCGCGCCAGCATAACCTCCGTAACATCAGCCTCGAAATCCCGAGGCACAAGTTGACGGTCGTCACCGGCCTGTCCGGGTCGGGCAAATCCAGCCTGGCTTTCGACACCATCTACGCGGAGGGGCAGCGGCGCTACATCGAATCGCTTTCGACCTACGCGCGGCAATTCCTGGAGCGGATGGAAAAGCCGGAGCTGGACAGCGCCGAGGGGCTCTCCCCCGCGATCAGCATCGAGCAGAAGACCACCAGCCGCAGCCCCCGATCCACCGTAGGAACCATCACCGAGATCTACGACTACGCCCGCCTGCTGTTCGCCTCCATCGGCCGCCCCCACTGCCCCCGGTGCGGCAAGCCGATCGCGGCGCAGACGGCGGACCGGATCGTGCAGCAGGTCCTGGAATACCCGGAGGGGACGCGGGTGGTGGTGATGGCCCCGGTGGTGCGCGACCGGAAGGGGGAATTCCGGCAGCTGTTTGAAACCTTCTTCAAGAAGGGGTACCTGCGGGTGCGCGTGGACGGCAGGATGCACGAACTCGAAGAGCCGATCCCCCTGGCCAAGACCCGCAACCACACGATCGAGGTGGTGGTCGACCGGGTCGTCGTCAAGCCCGGGATCGACGGCAGGCTGGAGTCTTCGGTTCGGAAGGCGCTCGAACTTGCCGAGGGGCTGGTGACCGTCGAGGCGCTCGGAATCGAGGAGCGCCTCTTTTCCGAGCGCCAGGCGTGCCTGGAATGCGGCGTCAGCGTGGCGACCCTGGAGCCCCGCTCCTTCTCCTTCAATTCGCGCCACGGCGCCTGCCCCGACTGCGACGGCATGGGGAAGCTGCCGGTCTTCAACCCGGAGAGCCTCGTTCCCGACCCGGGCCTCGGCATCGCCGAAATGCAGTTTCCGATCGATAACGCCCGGATCGCCGACCACCTGAAGACCACCCTGCTCGCACTGGCGCGCCGGCGCGGGATCGACCCGTCGACCCCGTTCGGGAAGCTGCCGAAAGCGGTGCGCACCGCCTATTTCTCCGGTGGGGAGGGGCAGCGGGGAGTCGGTCCCTGGCTCCGGGGTCTGCTCGGGGAGACCAGGGACCCCGGCACCCGGGAGGAACTCGACCGCCTGTTCCGGGCCGAGGACTGCCCCGCCTGCGGGGGGGCGCGGTTGCGGCCCGAGAGTCGCGCCGTCAGGATCAACGGCCTCGCCATCTCCGACTACGCCCGGATGTCGCTGGCGGCCGCCAGGGACGCCTTCGCCGCCGTCACCCTCTCGCCGCGGGAGGAGCGGATCGCCGGGCAGGTCCTCGGGGAGATCCGCGACCGGCTGGAATTCCTGATCAATGTCGGGGTAGGGTATCTTTCGCTCGACCGCCCTGCGGCCTCGCTCTCCGGGGGGGAGGGGCAGCGCATCCGGCTGGCGACCCAGATCGGGTCGAAGCTCCGGGGGGTGCTCTACGTGCTGGACGAACCCTCCATCGGGCTGCACCCGCGCGACAACCGGCGCCTGCTCGACACCCTGGCCGACCTGCGGGACATGGGGAACACGATCCTGGTCGTGGAGCACGACGAGGAGACCATGCGCGCCGCGGACCATATCATCGACCTGGGGCCGGGGGGCGGGCGCCTGGGCGGGCGCCTGGTGGCGGAAGGGAGCGTTGGGGACCTGACCCGGTGCCCCGAATCGATCACGGGCGCCTACCTTTCGGGAGCGCGCAGCATCCCGGTCCCGGCGGTCCGGCGGCGGGGGAACGGCAAACGCCTGGTGGTCATGGGGGCCCGGCACAACAACCTCCGCGACCTGACCGTCGAATTCCCGCTCGGCATCTTCATCTGCGTTACGGGGGTGTCGGGCTCGGGGAAGAGTTCGCTGGTGGGGGACGTGCTCTACAACGCCCTGGCGCGCCGGCTGCACCGCGCGCTCTGCACCCCCGGGGCCCACGACGGGATCGCGGGGGTCGAGCACCTCGACAAGGTGATCGAAATCGATCAATCCCCCATCGGAAGGACCCCCCGGTCGAATCCCGCGACCTATACCGGGCTGTTCACCCCGCTGAGGGAGCTGTACTCCCTCCTCCCCGAATCCCGCCTCCGGGGATACGGCCCGGGGCGCTTCAGTTTCAACGTCAAGGGGGGGCGCTGCGAGGATTGCCAGGGGGACGGTCTGCGGCGCATCGAGATGAACTTCCTCCCGGACGTGCACGTGCTGTGCGAAACCTGCCGGGGGAAAAGGTACAACCGGGAAACGCTGGCGGTGAAGTACAAGGGGTATTCGATCGCCGACCTGCTGGGGATGAACATAGGCGAGGCGCTGCCGGTCCTGGAAAACATCCCGGCGATTGCGCAGAAATTGAAGGCGCTCAACGACGTGGGGCTCGGCTACGTGCAGCTCGGGCAGTCCTCCACCACCCTTTCGGGGGGGGAGGCCCAGCGGGTCAAGCTGGCGCGCGAACTCGGCCGGCGGGCGACCGGGCGGACGCTCTACATCCTGGACGAGCCGACGACGGGGCTCCATTTCCACGACGTCCACAAGCTGCTCGAGATCCTGAACAACCTGGTCGACATGGGCAACAGCGTGATCATCATCGAGCACAACCTGGAGGTCATGAAGACAGCCGATCTCATCATCGACCTCGGCCCCGAAGGGGGGGAAGGGGGTGGATGGGTGGTGGCCGCCGGGACCCCGGAGGAGGTGGCCGGGGTCGAGGCTTCGGCAACGGGGCGCGCGCTGCGGCCGGTGTTGGGCATCGGGCGGAAGGCTCCCGCCCGGCGGAGGCCCGTCAAGAAGGGGGGCGGAGGAGGGGGAAAGGGATGAAGGTCAACGAACTCTTTTACAGCATCCAGGGGGAGTCGAGCCACGCGGGCCGCCCCTGCGCCTTCGTTCGGCTGACGGGGTGCAACCTGCGCTGCTCCTACTGCGACACCGAATACGCCTTCGAGGCGGGAATGGAGATGACGGTCCCGGAGATCGTCGACGCGGTCGGCGAATATCCCACGCGCCTGGTGCTGGTGACCGGGGGGGAGCCGATGCTCCAGCCCGGGATCCACGAGCTGCTGGGGGCGCTGCTCCAATCGGGCCGCACGGTGCTGCTCGAGACCGGGGGGCAGGTCCTCCTGGCCGATGTGGATGCCCGCGTCCACAAGATCGTGGACTTCAAATGCCCCTCGAGCGGCATGATGGAGCACAACGACTACGACAACGTCCGCTGCCTGACGATGCGGGACGAGGTGAAGTTCGTCGTCGGGGACCGTTCCGATTTCGATTGGGCGTGCGCGCTGATCCGGGAGCACGACCTCGCCGCCCGGGTTGCCGCGGTGCTCGTTTCACCCGTATCCGGCCGGCTCCCGTTCGATCTCCTGGCCGGTTGGGTGCTCGAGTGCGGACTCGAGGTCCGGCTGGGGCTGCAGTTGCACAAGATCATCTGGCCCGGCATCCCGCGCGGCGTCTGAGCCCTTGTGAGCGAGCATGAGTTCCTGGGAAGCCCTATCTGAAATCAGGCGGCGGGTCGCAAAGGAGGAGGGGGTGCTCCGCAGCCCGGGCGCGTTGCGGGTGGCGCTGTGCCATCCCACCGCCTACGGCGTGGCCATGAGTTCCCTGGGGTTTCAGACCATCTACCGGGAGATCCATCGCCACCCCGGCGCCGCGGCCGAGCGGGCGTTCCTTCCCGACCGGCCCGGGGAGTATCGGAAACGCCGCCTGCCCGTTTTCACCTACGAAGGGGAGCGGCCCCTTTCCGAATTCGCCGTGGTCGCCTTTTCCATCGCCTGGGAACTCGAGATCACCGGCCTGTTCGAGGTGCTGGACCTGTGCGGCCTCCCGCTGTTGCGCGAGGAGCGGAGTGCACGCCACCCGCTCATCGTCGCCGGGGGTCCACTCACGGTCTCCAATCCCGCGATCCTGGCCCCCTTCGCCGACCTGATCGTGCTGGGGGAGGGGGAGGAACTGATCCACGACCTGCTCGACGCGGCCGCCGCCATGAACCGGGAAGAGATGCTCGCCTGCCTCGCGGGGCGGCCGGGCTTCCACGTGCCGGGTCGATCGGAAGGCTACGACGGGGTGGTTCGGGCGGGGGACGCCTGCCTCCCCGCCCGTTCCCAGATCCTCACCCCGAACGCCGTCCTCCGGTCGATGTTCCTGGTCGAGCCGGAGCGCGGCTGTTCCCGCGCCTGCCGCTACTGCGTGATGCGTAGCGGTGCGGGGGGAGGGATGCGGGTGGTCCCGGCCGACCGGGTGTGGGCGGAGATCCCGGCCTCCGCCCGCCGGGTCGGGCTGGTGGGGGCCGCAGTCACCGACCACCCCGAAATCAAGCCCCTGGTACGCAAGATCGTCGACAGCGGCCGGGAGGTCGGCGTTTCCAGCCTGCGGGCCGACCGTCTCGACCCGGAGCTGGTCGGGCTGCTGGCCCGCGGGGGGTACCGGACTCTGACGACGGCGGCCGACGGGGCTTCGCAGCGGATGCGGGACCTGGTCGGACGCAACATCGACGAAGGGCACCTCCTCCGGGCGGCTGAAATGGCCCGCGGGGCGGGGATCGAACGGCTCAGGCTCTACATGATGATCGGGTTCCCCGGGGAGACCGACGACGATATCGGGGAAATGATCCGCTTCTGTGGCGAACTTTCCCGGGTCCTCCCCCTTGTGCTGAGCGTGTCCCCCTTCGTGGCCAAGAAGCACACCCCGCTCGCCGGCGCCCCCTTCGAGGATCTCCGGTTGCTGGACCGCAGGCTGCGGGCAATCCGGGCCGGTCTCAAGGGGAAGGCCGAAGTCCGCTCCGGTTCGACCCGTTGGGCCTGGGTGGAACATGTGCTGTCGCAGGGGACCGAGGAAGCCGGGCTGGCCGCGCTCGACGCCTGGCGCGGCGGCGGGGGGATCGGGGCCTGGCGGAAGGCGTTCGCCGCCCGCGGGTGCGCGCCGGCGTAGCCCGGGTGACAAAGCTTGGAAGAGAAAGGCATGGGGGTATAATAAAAACATGGCTGTTCTTTTTTGCGGGAGCCTCGAGAACAGGTCGGTGTGCCGGGTCCTGGCCCTGGGCCTTTCCCTCCTGCTCCCCACGTATGCCCATGGTGTGGAGCCGGCCCGGGAGGAGGGGGAGTTCGAGATCCGGATCGACGGGGAGGAGGTGGGACGGGAGAAATATTCCATCGAGGTCCACCCCGACGGCATCGTGAGCGTGTCTGCCGGGACCCTCCGGGATTCCGGCGCCGAAGGAGGGCGCGTCCATCTCGAGACGCGGCTCGAGATGGACGCGGACTACATGCCGCGCTCCTACCGGGTCGAGACCTCGGCGGGAGACCGGAAGGGGTTGCTGGAGGGGACCTTCATCCCCGGGGAGGCCGATTTCCGGTACCTCCTCCAGGGATCCCCCCGCAAGAGCGGGCTGATGCTCGACGAATACTACACCGTCCTGGATGCCAACGTCTTCCACCACTTCGCCTTCATCGGCCGCCTTTTCGATTTCGGGGACGAGGGGGCGCAGGCCCTGGACGTGGTCATCCCCCAGGAACTGGACAACGGGACCGTCGTCATCCGCAACGCCGGTCGGGAGACCACTGCAATCAGGGGGAAGGAAGAGAGGCTGCATCACCTCAAGCTCGATTCCGGTCAACTGCTCATCGACCTGTGGCTGGACGACGACCGGGTGCTGCAGAAGATCGGCCTCCCGCAGCGGAGGGTCGAGGTCGTCAGAAGACGGTAGGCGGCTTTTTGCAACGGAATCGGTTCCATGGCGTAAAATGAATGGCGGCATTGGTCTCATGGATGGGAATCATGGAGGAAAAGGAATGAGTGAACAGCCGAAAAGAGGGTTTCCCGGAGGCAGGCGGGTGCTCGCTGTCGTCATGGTGCTGGGGATTCTGGGCCTCGGCATCGGGATCGGCAGCCTGATCACCGACCGGGTGGATGCCACCGGTCCCGGGGACAGCCGGCTCGAGATGCAGGAGGGGAAGCCGGTGGTGGGGGATTCAGTCCTCAGCCTTTCCCGGGCCTTCGAGGACGTCTCCAGCCGCGTTGAACCCGCGGTCGTGAACATCAACACCGAGGAGGTGATCTCGCGCCGCAGGCAGCAGATGCCCCGGTCCGCCCCCGGCGACCCGATGTTCGATTTCTTCGAGCGCTTTTTCGGCGGAGTTCCCCAGATGCCGGAACAGCAGACGGTGCGCAGCCTCGGCTCCGGCGTCATCGTCGATCCCAAAGGGTACATCATCACGAACAATCACGTGGTGGAGGGGGCGACCAGGATCAGGGTGAGCGTGGTCGGCCAGGGTGAATACAGCGCCCGGATCGTCGGCGCCGACCCGATATCGGACATCGCGGTGATCAAGATCAGCGGCGACAAGCCTTTTGCCTACGCCAAAGTGGGCAATTCCAAGGGGATGAAGGTGGGGGACTGGGTTCTTGCCATCGGCAGCCCCTTCGGCCTGGAACAGACCGTGACGGCCGGGATCATCTCCACGACCGGGCGCACCTTCAAGGAGAGGGAAGGCCCCTCGGAATACTCGGTGTTCAACGAATACCTGCAGACCGACGCCGCCATCAACCGCGGCAACAGCGGCGGGCCCCTGGTGAACATGAACGCCGAGGTGATCGGGATCAACAGCTTCATCTCCACCTCCTCGGGATCCAGCGCCGGGATCGGGTTCGCGGTCCCCTCCCAACTGTTTGTCAGGGTCTACAACCAAATCCTGGAAACGGGAAAGGTGTCCCGGGGCTGGATCGGCGTCAGCATGAACTCTCTTCCCTTCACCCCGGCGATGGCCGAATTCTTCAAAGTTAAGCAGGGGGGCGGGGTGCTGGTCACCCAGCTGATCGACGAGAAGGGGAATCCTTCCACCGAAGGGCCCGCGGCGAAGGCGGGGGTGAAGCCTGAAGACGTGGTCATCGAGTTCGACGGCAACAAGATCATGAACAACCAGGATTTCCTGATGGCGGTGACCAACACCGTGCCGGGGCGGACGGCTAAAATGAAGGTGGTCCGCGACGGGGTGGAACGGGTGCTGGACGTTGTACTGGCGGAACGGACCCGGGAAACCCAGGAGGAGCGGCGCTACAGCTTCGAGGAGAGCCAGGAGCCCCCGCGCACCGAAATCGGGCTCGAGTTCGACAACGTTCCCTCCTCGCTCGCCAAGATACTGGGCTCTTCAGGCGGCGTCATGGTCACCTCCGTCAAGCGGGGGAGCCTGGCCGACGAGGCGGGCCTGATCGGACCCACGAGGACCGAGGAGGGGGAGGCGGTAGACGTGATCGTCGAGGCCAACGGCAGGCCGGTCAAGGACAAGGACGACCTGTTCAACACCGTCAAGGCGATGAAGAGCGGGACCCCGGTGGTCTTCAAGTTCATGCGCGTGCTGCCGCGTTCCGAACCGACCCCCAGCTACACCAGCATCACCAAGCCGTAGACTCTCCGGCCGCCGGGGACGATGACCGTTCCCGGCGGCCGGACTTCATCCCCCGTTTTCCCCCCGCCCGCGGTCCCGGCTTGTCAGGCGCGGGAGGCTTTGCCCGCTCCCGCCGTTTGACTTTGACTCCAGCGATACTATAATTTTTGCAGACGGTCATTTGCCCGCAGGGTGAGGATTGTCTTCGAAACAGCTTTGCCCGGATGGTCAAACTTCATGATGGATGCCAAAGAATATCTTTTAAATGAAAGAGTTCGCGAGACCCTGCACTGGGTGATCGCCTCTTTCATCGTGACCGGCCGGCCGGTGGGATCCCGGGCCGTGGCGCGCCACAGCCGGGAGCAGCTCAGCGCGGCCACCGTGCGCAATATCATGGCGGACCTGGAGGAGTTGGGGTATCTACAGCAGCCGCATCCGTCGGCGGGCCGGGTGCCCACGGATAAGGCCTATCGGTTTTACGTGGATTATTTGTTGGAGAGGAGGGATTTATCTCTCGATGAGCGCGCCATGGTCGAGCGCGACCTGCGCCTGGACGACAACACTGAACACCTGATGGCCCGCGCCAGCCGGGTGCTCTCCCGGGTATCGAAAAACGTGGGGATCGTGGTCTCCCCGCCGATCAGCCAGGTTGCGCTCGAACACATTCATTTTACAAAACTTGCTGACAACAGGATCCTCGTGATCCTGGTGTCGCGGTCCGGCATCGTTCATAACCGGATCATTCACTACGAAGAGGAGATCTCCCAGAGCGAACTCGATCGGGTGGCCCGCTACATCACCGATCATTTCAAGAACCGGACCCTGCGTGAGATCCGGAAACGGATCCTCAAGATGATCCGGCACGAGCAGGCGCTGTACGACCGGTTCATCCAGCAGGTCATCACCCTGAGCACCAAGGCGTTTTCGGAGTCGGGGAGAGCGCCCGACGCCGAGGTTTACCTCGACGGGGCATCCAACCTAATCAACACGCCGGAGTTTTCCGATATCAACAGGATGAAGTTGCTGTTTGAAACCATCGAACAGAAAAGCCGGTTGGCGGATTTGCTGTCCCGCTTCATCGAGGGGGACAGCCAGGAGGTGCGGATCACCATCGGGGCGGAGAACACGCTCCCCGGAATCGAGGACTGCACGCTGATCACTTCCAGCTACGCGGTTGACGGGAAAACCCACGGGTCGCTGGGGATCCTCGGCCCCACCCGGATGGAATACGCGCGCGCCATTTCCCTGGTGGACTATGTCGCGCGCATGTTCGGCCGGGTGCTCGAAACAGGAACCAAATCATGACTTCGAAAGACAATCTGGAGATCTCCGGCATGGAAGCTCGGCCGACGGATGGAACCGGGGAGGCGGTCGAGCTGGAGGCCCCCGCCGACGTCGCGGCGCAGTCGGAAGCCGATGTCGAGGCGGTCCGGAAGGAGGCGGCCGAGTGGCAGGACCGCTTCCTGCGCAAGGCCGCCGAGCTGGAAAATTTCCGCAAGCGGGTGGACCGGGAAAGAGCCGAGGCCCGGCTGTTGGCCCAGAGCACCCTCCTGTCGGAGTTCCTCCCCGTCGTCGACGCCTGCGAAAGGGCCCTGAAGGCGTTTGCGTCGGGCGCGGGCGCAGCGGAGAGCCTCGATCAGTACCGGGAAGGGGTCGAACTGCTCCACCGGCAGCTGCTCGATACCTTCAACCGGGTGGGCGCCGTCGCCATCGAGGCCGAGGGGAAGCCGTTCGATCCGCACCTGCATGAAGCCCTCTCCCGACAGGAGACCGCCGAATACGCGGAGGGGACCGTCATCACTGAATTGCTCAAGGGATACCTGTTCAAGGACAAGTTGCTCCGGCCGGCCCAGGTGATCGTGTCGGCCCGGCCCCGCGCGGAAGACACCATACTCCCATGAGCAGAATCATCGGCATAGACCTGGGCACCACCAATTCCTGCGTCGCCGTCCTGGACGGCCCCTCGGTCGAGATCGTACCGAATGAACTCGGGGGGAGAACGACCCCGTCGATCGTGGCCTTCGCGGGCGGCGGCGAGAAGGTCCTGGGACAGGTGGCCAAGCGCCAGGCGGTCACCAACGCCGAGAACACGATCTCGGCGGTGAAGCGCCTGATGGGGAGGCGGTACGACTCCCCCGAAATCCAGAGAATCCATTCCTACCTGACCTACGGCATTGCACCTTCCGGCAACGGAGACGTCAGGGTCACGGTCCAGGGCCGGGAGTTCAGTCCCCCGGAGGTCTCGGCCATGATCCTGCAGCACCTGAAGGGCCTGGCCGAGAATTACCTGGGAGAGACGATCACGGAAGCGATCGTGACGGTCCCCGCCTACTTCGACGATTCACAGCGGCAGGCGACCAAGGACGCGGGCCGGATCGCGGGCCTGGAGGTGCGCCGGATCATCAACGAGCCGACCGCGGCGGCCCTGGCTTACGGGCTGGGGAAGACCGAGCGGGAGCGGATCGCCATCTTCGACCTGGGGGGCGGAACATTCGACATCTCCATCCTGGAACTGAACCAGGGGGTTTTCGAAGTTGTCTCGACCTGCGGAGACAGTTTCCTGGGCGGGGAGGATTTCGACCGGGCCATCGTCGACTGGATGGTTGCCGGGTTCCGGGCCGAAACCGGGATCGACCTCTCCACCGACATCCTGGCGCGCCAGCGGCTGAAGGAGTCGGCGGAAAAGGCCAAGTGCGAGCTCTCCTTCGAGCCGCAGGCGCGCATCAGCCTCCCGTTCATCGCCTCGGACCCCGCCGGCCCCCGGCACTTCGACCGGACGCTCGAGCGCGCGGAGTTCGAGCGGCTGGTGGCGCCGCTGATCGAGCGGACCTCCGGGTTCTGCCACCAGGCGCTCGAGGACGCCGGATTGAAGCCGGCGGATATCGACAAGGTGATCCTGGTCGGGGGACAGACCAGGATTCCGGCCATCCAGCGCCACGTCGAGGCGCTCTTCGGACGTCCCCCTTCGCTCGAGGTCAACCCGGACGAGGTCGTGGCGGTGGGCGCGGCGCTGCAGGGAGGGGTGCTGCGGGGGGACCTCAAGGATATCGTGCTGCTCGACGTAGTGCCGCTGTCGTTGGGGGTCGAGACGCAGGGGGGGCTGTTCACCCGCATCATCGAGCATAACTCGACGATTCCTCTTAGGAAGACGAATGTCTTCACCACCGTCGCCGACCACCAGACCGTGGTGGAGATCCACGTCCTCCAGGGGGAGCGGGAACTGGCCCAGCACAACCGGTCGCTGGGGAAGTTCGACCTGGTGGGGATCATGCCCGCTCCCCGGGGTGTGCCCCAGATCGAGGTGGCCTTCGACATGGATGCCAACGGGATTCTCTCCGTCTCCGCCCGGGACCTGGTCTCGGGCAAGGAGCAGGCGATCCGGATCACCCCCTCGACCGGGTTGAGCAAGGACGAAATCGACCGTATGGTGGCCGAGGGGAGGGAGTCCGAGGAAAACGACCGGAAGTGCCGGGAAGTGACCGAGTTGCGCAACCGCATCCAGGCCCGGGCGGCCATGCTGGTCCGAAGCTACCTGGCCCTGGGGAGCATGCTTGGTGCCGACGACCAGAAGGTGATCAACGAGGCGCTCCGCCGGGCCCGGGAACTCGGCCCGGAGGATGGGAACGCGGAGGAACTCGGCGATCTCCTGGCGCAGATCGAAGCGGGCGCCTTGCGGTTGTCCGAGGCGGTGATATCCGTTCCCGGGGCGGAGCCGGGGGATGAGCCCATTGGGGCGGAAGAATCGGATGCCAGGGTGCGGAACTTGATGAAGGCGGCGCTCGACGATATGAAACAGACCTAGGGAAGGCGGGAACGGAGCATTGAACGACAAAAGAGACTGCTATGAGGTCCTGGGGGTTGCCCGAGACGCTTCGGACCAGGAAATCAAGAGCGCTTACCGGCGGCTGGCGCTGAAGTATCACCCGGACAAGAACCCGAACAACAAGAAGGCCGAGGAAAAGTTCAAGGAAGCGGCCGAGGCCTACAGCATCCTGTGCGACCCCGACAAGCGCGCGCGCTACGACCGTTATGGGCACAGCGGGCTGCAGGGGGGATTCAGCGGGTTCGATCCCACCACCTTCGGCGATTTCGGGGACATCCTGGGGGAATTCTTCGGGTTTGGGGACATCTTCGGAGGGCGCCGCCGAAGCGGTCCGGAGCGGGGGGCCGACCTGCGCTACGACCTCAAGATCTCGTTCCGCGAAGCCGCCTTCGGCCTCAAGACCAAGATCAAGATTCCCCGCCAGGACACCTGCGGCGAGTGCGACGGCCGCGGCACTCCCCGGGGGAAAGCTCCGGTCAAATGCCCCACGTGCCGCGGCACCGGCCAGGTGCGCTACCAGCAGGGTTTTTTTTCCATCAGCAGGACGTGCAACCAGTGCAGCGGCGCCGGGCAGATCGTAACCGAGCCGTGCCCGGCCTGCCAGGGGAGCGGACGGGTCCGCAAGGAGAAGGTGCTCGAGGTCCGCATCCCCGCGGGGGTGGACAACGGCGCCCGCCTGCGCATCCAGGGGGAGGGGGAGGCGGGGGTGCATAACGGCCAGCCCGGCGATCTCTACGTGGTGATCTATGTCGAAGAGCACCCGTTTTTTCAGCGGCAGGGGAATAATATCTACTGCCAGGTGCCGATCGGCGTCACCCAGGCGGTCCTGGGCGCGGAGATCGTGGTCCCGACACTCGAGGGGGAGGAGAAGATCCGGATCCACGAGGGCACTCAGAGCGGCTCGGTGTTCCGGTTGCGCGGCCAGGGGGTGGTCAGCCTCGGGGAGCGTGGGCG
>JAAYAJ010000024.1 GCA_012719455.1 Acidobacteriota bacterium | reverse complement strand
GGCGAGGCCCAGACCGGTTCCTCCCTTCCGAATCGAGAAATAGGGGAGAAAAACGCTGTCCCGGTACTCCTTGGGAAAGCCGCCGCCGCTGTCGCCGATCTCCACCCGCGCCCGCTGCCGCACCCGATCCCAGGAGGTGCGGACCTGGAGGATCTTCTCTCCGCCGGTCGAACCCGCCGTCCCGGAAGGTTTCTGGTCCGGCCCCAAACCCTCCAGGTCGGTCGGTGCCTCCCCCGTACGTAGTCCGGATGCGCAGGCGGTCGTCCTGGGCTCATCAATACCTACTCCGGCAGCGGAGGAGGGGAGCCGGGACTCATCCTTGCGCGCGAGAGCCTCCAGGGCGTTATCGAAAAGATTGATGAACACCCGCTTCATCTGCTCTGGGTCGAGCCGGAGCGTCGGGATCTCTCCGTACTCCCTCCGCACCTCCACTCCCTGCATCCGGTCATCGTAGATCTGCAGCGTCTGCTCAAGGATACCGTTCAGGTCCGCGTCCTCGAGCCGCACCTCTGGAAGACGGGCGAAGCGGGAAAATTCGTCAACGAGGCTCTTGAGCGATCCCGCCTCCTGGATGATAACCTTGACACCCTCCTCGAGGAGACGGTCGAACCGGCCGAATTCCTCCCGGCCGGCAGCCCCCTGCGAGTCGTCGGGAGCGAGCTGTCTGTACCTCTTCAGGATCCTCTCGGCAGAGAGCTGGATAGGGGTCAGGGGGTTTTTGATCTCGTGGGCCAGGCGGCGGGCAACCTCCTGCCACGCCGCTATCTTCTCCATCCGGAGGAATTCAGTCATGTCATCAAGCACCACCACCCAGCCTGCGCGCGCGCCGTCGCCATCCACGAGGGGCGTCGCCGTGGCCGCAAGCTGCCGCGTTCCCCCCGGGGCCGCCAGCTCGATGTTCTTGACCTCTGTCCCAAGCACTTCCGCCTTCCGGAGCAGCTGGCGGAGCGCGCCGCACACCGGAGGGGCGACCACCTCCTCCAAGGGGGCGCTTTCCCCGGGCGGCGCGATCCCCAGCATCCTGAGCGCAGCCTGGTTCATGGTCCTGACCCGGCCGCCCGCATCCAGGGCGATCACCCCGGTGGCAATCGTCTGCAGGATAGTCTCGATGTAACGGCGGCGGGCCTCGTTTTCAAGGCTGGTGCGGCTCAGGTTCTCCTGTGCCGCCCGGATGCGGCGCTCGTTCTCCTCGAGGTCGGCAGTCATCAGGTTGAACCGGGTCACCAGGCTCCCCAACTCGTCGAACGCCTGGCATTCGACCCTATGCCCGAGGTTCCCCGCGGCTACCTCCGCCGCCCCCTCGGCCAGCGCCTGGATCGGCACGGTGATGCGCTTGGCCAGGTAGAGAGCGAACCAGGCGAAGGCAAAGACGATCAGTAACGTAGCCAGCACCAGGATGAGGAGGATGTTGAAGCGGAGCGAGCTCTGCTCCCGCTCCAGCTGCCCGTACTTTTGGTAGGCGTCCATGACCACATCCGCCCAGGTCTGGGCGCTAGTCGGGTGCAGGCTTTCGGTCAGGACCGCCCCTGCCGTCCGACCTTCGGAGCCGGTGATGGGGGCCGTAGCGTAGCTGATCTCATTCCAGGGATCGTTGGGATCGACCCGATGAACACCGAAACCGGGCGTCCCCTGGAGCGCCTGCCGGACCAGGTGCGCGCGAATCTCCCCATGCGCGGCGGGGGAGAGCGCCGGCCCGGAAGTGGCAGCCAACCGGCCGTCAGACCGGTAAACCTCGATGGCGCCGACGGCGAATTCCGTGGCCAGTTCCCGAAGGCGGAGGGTTGTCTTTTCACCCGGCCCGGCCAGGATCCCCTCGTCGGAATGGAGGTGGCCGGCAATGCTGCCGGCGAAATGCTTAGCCCGCTCCTCCGCCTCGGCGTAGTACTGCTCGGCCAGAATGCGGCTCTTGTCCATCATCTGCGCCGTGGGCGCCCGGAACCACTTCTCGATGGAGGAGCTGATGAGGGTGTAAGCCAAAAGGAACAGCAGCAGCGCCGGAAGGAGCGAAAGACCGATGAAGGTGCGCACCAGCTTGGTCTTGAACCCGCTGCCAAGCCGCCCGCTTCGGCGCTCGAAATAAAGCTTTATAAGGTTGCGCCCCAGGATCGTGGCCAAAACCAGCAGCGCCAGCAGCGCCAGGAAGGTCCCTGTATAGACGATCCACGTCATCCCTATGAAACGCTGGCTGCCAACCGATGTCCGGTGCAGGAAGGTGTGCGTCGCCACGAGTGCCAGGGCAAGGAAAATTATCGCACCGAGCACATAACGCCGTGTCCGGAGATCGTCCGGAGTTTTCTGGAATCCGGGCTGGTCGTTCATAGGCAATGCGCGCCGGGTGAGCCGGCCGCCTCGCCCCAAGCATATACCAAAGGCGGACGCCCGGGAGAAAAACTCTTTTAATGACTTGCGGCCGGGGCGGGGGCGACATACAATCTACACTCCCGCCGGCATCCGCGCCGGCACGCGCGACCGGGAGAGGTGTCCGAGTGGTTGAAGGAGCACGCTTGGAAAGCGTGTGTAGGGGTAACCTTACCGTGGGTTCGAATCCCACCCTCTCCGCCACCCGCAGCCACGCAATCCTGGACATCCACGGAATGGCCAAAATTGTGGACACCCACTTATTCGCCTCAAGAGTGGACATCCACCGATTGTGGAATTCCGGTCAACCATCCGTTGACGGGAAACCCGCATCCTTGCGGGAGATCCGATGACTGGCAGCGGTCAGTCAAACGGGTTGTAGCCGGGCTTTATAGCCAGAGACCCTGCCTTATCCAAGATATCGGGGCGGCAGACGCGTTCGGCCCATTCCGCCTAGGGCACCTCCTCTAAAACCACCGACACCGCCTTTCTCTCGCACCCCGCGATCTCCATAACATCCGCTGCGATCTTTTCGGCCAGCCGGTCAAGCACCTCCCGCGGCCTCCCCGGATAGAGCTTCACGATGATATGAGGCATGTCTCCCCTAATTGTGGACATCCACTGATTGGAGACGCAAACAGCCAATGTGATTGTCCAGGATTGCGTTCCGAGTCAAAGAGTGGATGTCCAGGATTTGCTTGACAGACCATCCGTCCCTTTCTCGGGCTCCCGGATTGTGTCGCTGTCCACACCTTGAACAGGAGAGTGTCCACATTTTCCGCCGGCTTGCTAATTGACGTCCAGGATCTCCTCCTCCACCCAGCGGGCGAGCAGGCGGCGGACCTGGTAGGCATCTGCGGCACATGCGGCCTCACACTCCTCGGGAGTAACCCCATCGGCCGTCCGGGGCCAGATCTGCGCCGCCAGGGCTTTCGCCCCCGGATCCTCCTCCGGAAGTGGCTCAGGTCCCTTGCGCCGGAGCAGGGCAAAATCAGGCACGAGCGCCCGCGCCCGCTGCAGCTCGTCATAACGCCGCATCCCCTCGGCCAGCACCTCCTGCAGGTCGTGGACACCCCCTTTCGCTCCCTGTCCGCCTTCCGGTAGGTGAGTGTCCTCGTCTTCCTTACGCCCCTGGAAGGAAAATGTCCCGGGCGCCGGCCGCTCCAGCAGCTGCCAGGCCGCCTCCACCCCCTCGAGCCGCCCCGCCGTGCAGCTCTGGAGTCCGCCCGAAACCAAGCCCAAGGTTCCGATGGGGGTTCCCTTTGGATTGCGCAGCACCAGCGTCCCCGTCGCCTTCAGCCCGGCAAGTCGCCGCAGCAGGTCGGGCAACCCGAAAAGCTCCAGGTCACCGGCGAGGGTGCGTTCCGACGTCCTATCCGCCACATTGAACCCCCTCAGCGTCTCCGCCGCCACCTTCCCAAACCGCTCCTCGGCATAGCGCGATGCGATCATCCCGAGCAGCTGCTTCACGGCCGGGTCGGGAGTGGAAGAAAGCG
The DNA here is from genome assembly GCA_012719455.1 of Acidobacteriota bacterium. Classification (GTDB taxonomy): domain Bacteria; phylum Acidobacteriota; class UBA6911; order UBA6911; family UBA6911; genus UBA6911. The sequence goes on along the minus strand of JAAYAJ010000024.1, from coordinate 59,315 downwards.
CCCGGATGACGCCCAGCACCAGCATCTCGTTCTTCTGCAGTGTCAGGCCGAAGATCCGCTTCGGCTTGGCGTTCTTGAGCGTCTTCAGCAGCAGGGAGAGGGTTTCGCGGTCCTCACCAAGGTCCTGGCTGCCTAGGTAAGCCAGCCGTGCCGCGGTCTCCCCCAACTTTGAACTCCCCCCTATCCCGTGCCGGACCACCCGCAAGTTGGCCTTCGGGGTTCCCTGCTGCGCCAAGGCGTAGATGGTCCGGTCCAGCAGCGACAGCATCTGCGGTCGCCCGGCAGCCGCCTCCTCCAGCTCATCCGCAAGGCGTAAGAGCAGGGTCTCCGCTTCCGGGCAGGGAGCCTGCCCCGCGAGCTTGACCACCTCGCGCACCAGCGGAGCCGGCAACTCCAGGCGTGCCAGTGCCTCCACCCGCGCGATTTCCTCCCCCGGGGGGACTTCGCCGGAGGAGGGGATGAGCGTCAGGATGCAAACCAGGTTACGGGCGAAATGCCAGTCCGCGCTCAAGTCCAACCCCTTCTCCCCCAGCAGTTCGAACGCCAGCCGACGGGCAGGGGCCCCGTGCACCGCCAGCAGGTCGAGCAGGAGCCTGCGCCGGTCCCGCTGTTCTTCCGTGCGCAGCCGCTCGAGCAGCCGTGCCGGGGAAAACTCGTCGAAAAAGTTGAACACCCTGACCAGCAGCGGGCGCCGGTCGCGCTCCCGGGCTAGAGCGCGCACCTGGTCCAGGCTGAGGGAAGCGTGCGCCGTTGCGCGCACGCCAGCCACCGCATCCGCTTCCACACTTCCGCTCGAACCGATTTCCAGGGCAAGGTCGAAAATGGTCGCCGCCCGGGCGAGCGAACCTGTATTGAACTGCTCCACCGCAGCCTGCACCATATCCTGAAAGCGCCGGTAGCCATCCCAGCGGCTTTCGGCCAGGCGGATGAGCTGCCGCATCGCCTCCACGGCGGGGTTGCGCGAATCGACCGCTCCATCCCCGGTGGTGGCGATCATCCACCCCGGCAGGCTCTGGCCCAGCCTGCGGAAGATCTGGTCCGTTCCCGCCTCGATCCCCAGAGCGCGCAGGTTTTCCTGGAGCCGCTCGAGTTCCCCGCTGTCGCGCACGTGGGTGATGGCGTTGGCGATCAGGTGCGGGACGGCGTCTTCCTCCTCCTCCTCGGGGGCCGCACGGGGGGGTGCGGGGTCACGGACGGCCTCCGCCAGCCGTTTTTCGAGCAGGCTTATGCGCCGGAGGCGTGCGTCCGTCCCTTCCGCCGCCTCTCCCACGCCTAGAGGATACACGTGGCGGTGGATCAGATCGGCCGGCGCCTCGAGGTCCACCTGCCCGAGGACCAAGTACTCCAGGTTCTCGCGTAGCGCCGCGCGTTCCTCCTGCGGGCAATAATCTACCAATAGCCGCCCCACCCTTGCTATCCAGGGATCGAGACGGGCGGCGGGAATCAGCTCAAGATGGGAGAGGTATCGGAGTTTGCTCACAGCATGATAGACGTAGTCGGCCATGGAAACGTCCGCGCCCTGCGCCCTCGCGATGCGGGTCGAGATCCAGTGGATGATTTCAGTCGAGGCAGTCTCGGGCGCGCGCCCCATGAGATCGGTCACAGCATCGGCCGCCTGCACGGGGGAGACCACATCCGACAGGAACTGCCTCATAACCGACAACGCCTCGCGTAGACCGGGATCGGCATCTAGTGTATCCATCGGCTCCCTTTGACTCAAAATCGTGCGGGTTTGGACACCCCCATTTTACACCAGCCGTCAAATCCTGGACACCCACCTTCTTCCCCAATCCTTGGGAGTCCAAAACTCCCGCGCGGGGTTCTCATCCACAGCTCCCGACCGATGAACCAAGTCCTGGACATTCACTCTTTTTCCGAAATGGTGGATGTCCATGATTTGCTTTCCCTCATTCTGTGGGTGTCCAGGGTTTCTTCCAGGTTTCTTCAGGATCCCCAATCGCTCTACGAAATCCTTAGTGCAATAATAGCGTATGTCCGGGATTTGAGGAACTCCAGCGGAAGGCGACGAGAGCTTGGGGGAATTTGGTGCTCCATTGGCATCGCAGCAAGAAAAATGGATTTCTTGCAATTGCCTCTCCGTAATTCCTACAGGTACTCTGTGGTTTATGAACAGGAACATCGTACTGGGCGCAGCCGGGGTTCGCCGCCGCTGAGAGCGAGGGCGCCGCGGGCCTCGAGCCGGCCGTTGGAGCTATGCGAACCTCCCGGCGATTTCCGGATCCATCCGCCAGCCCTGCCCGCCCCGATCATGCCCCCGGCGCCGGTCCATCAGCCTCATCTTTCAGTGCAATTGATGAAAGATGCGGGGTATACCTGTGATACAGTATTGGGCCGTGGCGCTGCGGCGCCGCAACCAGCATGTAGGGTGAATTCTTATTCCAAAAAACTTGTTACCAGGAGCTGATACCAATGAGGAAAATGACGAGCTGTCTGTGGATGGTCGTCCTTGCGCTGTTGGCAACGGCGGCGACGCTGCCCGCCGCCGGACTCGACCGCGCCGCGCTGTTGAAAGTAGCCGATGATTACCTGGCCGCGATGGTGGCACACGATCCGGCGAAAGCGCCCCTTGCCGGTGATGTAAAAATGGTCGAGAACGTGAAAAGGATCAAACCGGGCGAGGGCTTGTGGAAGACGGCCTCTTCCCTGCCGACCGACTACAAGATCATGGCCGCGGATCCGATCAACCAGCAGGTCGGCGGCCTGGTGGTCATGGGGAATGGCCAAACGCCCGCGCAGGTCGGTTTCCGGCTCAAGCTGGTCAACGGCAAAATCGTCGAAGCCGAGCACCTGGTCGTGGTACTGGATAAAAACAACCCCATGGGGAATCCCGACAACCCGAATCTGAAAAAGCACCGTCCGGCTCTGCTCCTGGAAGTGCCGTATGAATACGCGGATTCGCACGGGCGGATGATCTACATCGCGAAGTCCTATTACGATGCGCTCGATAACAACAACGGCCACCTCGCCCCGTTTGCGTCTGATTGCCAGCGGCACGAGAACGGCATGCGCACCGCGCCGTCCGGCGGTCCCGCGCTGGGAGGCACCAGCATTCCCGGGACGGCGGCGCCAAAGCCGGGCCTGTCGGGGATGCAGGACTGCACGACCCAGATCAGCTCCGGAACGTTCCAGTACATCGAGTCGATCGATAACCGCCGCGTGGACATCGCCGACACCGTTACGGGACTGGCTATCGGTTTCTCCCACTTTCACCATCCGATGACGCAGAAGAAATTCAAGATCGTGAACAACCCCGACCGATCCGAATCCGACATGTCCAACCAAAAGCCGTTTGACATGCCATCGATGCATATCTACAAGATCTGGGGCGGGAAGATACACGAAATCGAAGCCGTCGGCATCATGGCGCCTTACAATTCGCCGACCGGCTGGGAATAGATCGATCCCGAACAAAACTGCACGGAGCGGAACCTGCGGCTTCTGTCTGCAGATTCCGCTCCGGCACACTCCCCGACCATCAGGAAACTGACGGAATGGAACGCCTCTCTATTCCGTCACCAGTTTCCGGGCAACCAGCCAGTCATAGAGACGGTCCGTCCATGTCGCGACCGGCATTCCCGACGCTGGGCCGGATCCATGGTCGTAGACGTGGAATTCCACCGGACGGTTCGCTTCCTTCCACAGGGCGAAGAGCGCCGCACATCCGTTGGTCACGTTGAAATGAGCATCCATCACGGCGATGAACAGGGGGGCCCCCTGCGGGGGAACGGTAACATCGACCAGTGACGGGCCATAAATGGTGGCCGCAAAATCGGGGTAAGCGTCCGGGGATTCCGTCGCGGCGGTCCCGATGGCGACCCCTCCGCCCGCTGAAAACCCGAGGATGCCGATCCGTTGCGGATCGATGCCGTAGTTGGCCGCGTCGCGCCTGAGGATGCGGATCGCCTGCCGGCCGTCCGCAATCGCCATCCGGATGACCTTGAGATGTTCCTGATCATCCGGCACCGGGTTGGCGTTGCCGCGCCGGTCCAGGATTTCCCTGAAAGAGAGTTCCTTCCCCATCCCCATCGGCATCTTTCGTTGCGGGATTCCCGCCTGCTGCGATCCGGCGGAACGCACAATGCCGGCGGAAGCGTCCGGCACGACCCGGTACTTGAGAATGAAGGCCGCGATGCCCTTGGAGTTCAGCCATTCGGCGGTTCGTTCCGGCTCGGCGAACCCCAGCATGCGCATGGCGCCTCCCGGACAAAGGATGATGGCCGTTCTGTTCGCCCCGGCCTTTTCCGGAAGATAGACCGTCAGGGTAGGCTGGACGACGTTCGCATACACCTTCGATCCCCCGGGCCCTTCGGTAACCCGTTCGCTGTGGGTCCAATCCTCGGATCCCGGCGCCGTCCCGGGCCAGATGGATATCGTCGGCCTCGAGGGGGTTGCAGGGCTGGCGGATGGCCGATTTGCCGTGTTTTGGGCCCGAGCGGGGAACGCCATCAGCGCGGCCAGAATCCCCCAAGCACATAGAGACAATATCTTTTTCATGGCATCAAACTCCTCAGACCGTGGCGTTTTATTCCCCTGGCACCGATCAGAAGGGAGTGTAACCCTGTTTTGCCTTCAAGACCGGGTGTTTCAGGCCGGAAATGTAACTGAACATTCAATCTCGCTTTTCAGGGCACGCCTTTTTACGGACCCCTTTCAGCTTTCTCCCGACAGTTGGTTCTTGCCTTTTTCCGGCGAAATTGCCGGGATTCAAGGCACTTACCTGGCAGTTTTATCGCAATAGAATGGACTTGCCTTTCCGCTCCTTTTCCAGAACCCATTCTTTCGGAATTAGCGAAGAATCCACCCGGCCTGCAAAACTGAAATCACACAATTCATCGAGCCGCATCTCCCGTTTCAACAAGTTCTGCTGCCGCATCCAAGCAAGAGAACGATTTGCGCCGTCTTCAAGAATCCGGCATTTCAGATCCCAGATCGGCAGACGAACCTCCTGCGCCGCAAGCAACGGAATCCCGGTCCACTTCGCCAGAATTTCGCGGCTCTGATCCTCATGTTGCAGGACGAACTGAATCCCCTCCCGCAAAGCTTCCACCCATCTTTGCAAAAGCTCAGGCTTTTCGGAAATAATGCGGTCCGCAAAGGAATATCCCCTTGCATCCACTTCATCATACAGTTCAAGGATTCTTATCTCGTCCTTAAGCAAGGTGAGCTGCGGTTCGATGATCTGCGCCGCATCAATACGTCCGGAACGCAACGCTCCGATGCATTGAGCCATCGGCAATTCAATGTGATTGCACCGTGTCACATTTTGCTTTTCAAAAAGCTGCTGTTGTTGCATCCCGAATTCAGTAGACCGCAGAAAGCCACCAACGGTTTTGCCGTTCAATTCCCGGATGGACTTGATCGGAGATCCTTTTAAAACAACCAGCGCTGTTTGTTCATAACCGGGTCCGCTGTAGCCCCAGGAAGCAATCATCTTCTGGTGGAATCCCTGCTGACGGGATAGTGCCAGGTTAATGAAAGAAGCTGCCGATCCATCGATTTGCGAGGCTTCAATTGCCTGCGCGCCCAGTTTCTGGGTATTTTGGAAATTGGTCATTTCCATTTTAATCCCGCGTTTTTCGAAATATCCATTCTCCACCGCGGCAAACAGGGGAAGGTTCATGGCAATCGGTCCATACATAAACCGGATGACATCAGAACCCTTACTTGAAGGAGCCTGCCTTGAGCATGATGCGCCCAACAAGGCAGTCACCAACAAAACAATCGAGATTGTTGTTGAAAACAACCGGCGCCCTTTATCTTTTATTCTCATGGCAAAGCTCCATAATGAACAAGCATTGGCGGTCAACCGATTTGGCGTATTACAGGGCACCGTTCCTGTCAATCGCCAGTGTCACCGGTCGACTCCACTTTATTGATTTTCGTTCAATGCATAAAAGCATTTGGTTCAAAAGGAATCCAAGAAGACCAATGCAAACAATACCTGCAAACATTTTATCGGCCAGGAAATAGCGCTCCGAATTCATGATCAGAAATCCGAGCCCGGATTGCGCCCCGAACATTTCGCTGATCACGGCGCCCATGAGAGATGTGGCGAGGGAAGTTCGAAATCCGGCAAAGATCATGGGCATGCTTTGCGGAAGGATGACTTTATATAGCAGATGAGGTGTTCGTGCCCCCAGAGATCGGGCGGCTTGAATGAAACGGACTTCTATCCTTTTTGCCCCGGCAACCGTATTGATGTAGAGCGGGAAAAAACAAGCCCATGCAATAATGAAAACACTCAAAGATGCTCCAATGCCAAACCAGAGCAGGGCGGCCGAAATCATGGAAATGGGGGGGATAGAGCGTAAAAGCTCAATTGGCGGCTCCAGAACTATTTCTCCGCATTTCAGCAGCCCGACCAGAAATCCCGCGGGAATGGCAAGCGCCGAGCCAATTGCAAATCCAATAAAGGCGTGAGCGAGGCTGATTGCGGCATGATTCAACAACTCTCCGGTCAGAACCAATTGAACGCCTGCCCGGGCAATAGCGGTCGGCGCCGGTACAAATGCCGGATTCAGAATCCCCATCCTGGCGCAAATCTCCCATAGACCCATAAGAATCAATGGAGAGACCATTTTTAATATGGATGTCTTATGTATCATAGGACTTGGCACGCTTCGAAAGCCTTTGTGCCTAGGCTGAATGAACCTGGGCGCAAAGGCTCCCGTAAGCATGCCGCTATCTGCCTTCCAACATCTCGACAAAGCCTTCCATGCGAAGGCGCATCTGCTCGCGGTCCGATGTAGAAAAGGTATTGTCGATCCGTAGGATTGGAATGCCGTCGGCTTCAAGCGATTGCTTGATCTTTGTAAACTCGGCGTTAAACGGGTGGCAATGCTCGAGGGCGTGATAAACAACCCCTTTTGCCTTGAATTGCCGCACCAGCCTTTTTATCAAACCAATGCGCGAATTATTTGGCGTCCAGACCGCGCAGGGGATACGCATGTATTTTTCCGCGATGGCAGCCATGATATCGGGCGCGTTCTCGTCTATCAACGCCGCATCTCCAAAATCGCCCATCTTTCTCGTTTGCGTACAGTTGTCTTCTGCAACAACAAGAGCTCCGCATTCATCCAACACTTGGTGAATATGCTGCGTAGACCTGCACATGGGGGCTCCAGACAAGACCACACGCACACCGGCATGTCCCTCTTTCACGGCAACGCGCTCTTTCATTTTCGCATTCAGTATTTCCAGGAATTCCGTGGAGTCACAAACATTCAAGCGAAAGTCGCATGTCAGGGCAAAGAACGATTCGAGGGCCCGGATCGGAGTCGGATCATTTGCGCGCAACAAACAGTGCTCATATTGCAAAATCCTGTTGCGGTTAAAAACGGCGACCGATTCCCGGATGGCATCTTCGGAGATCTCGGTGCCGGAGAAGTCCTCAACTGCTTGTTTCATCTTAATCACTTCACTTTTGAAAAACCGCTTTGCATCCGCATCTTCCGACTTTCTGGGCACGTCGTAGAGAAACATGGGAACGTGCTGCTGCATATATTCATAGGCCTTAGCCCGGCAATCGCAAATGGTGGGCGCGACGATATAGTCCATGGATGTGATCATAGGGTCACTTTTGCTGATGAGGCTGCCCACCAGGGCTTTTGGAATGGGACAAAATGCCTTGGGCAATACCCCCTCTCCGGCGACAAGATTCGAAGATGTGTCTTGCCTCGTTTCATCGGTATCCTCGACAGGCATAACGGCCGGCGCCGAATAGAGCACATCCGCCGCATCAAGTATTTCGCGAGGCGACAGCACACATAAAAATCCGACTGCCTTTTTGCCGGTCTTCATTTTTTCCCGCATGAATTGTCCGGTTCTCGCCATCAATGCGTCCTTGAGCCATTCAATCAGGGCTTCAACCGTTTCCATGCCTTCAAGCTTCTGCCGTACTTCGGCGGTGATAAGCTTTTCCATAATCAGCACTCCTTCCGAACGAGTCGTTTTGCCATGACAGCTGCGCCGATTGCGCCCAGAATCTGCGGGTTCAATGTAGAGGGATAAAACTCCAACTCCAGTTTTTCCTGGAGAGCCTTTTTTACTCCGGCATTTTTGGCTACGCCGCCCGCAAACAATATCTCGCGACCGACCTGCAAGTTCTGAGCCATGACGCCAATTCTGTTGGCAATGGCCCTTGAAAGACCCCCCGATATGTCGGCACGGTCGACGCCGGATGCCACGAGGGAAACCACCTCAGATTCAGCAAATACCGTGCAGGTATTGTTTATCAGGCATGGTTTTCTCGCCTCGAGGGACATATTTGCAAATTCTTCAAGCGGGATCTTCATGGCGCGCGCCATTGTGTCCAGGAAACGGCCCGTCCCCGCAGCGCATTTATCATTTAGCGCGAAATCGATCATCCCGCCGTCCTCATCCAACTTAATAACCTTGCTGTCCTGTGCGCCTATATCGATGATGCACCGGATGCTCCTGTCTATATGCCGCGCGCCGGCGCAGTCGCAGGATAACTCCGTATAGGTTTTATCCGTAAAATCGAGCGCATATCGCCCGTATCCCGTTCCAACAACCGCCTTGCAGTCTTTCCGTCCCGCCCCGGCCGACTTTAGGATTTGCCGTAAAACCTGAAGGGCGGATTCCAAGGGTTTGGATTCTCCATCAATAACAGCGTAGGAACGAATCGATCCAGATTCATCAAGGATGACTCCCTTGGTTGTCGCGGAACCCACATCAATTCCAACATACATGCGCACCTCACTCCATATTTGTTAGTGCAAACCGAAACCCACGGCTTGCAGTCATGGCGGATTAGAGCTTTGATCTCAGCGAAATGGACGCCCGCCGCCCGGGTTCCATAACTGGGTTGGTTATACTTGGATCAAAGGCTATGTCCTCCGGCGTTACCGGGCTTGCGTAAGCCTTATCCAAAAGATTATCCAGGGAGAATTGCAATTCCAAACCCCTGAAACTTGGGGAGAACCGGTCCAGGTTTAATCCTGCATGCAGATTCAAAATGCCATAGCCGCCAGTTTCCCTCTCGTTTATTGCATCGATACGATTTTTCCTGTCCGACCATCGTTCGGTTGCCTCGACAAAAAACACCCCGCTATTCGGCGTATATCGCAAACCGACGAGGCCGTTGAGAGGCGCGATATAGGAAAGTGGCCGAGCCAAGGCAATGTTGGAGCCGTGCAAATACGCGCTGTTTATGAAAGCCTTCCAGTTGTCACTGATCAGCCAGGTTGCATCCAGTTCAATCCCCCGGATCCGCGCTTTCCCTACATTAAGGGCCATCTGCGCCTTGGTCCCGGGATAGACCGTTGAATCCACGGTCTGCCGGACGATGAGATCTTCATAATCACTGGTAAAGAAAGTCAGATTGGCATTGAAGCGGGACAGTCGCAGCCGCACGCCGGCTTCGTACGTTCTGCCCTTTTCCGGTTTCAGATCGGGATTTGGCTCATAGCCTCCGAGAATTGTGCTGAATTTTTCTGCGGGTATCGGAACGCGATAGCTCGTGCTGGCATTGGCCGTGAAATGAACAATGGATACCGGCCTATAAATGACACCCAGGCTTCCGGTCAACGGGAAATCGCTGCTCTTGGATTTTCCCTTAAAGGCGTCAGGCATATCGGACCCCGTACGGAAGTAGTCGAATCGCCCGCCGACAGATACCGTCCACTGATCAGCCGGATTCCAGTCGTTATAGGCAAAGAATCCAAGGTTGTTCTGGAAATCAGCCGGATTATTGATGCTGCGGGTCGGCTTCATGATTGGATTGCCCGTCGAGTCGTACCGGCTCGTATCCTGCATCACAGCGTCCTTTCTTTCACGAAACCAATCCGCCCCGATTGTCAAGCTGTTGTTCCCCTTCCAGGATCGCACGCCGAACATCTTGCCGCCCAAAACCAGAGGACCGTGAATATAGGCTGTAACCTTCGTAACACTCGAGGCCGGATTTGCTTTGGGACGAATTTCCATAAACAGGTCCGAGTAGAAGGACCGGGCATACATGCTGGCCTCTATATGTTCAAATCCAAGGAAATTGCCATGACCCTCATAGTGCAGCTTGATCATCTTTTCCGTCATGGGTTTCTGACGGCGCGTTTTATAAGGGTATCCTGGAGAAATGCCATAGCCGCCCGCCGTGCCGCTATCCATGACATTGCTGTACTCGACAAACAGATCAAGACGATGTCCGCTAGCAGGCATATAGCCAAATCGAAAATCAAGAGCCACCGATTTTGCATCGCTGTTTTCAATCTCTCCTTCGGGGCTGTCATAGTTTTCAGCCTTGCGGGCGCTGGCGCCGAAGAGCAAATCGAATTTCCTCCCCATTCCCTGTATCTCTGCAGCGGCTCCTCGAAGGTTTCCGGATGTCGAGTATTCCAGGGAACGAAGGCGCGGTTTTAATGCAAAGGCTTTGTCGCGTTCACCCTGCGCTTTTCTTGTGATGATGTTGACCAATCCCCCCATCGCATCCGTACCGTACATGGTGGCGGCCGGCCCGCGGATGATTTCAATACGCTCGACACGCGATGGGTCAAAATGAAAATATTCCAGGATATTACGTCCGCCCCAGCGCTCTCCATCCAGAAACAGCGGGGCTTTCTTGTCGCCTGAGCTCAAGCCGCGGATGTTTACCTGTCCCCCGGTAGCGCTTATTCTCGAAACAGACAGCCCCGGGACAAACTCATCGAGCAGGTCCAGCACACTGGTTGCATTGCGGGCGGCAATCGTCTCATGATCAATGACCGTGACCGGCTTGGAAATCATGTCCACGCCGATTTCGCTCCTCGTCGCCGTTACGATCACAGTTTCTTCAAGAATCGGAAGGTATTTTTGCTTTTCCTGCTCTTCCGCTTCAGAAATCCGGCTCATCGGCGCCAACACCAAAAGGCCGGCCGCACAAAGCATTTTTTGCATCTTTGTTTTCATCGTTTCCATCCCCCAATGTCGGGAATTCCCCATATGGATCTGCTGCAAACCCGGATTGCCAAACATCGAACGGCATGAGAGGAAGATCTTGCCTTCGTCGGAAAGACCCGGTTGGGGCTCCGCAGCGTTGGACGCGGGCGAGAAGCGCCCATGGCGCCGCAAATACCAATGCAACACCCTGTCGGCGGCATTTTATGCAGCGATCATGGAGGCGATCCGTATAGGAGTCCTGATTAGGATGCGCTTTGGAGCCACCCATTCAAAGGGGCCTTAAGCCGCGCCGGGCATGCTTGCCGAACCTTTGGCAAATCGCACAAGATCTGCGGTGCAAAAAGCGGAATCTGATCAGACTCCACAAATGCTTACAGATCCGTTTGTTTGATTTATTGGATGATAGGCTTACGGCGAACCGACGCTAGCGTTGGTGTACTCAGGTGAAGCCGGAGAATGTATGACGCGGTATGCTATGCATGGTGACTTTTGCATGATGCAATCAACTTTTTAAATAGGCAAGCTTTTTCTCCTTAAATTTTTTGCTCGGCCGCCCACAGAAAATGTCCGCCCTTGAATGCAATAATGTTTTTATAAGGCGCTCTTTCCCAATAATCTGACGGATCAGAATACACCGGAGGCGCCATGTGCCCGATTTTGAATCTTTCCCGAACCGCCGCAGGGCGCGATGAATGGAGATGGAAGGCGTTCTTCTGGCCCAAGCTCACGAGCAAGCCGAATATTGACGCTGCCCTCGAACGCGGAATCCTCTTTGCCTTCATCGTGGCGGGGGCTGGCACTTTGTTTGTCATTTTCCGCATCCTGCCGCTGACATCGCTCGTGGACTGTGTCCTTTTCGCCGGTTTCGGTTTCGGCATGACCAAGCGGTCGCGCGTCTGCGCCATCGGGACTTTCGCCCTCTACCTGCTGGGACGCATCGACGCCCTGGCATCGGGGAGCCGCTGGGGACTGGGCATCATCATCGGCATTATGATCCTGTCCGTATTCTTCAACGCCGTGCGTGCGTCCTTCGCTCACCGCCGCATGACACAGGAGAGCGTGGCGGGAAGCGACGAAGGTCGGGCCAGGGGCCAGGAGTAACCGCCGAGGACCCGCCCTTCCGGTCTCCCGGTGGATGGCGGAAATGAGTTTTCCGGGGGACGGACCACAACAAGTCTTTAAGAATGTATTAAATAGGCGTCCTACGCGGCATTCGGGATCTGCGGGAAACAGGCCGCATCGCGGCATCCATACAGCAGGTTTAGCTCACCATCGGCAATGATTGCGGTACAGCTGTCGAGAAAAATTGTGGACATCCAGGGTTTGTCCAGGAACTGACGATTCCGAAAATAGTGGATGTCCGGATTTGAGGCATGGTCAAAATGCCGTAGCCCCTTGTGTGACAGGATGCGGTTTGTCGCCACGGGGCATACGCCCATCATCGAGGTCGACAGCCCTGCACGGACCATCGACTCCACCAATAGGTTTCATTTCCTTGTCTGCATGACAACGGGGAACGTGACCGGGGAGCGGCTGCGTGCGTTCGTCAGTCGTCAATCGCGAGCATGGTAGCGCGCCGCTACCTCCGCCGTAACCTTCCGAAGCGCTTCCTGTACCGCCTCATCCGCACGCACGAATTCCTCTGGATGCGCCAGGCCTGGAATGCACATCAACTCACCCAATTCCAAGCCGGCAAGCGAGGCCTTGGCGGCGTTTTCAGGAGTGCCGATTTGATCCGCGGGAATGCGCTCCATAAGATCGCGAGGCTGTTGGCCGACTCCCAGCTCCGTTCGAGTCAGTCCCGGCAGGAGCGCCTGAAATCGGATTCCCTGTGAGCCGTACTCATCATGCAGGATGCGGGTGAACTGGATGACAAAGGCTTTCGTCGCAGCATAGACCGCTACCCCTGGAATCCGGTTGTAGGCAAGGCCCGAGGCTACATTGACAATGGTACCGCCTCCGTGCCACAGCATGCCGGGCAGGGCAGCGTAGGTCAGCAATGTTACAGCCGTGACATTCACCGCGATCATTTTCTGGATGTATGCGGGATCCATCTCCAGAAAAGGCTTGATACCCCCGATTCCGGCATTGTTGACCAGCATCGTCAGGCGCTCTTCCCCGTCGATGCGTTTCTCCACCCGCCGCAAGCCCTGAGGATCGGAGAGATCCGTGACCAGGACCTCGGCCGATATTCCACAGGCCTTGGTCGTGGCTTTGGCCAACGCCTCCAGTCGATCTCTCCGCCGGGCGACAAGAAGCAGATCATAGCCGCATGCAGCCAGGGCTTCAGCGTATGCACGGCCGATTCCCGACGAACTGCCGGTGACCAGCGCGAGCGGTCTTTGTGCAACCATTGTTCTCTCCCGGGGGAAGGAAGTTCCCGTTTCCATTTTCGACTGGGCCGCTCTGCCCCCCTCCTGTTTGTAATAAGCTGCATCTTGACTATAACTCACATTCCGGACAACCACTATTTCCAGACCCGTCAAATCCTGGACATCCACTGATTGGGCGAAAGACCCAATTCAGGACATCCACCCATTGCGTGAATAGGTGGATGTCCTGAATTGTTCTCGAATTGCCGGGGACGGGATCAGAGCAAGTCTTCTTGGATGTAGGATATAGCCTGGTCCGTCCCCGATTGATAAACGGTCTTTGTGTCGCGGCCGATAGGGGATATATTGGTTACGCATTTTCAAGGAGGAGAGCGTGGCCGGCGGACCCGGCGCCGGAACGGGGGAGCGGCGGAGACTCCGGCAGGGGGGGCCGCGAAAGTAGGGCAGGCGGGGAAAACGGGTTACGGGGGATGGACTCCAGTAAGTCTTTTTGGATGTAGGATATAGCCTGGTCCGTCCCCGATTAGGGAGTGCAATCGGATGAAGGGGATTATCCTGGCGGGGGGAGCTGGCACAAGGCTCTATCCGCTCACGCGGGCGGTATCGAAGCAGATCCTGCCTCTGTACGACAAGCCGATGATCTACTACCCGCTCTCGGTGCTGATGCTTGCCGGGATCCGGGAGGTGCTGGTGATATCCACGCCGCGCGACCTGGGGCTTTTCCGCGAGCTGCTCGGCACGGGGGAGCGGCTGGGAATGCGGTTCGAGTACGCCGAACAGCCGGCGCCGCGCGGACTGGCCGAAGCGTTCGTCATCGGAAGTGACTTCATCGGCAAGGATACGTGCGCCCTAGTTCTGGGAGACAACGTTTTCTACGGCCAAGGCTTTTCGGCCACACTGCGCGAGTCGGTGCGTGCGGTGGAAACTGACGGGGGAGCCCGCATCTTCGGCTACTACGTGCGCGACCCGAAGCCGTATGGCGTGGTCGAGTTCGACTCGGCCGGGCGCGCGCTCTCGATCGAGGAGAAGCCTGCGTTCCCGCGTTCGAACTACGCCGTGCCCGGCCTCTATTTCTACGACAATTCGGTCATCGGCATCGCCGCCGGCCTCGCGCCCTCCCCGCGGGGAGAGCTCGAAATCACTGAGGTAAACAATACCTATCTCGAGCGGGGGCAGTTGTCGGTCGGGGTGCTCGGTCGCGGCATGGCGTGGCTCGACACCGGCACATATGACGGGTTGCTCGAGGCAGCCAATTTCATCGAGACGATCCAGAAGCGGCAGGGAATGTATGTTTCCTGCATCGAAGAAATCGCCTTCGCCAACGGCTGGATCGGACGCGAGGCGCTGCTCGAACTGGCCCGCGAGTACCGAACGGAGTACGGCGAATACCTCCGCTGGGTCGCGGAGAAAGACTGATGCCGGCCATCATCGTTCCCACCGCTATCGAAGGGTTGCTCGAGATCCAGCCGAGGGTCTTCGCCGACGCACGCGGCTACTTCCTCGAGACATGGTCGGAGCGCGACCTCCCGCTCCGCTTCGTGCAGGACAACGAGTCATGCTCGCGCCGCGGAGTGCTGCGCGGGCTCCACTTCCAGCGCCTGTACCCGCAGGGAAAACTTGTGCGCGCAGTGTCGGGAGAGGTGTTCGATGTCGCGGTCGATCTCAGGCCCGGCTCCCCCACCAGGGGAAAATGGCACGGGGTGACGCTTTCGGGGGAGCGACACAACCAGCTCTATATCCCCCCCGGCTTCGCCCACGGTTTCCTGGTGCTGTCAGACGAGGCAGTGTTCGCCTACAAGTGTACCGATTTCTACCACCCCGAAGACGAAGGGGGGATCGCCTGGAACGACCCCGACCTCGGCATCGCCTGGCCCGACACAGGCGTAGCGCCGATCCTGTCGGAGAAGGACCAGTGTTACCCCACCATGAGGGAGCTTGAACTATGAGTGGAGCGGGAAGCACCCGGCACGCACCGGAAGCGGTGCTGGTCACCGGGGGGGCCGGGTTCATCGGCGTGAACTTCATCCGGCACCTTTTCGGCCGAGGGGGTTTCTGCGGCCGCGTGATCAATTACGATGCGCTGACCTATGCCGGCAATCCCGCAAGCCTGGCCGACATCGAGCGGAAGTGGGGAGGCACGCGCTACGTCTTCGTCAAGGGGGACATCGCCGACCGGGAAGCGGTCGACCGGACACTCGGCGAGCATGCGATCGATACCATCGTGCACTTCGCGGCCGAAAGCCACGTCGACCGCTCGATCGCGGGACCGGAGGCCTTCGTCCGGACCAACGTAACGGGGACCTTTACCCTGCTCGAAGCAGCGCGAGCGGCCTGGACTGCAGGCGGCGGGTTCCGGGAGGGAGTGCGCTTCCACCACATCAGCACCGACGAGGTTTACGGGTCGCTCGGCGCGACCGGCTATTTCACCGAGGAAACCCCTTACGACCCCCGCTCCCCCTACAGCGCCTCCAAGGCCGCGAGCGACCACCTGGTCATGGCCTACTGGCACACCTACGGTTTGCCGGTGACCCTGTCGAACTGCTCGAACAATTACGGACCGTACCACTTCCCCGAAAAGCTGATTCCGCTCATGATCCTAAACATGCTCGAGGAGCAGCCGCTGCCGATCTACGGCGACGGGCGCAACGTACGCGACTGGCTCTACGTCGAGGACCACGCCGCCGCAGTGTGGGACATCGTGCGTATGGGAAGGCTTGGGCAAAAATACAACGTGGGAGGCGGGAATGAGTGGGAAAACCTCCGCCTGGTCGAGCGGCTGGCCGACATCGTGGCCGAGAGGGCGGGGATGGCGGCGGATGCGATCCGGGCGAGGATCACATTCGTGCGCGACCGGCCGGGGCACGACCGACGCTACGCCATCGACTGCGCAAAAATCGAGCGGGAATTGGGCTGGCGACCGTCGGTGACGTTCGAGGAGGGACTCGCGCGTACGGTCGACTGGTATCTCCAGAACACCGACTGGGTACGGGAGGTGCGCTCCGGGGACTACCGCCGTTGGATCGAACGAAATTACGAGAACAGGGGAGACGCCTCCGCTTGATTGAGAGGCGACCGGTATAGCAACGTCACGGCCACGGGAGCGCGGATAGACGGTCGGCTCGACCCGGGCAACGATCACTTGGTGCGCGCCGGACCGGGCACGACCCGCCCTGTAACAGCGATTGCTCAAGCGGGAAGGCGGAATATCGGGGCCCGGCGCTGACGTTGTGGGAGAACTTGCTGTGGACCGTAGAGCGGTATCTCCAGAACGGCGTCCGGGCACAGGGGGTGCGCTCCGGGAACTACCGCCGATTGCTCAAGTAGGAAGGCGGAATATCGGGTTTGGGGAACAGGGGGCAACAGATGGGAACGTATCTGGTCACGGGGGTAGCGGGGTTCATCGGGTCGAAGACGGCCGAAAAATTGCTCGAGCGTGGGGACGCCGTTGTCGGAATCGACAACCTGAACGACTACTATGACGTGGCGCTCAAGGAGTCACGGGTCGAAGCGCTGAGGCGTTTCGGGGCGTTCACCTTCAGGAAGATGGACATCGAGGATCTCGGGGAGCTCGAGGCGCTCGGCTCCGAATACCGCTTCGACGCGGTCCTCAACCTGGCGGCACGTGCCGGGGTGCGCTACAGCATGGATAACCCATTCATCTATATGAGCACGAACGCAATGGGGACGCTGAACCTGCTGGACCTCTGCCGGAAGCGTGGAATCGGCAAGTTCGTGCTGGCCTCGACATCGTCGCTCTACGCCGGACAGGAGATGCCGTTTTCGGAGACGCTGGCGGTCAACACCCCGATCAGCCCCTACGCCGCGAGCAAGAAGGCGGCCGAGGCAATGTGTTACTCGTATCATTATTTATACGGTATCGACGTCACGGTCGTGCGCTACTTCACCGTGTACGGGCCGTTGGGGCGGCCCGACATGAGCGTGTATCGTTTCATCAAGTGGATCGACGAAGGGACGCCGCTCGAACTCTTCGGCGACGGATCACAGAGCCGCGACTTCACCTACGTCGACGATATTGCCGAGGGAACGGTGCGGGCGCTGCAGCCGCTCGGCTTCGAGGTGATCAACCTCGGGGGGAGCGAACCGCACCGACTGGACGAGATGATCGGCCTGGTTGAAAAGTACACCGGAAAGAAGGCGCGGATTGACCACAAGCCCTTTCACAAGGCGGACATCATGGCTACCTGGGCCGACACCCAGAAGGCGGAGCGGTTGCTCGGTTGGAAGGCCACCGTCAGCCTGGAGGAAGGGATCCGCCGCTGCGTCGAGTGGTGGCGTTCCCGCAAATAAACTCACCTGTTGCCGCAATCCTGGACATCCACCTATTCCTGATCGGCCAAGGACCGGCACCTAGGATTTTGTGGTCCGTCCCCGGTCTAACCCATGTCGTTCCAATCGATAGCGGGATAGTCGGCCACTTAGTTAGGTCGACACCCGGAAGGCGGAGCGGCGACTCGGTTGAAGCGCCACCGTCAGCCTGGAGAAGGGCTCCACCGCTGCGTCGAGTGGTGGCGTTCCCACAAATAGACTCACCTGTTGCCGCAATCCTGGACATCCACCTATTCTTGATCGGCCGAGGGCTGATACCCAGAATTTGGTCTTTTGTGGTCCGTCCCCGGTCTAACCCATGTCGCTCCAGACGATATCGGGATAGTCGGGCGTGAAGTGATCACGGTCCCAGCGGGAGCGGAAGAGGCAGACGAGACGGTCCTGGTGATCACGAACAAGGCCGAAGCCGAAACTCGGCCAACGGACGCGCGCCAGTGCCTCGGCGCTTCCCTGCGGCCAGCAGGCGCACTCGTAGGGCAGAAAGTCGACCGTGGTTGTCACCCCGTACTCCTGGAGCAGGCGGGATTGCATCACGTCGAACTGCAGCTTCCCGACCGCGCCCAGGATCGGTTCCCAGCGGGCAGCCTCGGGATCATGGTAGAGCTGCGCGACCCCCTCTTCGGCTAGTTGCGCAATCCCCTTGCGGAACTGTTTGTTACGGCTCATGTCCAGGCAGCGCAGTACCGCGAAATGCTCCGGCGGAAAGCTCGGAATTCTACCGTACTCCACCCCCGGCTCCGCGCTCAGGGTGTCCCCGATCGTAAACATCCCGGGGTTGACCACCCCCACCACATCCCCGGCAAACGCTTCTTCGAGCGTTTCTCGCTCCCGGGCAAAAAGCCGGTGCATCCGCGTCATCCTGATCTTCTTCCCCAGGCGGGCGCTGTAGACCTGCATGTCACGTTCGAAACGTCCCGAGCAGATGCGCAGAAACGCCATATTGTCCCGGTGGTTGGGGTCCATGTTCCCCTGGATCTTGAAGACGAAGGCGGAAAAGCCGGCTTCGAGCGGGTCGACCGGCCCCTGCTTTCCCGCACGCGCCTGCGGCGGGGGCGCATGCTCCACCAGCGCATTGAGAAAGGCCTCTACCCCGAAGTCGTGCAGCGCGCTCCCAAAAAAGATCGGGGTCTGCTCCCCTTTCAGGAAACGCTCCCGGTCGAAGGAGGCAACCACGCCGCCCAGGAGTTCCAGCTCTTCGCTGAGTTGCCGGGCATTGCCGGTGCCCGCATCCCGGACAAACTCCTCGCTGTCGAGCGCCAGCTCCTCACCGGAACTGTACCCCCCCATACGGTGATAAGGAATAAAGCGGCGCGAATCGAGCTCAGCCACCCCGCGAAAATCCGCCCCCAGGCCCACCGGCCAGTTCACCGGACAGGCGGATATCCGCAGCACCCGCTCGATCGAGTCAAAGAGCTCTACCGGCTCGAGACTCGGCTGGTCCATCTTGTTGACGAAGGTGAGGATCGGGAGGCGCCGCAGGCGGCAGACCTCGAACAGCTTCAGTGTCTGCGGCTCGATCCCTTTGGCAGCATCGAGCACCATGACGGCACAATCGACGGCCGTGAGGGTCCGGTAGGTGTCCTCGCTGAAGTCCTGGTGCCCCGGGGTATCGAGGAGGTTTAGGAGGCGCCCCTCGTACTCGAACTGCAGCACGGTCGAGGTAATGCTGATGCCACGCACCTGCTCCATCGCCATCCAGTCAGAGGTGGCCGTTTTGCGCTGCTTTTTGGGGCGCACCGACCCTGCCCGGTCGATGGCACCGGCAAAGAACAGCAGTTTCTCAGTCAGGGTCGTTTTCCCGGCATCGGGGTGGGAGATGATGGCGAAGGTGCGCCGGCGGAGGATCTCATGGCGCCAGGCGCCCGGGACGTATTCGGTTTCGTTGGAGACAGTTGCGGTTTCCATGGAGTTTCGGTTCCGGGGACTAAAGGGGCAACAGCAAGTAAATATAAGGAATTAAGAATACATGGATTTGACCCGGGAACAAAATTTTTTTGAAGCCCGGGGAGGGGTCGGAACCCGGATTGAAATAGTGGACACCCACATATTTCATACGCCTTCCCGAATCATGGACATCCACCAATGGCACGGTGCTACGATAGTAGACATCCAATAATTCCAGGTGGCAATCGGTGGATGTCCTGAATCATGGAGGAAGTGGCCCCCCAATTCAGAACATCGGTAACCTCCATCAATTTCGGTGATCCAGTATCATCCAGCCCTGTGGCAATCCCGATCACCTGGCGAACGGCTAAAATCCTGCAAAACGGTGGATGTCCACAATTTCCTCCCATTTTTCTTGGCTCAATCTGCCGGCGCTTCATTAGTTACTTTGAAAGGAGCGAACTATGGGAATGGCACGAGGCCGCTATGTCAAAAAAGGGGAAGAAGGGGTATATCACTGCATCACCCGGTGCGTGCGCCAGGCGTACCTTTGTGGAAGAGACAGGATGACCAATCGCGACCTGTCTCACCGTAGGCAGTGGATCGTCAACCGGTTGCGTTATCTCGCCGGCATTTTCGCAGTCGATGTCTGCAACTTTGCGATCCTGCATACGCATCAACACAACATCCTGCGCACACGCCCCGACATCGTAGCCGGCTGGTCCAGGGACGAGGTAGCTGATCGTTGGCTGACGCTCGCTCCCCCGAGGGTCAAGTCAGCAGGGGCCGATGGCATGGATAGCGCGAGAAGGTTCTTGCTGTCCTGGCCCGAGCGCATCGAGGAGTTGCGCATGCGGCTTTGCGACCTCAGCTGGTTCATGAAATATCACAATGAATACATCTCACGCGCGGCCAACGCAGAGGATGGTGCCAAGGGAAGATTCTGGGAATCGCGCTACGAATGCCATCCGTTGCTCGATGAAAGCGCCATCCTCGCCTGCATGGTGTACGTCGATCTAAACCCCATTCGTGCGGGGATGGCCGTCACCCCGGAATATAGCGACTTCACCGGCATCCAGGAGCGCATTCGCCGCCTGCAGCGAAGAATGGGGCCGGCAGGGGTGCCCGCCCTCCTCGACGATGGATCGGATTACCTTTGCCCGGTCGCCTCGAATGCTCAACGCCGGGGAATCCTGAACATGACCGAAACCGAGTACATAAACATGGTAGACCAAATGGGGCGCGTGATGCAGCAGGGCAAGCGCGGGGCGATCCCCTCGGAGATGCGGCCAATCCTTGAGCGCATCGGAGTCAAACCGGACGAGTGGGTCGACACCGTCTGCAGTTACGAGTCGAGGTTTTATCAGGCGGTGGGAACCGAACCCAGTCTCCGCAACTATGCCGACCGGATCGGCAACCGCTGGGTCCACGGCATCAAATCGGCCCGCAAATCGTTCAAATCCTGAGTTTCCGACCAGACAACCAACGCCCGCCCAAAATCATGGACATCCACTATTTGAGCGCCAAACGCTCTTTTGGTGGCGTCCACGATTCGGCAAATACGTGGGTGTCCAGGATTTGGCAAATGGGTTATTGTCCGGAATTCAAATTGGTGGATGTCCAGTATTATTTGGACTATGATCGGGGCATTATCCGATCCGACCACAACTAGGGACATCTCTGGAGAATGCATCGCGCATTCGTTAGCAGGAGGAAACTCTGATGAGCCAGAAACGTGCCTCGATACCGACTCCCGTCAAGACGCCCCCTTACGCTTGGGTGGTCCTGTTTGCTCTTTACATGGCGACGCTGGCGGCGCCGCTGAACCTGTTTAAGCTGCCACCGGTAATGACCACGATCCAGAAGGCATTCAACCTGAGCATGAGCCAGTCGGGCGACCTGATGTCAATCTTCTCGATCATGGGCTTCGTACTCGCCATTCCCGCCGGCTTTATCCTGAAGAGATTCGGGATCAAGCCAACGGCCCTGTTCGCCGTTGGCAGTGTGACCGTTGGAGCCACCTTTGGAGCCATGGCCAACACCGCCCGGATGCTCTTCGTCGGCCGGTTCATCGAAGGGGTGGGGATGGGCTTGATCATGGTGGCCGCGCCCCTGGCCATTAGCCTCTGGTTCCCCGCCGAAAAACGTGCCCTGCCCACGGGACTCTGGGCCAGCAGCGTGGGGATCGGAAACATCGCCACCCTCGTTCTCGCTCCTTCGCTGGCCGTAGCACAGGGTTGGCGCGCCGTCTGGTGGGCGGGCGCCATCTTCTCGGCCGTTGCTTTCGTCCTGTTCGCCATCCTCTTCCGCCTCCCCCAAAAAGAAGAGATGCCGGAAGCGCCGCTTCCTCCGCCGCCCGCCGGGGAACCTGAATCCCCCAACCTCATCAAAGGGATGGCTAACCGCGACTTCTGGATGATCAGCATCGCCTTTGGCGTCTACAACCTCGTCGTCATGGCGATGTGCTCCTTCCTCCCAGCGTTTCTGGAGTTGGTGCGCGGCTACTCGATTACGTTTGATCAGGGGTTCATGATGAACGCTTCCTTCGTAACCGCCTTCATCATGCTGGCTTCCATCTTCTCCGGGCCGGCGGGGGGCCATCTCTCCGACCGGATTGGGAAGCGCAAAGGCATCGTCTTGGTCTGCTTTATCCTAATGACCCTGACCTTCCTGATGCCCTTCACCGTCACCGGGTGGATGATTCCCGTCTATATGCTCCTATTCGGATTCGTGGGAGGGCCGATCGCCCCGGTCCTGCTCGCTTCGGTGCCCGAGGTGGCCGCCAAGCCCGCCTTCATTGGCATCGGCATGTCCGTGGCCGCCCTGGGCCAGAACATTGGGATGTACATCGGCCCCAGCCTCTTCAGCAGGATCCAGGAGGCTCAGGGATGGGCGACTGCGGGCTACTGGATGATCCCCATCTGCATCGTCGGCCTCATCGCCGTCTGGAAGATCAGGGTTCGTTAGGCGGACGCGGAAGCTTCTCGCCGGTAGCGACAAAGTAAATGCTTTCCGCGATATTGGTCAGGTGATCCCCGATCCGTTCCGAGTGGCGCCCCATCAGCAGCAAGCCGGCACCGCTCCGAACCCGGTCGGGGGACTTGCTCATAAACAATTGCAACTGGGTGAGAAAATCACCGTAGAGCCGGTCGATCCCGTCGTCGCGGCGCCAGATCGCGACTGCGCGCACGGCATCGAAGTCGCGGTAGGCGACAACCAGCTCCGAAAGCATACCGATGGCGATTTCGAGCATCCGGCGGAGCGAAAGGATCAGCTCCGCCGGTGTTTCTCCATCGACGCAATGCACCAGCTTTCCCATGCCCGCGGCATAATCGGCGATCCGCTCCAGTTCCGCGGCGATTTTCGACACCGACACCGTCATGCGTAGGTCAGCGGCCATGGGTTGGCGCGTAGCCAGGAGCTTAACGGTAAGGGCATCCACCTCCATCTCGAGTTCATCCACCCGCTCATCTTCCGAGACCAGTTTCGCGGCCAGATCGGAGTCTCTCGTCTCGATCACCCTCACCGCCGTCTCGAGCTGCCCCATGGTGCAACGAGCCATTTCCAGGACCGCCTCGTTGAGCTCCCGGATCTCCGCTTCATAGGTTTTTACGGTGTGTTCCTTCTGCATCGTCCTCTCCCCGGGCATACCAGCCCGTCCCGTCCCCCAATCCAACTGAAATTCCGGAAACCCGGATTCTGGACATCCTCCATTTGTAGACTCATCAATCCTGGACACCCACCAATCGGTAGCAAATTGCGGGACATCCACCATTTGTTGCCCCCAACCTAAGGAACCAATCCTGGACACCCACTAATTGGGCAAATATGTGGATGTCCAGGATTGAGATCCTTTGGATCAATCAGTGGATGTCCAGGATTTTGTCCGGGATTTTGGCTTTCCTTTTGCCGGGCTAACCGAAGCGGCCGGTGATGTAGTCCTCCGTCAACGGGTGGAGCGGGTTGGTAAAGACGATCTCGGTCCGCCCCACCTCGATCAGGTCCCCGAGATGAAAATAGGCCGTACGCTGGGACACCCGCGAGGCTTGCTGCATCGAGTGAGTCACGATGACGATGGAGTAATTAGCCCGGAGTTCGTCAATCAGGTTCTCGATATGAGCCGTGGCGATCGGATCCAGGGCCGAACAGGGCTCGTCCATCAGGATGATCTCCGGCTCCACGGCCAGGGCGCGCGCAATGCAGAGCCGCTGCTGCTGCCCCCCCGAAAGGGCCGTCCCCGGCTGGTCCAACCGGTCCTTCACCTCTTCCCAGAGCCCCGCCCGCTGAAGGGAGCGCTCCACGATCCCGTCCAGTTCGTACCGGTCCTTGGCCAGGCCGTGGATCTTCGGCCCATAAGCCACGTTGTGCCAGATCGACTTCGGGAAGGGGTTTGGTTTCTGAAACACCATCCCTACCTGGGCCCGCAGCGGGACCACGTCCACGCTGCGGTCGTAGATGTCCATGCCGTCGAGCAGGATCTTCCCCTCCACCCGGCACCCCTCGATCGGGTCGTTCATCCGGTTCAGGCAGCGGATGAAGGTCGACTTGCCGCAGCCCGAAGGCCCGATCAAGGCGATGACCTCGTTCTTGGCGATGTCGAGCGAAACGCCGCGGACGGCGTGCTTCTCCCCGTAGTAGACGTCGACGTTGCGACACGTCATCCTCGGGTCCGCGACCAGGGGGGATCCGACTGTCCTCCGATCTTCCCTATCGATGCGGCCGGCCCCGGCCGCCATAACCGGAGCCGTGCCGCCTTCACTGTGCACCATCGTATTCCCCATCGGGTGTTATTGAAACTTCATGGGCGTCAGATCTTTCACCGCCTTGGCCACGGCCTTTCTCTCGGCGTCCGGCATCGGGATCAGCCCCTTGTCGGACAGGTACCCGTCGGGGCCCCAGGCCTTTTCACTCGTGAACTCCGCCAGGTATTCTTGCATCCCCGGGATGATGGGGACGTGGGCCTTCTTCACGTAAAAGAAGAGGGGGCGTGACAGCCCGTATTTTCCATCGGCGATCGCGTCGAACGCAGGCTGGACACCGTTGACGAACGATCCCTGGAGCTTGTCGCTGTTCTGGTCCAGGAAACTGAAGCCGAAGATCCCTACCGCGTTCGGGTTGGACTGGAGCTTCTGCACGATCAGGTTATCGTTCTCCCCCGCCTCGATATAGGCCCCGTCTTCCCGGATATTGTGGGCGATGGCGACAAACGCCTTTTCATCCTTGGCCCTGAGATCGGCCAACACCTTGAATTCCCGGGCGCCCTTTTCCATCGCCAATTCCACGAAGGCATCGCGTGTCCCGGAGGTCGGCGGCGGCCCGAGCACCTCGATTTTGATGGCGGGGAGAGAGGAGTTGACGTCCTTCCAGGTCTTATTCGGATTGGGCTTCATCTTGCCCGCGGCATCCGGAACCTCCTTGGCAAGGGCCGCGAAGATGTCCCGGGCCGACAGCCGCAGTGGCGCCGTCTTCTTCGAGTTGGCCAGCACGATCCCATCGTAGCCGATCTTAACTTCGACGATGTCCTTCACCCCGTTTTTCGCGCAGGTCGCGCCTTCCGTCGCCTTGATGGCGCGCGAGGCGTTGGTGATGTCCGGATACTCCACCCCGACGCCGCCGCAGAAGAGCTTGAATCCCCCCCCCGACCCGGTCGACTCGATCTTGGGGGTCTTGAAGCGGGTGCTCCTGCCGTACTGCTCCGCCACCACCGTGGCGAAGGGGTAGACGGTCGAGGAACCGACGATGTTGATGTGATCCCGCCCCGACTGGGCGAAACCCGATGGGATGCCGGCCGCGATCAGCGCGGCCAGCGCGACTATGGTTTTTTTCGACATAGGGTCTTCTCCTTGAAAATGAACATTCAGTAACGTCTTTCGAATTTCTTCCTGAGCAGCACGGCCGCCGCATTCATCAGGACGAGGAATGCCAGCAGGACTATAATCGCTGCCGAAGTCCGTTCGGTGAAGGCACGTTCGGGGCTGTCGGCCCAGAGGTAGATCTGGACCGGCAGCGCGGTGGAGGGATCGGTCCACCCGCCGGGCACGTCCACGATGAAGGCCACCATCCCGATCATCAGGAGGGGGGCGGTCTCCCCCAGCGCCTGGGCCATCCCGATGATGGTCCCGGTGAGCATGCCGGGCATTGCCAGAGGCAGTACGTGGTGCATCACCGTCTGCATCCGGGAGGCGCCCACGCCCAACGCCGCCTCCCGGATCGACGGCGGGACCGCTTTCAGACTGGCGCGCGCGGCGATGATGATGGTGGGAAGGGTCATCAGGGTCAGCACCAGGCCCCCCACCAGCGGGACGGAGCGCGGGAGCCCCATGAAGTTGATGAACACGGCCAGGCCGAGGAGCCCGAAGACGATCGAGGGGACGGCGGCCAGGTTGTTGATGTTGACCTCGATAATGCTGGTCCAGCGGTTCTTCGGGGCGAATTCCTCGAGGTAGACAGCCGCCGCGATCCCGATCGGAAAGGAGAGCAGCAGGGTGATTCCGAGGGCGTAGACCGATCCCATGACGGACCCCAGGATGCCGGCCAGTTCCGGCTCGCGCGAATCGCCGTTGAGGAAAAAGGCGGAGTTGAAGCGCTTGGCGATCCTTCCCTCCTTCTCAAGCTGTTCGATCCAGCCGAGCTGGCGGTCGCTCGTGCGCCGCTCCGTCTCGGGGAGGCGGCGATCGTAGACGCCCTTGACCAGCATGTCCACGTCGTCGTCGGCCGGCACCCAGACGGCCTCCTTCCGGCCGATGAGACCGGGGGACTCCATAGCCATGTCCCGGAGCTGGAAGGGGGCGCCCGAACTGGCCAAGGCGTAAAGCTCGCGCAGCTCTCCACGCTCCGTCACTTCGGGGAACATCCCCCGTAGCGAATTCTTGACCAGTGCGCCGTAGTCACCAGAACCGGGATCGGCCGCGTCGATGATGTCCGGGTCGAAGAACACCTCGAGCCGGATGAACGTCTGCCGGAAGGCCCCGATGCCGCCGCAGAAAATGGAGACAAAGAGGACCGAAAGAAAGAGCAGGCTCAGGCAGACGGCGGCAAGGCCGCACAACCGGAACCGCCGCTCGGCCGCGTGGCGCCGCCCGAGCCCCCGCCGCACCCTCTCGATGGTCCGGCCGCTTGCGATCTCCTTTTCTTCAATCCGCCTACTCATAACGCTCCCATGGTTCACGGCCACAAAGGGCACCGTTCCGCCCTTGCGCCGCTATCCACCCCCCCCTCGGCGCCAACGCCGGCGCGCTCCACGAATCCCGCAAGGGCGCACACACCCTCCGCGATCCGGCCGAAGCACCGCAGGTGCGCTCCAGGAGGGTCACAAAATCGCCGTGACACCGCCACCATCGCTGCACGAAAGCGGCGCGGCGCCGAAGGAACCGTCCCCGGACGCCGGCGAACGCTGTTCCTTTTCGCGGCGGGCTATTCATACTGCTCCCTGTATTTACGGACCACTCCCAGCGCCACGACATTGAGGCAGAGGGTGGTCACGAACAGGACCAGACCCAGGGCGAAGGCAGCCAGCGTCTTGGGGCTGTCGAATTCCTGGTCCCCGACCAGCAGGGTGACCATCTGCACCGTCACCGTCGTCACCGCCTTGAGTGGGTTGGCCGTCAGGTTGGCCGCCAAGCCGGCCGCCATCACCACGATCATGGTCTCGCCGATGGCCCGGGAGACCGCCAGGAGAATGCTTCCGACGATGCCGGGAAGCGCAGCCGGGAGCACCACTTTCCGGATCGTCTCGCTGGGGGTGGAGCCGAGGGCGCAGGCGCCGTCTCTCAACGAGCGCGGAACGGCGTGGATCACGTCGTCCGAAAGGGAGGAGACGAAGGGGATGATCATGACCCCCATCACGAGGCCGGCGGCCAGGGCGCTTTCGCTCGACACATCCAGCCCAAGCGCCTCCCCCGCGTTGCGGATGGCGGGAGCGACGGTCAGGGCGGCGAAGAAGCCGTAGACCACGGTCGGGATCCCCGCCAGGAGTTCCAGGCTCGGCTTGAGGATCGCCCGGACCCGCGGGGCGGCGTATTCCGACAGGTAGATGGCGGCCAGGAGGCCGAGGGGGATCGCCACCGCCATGGCGATCGCCGCGATCATGAGAGTGCCGGTGAAGACGGGGACCGCGCCGAAGGCGCCCGAGGATCCTACTTGGTCGGAGCGGATGGCCATCTGTGGACTCCACTCCAGCCCGAACAGGAAATCGGTCACGGGAACGACCCGGAAAAAGCGGATCGCTTCGAACAGGATCGAAAGCACGATCCCCACCGTCGTGAAGACGGCGATGGAGGAACAGACGATGAGCAGTGCGTTCACGACCCGTTCCACCGCGTTGCGCGCCCGCAGCCTGGGAGTGATGAGCCGGAGAACCAGCAGCAGGGCGGCGATGCCCAAGGCGAGCGAGCAGACGGCAAGCGCACCGTGGCTGATCGACCGCAGGCGCAGGTAATGGTCGGCCGCCGCACGCATGCCGGCGTCGATTTCGCCCGACACGATGTTGCCCGAGGCGAGGTTCTTGATGTCGTTGACAGCCAGGTCGAGCCCGCCCTCCGGAAGCGCACGCACCGCTTCGGGCAGCCCGGAGACTACCAAGCGCGTGATGATGCTCTCCTCTGATACCCGCCAGACCGTAAAGAGGAGCAGGGCTGGGATGCCGCACGCCAGGGCCGCCAGCGCACCGTAATAGGTGGGGCGCGAATGCAGCTTCACGGCGCCCCCCTCCCCCCGGCCGGCAACGAATTGGGAGCGCCTCCGTCCCATATAGTAGCCCACGGCCGAGAGCGCGAGGATCGCGATCAGAATCCATCCGGGTGTCACCGCCGCCCTCCTTTGGTTCCGTTACTCACGGCTGAATGAATACCTTTTCTTTGTTAGGGATCATTTGCGGTTGTGTGAAATTCCGGTTAAGGATCGCCTCCGCCCTCGGCGCCCTTCGGGCCGTCATCGGGACCGGGATTTCCGGAGAATTGTGGACATCCACCATTTGTGAAAAGAATCCTGGACATCCACGGATTTTCACAAATGGTGGATGTCCAGGATTGGAAAAAATGGGGGAGACCTCTATTAGGTCCATTGGCGGGAGTTCTCGATTTTGATCTCGTCGAAGCACGTCAGGTTCGAGGCAACCTGAAGTGTGAGGCAACCGTCTCCTTCCGGCCCATTTGGGGCAAGCCGAAAGAGAACCCTTTGGTAGACTCGATCCTGCCCCTGCTCTCCGGCAGGCTGATGTATAATGTTTTTCCTTGAACCTGGGCAGGGAACGATGAAAAAAAACGCGGCGCGCAAAAAGCGGAGGAATTTGTGGCCCAGGGTGGCGTCCGCAACTGCGCTCTGCGCGCTGAGCCTGGCAGCCGCAATGGCACCCGGGAAGAAGCCCCAAGCTTCCGCCTCCCTGTCCTATCGGGTCACCGCCCGCTATCCGCACGATCCCGGCGCTTTCACCCAGGGGCTGGTCTACCTCGACGGCTTCCTTTACGAAAGCACGGGGCAGTACGGCGAATCGACGCTGCGCAAGGTGGAGATCTCCACGGGGCGGGTGCTCCGAAAGAAGGCGCTCGGGCGCGATTACTTCGGCGAGGGGCTCGCAGAGCGCGCCGGGCTGCTCTACCAGCTCACCTGGCACGAAAAGATCGGCTTTATCTACGCGATCGAGGACTTCAGCCGGATTGGGAGCTTCGCCTACCAAACAGAGGGTTGGGGGCTCGCCCACGACGGTCGCCGCCTCGTCATGAGCGATGGGAGCCATACGCTCTCCTTCCTGGATCCGAAGACATTCGAGCCTGTAGAACGCCTGCCGGTGCTCTACCGCGGCACCCCTGTCGCCCGCCTCAACGAGCTCGAAGTGGTACGAGGGGAGATCTGGGCCAACGTGTGGCTGACCGACCGGATCGCGCGGATCGATCCCGCCACCGGATTTGTTACGGGCTGGCTGGACCTGTCGGCGCTCTATCCCCAGCAGGAACGCACCCGCGAGGCCGACGTAATGAACGGCATCGCTTTCGACGAGACTGGGAACCGGCTTTTCGTGACCGGCAAATACTGGCCCTGGCTGTTCGAACTATCCCTCTCCTTTTAACCCGGATTATTCATGAGGATACGTTGCGAGGCGGCGCATGCGGGCGTGGATACAAGGCGCGCGCCGGGAGAATTCCGCAGGCGTACTCGACGGTACGTCGAGGAATCCGACCAAGCGCAACGATGTAGACATGCTCGATTGCACCGACGCAGCAGGAGCTAATAATCCGGGTTAACCCCTCACTTTATAACTGGACGATGCATGAAGCTCCGGTTGCATCGGCGTGATCGGTAAGGGTTCCCGCTTTCCTCGACGAGATGTCGGGTGCTGCTGCGAAATTCTCCGGCAGGCACCCTGCACCCACTTCCGCCTTCACTGCATCGCAACGTGCGCTGGGAAACCTCCGGGCCGACACCACAAGTGACCGGGGCGGGGCGTCAGCGCTGGGATTCAGGGTTACGCGGCCGGACGAAAACAGGGGCGCGCCGGCGACAAACCCATCGTGTCCAGGGCGCATGGGCACACCAGAAACCGCACCGGCCGCCCCCATCCAATCGGCAATCACGGACCAATGGTTGCACCAATAAATCCGGGCGATGGATTTGCACAGTTTTTTCTGTGAGCCTTGCATGTTTCGGCTTACAATGCCGCGTCAAAAACTTTCAAACCCGTGGCCTGCGGCCCAGCCGCTCATCCAGTGGAGAACGGGAGAGGTCAATGAAGAAGAACGGAAAAAAGATCGTCATCAATGGTATCCGGGTCGACAAGAGCGTCTTCAGGAAGGCGGCTCTACGCCCCTGCGATCCCGATTGCATTGCCGACTGCTGCTCGGGCGGTGTCTGGATGACGGACGACGAGCCCCCCCGCATCATGAAATGGGCCAAGGCCATCAAGCGTCATCTGCCCAAGGACCGGCACGACGAGACGCAATGGTTCGTGACGCGTAAGTCCAAGGATACGCCGAGCGGAATCGAGACCGGGACCAACACGGTGGAGGACCCGGCGCGGGAGGACGAGACCTGCTGCATCTTTCTCCGGTCGGACCGTAAATGTGCACTGCAGGCGGTTTCGCGTGATCGAAAACTGGGGTGGCCCGGCATCAAGCCGTTCTATTGCAGCATCTACCCCCTCTACCTGGAAAACGACGTTTTCTCCATCGACGAGACCACCGAACTGGATGAGGAAACGGCCCTGTGCCTGCACGGGGCCGATGAAAAGCGCCCCATGTTCGAGATCTACCGGGACGAGGCCATCCTGATTCTGGGCAAGAAGGGGTATGCCGAGTTGAAGCGCCTGGCCGACGAGACCAAGGGGACTCCCTCAAAACTGAAAAAGGCCGCCAAGACGCCGGCCGCGGGGAAGCCAGCGGCAAAGGACACGAAACCAACCGGGAAAAAGGTAGCGGCAAGGAAAGCCGCACCTAAAAATGTCGCTGCGAAAGCGGCCCCGGCGAAACAGGCCGACAAAGCGGCGAAAAAAAAGACGCCCGCCGGGAAGGCACCGGCCAAACGCAAATAGCCCCCAACTGTCCACCTTCTCGCGAAAGGGCTGGAGGGGTCAGCGGCCGATCGATTTCGCCAGTTTCTGGGCCGCTACGTGGATCAGGTCCCAAGGAGTGTTGAAGGGGGGCGAGTAGGCAAAATCCTGGTACCCGATTTCCTCCAGTGTCATCCCCGCCGCCAGAGCGACCGAAAGGGCGTTCACCCTCTCCACGGCCCCCCTCAGCCCCACCGCCTGGGCCCCCAGGAGCCTACCGGTCGACCGGTCGGCCACCAGTTTCAGCCCCAGCTTTTTCTCCCCCGGCATGGCGGCGGCGATGGCGTTTCCCCAGAGCAGCACGCTTTCAGGATGGTAGCCGGCCTCGGCCGCCTCGTTTTCATCGAGCCCCGTCGCCGCCACCCCAAGGTCGAAGACCTTAAAGCAGCGCGCGCCGACCACCCCGGGAAACATCATCGCGCCGCCGCCGATATTGATTCCGGCCACGCGCCCCTGCTTGTTGGCGATATCCCCGAGCGGTATGTGGGTCCATTTGCAGCTGATGCGATGGTAGACCTCGGCGCAGTCCCCGACGGCATAGATGCTCTCATCCGAGGTCCGCTGGGAAAAATTCACCCCGATGGCGCCCGTTGCCCCGAGCCTCAGCCCGGCCGCCGCCGCGAGGGTGGAATTGGGCTTCACCCCGATGGCAATCAATACCAGGTCGGCTTCCAGCACATCCCGGTCCGAGTTGAGGCGGAGCTGGTATTCACTCCCCTTCTCGATTGACTCAAGCCCGGTGCCCGGATGGAACTTCACCCCCTGGCGCAAGAGTTCCTCCTCGATCAGGGCGGTGAATTCCGGGTCCCACATCATCGCCGCCCGCGGAGCCAGGTCGATCAACTCCGTTTCGATCCCCTGCCCGCGCAAGGCTTCGCACATCTCGAGGCCGATGAATCCGGCTCCAACCACGAGCGCTTTCCGGCACCTCTTCTCCCGGATATAGGTCTTGATGGCCATCGCGTCGGGGAGGGTCTTGAGCATGAAGACCCCTTCCAGGTCCACACCGGGGACCCTCGGGACGATGGGAACGGTGCCTGTCCCCAGGACCAGGATATCGTAGGGGACCATGATCCCATCGGAGAGCCGGACGATCCCCTGCCGGCGGTCCACCTCCTCCACCTGCGTCTCCAGGCGCACATTCACGCCCGATTCACGGAACTCTTCCGGGGTCCGGGCCACGAGCATTTTCTCGTCCTTGATGAGGTCCTGGATGTAATAGGGCATGGGGCAGGCGGCCGTGGACACATGGCCCCCCCGCTCGATCATGGTCACCTCGAGCGACGGATCGCGCCGGCGCGCCTCCGCCGCGACCGAGGCCCCCCCGGCTCCCGCTCCCACAATGACAAGATTCCGGCTCATAGCCCCCCCTTGAAAGATCGCTTCAGTAACCAGTAAAAGGACCCGCGCTTCATTGTAAACCAAATGCCGATGAGGGACATCCACCTGATGCACAAATTGTGGACATCCACCCATTGGCTTGGCGGGCGGGTGCACAGATGCAAAGATCAGCGCGCGCGGGAATCCAGGGAGTCCCAAAGAGAGTAGGCATCGAGCAGTTCCTGGGCAAACGTCAATTCTTCCACACAGGATGGTTACGGCAGCTTCACATTCCAGGGCAGCAGTGCTTCGAGGGTGGCATCGTCACGGGAATCCAGGAGCAAGGATGCACAAATTGTGGACATCCACCCATTGGCTTGGCGGGCGGGTGCACAGATGCAAAGATCAGCGCGCGCGGGAATCCAGGGAGTCCCAAAGAGAGTAGGCATCGAGCAGTTCCTGGTGCAAGGACTCCT
The DNA here is from genome assembly GCA_012719455.1 of Acidobacteriota bacterium. Taxonomy (GTDB): domain Bacteria; phylum Acidobacteriota; class UBA6911; order UBA6911; family UBA6911; genus UBA6911. Next base: position 26,502 of record JAAYAJ010000024.1, on the reverse strand, counting down.
TCCGCTCAAGTACCCGGGCAATCTCCTCGGGAGCCTCCAGGTAGAAATCTGGGGCGGAGATCCGGGCGTCGATGCGCTCCTGCTCCGTCTCCAGCGCTTCGATCCGCTCCGGCAGGCGGTCGTACTCCCGCTGCTCCATGTAGGAGAGCTTCCGGCGCACGGGCTTTCGCTCAGGCTCCTTGGCAGGCGCGGGAGTTTGCGCCTTCGGTGCGAGCCTTTCCTGCGCCTCCGTCTTCGCCTTCCGTTCGGCCCAGGCCGCGTAGCCGCCAATATGCTCCTCGATACGCCCGCCCGGCTCGAACACCAGCAGGCTGGTGACCACATTTTCGAGGAAAGCGCGGTCGTGGCTGACCAGGAGGATGGTGCCGGGAAAATCGACCAGCCGGGCCTCGAGCAGCTCCAAGGTCTCCAAATCCAGGTCGTTGGTCGGCTCGTCCAGCACCAAAACGTTGGCTGGGCGCGTGAAGAGCCGTGCCAGCAGAAGCCGGTTGCGCTCCCCCCCAGAGAGCGACTTCACGGGGGAGCGGGCGCGCTCGGGCGGGAAGAGGAAATCGCGCAGGTAACCGTTGATGTGACGCTGCCGGCCGTTGATGGTCACCACCTCGTTCCCTTCCCCCACCGTTTCCAGCACGGTCTTTTCCGGGTCGAGCTGCTCCCGCTGCTGGTCGTAGTAGGCCGCCTGCACGTTGGCGCCGGTCCGGATGAAACCGGAATCGGGAGCCAGTTCCCCCAGCAGCAGCTGCAGGAGAGTGGTCTTGCCCGCGCCATTCGGGCCGAGGAGGCCGATCCGGTCCCCCCGCATGATCCGGATGGAAAAATCGCGAATCACGAATCGTGGGCATCCACCATTAGGCGGAGCCAATTGGTGGATGTCCACGATTTTATCGGGAAAGGATTTGGAGATGTGGTCGGCTTCGTAGACAAGGCGGCCCGAGGGGGCGGCCGCCTGCAGTTCGAGCCGGGCGGTCCCCAACCGCTCACGCCGGGCGGCGCGCTCGGCGCGCATAGCCATCAAGGCGCGCACCCGCCCCTCGTTCCGGGTCCGTCGGGCCTTGATCCCACGCCGGAGCCACGCCTCCTCCTCTTCCAGCCGCCGGTCGAATTTTTCCCTCCCCAGGGCCTCGTTGGCCAGCCACTCCTCCTTCCGGCGCAGGAACTCGCCGTAGCCGCATTCCCAGGAGGTGAGCCTCCCCCGGTCGAGCTCCACGATCCGGCTGGCCAACCGCTGCAGGAATTCCCGGTCGTGGGTGACGGTCACCACCGTCCCCGCATATTCCGCCAGGAAGCTTTCGAGCCAGGTGATCGCCCCGATATCGAGGTGGTTGGTCGGCTCGTCCAGGAGCAGGAGCTCCGGCTGGGCCACCAGCACCCTGGCCAGCAGCACCCGGCGGCGCCACCCGCCCGAGAGGGTGTTCACGATCGCGTCGGGGGGGAGTTCCAAGCGGGAGAGGATCGTTTCGACCCTCTGCTCGAGCCGCCAGCCGTCCCTTTTTTCCAGTTCCTGGTGCAGCCGCCCCAAGCGGTCAAGCAGGGAAGGGTCCGCGCTCTCCGAAACCTGGACAGCCGCATGGTGGTACTCGGCTGCCAGGCGCCCCAGATCCCCCAGCCCTTCGGCGACCGCGTCGAAAACGGGGCGGTCGTCCACCAGCGCCGCGTCCTGGTTCAACAGGGCCGTCCTCATTCCCGGCTGCCGGTAGACCGACCCGGAATCAGGCACTACGGATCCAGCGAGAATCGCAAGCAGTGTCGACTTCCCCGTCCCGTTGCGCCCGAGGATGCAGACCCGCTCCCCCTCCTCGATCTGAAGCGAGGCATTGTCCAGCAGGGGCAGGGAGCCGTAGGCCATTGAAACCTTGTCGAGCGTAACCAATGCCATTCCCCAACATTACCACGAAGCCGCAACGAGGTTGTTTTCTTCCGCCCCGAAATTCCGTAAAATCCTCCCCTGACCCGGATCATTCCCGAGAGGCGCGTCGCGGGGAGATGAATGCGGGGGAGGGATGCAGGGCGCGCGCCATGAGGACCCCGTGGACGCAATCGACAGCCGGTCGGTAAATCCGGCCGGGCGTGATGCCGTCGACGGATCCCGCCGTACCAAGGCGCCGGGGACTTCAAACACAGTCCGGGCTAAGGCAAAGGATTCAGGCGAATGGTAAATCCTCCAATATGGTAAGGGTAAGTGTCAATGCCTTGCCCCCCACCAAGCCCCAGCCCAACGGCACAAGGTGGGGGGCGGCGGGGCGGCGTCGGCCGTCATTATTGCAGGCGCTCTTTTCGATGACCTTTAGCGTTTAAAGGTCACCGAAAACCCCTAATGCACGGCGAAAAAGGAAAAACGTGGATACGAAGGCGCGCGTCAGAATCGTCCTGGCCATGGTCCTCTGCCTGGCCGCCGCCATGTTTTCCGGCATCCTCCTGGGACGGCACCATGGAGAACCCTGGGCCGTGTCTACGGTGATGGAGCAGTGCGGCGACGGAAAATCAAGCGGGTGCGAGGACGTGGCACAAAGCGACTGGGCCTCTTTCTCGGGGATGCCGCTTGCGGCGCTGGGGCTTGCCTTTTACACCTCCCTGACCCTGTTCGGCTGCCTGGCTCTCTTCGCCTCGGCGGGGGTGCGCAAAGCGCTCATCGGCTTCCTCTTCATCCCCGGTCTTATTTTGGGGTTGGCGTTCGATCTCTTTCTCCTCATGTTACAGGCATTCGTCATCCACGCCTGGTGCCCTTTCTGCATCGCCACCTACGTCCTCGGCCTGGCCGCCCTTCTGGTACTCCTCCCCTTCCGTGGGGGCCTGAGGCGGATGCGGGCTGAATTATCGCCTCCGGAGGGGAAGCTGGCGCTGGCAGGATGGGCGCTGACCACGGCGGCCGTCGTCCTCGCTGTCTTCGCCCTCAACGCGATACTGGCGGGTCGGGCCGACGCGCGCGCCGGGGGACTGCTCGGTGCCGCCGGCCCAATGGAGGATGCAGAGGATGGCGACCCGAATGATCCCGCCTACTGGCAGAAGCGCGCGCGCCGGCTGGAGGCCATCCTCGACGACCCGAGCCGGACCGAGGCTTACTGGTCAGAAAAGGCGATGCGGGAGTTCGACGAAGCGAAGGCGGTCGCTATCGACCTGAAAGGCATTCCAGGCATGGGAGACGAGGGCGCGCCGGTCACAGTGGTGGAATACTCCGACTTTCTCTGCGTTTATTGCCGCCAATTGGCCACGGCACTGTCACGTTACGTGCCGGAATCGGAGGGAAAAGTGCGGGTGTATTTCAAGAATTACCCGCTCGACCGGGAGTGCAATCCCGCCCTGTCCCGTTCAGCCCATCCCGGCGCCTGCGGGCTCGCCGTGGGGGGAGTGTGCGCCCGCCGGCAAGGGAAGTTCTTCGCCTACCACGACCGGGCGTTCGAGGCCGGGATCGCCGACCCGCAGCTGGATGATGTCATGAAGATCGGGCGCAAGGCGGGGCTTGACGCCGGCGCCTTCGAGCGCTGCCTCCGGGACCCCGGGGCCCGGGCGGAGCTTGACGCGGAGGTGGCCGAGGCCAACCGCCTCGGCGTCGACTCTACCCCCTCGGTCTACGTCAACGGGAAGCCGCTCGAGCGGATCAACGACTTTCTAAAGGTCGTCGACCGGGAAGTGCGCAAGAAGGGATTCGCCCCCATGCCGTAGCGATCGGAGGGACGGGAGCTCGGCAGCCGGAGAGGTCAGGCGTTCCCCCCGAGACCGATCTCGCGCGCCACGAGCCGCATCCCCAGGATGGTATCGGTGATGAGGGAGGTGAGATCCGCGCCGAGGAGTTCCGCTCCCCTTTTGATCACCGCGCGATCCACCCCAGCCGCGAAGCGTTTGTCCTTCCACTTCTTCTTGACACTCGACGCCTCCATGTCGAGGATGCTCTTCGAGGGTCGGACCAAGGCCGAAGTGGCGACCAGGCCCGTGAGTTCGTCGACGGCGTAAAGCGTCCTTTCAAGGGGGCTCAGGGGTTCAACGTCGGAGCAAATCCCCCAGCCGTGACTCACAACGGCGCGGATGTAATCTTCGGGCCAACCCGCCGCGGCGAGAATTTCGGCGCTCTTGCGACAATGCTCCTCGGGGTAGCGCTCGTAATCCAGGTCGTGAACCAGGCCGATCACCCCCCACATCTCCTCGTCTTCGCCCCGCTTGCGGGCCATATGCCGCATCACCGCCTCCACGGCCAGGGCGTGCCGGCGGAGGCTGTCGCTCTCATTGTACCGGCAGAGGATCTCCCAAGCCTCCTGCCTCGTGGGAATGTGAGTGTCCATACCCGGGAGTATACCCCTCCCGCCACCCGGCGCAACGACATTCCCGTTCAGGCGCCCTGTTCAATCCTGGACATCCACTTTTTCGTCGATATGGTGGATGTCCAGGATTGGAACCAGGCCACGGGTGAATGGAGGATGTCCGCTATTCGCACCCATGGTAGTCTTTATGCGGAAAGCGGCGGGGTCCGGGAGCTGTCGAGCCCGCCCCGTTCAGATGGTGGATGTCCAGGATTGAACGGGGCAGACAAGGAAGGGATATGGAGCAGAAAAGTACGTCGATTCCGGAGATTGCTTACGACCGATACCGGCTGGCGAACGGCCTGGAGGTGATCCTCCACGAGGATCACCGGCTGCCCCTGGTTGCGGTCAACATCTGGTATCACGTGGGGCCGGCCGACGAGCGGCCGGGGCTGCGAGGCTTCGCTCACCTCTTCGAGCACATGATGTTCGAGGGCTCCAAGTATGTCGGGGAAAAAGCTCATTTCCTCCACCTGGAGTCCGCCGGGGCCAGTACCATCAACGGCACCACCGACTTCGACCGGACCAGTTTCTACGAAACTCTCCCCTCCAACCGGCTGGAGCTGGCGCTCTGGCTCGAAAGCGACCGAATGGGGTTCCTCCTGGATGGGCTCGACTCCCGGAAACTCGAAACCCAGCGCGATGTCGTCCGCAACGAGCGGCGGCAAGTGGTGGAAAACACCCCCTACGGGCTGGTACAGGAAGAGGTCTTCCACCAGCTTTTCCCGGAAAGCCACCCCTACTACGCCTCCATAATGGGGTCGCACGCCGATATCGAGGCGGCCCGGCTTGTGGACGTCAGGAATTTTTTCCAACGCTACTACATCCCCAACAACGCAAGCCTCGTAATCGCCGGCGACATCGATCCGGCCGGTGTCCGCGAGCTGGTCGAGCGCTATTTCGGGCCGATCCCCGCCGGAGAGACGATATCCCGCGTTCCGGTCGACACCCCGCCGATCCGGGGAGAAAGACGGGCGGTGGTCGAGGACCAGGTCGAGCTGCCTCGGGTGTATCTCGCCTGGATCACCGACCCGATCTTCACCCAGGCCGATGCCGAATGCGACCTGGTCGCCCGGATCCTGGGAGGGGGGCGCTCGAGCCGCCTCTACCGAAAACTGGTGTACGAGCAGCGCCTGGCGCAGGGCGTAAGCGCGGCGCAAGCCTCGATGGCTCTCGGCTCGATCTTCGCCATCGAGGCGACGGCCAAGCCGGGGGTGGACCCGGAGCGGCTCGAAGCAGCGCTGCGGCACGAGCTGGAGCTCTTCCGGAAGGAGGGCCCGGCGAAGGAGGAACTCGAAAGGGTCCGCAATATCATGGAGTCGGGCGTCATCCGCTCGCTCGAGAGCCTGGGAGGACTCGCCGACCGCCTGAATCTCTACAATCACTATGCGGGAAACCCCGGATTCCTGGCCGAAGATCTGGGCCGGTACCGGAAGTGCACCCTCGAATCGCTGCGTGCGGTTGCCCACGACCGCCTGGAGCGCCACCGGGGAGTCACCGTCTGGGGAGTCAATGGAACCAGGGTGATTTGCGATGTCCCAAAATCGCCCGCCGTCGAAGAGCCGATCCCGGAACCGGGCCCCGTCGTCCCGGACCAGGAGTGGAGAAGCACCCCCCCCGCGGCCGGCCCCGCCCCCTCGTTCAACCTGCCGGTCCCCAGGATCTTCCGCCTGTCGAACGGCCTCACCGTGATGCTGGCCGAGCGGCACAATCTGCCGATCGTCTCCGCCAACGTGATCGTTCTCGGCGGAAGCGACCGCAACCCCGAGGAGCACCCCGGGCTGGCCTCCTTCACGGCGGGGATGCTTGACGAGGGGACCCTGTCGCGCCAGCCGCTTCAGATCGCCGCCGACGCCGACCAGATCGGGGCCTCCCTCTCCACCGGGTCAGGGACCGACCTCTCCTTCGCGGCCATCCGGACACTGGCCAGAAACACCGAAGCCGCCTTTGAACTCGTATCCGACGTCCTGCTCCATCCCGCCTTCGCCCCCAAAGAGATCGAGCGGGTGCGCCACGACCGGATCACCCAGATCCTGCAGCAACGGGATAACCCCGCGGTCCTGGCACTGAAGGTGTTCCTCGATTCCGTGTACGGGCCGCAACACCCATACGGACACAACGACCTGGGGACCGAAGATTCCAACCGGGCGGTCACCCGGGAAATGCTGCTGGAGTTCTACCGGGAGGGCTATTTCGCGGCCAACGCCGCGCTGGTGGTGACAGGGGACATCGACGAAGCATGGCTCCTGGATCTCGCCGACAAATATTTCGGGGCATGGACCGGCTCGGGCCGTGCATGCCGGCCACCGGAAGTCGCCTCGCACCCCGCACGCCGGCTGGTGATCGTCGAGCGCCCCGGGGCGCCCCAGACAGTCCTGCGTATCGGGCATGTGGGGGTGGCGCGTTCCCACCCCGACCACACCGCGCTGGACGTAGCCAACACAGCCTTCGGGGGGCTCTTCACGAGCCGGATCAACCGCAACCTGCGCGAAAAACATGGCTATACCTATGGGGCTTCCTCGGTCTTTGCCTTCCGCCGCGGCCCGGGTCCGTTCCTGATCGGCGCCTCAGTCCACACCGAGGCCACAGTCCCTGCAATCAAGGAAATCTTCCGCGAGATCGAACGGCTGCGGGAGGGCACCCTGACGGCGCGCGAGCTGGCGACCGCCAAAGACTCGATCACGCGGTCCCTCCCCAGCATGTTCGAGACCACCCCGGAAGCCGCATCGAGCATCGGCCAGCTGTTCGTCCATGGCCTTCAGCCCGACTACTACCAGCTCCTCCCGGAGAAGATCGACGGAGTGACGGCGGCCGAGGCGCAGCGGGCGGTCCGGAATCACATCCGGCCGGAAGAAGCGGTCATTGTCGCGGTGGGGGACCGGGAACAGATCGAACCGGAACTCGAAAAACTGGGCCTCGGCCAGGTGGAGATCCGGGACCCCCACGGCCACACCAAGCAGCAATAGTGGACACCCACGAAATGGGGCAAATGGTGGATGTCCCGAATTGCTGGAGATGGTGGATGTCCATTATTGGCGGCGGAGGGTTTCGATCTCCCTACGCAGGTCCGCCTCCATCCCGGAGTAATAGCCGGAGTGGACCTGGCGGAGGACCCCCTCGCGGTCGATGAGAAAATGCATCGGGATCGACTCGGTCCCGTACGCCATTCCAATGGAACCATCTTCGTCGAGCAGGATCCGGGAGCGGATCGACTGGGAACGGACGTAATCGCCCACCACGTCCGGAGTCTCCTGAAGATTGACAGCCAGCAGGACCATGGAGTCGGCGTATTCCCGCCCGAGGCCCTCGAGCATCGGCATGGTCATCCGGCAGGGCACGCACCAGGTCGCCCAGAAGTCGACCAGGACGATCTTCCCCCGGAATTCCGCGAGCGACACCTGCTTCCCCTCCAGGTCCGGGAGCGTGAAAGCGGGCGCCGGACGGCCAATCTCCGCCTCCCCCGCAACCGGGGGTTCCCGGCGCGCGCACCCCGAAAACACCAGCCATGCCAACAAAACCGAACCTAACCAGATCTTTCTTGTCATCACGCGGCCGCTCTCCCTGGCCCGGGACCCCGCCCGGAAAATTGAGCCACAGTATACCATCGCTCCCCACCCGCCAAAGCATAGATAGGGCAATGGCATGCCGCATCATGGCGGCGACCGACCCAAAAATAATGTTGCGTTGGGGGAAAATTTGAATATGATGGGAAGGCATTTTTCCCCGGCTTCGGGCCGATAAGGAGCCGATAAGGAAAGGATGCGCTCGCGCAGGCCAGCCGCCAGGACCTGAGAAGGCGGGTTACGGTCACCACAAAAAGGTGGGTAAAAGAGGGTGAAGTACACGTTTTGTCAGGTTGCCGTAGTTGTGGCGTTCATGGCCGCTATTGCCGCGCCATGGCCCGTCCACGCCAAGGGGACATCGCGTCCTGCAACCTCCTCCACGGCGCAGCAACCCGAGACCAGGCAATACAAGGTCCGCCCGGGGGACACCCTCTCGGGAATCGCCAGGCGCTTCGGCACCACGCCCCAAAAGCTCCAAACGGCCAACCGGTTGAAAAACAGCCTGATCAAGGCCGGGCAGAACCTCACGGTCCCCTCCCTCCCCGACGAGATCAAGGCGACCGGGACCTCCTCCTCCCCGGCCGCCCACCAGACGGCGTCGGCCCAGAATCCGGCCGGGATCGGGGAAATGGCAAACGGCGAAATATCGGATGGGCTCCAACAGCCCCTGCCCGGACAAACAGGCCGTTCCTCCCGGCAGGCGGCACAGAAACCGGCGGCGCCCCGGACCTACAAGGTCCGCAAAGGGGACACTCTCTTTCAGATCGCCAGACAATTCGACACCACCCCGAAAGAACTCCAGGCAGCCAACAACCTGAAGGGGAGCCGGATTGCAATCGGGCAGACCCTCCGACTCCCATCGGCCCCCGATGCCACTGATTATGCGGTCGTTCCCTACGCCGAGAGCACGAGTCCCTCCCCCAATCCGGCGGTGACGCTTGCCGATACCTCTGACAGCTCGGCAACAATGGCGGCGCAACCGGAAGCGGAGCCGCAGCAGGAGCGCTACACCGTCTGCAAGGGGGACAACCTCTTCCAGATCGCCCGAAGGTTCAACACCACCGTGCAGGAACTCCAGACGGCCAACCACCTGAAGGGAACCCGGCTCAAGGTGGGGCAGACGCTGCAACTCCCCGGTGTCGTCACCGTGGCCGCGAAGGCGGAGTCGGTCGCCAAGTCCCAGTCCGCCCCCGACCTGTCCACCTACATTTCCAGGAAAACTGAAGAAGAGGAACTCCCGGCGCGCCTGCGCTTGGTGGAGGCGGGTTTCAAGATGCTGGGGATCCGCTACCGGTACGGCGGGACTTCGGAAAAGACCGGGCTCGACTGCTCGGCGCTGGTCAGGAATCTCTTTTCCAAGTTCAATCTCAACTTACCCCGCTCCTCGCGCGAGCAGTTCCAGCAGGGGGAAAAGATCGACCAGAAAGATCTCGAAGCGGGAGACCTGGTCTTTTTCTCCTCGGGCGGGAAGACGCCGACTCACGTCGGCATCTACATCGGGGACAACAAGTTCCTCCACGCAGCCCGCAAGGCCAAAAAGGTCATCGTCAGCGACCTCGGCAAGCTCTGGTACAAAAATCACTATCTTGGCGCCCGCCGCATCATGGACCTCTGGTGGGAAGAGGAGCCCCAGAGCTCCAGCCACTGACCCTGCTCCCCCAGCGGGCCCTTCTCCAGCGTCCCACCCCTGGCAGCAACCTCCGCATCATAATGAAACAGGGCAAGGAGGTCGAAAACCGCCTGCACCTGATCATGAAGAGCTTTCACGCCGCCCGCGTCGAATGTGCGCAAGCGCTTCCGGACGCCGGGCAACTATTTCAACGCCGCCAACATCGGCGGCTTCCTCGAGGTCGCGGACGCCATGCCGGAGGCTGGACCAAGCCTTGGCCTACTTGTCTTTAACCGGCCCCGCCTCTTCCGGTCTCTCCCGAAAGAGGCGGGTGTTTTCCGCGTTCGGGGACACCGGGCCCGGGCATCCGGCTCCGGGTCGTGCCCGAAACCGGATACCAGGAACGCCGCTCGGCGCGCCCCCCGAAAAAACCGGCCGCCGCTACAGGGCGTAGCGCACGTTGGCGAAGTAGTAACGGCCCGGGGAAGGATAGGCGTCGTTGTATCCCCGGTAGTCCGTATTGAAGAGGTTTTCCGCGCCGAAATTGATGGAAACATTCCGGTGCATCGGTGGAGTTATGGAAAGTTTCAGGTCGACGAGCGCCGCTCCCTGGTTATAGGCCCAGCGGTTGGCTCCGGTCGAGCTGTATCGGCTCCGGCCGAAATAATCCATTGCCGGAACAAGTGAGGCCCAGCGGTTCAGCCTGATGCTGGCATAAAGCGAACCGTTGTAGGCCGGGTGGGTGGGACGCCATGCGGGAACATCCTTGTTTTCCGAATGCAGGTAGCTGAAGCTGCCGCCGATCAGGAGACGGTCGTCGGCGATGTACTCCACCCCCAGGTCCATGCCGCTGCGCCGGGTGTCGCCGGCGACGTTGACCACCTGCTGCACGGCGTAGCCGGGATAGGTGGTGATGTCCACGGTGGATCGGTCGATCAGGTCCCGGTTCGTGCTGTAGAACAGATCGAGCGTCACGGCCAGCCGCCGGCTGAAGAACTTGCCGTCCCAGCCCACCTCGTGATGCAGCGCCTTTTCCGGCTTCAGACCGGGGTTGGGAAGGGTGACCAGCGGTATCCTGCCGATTGCACCTCCCGCGTTATAAGTGTCCCCCGCCCCGTAATTCGAAAACTGGTTTCGGATCGACGGGAACCGCGTCTTCTTGGCGATGGAGTAATGGAAAGCATGGTTTTTAGTGGGCTTGTAGAACACGACCCCCTGCGGATCCCAGGAGTCGATATCGGGAGGGGTGAGACCGAAATCGGTCGTGGGATAGTCGATGATCAGGTCGGCGATATTTAGCCCCTCACCGGCATAGGTAGTCTGGCGCCGGCTGTAGAGCAGGCCGCCCTGGATTTCCCACTGCTCGCTGATCCGGTAGGTGTCCTCGAGAGCGAAGTAGAAGACCTGCTCCTCGAGCTTCTCATCGCTTCCATCGATGCGGCCGCCGTCGTGCCCCTCCAGGTCGTAGGCCTTATGTTGGTTGAACTTGTAGGAAAAAATCCCCTTCAGTTCGTTGTTCTCGGATTTGGCCGTTCCTATCTCCAGCGACCCGCCCCAGGCGTAATCATCGTAGCGGCTCAGAGAATCGTCCCTGGTCGCGTAGCTCCGGCCCCAGCCATAAAGGCCGTTGTCGTACTTGTCGTAGTAGACGCGGGGCTTCAGGTAGATGCCACCCAAATGCGTCTTGGAAACGTAGGACAGGGTCTCGCGATCCCAGTAGGGCCATTCCCACCAGCTTTCGATGTAGCCCAGCGCCCAGCATTCCGGGTTGGTGGTCGATGAACAGCTGCCCGAATCCCTCCGCGCCCCCTTCCGGCCGGTCTGCCGGAGATAGCTCACCACGTACTCGTCCGTCTGGTTGGGGAGGAAGCCGACCTTGAACTCCATTTTTTTATCCCGGGTACCGTAGTTCTTCCGGTCGGTGTCCCTTTCCTGGCCGGTGGAATCGGTGCCGGTGAAGGTGTCGGCGGCATGGATGAACTCCCGCTTGAGATACGACAAGCCGACTTGGGCGTACCACCGGTCCTGCAAAGTCCCGAAGATTCCATTGGCCTCGATAGTGTCCCCGGTGCCGATCCCGAACGTTGCGTTGCCGTACAACGGTTTCGTGGGCCGCTGCGAGACGATATTGACGACTCCGCCAAGGGCGTTCGGCCCGTAGAGCACCGAACTGTAGCCCTTGGACACGCTGATGGCCGACAGGCCGCCGGTGGTGAAACGACCCATGTCCATGCTGTAATCGTAGGGCACCGAGGCCGGGATGCCGTCGACGAAAAGCGGCACCGCCGCGTCCCTGTTCCCAAAAGCCGAGAATCCCCGGACAACAACACCCGATTCGAAACGCCCGCCTCTCGGACGGACGTAGCGCACACCCGGCAGGCGCATGATGGCCTCGTCCACCGTTCTTTGTTCAAAAAGCTGGATTTGGGTCCTGCCCACGGTCTCTTCCATCAGCTCGGAGGGTGATCCGGCCCGCTCCTCCACGACGCTTCGGAATAAGGTTCCCAGCGCAAACACCTCGTCCTGCGTCCCGTCGCTCTCCTCGGCCGCGGCCGGAAGGGAAAACCCTCCCAGCGCGGCAAACGCGGCAATAAGCGCCAGCCGGCGCAGCCCCCGCGTGAATCTTCCCCCGCACACTGTATCTCTCATGACAGACTTCCTCCTTTCAGATCTGCCACTTATACACGACACCCGTTTATTTTGCAAGACAGTCAGGTTATAGAATATTTCGGATCGGCGAACGGGTGCGATTGCTCCTGCCGGGCCCAGGAAGAAGGGATTCTGCTCGAAAGAGAAGCATTACACGCATCAGGGCATGACCGGCGCACGGGAGGGGATCCCGTTGTGCATCCGCTCCCCCTTCTGCTATTCTGTGGACGGTCTCAAGGACACGCATGCCGGCTGAAAAGCATCTCAAACCGCTCCGGATCGAACACGGCTACAGAACGCGTTTTCAGGGTTTCCGGCGCCTGATGCGCCACAGGATCGGGGACGTGCTGCCGGCCTCGAGCCTGTACGATCTCTACCCCTTCGAGAAGGACGGCCGTTTCAACGAGCTGATCAGCGCTGATCAACAACGAGCGCCGGAGCCTCAACCTGAGACGCTCCCCCGCTATCACCCGCGTCTCAAGCGGAAAGGAGGCGATCGTCCTTGGATTGGAAGGAACGCCGTTTCGGGCGACCTCCTCGACACCGTCTACGTCGACATCGAACGGTTCGACCGGGCCTTGGCCTGCCGCAAATGCCGGCGCCGGTTCATCTTTGACGTCTCCCGGAAAGAGGAGCCGACGGGGGGAAAGGGCTGCAACAACCGGACCGGCCGGCGGGGCGGCAACCGGGGGAGCCGAAGGAAGGGAAGAGGAGATGCAATCGTACAATTCGTTCGAGCTGGTGCAGGCGTGCAAACTGCGCGGCCGGGCCTAGGAGCCGCCCGGGATGACAAAACCGCCGATCTCCGTGGCTGACGACACCGCCCTCCTCTTCCACTACCACCGCCTGAACACCTACAGCTTCAACGCGCTGGCGGGGGCGCTCGACGCCACCCCCGGGTTGGAACGGCTGCGGATCGACCTCCCCCGTACCTCGGCCGAACTCTGCGCCGCGACGGCGGAGCGGCTCCGCAATACCACCCGCGCCGTCATCGCCCTCTCGATGATGACGTGCCAGTTCGAGGAGCAGGCGCGCCTGATGACGGAGTTGCGCGCCCAGTGGGGAGAGCGGGTGGTCCTCCTCGCCGGGGGCCCGCACCCCTCCGCACGACCTGAAGAGGTGCTCCGCGCCGGGGCCGACGCAGTCTTCACCGGCGAGGCCGAAAAGACCTTTCCCCGGGTTCTCCTCTCGCTCCTCGGCGGGGGCGTGGCGGGCCCCTTCGAGCAAGGGGGCGTCATCCGGGGGAAGGAGCCGGTCGATCTCGACGCGGCTTCCTCGATCTCCCCCGCGCGCGGGATGTTCGGCCCGATCGAGATCACGCGCGGCTGCGCCTTCGCCTGCAGCTACTGCCAGACGTCGCACCTGTTCGGCACCCGGCTGCGCCACCGCTCGGTCGACCGGATCGTCGAGCAGGCGCTCGCCCTCCGCTCCATCGACCGCAAGGTCGTCAGGCTCCTCTCTCCCAATGCATTCTCCTACGGCTCCCCTGACGGCCGGCGGCTCGATCTTGCCGCCCTGCGGGAACTGCTCTCTGCGCTGCGCGGGGCCGTCGGGAAGCGGGCGAAGATCCTCTTCGCCCACTTCCCGTCCGAGGCGCGGCCCGAGCACGTCACGGAGGAGACCCTCGCCCTGCTGCGGGAATATGCCGACAACGACGAGATCGTCATCGGCGCCCAGTCGGGGAGCCCGCGCGTGCTCGAGGCGTGCGGCCGGGGGCATACGGTGGAGGAGGTGCTCGGCGCGGTGGCGCTCGCGCGCCGTCGGGGGTTCAAGGTGATCGTCGACTTCATCTTCGGGCTGCCGGGGGAAGAGGAGGAGGACCGGCGCGCGAGCCTGCGCGCCATGGAGCGGATCGTGGCGCTGGGGGCGCGGGTGCACCCGCACCTGTTCGCCCCGCTGCCCCAGACCGCGTTTGCCGCGGCGCCCCCCGGGGAGGTCGACCCCCTGTTCGCCCGCGCCCTGGAAGAGTTGGGGGCACGCGGGGGCATCTACGGCACCCGGACCCCGGCGGGCTGGGGCCGGCCCGCAAAACGGACTCACCGATCACGTCCATGAGGCCCCTCATCCTTTGGGGCCTGCCCGGCCTGGCCTCCAGGAAGCCGGCGGCCGGCAGGGCCAATCCTGCCTGCAGAAACCGCCTTCTCGAAGGTTGAGATCCCACATTCCTTCCTTATCCCGATGGGATGCGGTTGGGCAGTGAGACCACGACACACCCCTTCCCGGGGGGCAAACTAGTGTTTTCTGGCCTCGAGAATCGCCTGGAGCCCTCCCCAGTGGGGCTGGAACAGGGCCGGCTCCATGCTCTTGAGCGTGGGCGAAATCTTCGGCCGGAATTCCATCATCGCCAGGATGTCGCGCTCGAGGTCCACCCCCGGCGCGATCTCGATCACCTCGAGTTCCCCGTCGGAGAGCTGCAGCACCCCCCGTTCGGTCACGAAGAGCACCGGCAGGCCGGTGCGCGTGGCGTAAGCGCCGCTGAAGGTGACCTGCTCCACGCGCTCGATGAACTTCTTCCCCTTCCCTTCCCGGGTGATGCGCAGCCGGCCGTCCTCGATGACCGCTTCCGACCCTATGGCGAACATCCCGCAGAAGACCACCTTCTTGGAATTCTGGGTGATGTTGATGAAGCCGCCGGGGCCGGCCACCCGGTTGCCGAAACGGCTGACGTTCACATCGACCTTCCGGTCGACCTGGGCCAAGCCGACAAAGGTGACGTCCAAGCCGCCGCCGTCGTAGAAATCAAACATGGAGGCGTGCTCGATCATCGCCTCGGCGTTGTAGGCCCCGCCGAAATCGAGGTCGAGCGCGGGGACCCCGCCGAAGACCCCCAGTTCCGTAGTAAAGGTGACGCTCTGGCTCGCCCCCTCCTCGGCCACCGTGCTGGCGACGAAGGCGGGAATCCCCACGCCGAGGTTGATGATGTCGCCGGCGGCAAGTTCCATCGCCGCCCTGCGCCCGATGATCTTCCGGGCGTCGAGCGGGACCGGGGGGATGCCGCCGAGCGGGATCCGGAGGTTCCCCGCAAGCGCCGGGCTGTAGTAGGTCGACTGGGTCTGGTGGTGGTTTTCCGGCTTGGCGATCACCACGTAATCGACCAGGGCCCCCGGGACCTTGACGTTCTTGGGGGGGAGCGAGTGCGCCTCGGCCAGGTCGTGGGCCTGGGCGATGACGATGCCGCCGCTGTTCTTGGCCGCCATGGCCAGCGGCAGGGCTTCCATGATCACGTGCTCGCGGTCCATGTTGAGGTTGCCGTTTTCGTCGGCCACCGTTCCGCGGATCAGGGCCACGTGGACAGGGAAGGGCTTGTACAGCAGCAGCTCCTGTCCTTCGATCTCGATGAGCTTGACCATGTCCTCGCTCGTGATGGGGGTGATCTTCCCACCGTCGATGCGCGGATCAACGAAGGTCCCGAGCCCCACGGAGGTGATGACCCCCACCTTCTTCCCCGCGATCGCCCGCCAGAGCTGGCAGATGACCCCCTGCGGGAGGAGGTAGCACTCGATCTTGTTCTCCTCGATCAGCCGGATCATGTTCGGGGAGGTGAGGGTGTGTCCGCAGACCAGGCGCCGGGTGAGTCCCTCGTAGCCGAGCCGCGTCGTCCCGCGCTGCTTGTAGTCGCCGCAGGTGCAACTGTGCACCAGGGTGATGTCCCGGGGGTGGCCGGTCTCGAGAAAACGTTTCTCGATGGCGATGGCCACCTCCTCGGCCCACCCCGCCATCCCTTGGGTGCTGGCGCCGATGGTGACGCCGTCCCCGATCAGGGCCGCCGCCTGTTCCGCAGTGATGACTTTTGACATGTGTGTCTCCTCGCCCGTGATTTGGGTTGTCGGGCACCCCATCATAGCGCCTGGCGATGGGATCCCCAATCGGATTCTGGCAAACCTCCGGTCATCAGGTCGAAGACCTGGCGGGAAGCAAGCGCCCGGCGCGAAAAGCCGCCGGGCATGCGGGTGGGACGACGACGCTTAACCCTGTTAATCCAAGTCTTGGTACGGACCCGGCTCCTAGTCCAGATCGTCCTCGAAATGGTCGTCGTCATGAATTCCGTAGAACCGGCCGCCGGTGCGCTCCCGTATCGGGCCCTTCCGGGCCCCCATTTCGCCCCGGTTGCCGAAGCCGCCTTTGCGCCTGCGGGCAGGCTTGGCGTTGGCGCCAAAGGTGCGGCTGCGCCTTTCGGCGCGTGCGGCACGTTCGCTCTCGGAAGGGTCGGGGACAAAGTCGCCGCTCCCGAAAGCGGACCTGGAGGTGAACCCGGACCGGAAGGAATCAGCGGACCGCATCGGCGGGCGCGGGCCGGCGTCGGGCCGCGCCTCCCCACGGGCGCGGGCTTCGTTGATGGTGACATTCCGGCCCTTGAGGGGCTGGTTGTTGAATCTGCGGGTGGCTTCCGCGGCCTGGTCCGCGTCGCTGAACTCAACGAAGGCGAACCCTCGCTTCTTCCCCGTATCACGGTCCACGGGGATGATCACGGCCGAGAGGGTTCCGACAGGCTCGAAGAATTCCCTCAGGTCCGA
Organism: Acidobacteriota bacterium; assembly: GCA_012719455.1. Lineage (GTDB taxonomy): Bacteria > Acidobacteriota > UBA6911 > UBA6911 > UBA6911 > UBA6911. Next base: position 9,875 of record JAAYAJ010000024.1, on the reverse strand, counting down.
TTCATCGGCATCATAGGGAAGGTTCCCTACAAACAAACGTACAGACATTGCTCTCCCTTATTAAAACCCCGGCACACGCGGGGAGCGCGCTCCCTGAATGAAAGGAGTGCAGTGGACTTCATGCGTATGGGTTCGGGGTCATGTAATCGGTTGGCGCCGTATATCCTGACAGTCCTCAGCAGAAAACATCAAGCTCATACGTCCCGGTCTATCCTTTCCCGCGGACTGATCGGGCGCATTGTTCAAATGCTACAGCAAATAAGATTAAAAAGGCAGAGAAAAAACTCGCAGGCAGACCGGGAGGCTCACTCCTCGGTGGAGTCGAAAAAGTGATTGTAGTAAATCCGCTGGGCGGGGTTGCGGATATCCCCGGAGCGGAGGCTCGCGACGATGGCGCGGGCGGCATCGGCGATCGTCTGCCCGGGGCGGAAGCCGAGCGTTTCCGACAGCTTGGCGAAGGACACCCGGTAGTCGCGGGCGTCCAGGTTGGAATGGTCCCTGTGAATGGGGATTCCTCCGAGGGCGGTGCTGATGATGCCGGCCACCTCCTCGATCCGGTAATTCTGGGCATCGGAACCGACGTTGAACACCTGGTTGCCCACCTTTCCGAGGTCCGCCTCCAGGCAGCGGGCGTAGACCTCGGCGGCGTCCTCCACCCCGAGCAGCGGACGCCACTGGCCGCCGCCGAAGACCTGGATTCGGCCGTCGACGAACGACTTCATGCTCATGGTGTTGACAACCAAGTCGAAGCGCATGCGCGGGGAGAGGCCGTACAGGGTTCCCATCCTAAGGATGGTGGGGCTGAAATACTCCCCCCCCATGCCGAGGATGATCTTCTCTGTTTCGATCTTGCTCCGGGCGTAGAGGGAAACGGGGTTGAGCGGAGCCTCCTCATCTAGCAGTGCGCTCCCCACACCGTAGACGCTGCAGGTCGAGGCATACAGGAAGCGGCCCACCTGCTGCAGGCGCGCGGCCGAGGCCAGCGCCTGCGCCGCCAGCACGTTGGTCTCGAAGGTCTCGATCGGACGGACCTTGGAGGCCGGGTCCCCAACGATGGCAGCCAGCAGCACGACGGCGTCGACATCGGCCAGGGTGGCGACCATGGTGGGGATATGGCGCAGGTCCCCCTCGACGATCTCGAGACCCCGGTCCTCCGCCAGGGGTTGGAGTGACCGGTGCCCATAGATGAAGCTGTCCAGGATCCGGACCCGGAAGCCGCGGCTCAGGAGCTTCCGGGCGAGCACGCTCCCGAGGTAGCCGGCGCCGCCGACCACCAGCACCCTCCGTCCCGGCCCATCCCCCACCGCGGCGGGCCTGAGTCCGTACCGCCGCTCGAGTTCTTCGAGGGAAACAACGTCGGCGATCTTCCCCTCCGCGTCGACGACGGGGAGATAGCGCACCCCCTCGAGTTCCATGCCGGACATCATCCGCTCGTCCAGCTCCCGGCCCTCGAGCAACTCCGCCGTCAGCTTGTGGACATGACGGGGCGGGTAGGCTTCAACCGGCTCCTCCCCCCGGGCCCCGCTGATGAGCAGGCGGCGCAGGTCGGCGATGGTGACGCATCCCAGGTAGACTCCCGCGGGGTCGACCACGAAGGCCCGATCGAACGGGGACCGCTCAACCGTCCGGATCGCCTCCTGGATCGAGGTCCGGCTTTCCACGCGCGCGACGGGGTATTTCATGCGCCGCCCCCGCGGGCCAGGATTCCCGAAACGTACAGCCGCATGGCCTCCTCGTAGCCATGTTCCGGCGCCCAGCCGAGCAGCCGGCGCGCCTTCTCCGAGGAGATGAAGCGCCCCTTGAAGTTCCCCTTGCGGTCCTCGACGAAGACGAGCTCGGCCTTCTTCCCCAGGATCTCCTCCAGGGTCCGGACGATCTCCAGCACGCTGACCTTGCGCGCCCCGTTGAGGTTGAAGACCTGGTTTTCCGCCTCGGGCCGGGCGCAGGCCGCGTTGCCGCGCGCCAGGTCCCGGACGTAGATGAACTGCCGCGTCTGGCTGCCGTCCCCGTGGATGGTGATCGGCTCGCCGCGCAGGATCCGCCCGATGAAGATGGGGGTGACCGTCTCCGCCCGCGCCCGCTCGCCGAAGGGGATGCCGTAGCGCATGATGGTGTAGTTGACCCCGTAGAGACTCCGGTAGTTGCGGCAGTAGAGCTCAGCCGCGATCTTGCTCGAGGTGTAGAGATGGTCCGGATTGACCGCGTAGGGGGTGTCCTCGGTGATGTTTTCCTCCCCCGCCTCGGGCAGCGAGCCGTATACCCACTCGGTGGAAGCGAGGATCACTCGCGGCACCGACGCCCGGCGGGCGGATTCGAGCACCGACAGCGTGCCTACGGCCGTGATGTCGTTGGAAAAGACGGGGCTTTCGTAGAAACGGTTGACGTTCGCCTCCGCCGCCAGCACGTAGACGATGTCGACGCCGCCGAGCGTTTGCGTCATCCGGTCGATGTCACGCACGTCCCCCCGGACGAAGGCGCAGGGCTGGTCGTAACGCGGGGCGTCCAGGTCGTAGATAACGACCTCGTGCCCCTCCGCCAGGAGCGCATCCACCACGTGGGACCCGATGAAGCCCGACCCGCCAGCAACTACTATCTTCATAGTTTGACCCCCGAAATGCAAGTCAGCACTATAGCAGTCCAGGGGGGCGCCTGCCAATGGTATCCGGAATAATCAAGGGGACAAGGTGGACAAAGGGGTATAGGGCGCCCCCTTCATGGCCGTCGGGCACCTGATGCTCCGCTCGGCCGAAGTGATGCAGCGCGGGTTCGCCGAGCACGACCCGGAGCCGGCGGCCGACATGGTCCACTTCACCGACGCCCTGCCCCCGTTCCAGGTCAGCGAGATCCTTCCCCGGAGGAGTAAAACCCGGCCGCGCTCCGAGCGCGGCCGGGAGGGTCGATCGCCGGATCAGATCAGGGGCAGTTGTGCCGGGGCGGCCGTGAAAGAATAAAGGGTCGCCTGCGCCTCGGCGAGGCGGAAGGTGATGAAGGTTTCGTCATCGGCCCCCTTCGGGTAGAGCCCGAGCAGCGTCGGTCCTTCCTCGAACGCCTGGACCTTGGCCTCACGGCTGTCGTCGAAGACGGCCTTGCCCCGGACGCGGAGCCAGGTGCCGTCCGCCCCCATCCCCGAGATCTCCACATCGGGTTTCGCCACCAGCTGGCGGTAGACTTCCTTGGTGCGGTTGGTGCAGAAATAGAGAGCACCGTCGCGCACCATCACGAAACCGAAGGGACGAACCCGGGCGGCGTCGCCGTCGATGGTAGCGATGTGGAACACCGGGTTGGCCTTCAGGAACTTGAATGCGGTAGTCATGAAATCTTCCTCCTGATGATGTTATTGGGTGCAACGCGCATCCTATAGGCGCGCGCCCCCCATAATCAAGCCGAATCTCCCGTCCCCCCCCGGCTGCACCGTACGGGAAACCTTACTCCGTGGAGGGCTGTAGGCTATAATGGGACGATTTCGCGTGCCGGCTCTTATCGGCCGCGTTCGGGGGGGCGGGCCGGTGCCTTTGCTGCTGTATTCAACCCGATCCAAGCTGATCCTCGGCTTTCTGGCCGTGGCGCTCGTGGTGTGCGGCGTGGCCCTCGCCGTCGGGGGGCGGTTGCTGTACCAGGCGTTCATGCACGAGGCCTCGAGCCGGGTGCGCATGGACCTCAACGCCGCGCGCGAGATCTACGACTCCCGCGCCCGGCTGGTCAGGAACACCTGCGCACTCGCCTCCACCGGCCCGGTATTGCAATCGGCCATCCGCGGCGGAGACCTCGAGGCCCTGCTCGCCCGCCTCGGGGACGTGGCCGCCGAGGCCGACCTCGACTTCATGGGCGTCGTCGCCGGCGACGGCCGCGTCCTCTGCCGGCTGAAGCCCAATTCCCTCCCCCCCGCCGGGGAACTCCCAAACCCGCTGGCCCGCCTGGCGCTGGAGACGCGGACGGCCGTGGCCGGCACCGTGGTGCTTGACGCGGAAGACCTCTTCCGGGAAAACCCGGTCCTGGCGGAACGGGCGCGGCTGCGCTTGCAGCCCGCAAGCGTCAACGGGGGGAATGGGGGGGAGATCACCTCCGGCATGGCGCTCGGCGCCGCCGTCCCGATCTTCGCGTCGGGCCGCCTGGCGGGCATCCTCTACGGTGGGGTGCTTCTGAACGGAAACCGGGAGATCGTCGACCGGGTGCGCGATACCGTGTTCCAGCACGAGGTCTACCGCGGGCGCAGCGTCGGCGCCGCCACCATCTTCCTCGGCGACCGCCGCATCGCGACCAACGTGCTCGGCCCTGACGGGAGCCGGGCGCTCGGGACCGCCGCGTCGGAAGAGGTCTCCCGCGCCGTACTGTCCGAGGGGAATCGGTGGACCGACCGCGCCTTCGTGGTCAACGACTGGTACATCACCGCCTATGAACCGCTCGAGGACATCTTCGGCCGCCGGGTGGGGATGCTGTACGCCGGAGTCCTGGAGGCCAAATACGCCGACGTGCGCCGCCGGGCGCTGTGGGGCTTCATCGGCGTCACCGCCGCGGGGATGGTCCTGGCGCTGGCCCTCGGGACCGTGATCGCCAACCGGATCAGCCGCCCGGTGCACCGGCTGATCAAGGCGAGCGCCGAGGTCTCCCGGGGGAACTTGTCCCCCGACATCGGCCCGCGGTCCAAGAGCGAGATCGGGGTGTTGCAGAAGACGTTCCAGGAGATGCTCGAATCGCTCAGGCGCCGGGACGAGGCACAGAAGGCGGAGAGCGCTACCCTGCTTCTCGAGTTCGAGAAGCAGGCGAGCATCGGCAGACTCGCGGGCGGGGTGGCGCACGAGATCAACAACCCCCTGACAGGGATCATCACCTTCACCCACATGCTCCTCGGCAGGGAGGACCTCGCCCCCGAAATCCGCTCCGACCTGGAGATCATCGCCCAGGAAACAGAGCGGGTGCGCAGAATCGTCAAGGGACTGCTCGACTTCTCCCGCCAGACCGAGCTGCAGCCGGAGCCGACGGACGTCAACCACCTGTGCCGCACCACCCTGGCCTTGGCGGAAAACCAAGCCCTCATCAAGGGGGCGCGCCTCGTATTCGAACCGGGGGAGGGACTGCCGCCGGTCACCCTGGACCGCAACCAGATGCAGGGCGCGCTGCTCAACCTTATCCTCAACGCGCTCGACGCGACGGAGCCGGGCGGAGAGGTCGCCCTTTCGGCCGGGATCGGGATGTCGGCCGCGAGCCCCGGCCGCAAGGGGGTCTCGATCGTGTGCAGCGACAATGGCTGCGGCATCGCCCCGGAGCACATAGACAAGGTATTCGACCCATTTTTCACCACCAAGGACGTGGGGCAGGGAACCGGGCTGGGGTTGTCGGTCTCTTACGGCATCGTCGAGCGCCACGGCGGCTCCATCCACGTCCGGAGCCAGGCGGGGAAGGGAAGCAGCTTCACCGTCTGGCTCCCCACCGAGCCGACACGGGAAGAAGCGGAGAACGGCGAATGAAGATACTGGTCGTGGACGATGACATGATGGTGGCCCGGAGCTGCTCGCGCATCCTGGCGTCGCACAGCTTCGAGGTCACCACCGTGGCGGGGGCGGACGAGGCGCTCGAGGCGCTCGGGAGGGTAGAGTTCGACCTGCTCCTGCTCGATGTCCTGATGCCGCACCGGGACGGCTTCTCACTCCTGCGCGAGGTGCGGCGCCTCCACCCCGCGCTGCCGGCCATCGTCATGAGCGGCTACTCAACCCCCGACACGATCGCCGGCGCCTTCGATTGCGGCGCCACCCGCTTCATCGCCAAACCGTTCCGGCCCGATGAGCTGATGAAACTGATTCACCGGATGACGGGGGATCGCCCAACGGTCTTTCCCGACCTGAGCACGAACCAGGCCGGGGATTCGCACAATCCAAACTAACGAAGGGAATGGACCATGGCAGAAAAGATGCTGATTATCGATGATGACGAAATCATCCTGAAGTCGTGCAGGAAGATCTTCGAGGCCGAGGGCTTCGAGGTGTCGACCACGGAGAACCCGCAGGAGGGGCTCAACCTGGTCTCCGAAAAAACGTTCGCCGTTGTCCTGGTGGACTGGATGATGCCGGGTTTCGACGGCATGGACGTGGTGGAAGAGATCGACCGGCGCTCCCCCAACTCGGCGCTGGTGATGATCAGCGGCCACCCCTCCGTGGGGCGTGCGACCGAAGCGATGAAGCGGGGGGCGATGGACTACCTCCCCAAGCCGTTCAAGCCCGAGGAGATCACGGCCGTCGTCAAGAAGGCGGTCCGGCGCAAGGTGGCCGAGGAATCGAAAGCGATGGGACGCTTCGAGAAGATGCTGAAGACTCTGCAGTTCCCCGTCCCCACCCTCGAGGACAAGGCGCCCAAGAACATCGCCGAGACCTTCGCCCAGTCGGTGGGGGTCGCCAAGGCGACCTCCCCCTGGTTCGCCGTGACGGTCCTGGGAATCCTGGCCGGGGCCTATATCGGTTTCGGGGGGCTGTTCTTCACCACCGTCACCTTCGACGCGGCGGCCGTGCTGGGGACCGGAGTGAGCAAAATGCTCGGCGGCGCGGCGTTCAGCGTCGGCCTGATGCTGGTGGTCATCGCCGGGGCCGAGCTCTTCACCGGCAACAACCTGATGGTATCGAGCGTCATGTCGCGCGAGATCTCCTTTTCGACCATGATGAAGCGGTGGGGCCTGGTCTACCTCGCCAATTTCGTCGGCTCGCTCCTCGTCGTCGGCCTCTTCTACTACTCGGGACTCTGGAAGACGGGGGACGGCGCCCTGGGCGTGGCCGCCGTCAAGATCGCCTACGCCAAGGTCAACCTCACCTTCACCGAAGCCGTCATGCGGGCCATCGGCTGCAATTGGCTGGTCTGCCTCGCTGTCTGGATGGCCCTCTCCGCGCGCCAGACCATCGGCAAGATCTTCGCCATTTTCTTCCCCATCATGGCCTTCGTCACCATGGGGTTCGAGCACTGCATCGCCAACATGTACTTCATCCCCGCCGGCATCCTGCTGGGCCATTTCGCCCCGATCCCCGCGATCCCGGGGATCGACCTCAACCTGCTCAACTGGGGCTCCTTCCTCTGGAAGAACCTGCTGCCGGTCACGATCGGCAACATCATCGGAGGGACCGTTTTCGTCGGCATGAGCTACTGGGGCGCCTACCTGCGCCCGGTCAAATCGGACCACTAAGGCCGATCGCCGCCGGCGTCCCGGGGCTCCCGGGGCGCCGGCCCTGCCCGGTCCTCACCCCATCATCACGACCGACACGATCAGCTGCGCCAGCACGATCTTGATCACGATGGACGACGGGTAGACGGTCGTGTACCAGATGTTCGGCAGGTCGCTCTCGGTCTGCTGGTTGGCCCAAGCCAGGCAGGCCGACTGGGTCTGGATCCCGGAGACCAGCCCCATCACCGCCTGCATCGGCAGCCGGAGGAACCGGATGCCGACCAGGATGCTGCAGACCGTGACAAAGGTGGTCAGGAGCGCCCCGGCCGCGATCATGCGCCACCCCCCCGCCTCGAAGAGAGTCCCGAACCCCTGCCCCGCCCGGGTCCCGATCGCCGCCAGAAAGAAAACCAGGCCGACCTGGCGCAGCACCAGGTTGGCGTTATATGGCATGCCCCAGGTGACCGGCCCGGTCCGCTCCAGCCGCCCGAGGACGAGGCCCATGACCAGCGCCCCCCCGGCGAACCCGAGCTGGAAACGGATCCCGCGTCCCAGCGGGATCGGGATCATCCCGAGAAAAATGCCCAGCACGATCCCCAGGGAGAGGGAGAGGAAATCGGTCTCGGAAATCGATTTGACGGAATCGCCGAAATACCGGGTCACCCGGTCCATGTTGTCGCGCTGGGTGATCACGCGGATGCGGTCCCCCATCTCCAGGACCGTGTCGGGGCGCGGGACGATGTCCACATCCCCGCGCCGCAGCCGGGTAATGACCGCGTGCAGGTCGCGCAACAGGTCGAGTTCGCGGATCGACTTGCCGACGACCTCCTTGTTGGAAACGAAAATCCTGCGGTAGCTGACCCCCCCCTGCCCCGGGGTCAGGTGCTCCGGGGCGGCGGCGCCGAAGATCAAGAGCGCCCGCTCCATCGCCTGCGCCCCCCCGACGGCCACCACGTGATCGCCCAGGTCGAGCACGGTCTCGGAGGTCACGATGTCGATCCGGTCCCCCTTGCGGATCCGGCTGAGCACGAAACCGTGGTCCTTCAGCGCCGCGAACGCCTCCCCCACCTTCCGGCCCGCCAGGGCAGGGTTGATGATCTTGAAAGTCCGGCTGAAGATCGGCTCCGGGGCGTACTCATCCTCCGCCTCCGCCGACTTGGTGTTCCGGCCGAGCTTGAAGACCTTGTTGCAGAGGACGAAGGCGAGGATGACGCCGAACACGCCGAAGGGATAGGTCAGGCCGTAGGCGATCACCGGCCCATCGAGGTAGAGGTCGCGCGTCGCCCCGGCGAGTCCCACCGAGAGGTTGCGCGTCGTCTCCACCGCCGCGGCCAGCGCCGGCGTGTTGGTGAGCGCCCCGCAGAAGAGCCCCGCTATCCCCGCCTCGGGAAGCTCCAGCAGCCGCCCGACGACGAGGGCCCCCGCGGCCCCGAGCGTGAGGATCCCCAGGGCGATCATGCTGAAGCGGAGCCCGCGCTTGCGGAAGGAGGCGAAAAAGACCGGCCCCGCCTGCAGGCCGATGGCATAGAGAAAGAGGACCGAGCCGATGACGTGGATGAGCTCGGGGAGGCTGAGACGCCGGTCAAGAGCCCCGAAGAACATCCCCACGAAGAGCACGGCGGCCACTCCCAGCTTCAGGCCGAACAGGTTGATATTGCCGACGAGGTATCCGACCCCGATGACGGTAAAGAGGAGCAGCAGCGGGTTTTGGGCCAGCAGATCGATCATGGCTCATTTCCTGTAAGATAAGGATTACGCAAAACGCCCTCAATATAGCACACGGCCACGCGCGCGGAAATCGGTCGCAAAATGCTGAAAAATCGGATGCAAGGAGTAAACCGCCGGGGCCGGCCGGTCGATAACGCCTTCGCCATGACAAACAACCTCCTGCAGATGGAACCCAAGCCCATGATCAAGACCAGCGCGTTCGAGCGCTTCAACAACGTCCTCAAGGACATGATCGAAAAGGGGGGAAGCGACCTCCACGTCACGGTCGGGAGCGGATTCCGGATCCGCATGCTGGGGGAACTGGTCCCCGCTTCCGACACCGACCCCCTGACCCCCGGCGAGATCGCCTCGCTCGCGGGGGCGATCCTGATAGCCGGGCGCAAGTGCACCCGGGAAAACGTGATGGAGTTCGTTGAAGCGCTCACCGACTACGACTGCTCCTACTCGCTGCAGGGGCACGGCCGTTTCCGGGTGAACATCTCGAGCCAGCGCCGCTCGCTCGCGCTGGTGCTGCGCCACATCCCCTACGTGCTCCCCACCATCGAGGACCTCAATCTCCCCCCGGTGCTCGGCGAGATCGCCTTGGCTGACCGGGGACTGGTCCTGGTCACCGGAATCACCGGGAGCGGCAAATCGACCACCCTGGCGGCCATGATCAACCTGATCAACCGGAAGAGGCGGTGCAAGATCATCACCATCGAGGACCCGATCGAGTTCCTCTACCGGGACGCCCTGGCCAGCATCGCCCAGCGCGAATGCGGGTCCGACACCGAGAGCTTCGCCAAGGCGCTGCGCGCCGCCCTGCGCCAGGACCCGGATATCATCCTGGTCGGGGAGATGCGGGACCGGGAGACGATCGACATCGCCATCAAGGCGGCTGAGACCGGGCACCTGGTGCTGTCGACGGTCCACACCACCGACGCCCCGCGCACCATCAACCGGATTCTCAGCGTCTTCGACCCCTCCGAGCAGGCCGCGGCCCGGCTGCGCCTTTCGGAGACCCTGC
>JAAYAJ010000023.1 GCA_012719455.1 Acidobacteriota bacterium | reverse complement strand
CCCAGGAACGGTTTTGCATTCCCCGGCGCCGCTGGCCTATAATCCAGGCAGATAGGAGGAAACAGCGTGAAAAACGGGTATACGAGACGGGAAGCTCTGGAGCTGGGACTGGGAGCCGCGGTTCTGACCGCGGCGGGCGCGGCGATGGCCGCCGCCCAGCCGCCGGCGGGGAAGGCTCCGGCCGCCGTGCCGGGGCTCGGCGAATTCAACCGGTACGGGGAAGAACTGGAAACGGCGCTCCTGCTCCGCACCTCGCCCATAGCGGTCAAGATGCTGGAGAAGGAGGCCGATATCCCGCAGGGGACCTTCCGCCCGTACCGGGACGGGAAGATCCACCTCGCCCAATGCCAGGCATTCGGGATGTCGCGGCGGGAGGGGAAGACGGTGGCCATGCTCAAGGAAGACCACTGGTGCCCGACGGCGCTCATGGCTTACGGGATGGTGCCGCAGCCCAAGGCCACGGGGGCGTGGATGGAATCGTACCGGAGTTTTGAGACCGGACGGTATGTCGGCGTGCTCACGGCGCCCCTGAAGCGCGCGTCCTTCGTTCCCGACGTCGTGCTGGTCTACCTCAACCCGGCGCAACTGAGGGGGCTCATCCTGCCTATGATGATGGCGGGCTCGGCCGAGGTCGACACCTACCTCTTTCTACCCTCCTGCGGGCACGCGGTCGTCGATCCCATGGTGACCGGGAAATACTGCGTAGTGCTCCCGGACCCTGGAGAGTACCAGCGCGCGTTGACGCGCGAGGAGGAGGTCATCTTCGCTGCGCCGAAGGAGAAGGTGGCGCCGCTGATGGCCAGCCTGAAACCGGGCGGCCGGCTCTACTCCCACCGGGACCAGTACATGTCGATGCAGCCCGATTTCGAGCAGCCGCAGTTCTACAAGGACATGTTCAAGAGCTGGGGCCTCGGCGGGGAATAGGGCGTTATCACCATCCGGGCGGTCCGGCGCATCGGACCGCCCGGGGCTGCCCCCGGTCACGCTTCCGCGAGCCGGATCAGGCGCCGGATCCGTTCCTCCACCGGCGGGTAGGCCGGAGGGTTTGCTTTTCGGCGAATGGGGGGAATCGTGCGCGTATCGGGAAAATACCGCAACCTGTCCAGGGCGGAGCTGCTCGAAAAGAGCTATGCGCTAGGGGTCGCGTTCGAGGCGATGTCCGGCAGCTGCTCGCAGTGCACGGCGGCCGCGCTCCACGAAATCCTCGGGTTTGACGAGGCGGTGGTGAGGATCGCCTCCTCTTCCTGCGGCGGGCAGGCGGGCTTTTCCATGGGTACCTGCGGCGCGGTGGTGGGGGGGACGATGGTGCTCGATTACTACTTCGGCCGCCCGGCCGCCCTCCTATCCGCCGAGCGTGTAGTCCCGGAAGGGAAGCAGGCGCTCGCCGCCGCCATGGAGCGGGCGTCCAGGCTGGGGGAGCGATTTATCCGCCGCTACGGGTCGCTCCTCTGCCCCGGTGTCCAGACGAGGCTCTACGGGCGCCCCTATAACCTGAAGGACCCGGCCGAATGGGACGCCTTCATGCGGGCGGGGGCGCACAGCGACCCGACCAAGTGCATGAGCGTCGTCGGCGACGCCGCCCGCTGGACCCTGGAAATCCTCCTGGAGGAGGGGGCCGTTGTTCTGTAACCGCGCCGCCCCGCGCCCGCTCCTGTCCTATTGCAGCTTCTGCCAGAGGAAGGTATAGGCCAGCGCGTTCATGTACGCGGCCTGGGCGTTGTCGGCCGCGCCCCCGTGCCCCCCCTCGATATTTTCGTAGTAGCGGACGTCGAATCCCATCTCCTTCATCTTCGCCATCATCTTGCGCGCGTGCCCGGGGTGCACCCGGTCGTCGCGGGTGGAGGTGGTGAAGAGCACCGGCGGGTATTTGGCGCCCGGCTTCACGTTGTGGTAGGGGGAAAAGCCCTGGATGAAGCTCCAGTCCTCGGGCTTGTCGGGGTCGCCGTATTCGGCCATCCACGAGGCCCCGGCCAGGAGCTTCGAATAGCGCTTCATGTCGAGCAGCGGCACCTGGCAGACGACGGCGCCGAAGAGCCCGGGGTAGAGCGTGATCATGTTCCCCATCAGCAGGCCGCCGTTGCTCCCCCCCATGGTGCCGAGGCGGGCGGGGGAGGTCAGCTTGCGCGCGAACAGGTCCTCGGCCACCGCCGCGAAATCCTCGTATGCACGGGGCCGTTTTTCCCGGAGCGCGGCCTGGTGCCAGCGGGGGCCGTATTCGCCCCCCCCGCGGATATTGGCGACGACGTAGACCCCCCCGCGTGCGAGCCACGCCAGTCCGACCCTGGGGTTGTAGTCCGGGGTCATGGAGATCTCGAACCCGCCGTACCCGTAGAGGAGGGTGGGGTGGTTGCCGTCCAACTCGATCCCCTTGCGGGCGACCTGGAAGTAGGGGACCCGGGTGCCGTCCTTGCTCAGCGCGAAATGCTGGCTGACTTCCAGCCCGGAAGCGTCGAAAAAGGCGGGGAGTTCCTTCAGTTTTTCCGGGGTGCCGCCGACTGTCCCGACCAGGAGGCTGGTGGGGGTGAGGTACCCGCTGGTAGTCATGAAAAAGTCGTCGCTTTCGTCCGGGTCGATCCCCTGGGCCGAGACCGTGGCGAAGCCGGGAGCCCCAGCCAGGGGGCGGCTCGTCCACTCCCCGCGCGCCGGGGTGAGGACCGTGAGGCGGTTCTTGACATCCTCGAGGACGTTCAGGATCAGGTGGTTGCGCGTCCAGGAGGCGCCCACGAGCGAGGTGCGGTCCGTCGGTTCAAACAGCGGGACCAGCTGGCGCTTCCCCTTCATGTAGTCGCTGAAGCGGGAGGCGAGAAGCGCCCCGGCCGGATAGGTCTTCCCATTCACGGTCCAGGGGCTGCGCAGTTCGACGAGGAGCCATTCCCGGTGGAAACCGACGTTGGAGTCCAGCGGGACCTCCACCCTGCGGGCCTTCCCATTTTCGAGGAGGTAGACCTCGGTTTCGTAGAATCCGGGCGAGCGGTAGGCGAAGTGCCGCTCGAACCCCTTGGTGTCGTCGAAGAACGCGCCCGCGGAGACGTCGGTCTCCTTCCCCTCGAACACCGTGGAGGCGCTCGCGAGCGGGGTGCCGCGCCGCCAGCGCTTGCCGATCCGGGGATAGCCCGAAGTCGTCATCGACCCCGGGCCGAAATCGGTGTTGACGTAGATGTGATCGCGATCGATCCAGGAGACCTCGCTCTTGGCTTCCGGCAGTTCGAACCCCCCCTTGACGAAGGAGCGGGATTCGATGTCGAACTCCCGCACCACGACCGCGTCCGACCCGCCCGGCGACAGGCTCACCAGGGCGCGGCGCCAGCCGCCGGCCCTGAGGATCTGGGCGCCTCCCCAGACCCAGTTGCGCCCTTCGGTCTTGCCGAGGGCGTCCAGGTCGAGCACCACCTCCCACTTCGGGTCCGGTTTCCGGTATTCCGCGAGCGTGGTGCGCCGCCAGAGCCCGCGCGGATTCCGCTCGTCGCGCCAGAAGTTGTAGAACCAGGGGCCCGCCTTGCTGATCGAGGGGATCCGCTCCTTCGAGTCGAGGATCTCGAGGATGCCGCGCTCGATTTGGGCGAACGCGGGCGTTCCGGCAAGCTCCTTTTCGCTTTCGGCATTGCGGGCCCGGACCCATGCGAGCGCCTTCTCCCCCGTGACATCCTCGAGCCAGAGGTAGGGGTCTTCGGCTCCGGGGGGTTCCTCCGTCCGGGCGGCGAGAGCCCAGGTCAGGACCAGGGTGAATGCGGCGATGAGGGCGAGCGGTTTCATGGAACCTCCGTAAGTGTCGTTTCAGGCTTTGGTGTTGCGGGGCTAGGGACGGTGCGCCTCGACGACGGCGTCCATGTGGTCCCCCTCGCACAGGAGGCGGATGCCGGTGAACCCCGCCCTGTCGAGGTCGGCCTCGATTTCCCCGAAGGTGTAGGTCCCCCCTCCGGAGGTCCCCACCAGCATGTTGATGGCGAACACCGCACCATCCCGGGGCCGTGTCCGGTCGGGACTCATGACGTGGTCCCGGACCAGGATGCGCCCCCCCGCCTTGAGCGCCCGGAACACCCTCCGGTAGAGGTTCAGGTTTTCCTCCGGGCTGTTGGAGTGAATGATGGCGGAGATCAGGGCCAGGTCGTGCCCGCCGGGGAAATCATCGTGGTGAAAGTTGCCGGCCACCAGGGTCGTGCGCCCGAGCATCCCTTCCTCCCCGAGGCGTTCCCGGGCCATTTCGATTACGGGGGGCAGGTCGAACAGGGTCGCCCGCATCTCCGGGACGGCGCGCAGGAAGGCGATCGTGTAGGTGCCCGAGCCGCCTCCCACGTCCAGCAGCGCCCGGGCCGTTCCGGCATCGACGGCGGCCGCGATGCGCGCGGCCATGGGCGTGCCGATCGAGTGCATGGCGCCGATGAAGGCCCGGAGTTCCGCGGCGTTGCGCGTCAAGTCGAGCTTTTCCTTGGCCGGGGGATATCCCTTGACGATGGCCGTGAGGCGCGACCAGCGCGGCCAGAGGCCCGCCATGTGGTGCACCATGGGGAGGATGGTTTTGGGGGAGTGCCCGCCCAGCCAGTGCGCTACACCGGGGGGGCAGGAATACCCTGCCTCCGTTTTTGCAAGGAGGCCCATGGCGGCCAGCGCGTCGACGAGCGCGGTCAGGGCGCGCAGGTCCGCGCCCGTTTTGTTCGCGATCTCCTCGGCGGAGAGCGGCGCCGCCTCGAGGAGCGTGAACAGGTCGAGTTCGGCGGCCGAGAGCAGGATCCGGCTTTCCATGAACCCGCGTGCGATCTGCAGCAGCTTTTCGGGACTGTACTCTTCGGTCATGAGCGCCTCCTGTTCCGATCGTGCCGTTGTCCGCGGCGTGTGTCCCAGGGTCATCATACTTCAAAGCCCGCCCGGGGTGCGCCAAAAATCGGGCGATTCTTGCTGCGGCGCGGCCCCGTTTTTTTGTATACTGCCTTGGTTTCTTTCGATCCCGATCAGAAATGGTAAGGAGGGGCCTTGGAGCCGGAATCCGTTCGTGAACCCCTGGGCGCCGAAGGGGGGGAGGCGCCGCCCCCGGCCCGGAATTTCTTCAGCCGTCTCGGCGGGGTGTACACATCCCCGAAGGAGGCTTTTGCCGAGATCGGGCGCGCCCCGCGGCTGCTCGTGCCCATCCTCGTGGCGGTGATCCTGGGCTTGGGCAGCGCTTGGTACGTCACCCAGAAGGTCGACATGCAGGCGTCCATGGAGGCGCAGCTCGAAGAGGCGGTGGCGCAGGGAAGGATCACCGCGGAGCAGATGGAGCAGCAGTTGGCGCTGATGTCGAACGTGGCGGGCAAGGGCACCGTCGTGATGGGGGGGATATCGACCCTGCTGCTCTGCCTCGTCATCGCCGGGTTCATGAAGCTGTTCAGCCTGATCGCGGGCGCCGAGAACCGGTTCAAGCCGCTGCTGGCCGTCTCCCTCTACGCCACGATCGCGGTCTCGATCGTGACGACTGTTCTGATGGCCGTGATCCTGCAGTTCAAGCAGCCGGGGGAGGTGTCCGCGGCGGACCTGCGGTCGGTGATCGTTTCCAACCTGGGTTCCCTGCTCGATGGGGTCCTGGAGCCGGGGACGCTGCCGAAGTTCGTCATGGGGCTGGCGCAGGGGATCGACATCTTCAACATCTGGATGATCGCGCTGCTGGCCATCGGCGCCGCGGCGGTTTCGCGCAAGCTCAAGACCTCGACGGCCGCCCTCTGGCTCGGCTGTTCCTATGCCGTCATCATCCTGGCCACGGCCGCCATCGGCTCGCTGTGGTGACAGGACCCTGACTAGTTTTTCGCGAGGCTCCGGTAGACCAGCTCCAGCCACTGGGCGGTGCTCATGAACCCCCGGGTCCAGGGCTCGAACTCGAGCGGCAGCCCGGCGTTTTTGACCTGGTCCAGGGTCTTGCCCTGTTTCATCCGCTCCCCCACGATTTCGGCCGACCGCGCCAGCATGTTGCGGAAGGCGACGAGGTCCGCGACCGTCGCCAGGGGGCCGTGCCCGGGGATGATGCGCGCGTCGGCGGGCAGCTTGGAGACGATGTCGTCCAGGTGGTGCACCCAGCTTTCGATTTCCCCGCCGTTGTCGACGTCGAGGAAGGGGAACTGACCGTTGAAGAACATGTCCCCCATGTGCACGGCCTTGTAGCGGTCGACGAAGACGACCGTGTCCCCGTTGGTGTGCGCCCCCGGGTAATGCACGAGGCGGACCGGGAGGTCCCCGGCGTACAGGGTCAGCCGGTTCGAAAAGGTGACCGAGGGGAGCGCTTCGTCCGGCAACGCCGCGGTCGTCTGTCCCATCAGGCTCTGCGGACGGGCAAGGAGCGGCCGGACCCGGTCATGGGCGACGATGGCCGCTCCCTGTCCCAAGGCGTGGTTGCCGTCGGTGTGGTCGCTGTGCCAGTGGGTGTTGACGAGGAAACGGATCTTCCCCCCTCCCGGGAGCGCTTCGAGGGCGGCGCGCACCCCGGCCGCCGATGCGGCCATCCCGGAGTCGATCACGATGGCCCCCCCGGGGTGGGCGATCACGCCGATGTTGCCCGCCCCCTTCCCCTCGATCATGTACACCGGCCCGGCAACCGGGGCCGCGGCGGCCGCCTCCTGGGCCGGCAGCGGGACCGGGACGCAGAAGAGGGCGCAAAGACAGACGAATAATGCTCTGGACATCGGTTCCTCCCTTGCGGCGGCCGTAGCAGGAAGGACCGCCGCGATAAGGTTATACTAGCAGCTCCCGGGTGAATCGGGTATGTTTTCCCGTTGAATCAAGGAGAGGACCGGATGATGGGGCACAGCGTGTTTGAGGAGTTGTCGTGGCGGGGCCTGGTGTACGGGAATACCGAAAGCGTGCCGGAGATGCTCGCCGGCGGCCCCGTGCGGGTGTATAACGGGTTCGACGCGACGGCCGACAGCCTGCATGTGGGGCACATGGTCCCGCTGCTGGCCCTGGCGCGCCTGCAGCGTTGCGGCCACGTCCCGATCGCGCTGGCCGGCGGCGGCACGAGCATGATCGGCGACCCGAGCGGCCGCTCCGACGAACGGCTGCTGCTGTCGCGCGAAGAGATCGAGTCCAACATCGAGGCGATCAAGCGGCAACTGGCCCACTTCCTCGATTTCGAGGTGAAAACAAACCCCGCGCTGCTGCTCAACAACGCCGACTGGCTCCTCGGGCTGAACCTGGTCGATTTCCTGCGCGACATAGGCAAGTACTTCACCGTCAATTACATGATCGCCAAGGACTCGGTCCGGATGCGGCTGGAGCGCGAGGACGGGATTTCGTTCACCGAGTTCAGCTACATGCTGCTGCAGTCGTACGATTTCCTCCACCTGCACGACCACTTCGGCTGCACGCTGCAGACCGGGGGGAGCGACCAGTGGGGCAACATCACCGCCGGCGTGGAGTTGATCCGGCGGATGCGGGGCAGGAGCGCGGGCGCGTTGGTCTACCCCCTGATCACCAAGGCGGACGGGACCAAGTTCGGCAAGACCGCTTCGGGCGCCGTCTGGCTCTCGGCCGCGCGGACCTCCCCCTACCGCTTCTACCAGTTCTGGCTGAACACCGATGACCGCGACGTCGTCAACTACCTCCGGTATTTCACCTGGCTGGACCGGGCCGAGATCGAGGCACTGGAGGATGCGGTGAGCCGCAATCCCGAGCGGCGCGAGGCGCAGCGCCGGCTGGCACAGGAGATGACGCGGATGGTCCACGACGAAACGGCCCTTGCCAAGGCGGAACAAGCTTCCCAGGTGCTTTTCGGCGGCGAGGTCGCGGGGCTGACGGGGGCCGAGGTGGCCGACATCTTCGCCGATGTTCCCTCGGGTACGATCGCCGCGGCTCGGCTCGGGGGAGACGGCCTGGCCGTCGCCGATTTCCTGGTGGAATGCGGGGCGGCAGCGTCCAAGGGGGAGGCGCGGCGCGCCGTCGAGGGCGGGGGGATCTACCTGAACAACCTCCGCGTCGCCGACACCGCGCGCCGGGTGACGGCCTCCGATCTCCTCGACGGGGGTTTTCTCGTGGTGCGCCATGGCCGCAGGAACTACCGGCTGGTGCGGGTCGACTGAGATCCTGATGGCCGCCCCCTTTTCCGCCGGGGGCGCGTTCCTGAAAAACTTTGGTCATGTAAGCAACGTCCGGTCGGGCGTACATGCGTGCGCCCCGAGCATGGGCGTTCTGCCGCACCGGGCGGTCGGCATCTGCCCCGCCACCCGGTGCGCCAAGCGGCCGCTCAACAGCCTCTGCGCGTATTTATGGCCGGTATGCCTGCGGGGAGTGTATAATCCGGGGCGGCCGCCCGTGAGCGAAGGTCCACGGGCGGGGGAATGACAATGCGTGAAGATGAGAAGCGGGCGGTCCTCATCACGAAGGCTTCGGGCGTAAAGGAGCCGTTCCGGATCGAGAAGCTCGAGGAATCGCTGCGCCGCGCGGGCGCAGGGGAGGACATCATCCGGGAGGTGGCCAGGGACATCGAGGCCTGGCTGGTCGACGGGGTCCCCACGCGGAAGATCTATGCCCGCGCCTTCGCCCTGCTGCGCAAGAAGAAGCGACTGGTGGCCTCGCGCTACAAGTTGAAGCAGGCGATCATGGAAATGGGGCCCACGGGCTACCCCTTCGAGCGCCTGGTCGGCAAGGTGATCGAGCGGCAGGGATACGCGGTGGAGATAGGGCAGGTCCTCAAGGGGCGCTGCGTGAGCCACGAAGTGGACGTGGTTGCCGTGCGGGATCGTCACCGCCTCTTCATGGAGTGCAAGTACGGGCTGAGCGCGGAAAAGACGGTGAACGTACAGGTGCCGCTCTACGTGCGTTCGCGGGTGAACGACATCATCGACCGGTTCAAGGAATCGGGCAAATACCCTGGAGCCACCTTCAGCGGGGGGGTGGCCACCAACACCCGGTTCACGAGCGACGCCATTGATTACGGGACCTGCAGCGGCCTCCTCATGCTGAGCTGGGATTACCCCTCCGGCGACGGCCTGAAGGATTGGATTGACCGCGAGAGGCTGTACCCGGTCACGGTGCTGCACAGCCTGACCAAGGCGCAGAAGCAGGACCTCTTGGGGCGCGGAGTCGTCGTCTGCCACCAGCTCCTCAAGGACCGGGGAGCCCTCTCCCCTTTCCGGCTGGACAAGAACAAGTACCAGGCGCTGATGAAGGAACTGGACGACATCCTGAATTGAACGAGAGGAGGAGAGATTTTGCAGGCCGGAACAGGGAATGTGCTTCAAGACAGTTTCGAAAGGCAGCGGGGGCGTTATGCGGTCCATCTCCGCGTGGCGGGAGTCGTCATCCGGCTCGAATGCTCCCAGGAAGGTCCCGCCGGGGTTCTGCTCCCCTCCCTGCAGGAAAACCAAATCCCCGCACCCCCCGGGGAGGCCGACTTCGCGATTGCCATTTGGGAGGACGAGGAGGTTTTCACCCACTCGCCCGTGATTGACGAGCTCCGGCGGTACCGGGACCGCGTCTCGGTTTCCCACCAGGGGAGCAGGCACCTCTTCTACAATCCCGAGGGGGAGATCTTCTGCTTCATCGATACCGATATCAACCGCGCCTGGTATTGCGTCGCCGACCGGTCCGCCCTCCCCGATTACGAGGTCTGCACCCCGATGCGGTTCCTGTTGCACTGGATCTTGGCGGCACGGGGCCTGGTTTTCACGCACGCCGCGAGCGTAGGCCGAAACGGCCGGGGCGTGCTCCTGGTGGGGCGCGGCGGGGCGGGCAAATCCACCACGGCCCTGGCCTGCCATTTGAACGGGCTGGAGTTCCTGGGGGACGATTACGTGGCGGTCGAGCCTGAATCCCCCGCGCACGCGTTTCATATCTACCGCGGTGCAAAGCTCACCGATGACACCCTTCCGCGGTTTCCGGAACTCTCCCGCCGCCTTCACCCGACCAACAAGACGCAGAACAAGAACGTGGTCATGCTGAACCATTCGGACGGGCCCATTGTCCGCTCGCTCCCCGTCGCGGCCGTTCTCCGGCCCCGGATCGGGGGGGGCGGGCGGACGACGATTTCCCCGGCGGCGCCCTCGGTCATCCTCATGGAGATGGCGACGAGCACGGTGCTGCAGGCCCAGGGGGGCGGCCAGCACATCCTGTCGGGCCTCGCCGCGCTTTGTCGCGGCGTGCCCTGCTACGATCTCGAGCTCGGCGGGGATTTCGGGGAGATCCCCCGCAGTATCGGCCGGTTCATCGACTCGCTGGGAGCGAGGGGCTGATGGGTATTCCGGCGTCCTATCGTTTTGGCGCGCACCACCCCCTGAAGGCGGGGCACCTCCGGATGCTGAAGGCCATCGTGTGCGGCGGGGAGGAGGGGAAACGCGCGTTTTCGGAATGGGAGGCCGGGGTCGAGTTCGACGAGATCGACTACCTGGCGCAGCTCCTGGCCCCGGCGCTGTACGTGGCGGCCGGGGAGGCCGGGTATGACGGTCCCCTGCGTCCCCGGCTCAAGAGCCTCTACACCTTCTTTTTCACCAAGACCTCGCTTTTGCTCTCGGCCGTCGCCCCCGTGCTTGAAGACCTCCGGCGGCAGGGGGTCGACGCCGTCCTGCTGAAGGGCGCGGGGGTCAGTGCCGCCCTCCGCATGCCGCCGGGCCGGAGGCCGATGCACGACCTGGACCTGCTGGTCGCGGAGACGGAAGGGAGCCGGGCACTGGACATCCTCTCGGCGTGCGGGTTCCATTCCGTCAGGGCGACCGAGGCGCAGCGCCTCTACTGGAGCCCCCACGGTCATGACTGTGAGAACGGGCGGGGCCACCGCATCGACCTGCATATCGCCGCCCTCTACGAGCATGTCGGCCCCGGTTTCGACGACGGCCTGCGTGCCCGCACGGTGACGGGGAGCTTTCTGGGCGCCGCCGCCCGGATCCCATGCCCGGAGGACCAGTTGCTCCTCGCCTGCGTCAATGGGGTCCGTGCGCCCCTGGTCTTCGAGGAGACCTATCCGGACAACCTGCTCTGGATCCTGGATGCTGCGGGCCTGATCCGGGGCGCCGCGATCGACTGGGGGCTGTTTGTCGCAACCGCGGAGGCCAGGGGTGTTTCCTACAACGTCCGCTACGCGCTCCGCTACCTGCAGTCGGTCGACGCGGGACTGGTTCCCACGGGCGTCATGGAGAGACTGCGGGACAACCTGGATTACGGGTCTTTCTACGTGGAGCGGGCCCTGAGGGTCCACACGAGGTACCACCGCAGGAGACAGGCGATCGAGCGGCGCAACGCCCGGTCCGGCAACCGGGACTTCAGCCTGAGACGTATCTGGGACCGCCACCGGATCAAGCGGCTGGACGAGTCCTTCATCAGCTGCCTGTTGTCCTTTCCAGGGTATCTCAAGCTGGTTTGGGGACTCGGGCATTTCTGGCAGTTGCCCGGCCACGCCCTGCGCCGGTTAATGAAGAAAATGGAGGAACGGAAATGTACGAGGTCAACGAACCGCGCATCATCCACGAGGTGATCGAGGGGAACGCCGTCGTCATCGACGGCGAGCGGGGTCTGTACTACGCCCTGAACCCGGTGGGAACCTTCCTGTTTTCCGCCCTCGCCGCGGGGGCGTCCCCCGACGACGTCGTCGAGGCGCTGGCGGAAGGGGGCGGGTCCCGGGGCTGGGACGCGCGCGAGGCGGTCCCCCGCTTCCTCGGAGAACTCCTTCGCCAGGAGATCCTGAGGCCGGCGAGGGAAGCCAGCCGGACCCACGATCTGAAGCCGCCGGCCGGGGGGGAAGCTCCCACCCTTACCTGCTTCGAGGACTTGCAGGAACTGCTGCTGATCGACCCGATCCACCAGGTCGACATCTCCGAGGGGTGGCCGGTTGAACGCAACGATTAGCGTAGTCATCCCGGCCCGGAACGCGGGGCGGACGATCGGGGAAACCCTGGAGAGCGTGCGCCTCCAGACCCACAAACCGGACGAGGTTGTCTTGGTGGACGACGGCTCCCTGGACGATACGGTCGCGGTCGCCTTCCGGGCCTTCCCGGGGATCCGCATCCTGCGCCAGCCCCCGGCCGGGGTCTCCCGGGCGCGCAACCGGGGCGCCGAGGCCGCCACCGGCGCCTTTATCGCCTTCCTGGACGCGGACGACCTGTGGGAGCCCGCCAAGCTGGAGAGACAGCTCGAGCGGGCCGCGGGGGACGACGCCCCGCACATCGTCCTCTGCAAGATGCAGAATTTTCTCAGCCCCGAACTGGCCGGGAAGCAGGGGGTGAGCGAAGGGGACCTGGAGGTCCGGACCGGCTACAGCGCCGGGTGCGTCTTCATGGCCCGGACCGATTTCCTGGAGACCGGGGGATTCCCCGAAGACCGCGAGTTTTACGAAACCGTGGAATGGTTCGAGCGGGCCCGGGCCCGGGGGTACCGGGAAGCGATCGTGGACGAGGTGCTGATGCTGCGGAGGATCCACGCCGGCAATACGATGCTCAGGCGTAGCACGGATGCGCGCGCGGCCTATATGCGCCTGATCGCGGAGCGGTTGAAGGCGCGGAGATGAGGAGGCGGGCACCGGGGTCCCTCCGTGGACATCGGCGCCCGTCCCCTATTTTTTCAGGGCCTCCCGGAGCTTGTCGGCCAGCGAGCCGAAGCCTTCGGATGAGGGAGCCTGCCGTTCCTTCCACTCGCGCACTTCCTCGGCCTCGCGCGCCTCAGCCACCGCCTTCGCGCTCAGGCGGATACGCCGGCCCGAGGGGTCCACTTCGAGCACGATGACCTCGACCTCGCCCCCGACGGGAAAGGCGCGCGCGAGATCCGCCTCCCTGGCGACCCCCGTTTCATTCACCGGGATCAGGCCGGTCCGTCCCGGGGCCAGGAACACGAACACGCCGAACTTCTCGAGCCGCTCGACCTTTCCGGTCAGGCGCGCCCCCGGGACGATGCCCGTCCGGGCGGCGCCGGCTGTCGGCGCGGATCCCTCTCCCTGGAGCGCTACGCCGATCCGTTTCTGTTCCAGGTCGACGGAGAGGATCTCGAACGTTCCCGTCATTCCCGGGGTGACGCGGCTCGACCAGCCCCCCGCGGCGGAGGGCGCAAAGGTGGACGCGTGGGCCAGCCCCTCGATTCCGGGCTCGAGCTCCACGAAGGCGCCGAATTCGGCAACGCGGGTGACCCGGCCGGGCCGGAGCCGGCCCACGGCGTACACTTCCCCCGCCTTCAGCCAGGGGTCGTCCGACAGCTGTTTCAGCCCCAGCGAGATCCGCCCCTTTTCCTCGTCTACGCCGAGGACCTTGACGGTGATCTCCTCGCCAGGCGAGACCACCTCGGAGGGGGAAGCCACCCGCGCCCACGACATTTCGGACACGTGCAGCAGGCCCTGGACTCCCGCGCCCAGGTCGACGAAGGCTCCAAATTCGCGGACGGAGGCGACGCGGCCGGTCAGGACGGCGCCGGGGACCACGCTCTGGCGGACAGCTGCAGCCTCCGCCTGCCGCTCCTCCTCGAGCAGCGCCCGGCGTGAGAGGACGATGCTCGCTCCCCCCTCCCGGTATTCGATGATGCGGAACGGGTAGACGCTCCCCACATGGTCGACGGCCTCGGCACCCCGGAGATCGATCTGGGACCCGGGGCAAAAGGCCCGGCTGCGGCCGACCCTTACCTCGTATCCCCCCTTGATTTCCCGCTCGACCTTTCCCTCCACGGGCAGGCCGCTGCGGAAGGCGTCCTCGAGCTGGCGGTTGCTCGCGGCCGCCGCCAGCAGCTTCCGGGAAAGCTTCAGCCCCCCGGCGGTGGAGACGACGGTCGCCTCGATGCGGTCGCCGACGGCGAACTCGAGCTCCCCCTCGGGGTTCTTCAGCTCGTCGACGTCGATGACGGCTTCCCCCTTTCCCCCCACGTCGACCAGGGCGGTCTCCGGGCCGATGGCGACAATGCTCCCCTCGATCGCGTCCCCCTTGCCGAGCCTCTTCACCTGAAACGAGGCTTCGAACATTGCGGCAAAATCTTCCTCCGGCTCTTCGCTCACGATACGCTCCTCCGGCAATTCGGTAGGTCCCCTGCCGTTACTTCACGCCGGCGACGATGGTGGCCGACTTGATGAAATCGAGCCTGGGGAATTCTTTTTGCAGGTAGGAATTCCCCACCACCATGATCTTCCCCTGGTCCGGCTTTTCACCGTACTCCTTGTTGATGGCATTAACGACGTCCATCCCCTCGACCACCTTCCCGAAGGGAGCGAAACGCTGGCGGTCCAGGTAGGGGTTGTCGGCGAAATTGATGAAGATCTGGGTCGCGCGCGAGTTGGGGGCGGCGGTCGTGGCGAAGGTGACATAACCTTCCTTGTTCGATTGCTTGACCGGGTCGTCCTTGATGGTGGCCGTGTTCCAAACCCTGTTCAGTCCCGGATCTCCGTTGATGCCGAACTGGACCATGAAGCCGTCCACCACCCGGAAGAAGCGGCAGTTGTCGTAGTAGCCGTTCTTCACCAGGTTGTAGAAGCGGTCGGCGCCGTTGGGGGCCCACGCGCGCGTAACCTCGATCACGAAGTTCCCTTTGGAGGTGGTGAACCTGGCCTGAAACTTTTCAGGCGCGGTTTCCTTCAGCAGGGCGGGATTTCCCAAATTCCCCCGGTTGGTTTTTGCCCTGGCCTGGGCTGCGGCGGTGCCGGGCGCGAGCGTCGACAGTAAAGCCGTAAGAGTCAAAGCAAGAACGGTCAAGCGCATCGAGATTCTCCTTTTCCATTACAAAACGGGGATGCCAGCACGAAACCTTCCTTTTTCCGGGAGGAAACTCAAGGGATCCTTCCGCCGGATCGGGTTCCCCGGCGGCGTCAACTCCGACAGGCAGCGCAGAGCCCGAAGAGAAAGATTTCGTGCCCTTCGGTCACGAACCCGGGTGGTGTCGAATGGCGGTCGTTGAACGCGCACCCCTCGATTTCGAACATCCGCTCGCACCGGCGGCACCGAAAATGGTGGTGGTGGGCTTTCCCCGCGATCTCGTACAGGGTGCCCCGTTCCGGGGCGTGGATCTTCTTCAGCCAGCCCGATTCCACCAGCAGCTTCAGGTTGCGGTACACCGTCGCCTGGTTCAGGGAGCGGACGCGCCGTCGGCCGGCCTCGAGGATCTCCTCTATGGCGAGCGGGCGGTCGTTTTGGCGGAAGACCTCCCGGATGGCGTCGCGCTGGCTCGTCTTTCTCTGCATCCGCATATCTCCGTAAGGCATCCTAGCGCGTGACCCTCCTTATGGCAAGAGCCTTGCATGATCGTTGACATTTGCCGGGGATTGTGGAAAATGCAAGATCATTTGCAATAACGATGTTCGGGAAGCGGGACACCGGGATTCCCGGCGCGGAGGCGGTGTGCAGGACGCGGGGGTGGTGATGGCCAGGGTTTTGCTGGCGTTTGCGCTGGCCGTTGCCGGGGGCGCCGCCAGTTCGGCCGTTGCCGTGTCGCACCGGAGCCTCTGCCGGCTGATCAGCCTGGCCGCCGGGGCCCTGCTCGGCGTGACCGTCTTTGTCATTATTCCGGAATGCCGCGAGGGCCTGACGACGGTGCAAGTGGCCGCGGCGCTGATCTCGGGGTACGGGGTCTTCTTCCTGGTCAGCCGGTACGTGTTTCACGTCTGCCCCGCCTGCGCCGCCAGCCACTTCGACGAGGCCGCCACCCGCCATTTCAGCGAGATCGCGGTCGCGATGATCGTGGCCCTGGGCCTGCACAGCACCCTGGACGGCCTGGCCCTCGCCCTGGGCCGGGAGGAATCCATGGGGAGGAGCATGGACGCCACCCTGCTGCTGGCCATCTGCGTGCACAAGGTCCCGGAAGGCCTGGCGCTAGGGGCACTCCTGCTGGCCTCCGGCATGAAGCGGCTGCGGGCGGTTGCCGTCGTGGCCGCCGTGGAATCGACCACGCTCCTGGGCGGCATCCTGGGTCTCTGGATCCTGCCCAGAGTTTCCGGCCTCTGGATAGACCTGGCCCTGGTGCACGTGGGGGGCGGCTTCATCTTCCTGGCCCTTCATGCCGTTTTCGGCGAACTGGTCAATCACGGCAAGCGCATCGTCCTGGCCGGCTTCTCCCTCGGGGTGGTCCTGATCCTCTTCCTGCACCTGGCCCTGCATTCCCACTGACCGCCGCCCGTTCCCGGTTGATCCCTCCCCCCCTCGTGAGTATGATGAAGCCCATCGGTCTCATTATATAAATGGAGGGAAATATGCGAGCTAAAACCATCAGTGCCATCTGTGTCGTTTTTCTGCTGCTCAGCGCTTCCGCCTGCCAGAAAACCGATTCTTCCAATGCGGGTCCGGAGTCTGCCCCGGCCGCCGCTCCCTGCGACCGTGCCTGCCTGGAAGGGTACGTGGACCGGTACCTGGACGCGATGCTGGCGCACGAGGCCGCCCCGACCCTGTTCGCGCCCGAATGCCGCTTTACCGAAAACGGCGTCCAGTTGCAGCTCGGCGAGGGGCTGTGGGCCAGCATGGTCGGCAAGGGGAGCTACAAGTTCTACGTTCCGGACATGGAGACTCAGCAGGTGGCCTTCATCGGCACCGCGCGCGAGGAAGCCCCGCGCAACCAGCCCCCCTCTTCCGTGGCCCTCGCCATTCGGCTGAAAATCCAGGATGGGCTGATTACGGAAGCTGAACAGCTGGTGATCCGGCCGGAGAGCAACCTGCTCGACCCGAGCCGGCCCCCCGCCCCCTCGGTCGCCGACAGGATCGAAAAGCTGGGCTCCCCCCACCCGGTGTACTCGGAAGTGATTCCCGAGGCGGGACGCCCCACCCGGGAAGAGATGATCCGGACGGCCAACGCCTACTTCACCGGGATGCAGAAAAACGACGGCAAGGGATACTACCCCTTTACGGATGACTGCCACCGGATCGAAAACGGCAACCCGGCCACCAACGTGCCGCTAGCGCCGGGGCAGGAGATGCCCGACCCCCTCACTTCGACGGTTTATTCGAGCCACTGGGGATGCAGGCAGCAGTTCGAGTCGGGGCTGATCTACTTCGTGACGCGGATCCGCGACCGCCGTTTCGTGGCCGTGGACCACGAACGCGGGGTGGTGTTCAGCTTCTGCTTCTTCGACCACGCGGCCGGCAAATCGCGCCATTTCAAGACCCCCGACGGCCGCGACGCCGTCGAGGGCCCGACGGAGCCCTGGACCTGGCAGGTTGCCGAGATCTTCAAGGTCGAGAACGGCCTCATCCGCCGGATCGAGGCGGTCCTGCATCGGAGCCCGTACGGGATGAACTCCGGCTGGAGCACCTACGAGCAGGGAATGTCGGACGAGATCCAGATCATCCGCTGACGGCGACCCGGTCCGTCGCACCGGCCGGGGAATGCATCCCCCGGCCGGTGAGCCCGATCGCCCGCCGGTCGCCCGCATCCCCGTCCACGAATTCCGGGAGGGAAAAAATGCGGGGGCGGCCGACAGTTTCCGTAGGAGATGGGAAAGGGTCGGGATTATAATCGGCTTTTCCGGCAGCCGGAGGGTGCGCGGGTTCCATCGGGGCGATTGGGTCCCGACGCGGGGAACCGCGGGCCGCCCCGGGCCGATCGACAAGGAGCCGCAATAATGACGAAGCGATCGCCTTCCAGGTACGGGTTGATGGTGGTGTTCGGGCTTTGCATCGCAGTGACCGGGGCGCTGGCCCAGACGGAGGGGTACCAGCCCCAGGTGGGGCAGCCGGGGAAGGACGTGGTCTGGGTCCCGACCGACCAGGCCCTGGTCGATGTCATGCTCGACCTGGCGAAGGTCACCCCCGCGGACTACGTGATCGACCTGGGCTCGGGGGACGGGCGCACGGTGATTTCGGCCGCCCAGCGCGGGGTGCGGGCCCTCGGGATCGAATACAACCCCGAAATGGTCGAACTGTCGATCCGCAACGCGGAAAAGGAGGGGGTGAGCTCCCTGGCGTCCTTCAAGAAGGCGGACCTGTTCGAGACCGATTTCTCCGAGGCCACGGTCCTTACCATGTTCCTCCTTCCCAGCATCAACCTGAAGCTGCGCCCCACGCTCCTCAGCCTGAAGCCCGGCACCCGGATCGTGTCGAACAGCTTCACCATGGAGGACTGGAAGGCGGACGTGGTCGCCAACCTCCCCGAAAGCTGCATCACCTGGTGCACGGCCTATCTCTGGATCGTCCCGGCCGGGGTGCAGGGAATCTGGGAAATGGAGGGCGGGGAACTGGAGCTTAGCCAGGATTTCCAGATGGTTTCCGGAACGCTTCGGACGGGGAACCGGAGTGCCATGGTCTCGGGCAAGGTCACCGGCGACCGGATCGATTTCGTTGCCGCGGGCGTCCTCTATACCGGCCGGATCGAAGAGGGCGCGATATCGGGGACCCGGACGGCGGCGGGCGCAAGCACCCCCTGGAAGGCGGTGCGGCGGTAGCGTCCGCATTGGTATAATGCCCCGCAATCGAGGCTGCAGGCGGGGGAAGCGATGATCGACATCCTATCGGCGTTCGGTCTGAGCGCGGCCACGGGGCTCAATGCCTACCTCCCGCTCCTCGTGGTGGGCCTGCTGGCGAGGTTCACCCCCCTCATCACCCTCGGCGCCCCCTGGGACGCCCTGGAAAACGGCTGGGTGCTGGCGTTGCTCGCGGCGCTTTTGGTCCTCGAGGAGACGGCGGGGCGGGTGCCCGCGGTGGCCGTCATCCTCGAGCGGATCCGCACCCTGGCCCGTCCCGTCGCAGGCGCCATCCTCTTTGCCGCCGCCAGCCACGCCATCAGCGGGTTGAGCCCCGTGCTCGCCATGGTCTGTGGGATCCTGGTGGCCGGGGGGGTACAGGCCGCCCGGGCCTCGGCCCGGCGCGTTCCCGGCGCCGGGAAGGTCTCCGTCGGCGCCGCCCCGGGTGTTCCGGCGACGGCGGCTGCAGGGGCCGCGGCGTTGCTCGCGGTGTTGCTCCCCGTGCCTATGGCTGTCCTGGTCCTGGCGTTGCTGGGGCTCCAGGCCTGGCGGGCGATTCGAGAGCGGCGCGGGCGGGCGTGAGGCTTCATGCGGGTTGGAATCAACTGCTCCTGGATCGATTTCGGCCCTCCCCTCCAAGGCGTGGGTTCCCCGTGGGAGGGCGGCTGCATGGAGCGCCGCCCGGCGGCGGCGCGGGGCGAGCGGGCGGTCTACAACCGCGGCTTGATCCAGGCGGCGTCGGGCGCCGTCGAACCCCCTGCGGCCGCGGGCTGATCCGGCGCCTTGCGGTCGCGCCACATCGCGAACAGCAGCGTCAGCAGGGCCAGGCCGATTTCATCTATGAAGGGGATGAAGTCGGGGATGACGAAGTCGGCCAGGGTGAGCACCGCCAGGAGTGCGACCAGGGTGGGAAAACGAAAGTGGAAGCGTGCGAGCACGCGGCGGGCGAGCGAAACTCCGGAGGGCGAAGTCATGGCGCAGGTCCTCCTTTTGACCTGTTGTCTTGACGAAAACACCATTATCTCACGAGTTTCCGGGACGTGACAGTGTTTGGCGGGCGGCCGGAGTCTCGGGCCGCATCCCGGGCATCAGGAGTTTGGCGAGCGCGCCCGCGATGAAACCGATGATGATCATCCACAATAGATTCAGCACGTGTCCTCCTTTGGTCGTGAAAAGAGAGGAACGTTCTTCCCCGAGGGTCCCCCGTCCCGCCGGCGCCTTCCGCCCGGATCCGGAAAATCAGTCGGCCAGTCGATGCATCCGCCCGAGTTCGATGTAGTGGGCGGCATTGCGCCGGTTCGCGGCGATCCGTTCCGCCGTGAGCGTCTTGATTTTCCGCGCCGGGATCCCCGCGTAGAGGCAGCCGCTTTCGAGCGTCTGCCCTTCCAGTACCACGGCGCCCGCGGCGACGACGGCGTCCTCCCCCACCACGGCGTTATCCATGACGATGGCGCCCATCCCGACCAGGCAGCCGTCGCCGAGGATGCATCCGTGCAGCACCGCGCCGTGCCCCACCGACACCTCCCGCCCCACGAGGGTGCGCGACCGGTCGGTCGTGCAGTGGACCATGCACAGGTCCTGGATGTTGCTCCGCTCCCCGATCACGATCGCTCCCACGTCTCCCCGCAGCACGGTCCCGTACCAGATGCTCGCTTCGGCCGCGATGCGGACCTCGCCCACGACCGTTGCGTTTTCGGCGACGAAGGAGGAAGGGTCGATGTCGGGTACGAACGGCCCGAAGGCCCGGATGCAAGCCATGGTTTCCCCCATACTCTCCCGCCGCCCGATGCGGAGGGCGACTCCTACTATAACCCCGGGGCGGGGAGGGCTCGAAGCCCAAAACGGCCGGGTGTACAATCATCGCTTTACACCCTATCCTCACGGGCGGACGGAATCATGGAATACGCTTATCGTTACGGGGATCCCGGCCGGTTGTACCTCAACGTGACCAACCGTTGCGCCAACCGCTGCTCTTTTTGCGTGCGCAGGGATTCCGACGGCCTGGGTGGAGCGCTGCTGCGGGGGGCGGAAGAGCCCGATTTCAGCCCGCTGCGGGAGGCGGTGATGCGCCACGGGGGGCCGCGGCGGTTCCGGGAGATCGTCTGGTGCGGATACGGGGAGCCGACCTACCGGCTGGACCTCGTCGGCGAAGCGGCCGACTGGCTGCGGAGCGGGGGGGCGAAGATCCGGCTCAACACCAACGG
This sequence comes from Acidobacteriota bacterium, assembly GCA_012719455.1. Lineage (GTDB taxonomy): Bacteria > Acidobacteriota > UBA6911 > UBA6911 > UBA6911 > UBA6911. Next base: position 79,481 of record JAAYAJ010000023.1, on the reverse strand, counting down.
GCACGCATGCGTCATCCACGGCCGGGACGTGCTGCCGCAACTTGGCGCCGCGGTCGACCGGGTGTCGGTTTCGCTCAACGCGCCCGATATGGCCCGTTACCTGCAGCTGTGCCTTCCCGACCTGGAGCAATTCGGGGCGCACGGCGGAGCCCCGGTCACGGCTGAGGTCCTGTGGGATTCGGTGCTCGATTTCCTCTCCCGCGCGCCCGCGCATTTCGAGGAAGTCCAGGCGAGCGTCGTCGGTCATGTCCTCGCCCCGGGGGAGATCGAGGAGTGCCGTGCCCTCGCCCTGGCCCTGGGTGCGCACCGGTTCCGGGTCCGGTAGGTGAACCTTTGCCGGCGCCGGGGCGATCCAATCAAAGGGTCCTGTCGGGGCGCGGGGTTCTGTGCTACTTTTCGGTCGTGGACGGGAGAAAGCCTGTGAGTGTCGGACGCCGGAAACTGTCTACCTTCCTCTTGGCGCTTCTCTGTCTTCCCGTCCCCTTCTCTCTCGGCGGGGAGGCGGCCGAAGGGGCCGCGCGCGTCCTCGTGTTGACCGACGGTTCCCGGGAACGGGTCCGGGGTTACTCCATTGAGGGGGGGCGCCTCCGCTACTACAGCGCCGAGCGCAACGAGTGGGAGGAGATGCCCGCGGAACTGGTCGATTGGCCGGCGACGGAGCGGCAGGCGCGGCGCGAAGCGGACGCGGCGGCCGAGCGGTCGGCTGCCGCGGGGGAGAGCGCCCGGCGGCAGCGGCAGGAGGACCTGGCCCGGGCCCCGCAGGTCGCCCCGGGAATGCGCCTGCCCGCCCCCGGCCGGGTCTACCTGGTCGACCGCTACGGGGGGGCGCCCGTGCTGGTGTTGCTCGACCAGAGCGGCGGGCGGCTGAACAAGAACATGAAAGGCAATATCCTCCGGGGCATCCTCAATCCGGTCGCCGGTTCCCGGCAGATGATCGAGCTCGAGGGGCCGCGCGCCGACGTGCGGTCGCACACAACGGTGCCGGAGATCTATTTCCCGGTTGAGCCCGGCAACGGAGCGCCGCGGGGCGACGGTGCGTTGCCGGGCGACAGTGAGGGCGCCGCGGGGCGGCTCCGGCTGGTTTCCTGCGAGGAGCGGAAGGGGAACCGGGTGGTGTTCAGCTACAATATCGCCGTTTACGGGCGCATGAGCGTCCGCGCCCAATACGTGGAAACTATCGTGGAGCCGGTCAGCGACTACTGGGTGAAGGTCACCCCCGCCGCCCCGGTCGAGCCGGGGGAATATGCCCTCGTGGAGTTTGACCGGGAGGGGGCGCCCAACGAATTGGTCTGGGATTTCGCCGTCGATCCGCTGGCGGGTGCCAACCCCGCGATTCGGCCGGGGGAGGTCGACAGGGGGGCGCCGGTCCTGATTCTGAGAGGGACGGCGCCTCCCCCGGATGAGGGGAAGGCGCCCTGATGGCTCCGATCGACATTCCGCCGGATGAAATCAGCTTCGAGTTCGTCCGCGCCTCGGGCCCCGGGGGACAGAATGTGAACAAGGTCGCGACCGCGGTGCAGCTCCGGTTTGACGCCCTACATTCGCGCGTCCTGTCCCCCGAGGTCCGGGAGCGGCTGCTACGCCTGGCGGGCAGGAGGGTGAACGCCGCGGGGGAGATCCTGATCGAGGCCCGGCGTTACCGCACGCAGCAGCGCAACCGCGAGGACGCCCTTGCGCGGCTGGCCGAGTTGATCGAAAAGGCGTCGGTCCCCCCGAAAGCCCGGCGCCGGTCGCGACCGAGCGCGGCCTCACGCCTCCAACGGCTCGAGAAGAAAAAGAGGCGTGCGGACATCAAGAAGCTCCGCTCGCGGGTGAAGGATGACGAAGGATAGGGATCAGAGTTGCCGCAGGAAGCGGTTGTGCTCGTCTACGAGGATGACCCTGGGGGTGATCGGTTCGGATACCAGCTCGAAGCCCATGATGATGATCTCGTCCCCGCGCTTGATCATGTGCGCGGCGGCCCCGTTCATGCAGATCTCGCCGGATCCCCGCCGGCCTTCGATCACGTAGGTTTCCAGCCTCTCGCCGGTGGTGTTGCTGACGACCAGGACCTTTTCCCCGGGCCAGAGCCCCACCCGGTCCATGAGATCCTCGTCGATGGTGATGCTGCCGACGTAGTGCACGTCGGCTTCGGTCACCGTCGCCTTGTGAATCTTCGATTTCAATACCCAGCGCATAGTTTTCTTCCGATCCATCGAAATAATGCCCTAAACCTCTTTCTTCGTCCACCCAATAACGGATTTGCCGTTATCACTCCCCCCCGGCGCCGACGGGACGTGATACACTTGGATCCCAAAGGTAACGGAATGTCCGGGCGCGCCGTGTGGGCGGGCACGGGGCCGAGTGCGGGGAGCGGGAACATGGGGATATGGGATATCCTGGCGCAATCGGAGCAGCGGCTCCGCTCGCGATTCGACAATGCCTTCAGCCCGGAGACGATGCAGAAATTGTCGGAAATCCGGCGCCAGGTCCTGGAACAGGTGGATTCCAGGTTCGTCACCGAATCCTCCGGGAAAGCGTTCCCCTACGGGAAAATTTCGGTCCTTCTCTACCCCCTTACGGACGACCAGGGGGAGGCTTTCCGTGCCGCCTTTCTCGAGGGGGGGTCGCTCAAGGGGGATATCCTGCAGATGCTCGAGGAGGCGCAGGTCCGCCTCCCGGAGCCGGTGGAGATTTCGGTGGCCTCCGAAGCGGTCCCGGGCGCCGATCCCATGCCCCTGGCGGTCTACAAAATCGAGTTCGTCAAGCGTGACCCGTCCGGGAAGCGGGAGATGCCCGCGGTGCGGTTGACGATCACCAAGGGCGTCGCGGCGGAGCCGTTCTGGCGGCTGCGGAAGGAGAGGGTGCTCGTCGGGCGTTCGCCCGAAGTGACCGACCGCGAAGGACGGGTGATCCGCAAAAACGATTTCATCTTCCTCGACGACGGGGGCGAGATCAATTCCACCGTGAGTTACGCGCACGCCAGGATCTGGTGGGACCACGCGAGCCAGGAATTCCTGATCATGGACGAGGTCAGCCGCTACGGCACCAGCATCGTGAGGGAGGAAAGGTCGCTGGAGGTGCCCTCGGGCAACCCCTGCGGCATCCGGCTGCAGTCTGGGGACGAGGTCATTTGCGGACAGGCGCGCTTTCGGTTCGAACTGGAAGCGTGACCCGGCCGGTTGCGCGCCGAACGGTAGGGCAGGGTCAGCGCCGCAGGGTGGCTGCGAGCCTCCGGGGGTGGAGCAGCAGGTCCAGCCCGCATTGGATGTCGCGAACGGCCACGGGAGCCGCGAGCAGGGCGACGGTGGCCGCCCCTTCCGGACCGAGGACGGCGATCCCCAGGGCCGCGCGCTCGAGCATGAGCGCGTCGTTGGCCCCGTTGCCTATGGCGGCGACGGCGTCCGCTCCCAGCCGTTCGACGTGGGCCCGCTTCGCCTCCGCCTGGTTGTGCAGGGGGATGAGGGTCGAGCGGAGCCCGAGCGCCCGGGCGATGGCGTCCGTCGTCCCGAAGGTGTCGGCCGTTACCAAGTGGATTTCGATCTCCCCGGCCAGCCGTCGGAGTCGCTCTCCCACCCCCTCGATCAGCCCCCCGTCCAGCGCAAGGGTCCCGTTGACGTCCAGTACCAAGTGGCTCAGGCGCAGGGGTGCCAGCCCCGGAATATCAATCTTGATCATGTGCGTCCTCCTCGAGCGCAACCCGGCTGAAATGCGACGGACGGCGGTGGCCGGTGCATGATGGTTTTTGCCGCTCCGGCAATCGCCCGCGGTATTTTCAATCAGGCCTTGCCGCTACTTTCCACTTGCAGGATCCTGACATTCTAAACCACTATTATGTTGTGGCACCCACTCAAAAGCCGGAAGAACCGAAAAAACCAATAGGGTCTGACTTGAATTAAAAACGTCGATCGGCAGGGTCATGCCGACACTTTTTCAGGAGGCGCGGGATGCTGTCAAAACGTTTAGGGTGTTTTTTTGTAATGATGGTTGTTGTTTTATTTGCCGGCGCATGCGGTTCGCCGCCCCTGAAAACAACCGTTGAGGTGGCCGGAGGAACTATCGAAGGCGTCGAACAGGACGGTGTTTTGGTGTACAAAGGAATTCCCTTTGCGGCGCCTCCGGTCGGCGACCTGCGCTGGAAATCTCCGCAGCCGGCGGAGGCCTGGACGGGTGTAAAGAGTGCGGATGCATATGCTTGCGGGTGCATGCAGGATGCAAGCATGGCTGCGATGACGGGCACTTCCGCCAATTTCAGTGAGGACTGCCTGTACCTGAACATCTGGACCGGAGCCAAGAAGGCCGATGAAAAGCGGCCGGTGATGGTCTGGATTCACGGCGGCGCATTCGTCGGTGGAATGACGGGTACGCCGATGTTCGACGGAACCAAATTCGCCCAAAAAGGGGTTGTGCTTGTAAGTATTGCCTATCGGCTCGGCGTCTTCGGATTTATGGCCCACCCGGAGCTCAGCGGTGAAAGCGGCCGCGGATCCGGAACCTATGGACTTCAGGATATGATCGCCGGGCTCCAGTGGGTAAGGGACAATATCGGCCGGTTCGGAGGCGACCCGTCGCGGGTAACGATTTTCGGCGAATCCGCAGGAGGAATCGCGGTCGGCATGCTGGCCGCAGCGCCGCCCGCCCAAGGGCTGTTCCAGCGCGCAATTTCCGAAAGCGGCGGCTCGTTTGCTCCGCCGCGGGTCGTAGCGGGAGCGGGAATGAATGTCCCCTCACTGGCGCTGGCGGAATCGGATGGAGCGAGCTTCCTGAATAAACTCGGTGTCGACAACATCAAGGCCGCGCGGGCTCTGCCGGCTGAACAGATCCAGCAGGCCGCCGGAGGAGGAATGGGCGGCGGCGCCGCTTTTTGGCCGGTGGCCGATGGATATGTAATCCCGGGAGATCCTTACGAACAGTATGAGAAGGGACGGTTCAACGACACTCCGATCCTGGTGGGCACCAATTCCAACGAAGGCGGATTGTTCATGAGGGGTTCCGTCACCCCTGATCAGTTTGAACAACAGATCCGGTCCGGGTATGGAGAACGGGCTGATGTCATTCTGGAAGCCTATCCCCATGCGACCGACGCCGAAGCCGCCCGTGCCTCGGCCGATGTTTTCCGCGAATTCGCCTTTTCCTGGCCCACTTGGGCCTGGGCCCGGCTTCAATCCCGGATGGGGAAGGGCAAAGCGTTTGTCTACTATTATGACCATCGGACGCCGGCGTCCCCCGAAGGCGCCAATCATGCGGACGAGATCCCCTATGTGTTTGGAAATTTCGGAGGGCGGACTGGCGAACCTCGACCGGAAGACCTGGCTCTTTCCGAAATGATTCAGTCTTACTGGATCAATTTTGCCGACAAGGGGGACCCGAACGGACCCGGCCTGCCGGAATGGCCCAACTTTACCGAGGATGACCAGAAGGTTCTGTATTTCGACGATACCGCCGTCGCAAAGCCGATCCCGAACCTGGAAAAACTGAAGGCTTATGATGCGTACTATCAATGGCGCAGGGAACAGGCCGGGATGAACGGAGGAGAGCGGTAAAGAGCCGAATGAATGGAGGGTTTCTTCGTGTCCCTCGTGCTCTTCGTGGCACGGTGGAAAAGAAGGGAGGCTGTCATCGATTATGCGTACCGCAAAAGGTTTGATATGCGTCATGGTAATGGCCGGCGCCCTGGTCGGCGCGCGGGCGGCCGCCGCCCAGCAGCCGCCCGCGTCCCGCGCCGGTGGGCCCAATCGGGCGGCGATGGGTCCGCCGGGATTTGGACAGAACAACATTCCGGACACCCCGGGCACCGGCGCCTACCCGGCGATGAAGGAGGAGATTCCCGAGCTCCCAAGGCATGTGGTGTATCGACCGGCCAACCTGGCGGCGATGGGTTCGCAGAAACTGGGCGTGGTTGCGTGGGGAAACGGCGGCTGTTCGGATGATGCCGCCAGCACCCGCTTCCATCTGCTTGAGCTGGCGTCGCACGGTTACCTGGTGCTTGCGTCCGGTCGCATCCTCAGCGGGCCGGGAGCCCATCCGCCCGCCGCAGAGCCGAAGCCCTTTCCGCGCACCGAACCATCGGATCTCACCAGGGCCATCGACTGGGCGCTGGCCGAGAACAGCCGTCAGGGCAGCCCGTATTTCGGGCGCATCGATCCGCGGCAGGTGGCCGTATCGGGCTTCAGTTGTGGAGGCCTGCAAGCGGCTCTGGTCGCCGGGGATCCGCGTGTGAAGACCCTGATCATGCAGAACACGGGCACCTATGACGGTGAACGGGCCAGCATGCCCGGCTTCAAGGTGCCCAAGTCGACGGTGAAGAACTATCACACGCCCGTTCTCTACATACTGGGCGGGTCGACCGACGTTGCCTATGAGAATGGCATGGAGGACTTCCGGCTGATCGACCATGTTCCCGTGGCGGTGGCAAACCTGCCGGTAGGCCATGGAGGCACCTACCACGAACCAAACGGCGGTGCCGCCGCGCAGGTGGCGGTGGACTGGCTGAACTGGCAATTGCGCGGTGATGCAAAGGCCGCCGCCCGTTTCGTGGGCGATCAGTGCGGCTTGTGCACGGATGAGAGGTGGACCATCGAACGGAAAAACTTTCCGGCACGGTGAACGGGAGATAAAACCGCGGCGGCTCCGCGGGCCGCCGCGGTTTCTTTGGCGCTAATTGCTCCTGTCTCCGCGCAGCCGGTCCAGGTCCGCCAGCGCCGCCGCTATTTGACAGTCCGCGGCGACGAGGTCGGCGTCCGCGGCGGCCGCCGCGGCGTTCGCCTCTTCATAAAGCGCCCGGCTGCCGAGTCCCAGTTCATACTGGTCTTTGGCGATGCGCAGGGTTTCCCTGGTGACGTTCAAGGCTTCGCGCGCCACCTCGGCCACGCCCGCGACGCGCTGAACGCGCCGGTAGGCCTTTTCGACGTCGATCCGGATTCGTCGTTCCACGCGGCGCATCTCTTCTTCCGCCTGCGCGAGCTGCGACGCCCTTTCCTGGATGGCTCCCTTGCGCTTGCCCCAATCGAAGAGGTCGTAGTTCAGCCTGAAACCGACGACGCCGTTATTGGACGCGAGAAAAGGGACCCCGTCCTGGTAGATATGTTGGGCAAACAGCCCGATTTCGGGAATGCGGTCGGACCTCGCGGCGGCAAAGGCATGGCGCGCCTTTTCGACCGTCAGCCTCGCAGCTTCCAGTTCCGGGCTTCGTGACGCGGCTTCGCTAAGGGAATCCTCGAGCGACGGAATGGCGGGCCTGGTTTCCGCCGGGGCCAGGACAAGTTCCGTGTCGAGCGGCAGCCCGATCAATTCGTTAAGTTCCAACAGCGCATCCTCGACCTGCATATCCAGCGTCATGACGGCCTGTCGGCGTTCCAGAAGGGCCGATTGCGCCCGCATGGCCTGCACCGCCAGGGCGGTTCCCGTCTCGGCGGCATCGCGGCTCTCTTCGAGCCGCGCCTGCGCGGCTGCGACCGCGGCTTGCGCAGCCTTCTGCCGTGCCTCCAGTCCCAGCAGCGTGTAATACAACTCCTTGGTTTTCGCGGCGACTTCCACCCGGGCCCGCTCGAGATGTGTTTTTGCGATGGCGCTGTCCGTTCGGGCCACCGCGTTTCCCGCCCGTATTTTGAACAGCTGTGTCAGCGGCTGGGCGACCGTGGTTTGGGAGAGCAGCAGAGAGCGTCCGCCCTGATAAATGGTCGTTGGTACGGCGGGGATTTCCCCGATCGGGGAACCGGATCCCAGCGAACCGGCGGGAAGAACGAGCCTCTGCTTTTCGATGATGTTGTACAGGCTGGACTCGTTCGACACCTGCGGGAAATAATTGGACCTCGCCTGGTCCCGCCTGGCTTCGGCCTCTTGGATCCGCAGCGAAGAGAGCCTTACCACGCTGTTGTTGCTCACGGCCAGGTCGACGGCCTCGTCCAGCGAAATGCGCCGCTGCCCGGCACGGGCGGCGGGAGGGGTAAGGAGGAAAACGGCCAACAGGACTGCAACGAAGGCGGCGGACGACGGGGCGGAAGCCCTGCGCCTTTTGGTGAGGGTAAAAAGCACGGGGACGACGATCAGCGTAAAGAACATGGACACGATCAAGCCGACGGCGATGGTGCTGGCGAGGGGCGACCACAGAGAGGACCCCGAGAATATCATCGGGGTCACGCCCACGGCCGCGGCCATCGTTGTCAGGAAGATCGGCCGCAGCCTTCGCTCCCCTGCCTCCATGGCCGCCTGCTCGAGACCGACTCCCTCGCGCAGGCGTTCTTTGATGTAATCGACCAGGATGATGGAGTTGCGCACGACTATGCCTCCCAGGCTCACGATGCCCATGAATGCCGTAAATCCGAACGGGTTGCCCATCAGAAGCAATCCCGCGACGGCGCCCGGAAACGCCAGCGGGATAGCCGCCATCACGACCAGCGACTCCGAGACGGAGCGGAACTGAAACAGCAGGATCAGGAATATGGCCGCGATGCTGACGATCAATACGTGGACCAATTCCGCGAATGTCTCCGCCTGCCTTTCGGCCTCGCCCCCGAAGGCGATCGCGTACCCTTGCGGCAGATTCATGCCATCCAGCTTCCCTGCCGCCGACGCCAGAATCTGCGAGGCGAGACGGTGCTCGTCGGGAAAGCAGCGCACCGTTATCGTCCGGACGCCGTTGCGCCGGACGATGCGGCCGCTCTGCCACTCGGGATGGAACGAGGCGACGGAGCGCAGCGGAACCCGTGCCCCCGTGAGATAGGACGTGACGTAGGCGTTCTCAACATCGGCGAAGGATTTCCGGCGATCCTCTTCCACTCGCAGGACCACGTCCACCGCGCGATCCCCTTCCCAGAACGTCGTCACGGGAAGGCCGTGGAAGCTTGCCGCCAGCTGTTGCGCAATGGAACTGTTGCTGAGTCCCATGCGGTTGGCGGATTCCTCCTTCACGTCGATGCGCATCTGCCACAGGTCCTGGCGGTAGTCGGTATGCACATACACTGCGCCGGGCGTTTCCTGCAGCACCCGCTGCACGCCATCGCCGATTTCCTTCAACCTGGCGATGTCGCCTCCCGAAATGCGCACCTCCACGGGCGCCTCGATGACATGTCCCTGGTCGAGCTGGCGCACGATCACGAGGGCCTCGGGGACGAGCCGCGTGAGCTGTTCCCGCAGGCGATAGGTCAGCGGGGGCGTATCCCGCACCGATTCCGTGTTCACCAGGAACTGGGCATAGTTGGAAGCGGGCGGCTGAGGGCTCACGTTGTAATAAAACCGGGGGGCGCTGCCTCCCACGAACGTGGAATAATCGCGCACCGGCGTTTGCTGCGCCAGGTGCTTCTCGATGCGGCGCGCCAGCTCGTCTGTAAGTTCGATTCGGGTGCCTTCCGGGGCGAACAGGTCGACGACGAACTGGTTTCGTTCCGCCGATGGAAAAAACTGGCGCGGGACAAAATGCAACATCGCGACGCCGGCGAGAAACGCGAGCAGGGCGCCGGCGAGGACAAGGGGCTTGTGCTTCATCGAAAAGCCGATGGCGCGCATGTAGCGTCGCCGCATCAGGGTGAGCGGGCTCAAGCGCGCCCGCAGTCCGTTGGGGACTTCTTCCCGGAGCCCCTTCTTGATGAAGAAGCGCGACAACAGCGGCGTCACCAGCATCGCGACGGCGAAAGAGACGAGCAGAGCGATGGCCACGGTCAGCGGCAGGGCGCTGATGAATTCCCCGACGGCCCCCGAAAGCATCAGCAGGGGGAGGAAAGAAGCGACGATCGTGAGGGTCGCCGTGAACACCGGCACCGCCATTTCGGATGCGCTGCGCCATGCCGCTTCCGGCACGGGCGCCCCGTGGTCGAGCAACTCGACGTAGTTGTCCGCGACCACGATGGCGTCGTCGACCACCATTCCCAGGACGACGATGAGGGCCGAGATCGAAACCTGGTGCAATTCGACGCCGAAAACGTTCATGGCGCCGAAGGTGACGGCAACCGTGATGGGGATCGCCAATGCCGCGATCAGCGCCACGTGGAAAGGCAAAAGCAGCATGGTCACGAGAATGACGGCGGTGATGGCAACCCCGAATTCCCGGATAAAATGGGAGATGCGTTCCTTCACCATGCGCGGCTGGTCGGCCACGAAATCGATGCGGATGTCGGGAGGCAAAGTCTTTTTTACCTTCTCCAGTTCGGCGCGCAGGGCGTCCCCGAATTCAACGATATTGTTGCCTTCCTGCATTTCGACCGCCAGCATCAACGCCGGCTCTCCCATGAAGCGCGTGGCAAATTCCAGGTCCTTGTATCCGCGGCGCACGTCGGCCACATCCCCGATGTGCACGGGCTGGCCGCTCGTGGGAGACAGGTCGACGATCACGCGCCGGATCTGGTCCTCGGTCTGGAACGGTCCGTTGGGATTCATTTGAACTTCCGCGGAGGGGGAATCCAGGCTGCCGGCATACTCGACGGTGTTGCGCCCCTGCAGTGCGGCGGCGACTTTCGCGGGATTGAGGGCGTATTGCGAAAGACGTTGCAGCGAACTGGTGATCCGAACTTCCTCCGGCTGCTCGCCGATGCGTCGGATCTTGGCCACGGGCCGGAGAGTCCGTAATCCTTCCTCGATGCGCTGCGCGTATTCCTTCAGCTCGCGATACCCGTAGCGGGTGCCGCGGACCGCGATCAGTGCGGCGACGGTGTCGCCGAAGTCCGAGTCCACGACGGGTCCGCGGACGGACTGCGGGAGATCCGTGGCGCGGAGCTGATTCATGTCGTGGCGGAGGTTGGACCAGAAGGTGTCCGGGTCCGTTACCCAGTCCTCCAGCTCCACGTTGATAATGACCACGTTCGGACGGCTGGTGGAATAGGTCCGGTCCTTGCGCACTTCGGCGTAGCGGAACAGCCGCTCCTCGATCTTGGCGGTGACCTGCTTTTCCACCTGCTCCGCCGTGGCGCCGGGATACTGGGCCGACACCAGCCCGGCGCGTATGGTGATCTGCGGATCCTCGCGCCGCGGCATTTTCGCGAGGGCATAGACGCCGGCAAGGACGAGCGCCGCCGTCAGCATGAGCGTTACATTGGGGTGCCGCAAGGAGCTGCGCACGGGATTCATTGCATCACCTCGACCAGGGAACCCTCGCGCACCTGGTGCTGGCCCGCCACGACGACGAGTTCGTCGCCGGAAAGGCCCGTGCTGATTTCCACGCCCCTATCCCGGACGGCGCCGGCCTCGACCCGGCGCGCATGCACGCGTTTGTGGTCGGGATAATAGACGTAGACGAGACTGGCGCCCTGGGGATCGTGGACGACGGCTTCCCCAGGGAGAACGAATGCGTGGATCTTGCCGCTCCCCTCGATGCTGGCTTCGGCAATCATGCCCGCCTTCAGCCGGAGATCCGGGTTCGGGACGGAGATTTTTGCTGTAAACGTACGCGAGTTTGGGTCGGCGGCGACTCCCACCAGTTCGACCCTGCCCGGGAACTCTCTCCCATCCAGCGCCGGGACCGTTATCCGCGCGTGCTGCCCCGTGTGGATCCGCCCGATGTCCGCTTCCGGGATTCCGACGCGCACGTGCACCGTTCTGAGATCGACGATGCTGAAGACCGGCAGGCCCGCGCTCACATTTTCGCCCGGATCGATGGCGCGCCGCGCCAAAATCCCGTCAATGGGCGATACGAGGCGCGTGTCGGCGACGCGCTTGCGGCTGGCGGCCACCTGGGCCAGGGCCTGGCTGACGGAGGCTCCGGCCGCATCCCGATCCTCCGGGCGCGCGCCGTTTTTAGCCATTTCATATTGCGCCTTGGCCGCGCGGTATAGCGCCTCGACTTTTGAAAAATCCACGGGCGCCATGCTTTTCCGCTCGTAGAGTTGCCGGTAGCGGTGGTATTCGTCCTCGGCCTTTTCGTACGCGGCGCGCGCCTGCTCCATCTCCTCGGCGCGCGTGCCCGCCTGCGCCTTGTCAAGATTCGCCTGTGCGACGGCCGCCTGTCCTTCCGACGCCTGCAGGCCGAACCCATAGTCGGTGGCGTCGATTTGGGCGAGAACCTGCCCCTTGCGGACAGCCTGCCCCTCCTCGACCCACACCTGTGTGACCAGTCCCGGAACCTGGAACCCGATGTCGGCCGTCCTGGCCGCCTCCACCGTTCCGCTGGCCGCCACGAGTACGGGCCGCTGGACGACGTCCGGCTTCCTTACCCGGACCGGGATGGGCGGGGCCATTCCGATATCCGGCTCCCTCCCCTGCCCGCAGGCCGCGAGAATGAGCGCGAGGGCCGCTATCGCCAAAACGCTTCGATTCGGGAAGAGCATGACCGCCTCCTCTTATATATTGAGCAATTGCTCAAGCAGGAAAAGCAGGATAGCATATCGTTGAGCATGCGACCAATGGAGGGAATATGTCTGGGAAAAGGGTTTCCGAGGACCGGCGGAGGGAGCAGATCCTGGAGGCCGCCTGCCAAGTCGCACTCGCGCAGCGCCTGTCCGGCCTGTCCACTCGGGCCGTGGCGGCGAAGGCCGGCGTCAGCAACGGCCTGGTGTTTTTTTATTTCCGCAGCCGGAGAGAACTCCTGCTGGCGCTGTTGGAATGGCTGCTCGCGAAGACGATCCTGCGGCGCGGCGGGGAGAGCGGCGCTGCGCCGGAAAGCGCCTACTCGCGCCTGTCCGCCGAGGTCCAGGGCGCCCTTGATCGCCTGCAACACGATCGGACGCGCATCGAGCTCTTCTTCGATTTCTGGTTTATGGGTACGCGCGACGATGTCATCCGCAATCGCATTCGGGAGGCACTGAAGCGGCATCGTGATTCCTACCTGCCGCTGGCGCAGGCCGTCGTGGCCGAGCAACCGGCACGGTTTCCCGGGGTGACCGGGGAATCCCTTGCGGACATCGCCGCCAGCTTCATCGAGGGCTGCGCGCTCAGGCTTGTCGCCGATCCCCGAAACTGGGACCTGAAGGCGAATTCCAGGGCATTGGCCGCCATTCTGTCCCCCGCCTGTAAGCTCGACACCCCGGAAAAGTAGCGGCGAACGGATGGGCTGGGACCCGAGCGCGCCGCCGCAGGATCCGGGCAGCCGACGATTCCCGGGCGTACCTCGAGGCGTGGGGGTTTCCATGGCGGCGGTCTACGAGCCCCCGTGGTCGGCCTGCGCTCCATGGACATAATCCATCCACTCCCGCCAATGGCCCGGGCCGACCCGTTCCATCCAGTCGTTGTGTCCGGCGCCGGGAATGATCAACATCCGTTTGTCGCCGGCGCGGGACTCGTAGAGCGCCGTCGCGTGCCTGACCGGAATCACCTCGTCCTTTTCAGCGCCGACGATGCCGACCCTGCCCGGGTAGGCTTTCAGGTGCCCGACGCTGTCGTACCGGTCTCTCAGCAGGAGCCGGAGCGGCGCCCACGGAAAATGGTGTCCGGCCACGGCCCGGAGCGTGTCCCACGGCGTGACCAGGAGTACGCCGTCGATCCGGAGGGAGTTGTCCCCGGCCAGTCGCGCCGCCACTCCGCAGCCCAGGGATTCTCCGAGCAGGAAGATCGGGCTTCCGTATTGCCCGGACACCAGCCGGAGGGTCTCCTTGGCATCGCTGATGAACGGCGCTTCGCCCAGCCTTCCATCACGCCTGCCGTAACCGGGATACTCGGCCAGGATGACGCGGTAGCCGAGCGGGGCCAACGCATCGGCGTAGTAGGCCCGGTCGGCGGCGGTGCCCGCGTTGCCGTGGAAAACGATGACGGTGCCCTGCGCGGCCGCAATCGTGGCCGCGCCGATGAAACCGCGATAGGCCGCGGGTCCGGAAGGCCAGAACCGGAGGTTCAGCACCCCCAGTTCCCCCGTCGTCGGCAGGCGCCGGCCCGGGTAGTAGAGAAAGTGATTTTGCACGGTGCAGCCGGCCAGTGGCACGACGGCCCCCGCCATGATGGCGATCCGTGCGGCGTTTCTGAGATTCATGGGGAGGTTCCCTTTTCTAGCTTGGATAGTTCCGCCTGTCGGCAGGTCCACGGCGCGGTGGGCCCGGCCACCAGGTCTCGGCCGTCGGGTGACTCGATTCGCCCTGTTTCCCCTTCCGGAAAAGAGGTTTTGGAAAACGGAATTTGTACAAGGCCAACCTAGCATGGATATGGGGTATTCTAAAGCATTCGTTGCATGGTTTTCCTTCATGCTTGCGCCGCGGGATGGAAATGCCCAAACGATGTTTCCGTGTCGGGATCAAAGCATGAAGGCTCAGGGATGTCCCCGCCCTTCGGGAAGATGCCCCGGGGGTCGGCGGCAGGACTCCGAGCTCCCCCGTGGGCCCGGCGGGCCAGGCGGCCCTGCGGATTCCTTTGTGTGACGAAAACCTTGACAAATCGGTGAATAGTTGGCTAGGTTGGCGTTACATCCTAAACCTTTCAGAAACGAGGGAGCCATGGCACTTTCCAATACTAGTGATGGGATTACTCGCAGGGAGTTTTTCAAGAACACGGCAATCAAGGGGACCACGGCGGTTGCTTTGAGCGCCGGAGGTATGGCGATTCCGGTGTCGGCCCAATCCGCCAAGTCGGCAAAGGCGTCCGCGGGGACGATCAGGGAAGCCGCCCGTCAGACCAAGGTGTGCCGAACGGCCGATGTCGTGGTCGTAGGCGGCGGGCCGGGGGGGATCGGCGCGGCCCTGGCTGCGGCAAGGAGCGGAGCCGACACGGTTCTCATTGAAAGATACGAGCACCTCGGCGGCATGAGCACGGGCGGATTGGTCACCATCATCCCCGCCATGACCGATATTAACGGCAAGCAGCAGATCGCCGGCATCACCCAGGAGTGGATCAAGAGGCTGGATGCCAGGGAGGCGGCCGATTACCCGAAGAAGGAGCATTGGGGGTCCAGGGACAAAAAACTGGTCGAATATTACCGGAACCGGTCCCCCTTTTACGCCACCAGCAACAGTGTGGGATACTCGGCCCACATCGATGCCGAGGTGTCCAAGTGCCTGTTTCAGGACATGATGACGGAAGCGGGGGTCAAGACCTACCTCCATTCGTGGGGAACAGAGCCGATCATGGAGGGAAACCAGGCCAAGGGTGTCATCTTTGAAAGCAAATCGGGCCGGCAGGCGGTGTTGGCGAAGATCGTCATCGATTCCACCGGCGATGGGGACCTGCTCCCCTATACGGGGGCACGCTTCGAGACCCATATCGATAAAGCCCTGAGGAGTTCCAACCTTTCGTTCTCCTACTGGATCGACAACGTCGATCTGAAAAAATATGAGCAGTACAAGAAAGCCAACGCCAAGGCACTGGCCGAAAAGATGCGCGAGGTCAGAAAGCTGGGGGGGACGGCGGGATTCCTGACCAGCAACCTGAAAAACCAGGAGAACGTGGTCTGGTGCTTTCCCCGGTACGCGAACAAAAGCCAGTACGACGTCGAGGAGTTGACACGGGTGGAGTTTCTGGGCCGCAAGGAGATGATGATCACCCACGATTTTTACAAGAAGAATGTTCCCGGTTTCGAAAAGAGCTTCATCGTTCTGTCCAATTCGCAGCTCGGCACGCGCGGCGGCCGACGGGTTGTCGGGGAGTATGTTGTCACTGAAAAGGATATGAAAAACAAAACCCCTTTCAAGGACACCATCGCCATCTTTCCAGGCATGGACGAAAAAAATCCCTTGATGTACATGCCCTATCGTTGCCTGATCCCGCGCAATGTCAACAACATGCTTGTCGCCTGCCGGGCGTTTTCATCGGATGCCGTCACCAATGACGCCTTCAACCTGATCCACCATTGCATCTGCCTCGGGCAGGCAGCCGGCACCGCGGCGGCCCAGTCGGTCAAAAGCCGTGTGGATCTCAGGAAGATCGATATCGGGGCCCTGCAATCCAGCCTCAAAAAGCAGGGTGTCATACTGCCTTAGCGATCGTTCTTTGATGGCGTCGTTTTTCGAGAACGCGTTTGCGCACGATGGGGACGGGAAGGAACTATGCCGCCATGAGCGGTTAGGGGGGGTACATGGGCTCAGGTGCCGGAGAGGAGGTGCGCCCGAATGACAAGTGAAGGACGCATCTACGTGAGGCTGGGTTGTTTTCTGCTCGCGATTCTCATGTTGTCCCCCTTCCCCTTCTGGATCGACAGCTCCAGGGTATTTGTACAAGCCAGCTCCTTCGTTGTGATAGGTACAATCCTGGCGGGTGGAACGATCTGGGTGGGATCCATCCTCGGCCTGGCTTTTGCGGCAATCGCGCTGTTGCGGAAAAGGTGGTTCTGCCGCTATGTCTGCCCGGTCGGCCTGCTGTTGGATGCCGTTTCCGGCGTCCGATCGCCGGCCGGAACCTGGTGGAAGCGTTCCCCTCCCATAGGCGAATATATCGTTTTGCTGACGGCCGCCGGCGCCATCCTGGGTTATCCGCTCTTTTTGTGGATGGACCCGTTGGCGTTCCTGAACAACGCGTTTTCGGTATATCGAGCGACGGGGGTCCTGGCGGTCCTGGCTTCCCTGTACGGCATCGTCCTGCTCATCCTGTTGCAGATCACTTCGGGGGATCTCTGGTGCGCCCGGATCTGCCCCCTGGGCGCCACCCAGGACCTGCTGGGAAAGGCCGGGTCCTTCTGCAGGAATTTTCGAAAGTCGGGCCAAGTCGAACCGGGCGGAAGAACCGCGCGCGGAAAGGCCGTTTGGGCAGGCAGGAGAATGTTTGTTGCGGTTGCAGCCGGCCTGGGGTTGAGCCTGGCGGCACGAAAGATCGGCGCGGCAAGATCCGACCACGCCCCGTTGCGGCCGCCGGGCGCGATTGAAGAGCATGAGTTTACGGGCCTTTGTATGCGCTGCGGCAATTGCATGCGCGCCTGTCCATCCGGGATCATTCATCCCGATGCGGGACAATCCGGGGTCCTCGGATTCCTGTCGCCCGTTGTCCGGTTCGAAAATGATTACTGCAGAAATGACTGCCATGCCTGTACGACCGTTTGCCCCAGCGGAGCCCTGCAGCGGCTGAACCTGGAGCAGAAAAACAGCTATGTCATCGGAACGGCCAGCGTGGACATATTCCTGTGTCTATGGGGCATCAGCGAGTGCCAGGCTTGCGTAAACGCCTGTCCCTATGAGGCCATCAAGATCCATTGGGATGAAGAAGCCTATGAATCCTTTCCAGCCGTCGATCCTGCAAAATGCAACGGCTGCGGCGCCTGTGAGTCAGTCTGCCCCTCCGGGGAACTGAAGGCGGTGAAGGTGTACACAACGGGAAGTGTCCCGCCCGGGGCGGCGGGATAGGGGGTGTATCATGTCAAAAACAAGCAGGATGTTGTTGTATGCGGCAGCCTCCATGTGCCTGGTGATCATGGCCTATGCACAGAACGCAGCGGTTCCGGCAAACCAGCCGCTCCCCCCCGGGGTGTCCAGGGTGACCAGCCCCCCCGTGGGCAAGGCCGCGGGACAGGCCCGGCGCGCCGGCCACGACCCGGTCGATGATCGCGTGGAAATCCGCGAATACGGCTTCAAGGAAACCGGAGAAAACATGCCGTACGCGGTGTTTGTCTCCTCGAAAATCGCCAAGGGCCAGAAGGCCCCCCTGGTCCTGGCGCTGCATGGATACCTTGGAAACTACGGCACCTTCATGCGTTCCGGTTGCGTGGAGGAGGCGGAAAAGAACGGCTACATCCTCGTTGGCGTGATGGGGTACAGCCCCACCGCCCCGTTCGGCAACACCAACATGTTCGCTGGACGCAAGGACGCCCCATCGGCTCCCGGGCCTGCGCGCGCCGCTCCTCCGAAGGTAATGCCCGTCATGCAGGGGCCGGCCATCGGCGGAACCAGGGAGACCGACCCGGCCAGGGTCTCGGAACTCAGCGAAATCGACACCATGAGAGTCCTGGATCTGGTCCGCAAGGAATTCGACATCGACGACGACCGCATCTTCCTGATGGGCCACTCGATGGGAGGCGCCGGGGCGCTGTATCTCGGCGAAAAATATGCACCGGTCTGGGCGGCCGTTGCCTGTATCGCCGGCTTCGGCTCACCCGATCCCAAGGGGAAGTTGAAAGACACCCCGCTCTATTTTACCGCCGGCAGCGAGGATAAGCTGGGCGCCATGGGGCGAACCACGGCCGAACAGCTCAAAGCCGCCGGCTTCGACGTCCAGTGGAAGGAGTTGCCGGGCCTGGACCATGGAAGCATCATCGCGGGTTCCATGCCCGATGTGTTCGAGTTCTTCAATCGACACCCCAGGAAACCCGGGAAGTAGGCTGGAATTCAGAAGGTCCAGGAAACGGGAGCCAAATCGTGAAGACAATCCTGCGACTGCTGTTCTCCTTGATGGTGCCGCTGTTTCTATCGGCCGTTGCGTTGCCGGCGGAAGAAAACAAAACACGGGCGGGCGAATTCATCGTCGGGCCCCCCACGCTGATATCGCTGGGCTTTGAGTGGCGCATTGACGGCGACGCCAACCGCAATGCCGGCGTTGCGGTACAGTACCGGAAGGTGGGAGAGGACCGGTGGCGTGACGGCTTGCCGCTTCTGCGCCTGCAGCGGGAACAAATGATCAACACTTACGGCGCCTACGATTACGTAACGCCGAACATGTTCGCCGGCAGCATCATGGACCTGCAGGAAGATACGGAGTACGAGGTCCTCCTCCAAATGACTGACCCCGACGGCGTCGAAAACACCGCGCGCCGGCAATTCGTGGTCCGCACCCGCGCCGAACCTCGCCCCTATGCCGGGGGACGCGTTTTCCACGTGTACCCCCCGGGGTTTAAAGGGAAAAAGCAGGAGCCTTCGTTCACGGGGCTTCTGGCCGCGTTTTATACCCAGGCAAACGGCGCGGACTGGTTTAACGCCTACCCGCCCCGGGTGAAACCCGGAGATACGATTCTGGTTCATGCCGGTCTTTACCGGGAAGACCGCTATCGTTACGCGAACCAGCTGGGCCTGCTGTTTGACGGCACCTACCGCTTTCGCCAGAGTGGAACGGCGGAGAAACCGATCGCCATCGTGGCGGCCGGCGACGGCGAGGCGATCTTTGACGGAGCCGGCAACCATGTTCTTTTTGACGTAATGGGAGCCGATTACCTTTATTTCGAGGGCCTGACCATCCGCAACACCGAAGTGGCCTTCCAGGCCGGCCACAAGGGAGTGGCGGGAGCCGTGGGGTTGAGTGTCAAGAATTGCCGCCTGGAAAATATCGGGCGAGGGATCTATACGGACTGGTCGGGCTCGAAAGATTTCTACATCGCCGACAACACGTTTATCGGCAAGAGTCATCCCGAAAGGCTGGAGGGCTGGATCGGGCGGGTGTGGCAGGGCACTCCCGGCTATCCTACGCCGGTCCTTTCGGAACTGGCTGTGAAGGTCTACGGTTCCGGACACGTAATCGCCTACAACTATGTTGCGAACTTCCACGACGGCATCGATCACGCGACGTACGGCGAGCCGGACGGCAACCCCGACCCGATCCGCGAACGGATGCCGGTATCCATCGATATCTACAATAACGACATCACCAACGTGGATGACAACTGCATCGAGGCCGACGGCGTCATGCACAACATCCGGGTCCTGCGTAACCGCTGCTTCAACCAGGCGCATCGTTCGCTGAGCACGCAACCCGTTCTCGGGGGCCCGGTCTATTTCATCCGCAACATCGTGTACCACGCGCCGGAAGGGGGATCGGTCAAGTTCACCGCCAACAGCACGGGCATCCTTGTCTACCACAACACCTTTACCTCCGAAGTGCTTTCCATGGACCAGGCCTCCAACCTGCACTATCGCAACAACCTGATCCTGGGACAGGGCGCCGCGCAGGAGGTGTTCAGCGTGGATACCGCGACGAATTATTCCAGTTCGGATTACAACGGTTTCCGCCCGAACCCCGGCGCGGAGGTGTCCTTCATCTGGAAATCGCCCGATTTCGGGAAGGCGGCGGATTTCACCGGAAAGCGCGTCGAGCGGCGTTTTCGGACCCTGGCGGAATACAGCGCAGCTACCGGGCACGATGTACACAGCGTACTGCTGGACTACGACATTTTTGAAAATGTTCCGGCCCTGACGACGGAAGATCCCGGCAGGCTGCATGATGCGAGGGATTTGGACTTCCGCCTGCGTGCCGGCTCGAAAGCGGTCGATGCCGGGATCATCCTGCCGAATGTCAATGACGGCTACCACGGCCGGTTGCCCGATTTGGGGGCCTACGAACGGGGCGCCCCCGTCCCGCATTACGGCCCCCGCAAGTCCCGTTGACCGCGCCGGTTCCCGCCTCTTCCTGCCTGTCCTTCAGGCGCCGGTTTCGGTCGGGTGTGCCCGGCCCAGGCGGATGACGCTGAGATCCCAGACGCATCCGCCGGCGCAGTTCCACCCCGCGTACCACAGGTAGGCGGTGCTTCTTTCGGGGATATAGGGAGCGACGATGATGCCGGCATGACGTTGGGCGACTTCGCCCCACAGGATGCAGGCGGAAAAGTGCTTCCGAATACCGGCGAAAAGGTCCTGCCCGTATTGGTCCGCGAACGCACGCATTTCTTCGGGTCCCTGCAACGGTTCGATATGGGAGGAAAGATCATGTCCGTATGCGCGCGTAAACCGGTCGATCTCTTCCGCCGTTTCCAGCAAGAGGACCCGAGAAGGGTCGAGAATGGTCACCTCGTGGGAGTAGCGCAGCCTGTCGATACGGAAGCGCACCGATATGCACCACCGCTTCCAGCTGTCGTCCACGTCAAACCAGAAACCATTCGGCTTGGGATGCCCGCTTTGCGGGTAGGTCCGCCCGGCAAGTTTTACCGGGCGCGCGGACCAGTGACGGTAGACCATGGCGTCCCGCACCCCATCAGGTTATGACGCTATCGGTGCGTCAGCCTATCCTCGCGTCGATGAAGACGATGGGCTTGCCGACGCGCTTGATGACCAGCGGGCAATGGGGCGTGTTGGGCGGAATATAGAAATAGCAGGAATAGTTGACCTTCCTGACCTTGTCGCCCAGCAGCATTTCGGCGTCGGCGTCGAATTCGAGGAAATTTTTCCCGTCCCCGCCGATCAGGAAGATCCACTGGTCATGGGCATGGGAATGGGTGGCTCCCCCCAGCGAGTCGGGCTTGGTGATATAGGCAAATCCGATCGCCAGCTTCGACTCGGGAATGTCCCCCGTGCCCCATGCCGTGATCATGGGAGAAGTGATCGTCGAGTGGATCGATTTCCAGGGCTTGAATTCAACGACATTGGGTTCCCTCAAGACATTCCCCAGTTTGCTCACGTCCATCTTGCCGTAATAGTCCGGCTGCTGCGCCGCCGCGGCCGCATGCAGCGTGGACAGCACGCTGGCAAAAGCCATCCCCGCCGCCCCGGCGGATACGTTCTGGAAAAAATCCCTCCGGCTCGTCTGTTTTTTTTCCGTCATGTCTCCCTCCCGTTGTAAAGGATCCGCGTGGAAACCGGTCCGTTGCCGCGCAATGGGCCGCGGGCGCCGATTCGGAAAGTTCTTCCTCTAACGCCTTGGAAACTGGAGAAACCCTGAGGCCATTATATGCGGATTGAGCGGGCGGAGAAAGCGGAAAGGATGGAGTAAACGGATGGGGCTAAATCGGACGCTCCCTTCGGCTTCGAGTGGGTGTCCCAGGAGGTGACCGGTCTGGGAGTGATTCCCGCCCTGGTCGTGCCGGGGCTGCCCCCCCCTGGATCGGACGTTCTCCAGGTTCGAGGAAGGGGCGGCCATGCTGCATCATCGATCCCCCCGGCGACTGCCTCATTGTCTTGCTTGGTTTTTCGGGCGGGCGACGATACAATGACGGTTCTGAAAGGGAGGAAGTTGTCGCCGAAACGCTGCAAGGCTGGTTTGCTCAACATGATTGGCAATCACCGGTGGTTGGCAACATGCCTGGAAGCGGCGCAAATCGTCGAGTGTAACAGGAACCGCCCGGGAATGAGATCGGCGGATGCCGGAAGGCGAGGATAAACACCGGACCTGCCGCAAACAGCATTTGTAAATACTGCACAAGAACGCGAGAAGCACAGGCCGAGCCTTCCGGATGACGGCAGTTGAAATCCCGCAAGCGATGCCATTTCGGCCCCCAGGAAACTTGGCTGAGGCCTTGGGCCAAGGCCCGGAAAGCTCCGACGGGGACGGGGCGTCGGCGGGCGGGGGTACGCAGCATTATCATAAACGTAGCCAATTACAGAGGTTGTCTATGAATTCCCGTAGGATGACAGTCATTGGTCCGGAGGCATCGCCCCCGCTGGATGTGCTCATTATCGATGACGATGCCGCCTCCGCGGAGGCTTGTCGCCGGATCCTGGAGGAGGACGGTTATCGCGTCGCCGTCGCGGGGGATGGGGAGCAGGGCCTCCGGATGGCGGAAGCGGACAATCCGAGCGTCGTACTCCTGGATCCCGAGATTGCGGGTGTGGCCGGATTCGAGGCGCTCGGCCGCCTGGCCGAGGCCGCATCCGCCACGGTACCGGTCGTCATGACCGGGAAGGGGACGGTGGATTCCGCGGTGGAATCGATGCGGCTGGGAGCCCACGATTATTTGGCCAAGCCGGTCAATCCCGAAAGGCTCCTGGAGTCGGTGCGGCGCGGGGTGGAGCTCGGCAGGTTGCGCAGGCGGGCCCACGCGCCCAGGATGAAACAGGACCTGTTGCTTCAGGCGCTTGCACTCCTCGAGGAAGCCTACTCCCTGGGCATGGGAAAGCGTACGCTGCTCGAGGAGCTGGCCGGCCTCGAGACAGAGGCGAAACGCCACGCGCAGAGCCTGGGTCGGACCTGGGACAAGGGACGCGCCATTGCCGAAATCCGCGAGGATCTCCTGCAAGCCGACGCCATCATGCGCAGCTACGGCTTCCGGAAGAATGCGCTCATCCAGACGCTCCTGGACGTCCAGGAGAAGTTTCACTGGCTTCCGCGCCACATCCTCGAATGGATATCCGGCAGACTCGACGTTCCGCTGCGCGAGATCTACGGAATCGTGCACTTCTACGAGGCGTTCAGCCTGGAACCACGGGGGCGTCATTCTTTCCAGGTCTGCACCGGGACGGCCTGCCACGTGCGGGGGAGCTCCGAACTGCTGAGCAGGGTCTCCGCCGCCCTGGGTCTGCAACCGGGACAGACGGACAGCCGCCTCACCTACACCCTGGAGACCGTTCATTGCCTGGGATGCTGCGCCCTGGCGCCGGTGATCCAGATCGACAGCGACTACTATCGGGATCCCGACCGGAGCCGGCTTGACAAAATCATCAAAACAATGCAGAGGGAGGAGGCGCAGGCATGAAACGCTTGAAGACCGTCGCGGATCTTGAAAAATTGAGAGCGGAGGCCGTCGCCCAGCGCAACGCCAAGGACTGGCTGGAGGTGTGTACGGGATCGGGTTGTCTTGCCTGCGGCGCCGAGGCGGTGGCGGACGCATTGGATGGCGAGATCGAAAAGCGCGGTCTCGGGCACAAAGTCGGCGTCCGCCGGACCGGGTGCCACGGTTTCTGCGAAGGCGCCCCGTTGGTGGTGATCCACCCCTCCGACACCTGCTATACCAAAGTGCAGCCGAAGCACGCGGCGCCCATCATCGACGGGCTCGGCGCGGGTGAAGGTCCGGTCCGCGACCTCCTGTACCTCGATGAAGGAACCGGCGAGCGCATCGAGCGCTTGCAGGACATCCCCTTCTACAGGCACCAGGAGCGCGTCCTGCTCGGGGACAACGTCAGGATCGACTCCTCCAGCATCCTGGACTACATCGCCGTCGGCGGATACGGCGCGCTGGCGAAGGCTCTTTCCGAAATGACGCCCGAATCGGTGCTCCACGAAGTGAAAAAGGCCAACCTGCGCGGCCGCGGCGGCGGCGGATTTCCCGCCGGCCGGAAGTGGGAAACCACGCGCAACGCTCCCGGCGAACCGAAATATGTCATTGTCAACGCTGATGAGGGGGATCCGGGCGCCTTCATGGACGGCAGCCTGCTCCAGGGAAACCCGCACAGCGTCCTGGAAGGGCTGATCCTGGGCGCCTATGCGATTGGAGCCGCGGAAGGGTTCATCTACGTGCGCCAGGAGTATCCCCTGGCGCGCAAGAGCATCGAGATCGCCATTGAGCAGGCGCGCGAATACGGGCTGCTCGGCAGGAACATCCTCGGATCCGGATTCTCCTTCGACGTCGTCATTCATCGCGGGGCCGGGGCCTTCGTTTCCGGGGAATCCAGCGCCCTGATGAGCGCCATCGAAGGGCGTGTCGGTGAACCGCGCCCCAAATACGTGCACACATCGGAGAAAGGGCTCTGGGGCAAACCCTCCTGCCTGAACAACGTCGAGACTTGGGCCACCGTTCCCCATATCATCGACAAGGGCGCCGACTGGTTCCGTGGGATGGGGACGGAAGGGAGCAAGGGCACCAAGATCTTTTCCCTGGTAGGCAAGGTCAAAAACACGGGGCTGGTGGAAGTTTCGATGGGAATCCCGCTCCGCGACATCATTTTCAAGATCGGCGGAGGGGTTCCCGACGGGAAATCGTTCAAGGCCGTGCAGACCGGTGGACCTTCCGGCGGTGTCATTCCTGCGGCCCTCCTCGATCTTCCGGTCGATTTTGACGAACTCACCAAGGCGGGTTCCATGATGGGGTCGGGCGGCATGATCGTCATGGACGAAAACACCTGCATGGTGGATACCGCGCGGTACTACACCAGCTTCCTCGCACACGAGTCCTGCGGCAAGTGCGTTCCCTGCCGCGAAGGGATTCGCCAGATGCTAGCCATCCTCGACAACATCGCCGCGGGGAAAGGTCGGGAGGGGGATCTCGAAATCCTCGAGGAGCTGGCCGAATTCATGCAGGTCGCATCTCTCTGTGCGCTGGGCCAGTCGGCGCCCAATCCGGTGGCCAGCACCCTGAAGTATTTCCGGGAGGAATACGAGGAGCACATCCGGCATGGACGATGCCGCGCCGGCATTTGCACGGCGCTCATCGCCTACGAGATCGACCAGGAGAAATGCCAGGCCTGCGGCGCCTGCCAGCGCAACTGCCCGGTGGACGCCATCGACAAGTCGGAGGCGGGTGTTTTCACCATCGTCCATGAGAAGTGCATCAAGTGCGGCGCCTGCTTAAAGGCATGCCCTGCAAAATTCGGTGCTGTCGTCAAGGTTCCGGCGGGTGCGGTCCTGCGGAAATCCGCCGAAGAGATTGGCCTGGCCGGAACTTCAAGGTAGCGGGAGGCGTCGTGGATACTATCCGATTGGAAATCGACGGTCGTGCCGTAGAGGGCGCGCCGGGAACCACCGTTTTGCAGGCCGCCA
This sequence comes from Acidobacteriota bacterium, assembly GCA_012719455.1. Taxonomy (GTDB): domain Bacteria; phylum Acidobacteriota; class UBA6911; order UBA6911; family UBA6911; genus UBA6911. Next base: position 54,344 of record JAAYAJ010000023.1, on the reverse strand, counting down.
GGTCTGCCGGCATTGAAATACCCACCCTGTGCGATGACGACCGGCTGGAGCCGTTCGGCGCCTGCCGGATGTGCATGGTGGAGATCGAAACCGCCGGGGGGCGCAAGAGGGTCGTGGCGTCCTGCGTCTATCCCATCGAAGAAGGTCTCCGGGTGTGGACGAAGACGGAGACGGTGGTCAAGATCCGCAAGATGGTCATTGAACTCCTCTGGCCTTCCTGGCAGACGTACGCCGAGGAATACGGGGTCACCTCCTCGCGCTTTCAAACGGGCATTGCGGACTGCAGCCAGTGCGGGCGCTGCCTCCGCTACTGCGCGGAGATCAAGAAAGAGAACAGGATCTACTTCAAGGGCCGCGGCGTCGAACGCCGGCCGGCGCTGGTGGAAGGAGCGGAGCTTTCCTGCCGATCGTGCGGCGAATGTTTCACCCTTTGCAACAGCGGCTGGATAGCGTCGCGCTACTGACTCGCCGGCCCCGCGCCTCGCCGGGCCTCCTGCTAAAATCCTCCGCCGTGCGGGTGGTAGCGGATTTTCCCGGTCCGGGGGTCGCGGGAGTAGCGCTTGAAGAATTCCCACGCGATCCTGCCGTATTCCGGGTAGAGGGCGTGCTGGAGGTTCATGGTGTAGGAGAGCGCGACCATGGGGACGCCGGCGCCGTCGTTGAGGTACCAGAGGTAGTTGTCGTATTCGCCGTTGAGCCGCACCCGCAGCATCCGGTCGGCCTTGAACCCGTTCACCGGGTAAGCCTCGAAATCATACGCCGCTATCTTGTCCATCCCGTTGTAGCCGAGGAACAGGTTGAGCTGAGCCTGGTATCCGCCGGCGATGGCGCCCCGGGTCTGATCGAACGCGCCCCCCAAGTCAAAAGAGGAAGTGGTGAACATGATCGGCAGGCGGGCCTTTTGAAGCCGGGCCGCTTGTTCCGGGGTCCCGGTGTAGGGGGCCGCCGCCATCGGCACCGCCGCGGCGAACAGGGACGGTTTTCCGTTGACGGCCCTCAGGGTCGCAGCTCCGCCCATGGAATACCCGGTGACGTACACGCGCGCCGGGTCTAGTGCGGGATAAGTGGCGAGCATGTATTCCACCAGGGCGGGGAGGGATTCGGAAAGCACCGAGCCGATGCTCTGATGCTCCGGTGCGACCATGGCGAAGCGCTCGCGGCCGGCCAGCGGCAGCAGGCCGATTTCCTCGATGAACTGCCGGGGGTCGTCCCCGCCTCCGTGGTTGGCGAGAACCAGGGGCACGGTCCCGGTCGGGGCGGTCTTTTGCAGCACTTCATCGGGCAGGTATTCGAACCAGGTCTGCAGGTATTCGCCGCCCGGGGTCTTGATGTGGCTGAACCTGTCCTCGCTGCGGCCGATGACACGAATGCCGTCCCGGGTGGCGCCGCCGATGACGGCGTTCCGTTCGCAGAGGGATAACGGCGCCTGATCCATGCTGTAACCCTGGTAAGGGGTGGAAGCGCTGTGGAGGCCCGCTCTCCCCACCGGTACGCGCATCGCCTTGATGAACAAGTCGTAGTAGGCGTTCCTGATATGCCGGGCGATGTCCGGGTTCCGGTCCCGGGCCACAACCACTCTCTTCAGCGGCAGGGACTGGTCGAAGAACGCCTCCACCTCCCCGGTTTTTTCATAGGCGTCCGTATCGTTGGCTTTCTTGTAGGCTTCCACCACCCGGTCGGGTGCGTTCACCAGGTATACGGGAACCAGGGCGGCGACCTCGCGGCCGGTTTCCATGCTTCCATTGATCAGCAGCATCCCGGCGATCCTGCTGACGTAGTCGAGGGTTCCCGCGACGTAGTTGTTCAGGTAGGCGGCTCCGCCGTCGATCCCGATGACATAGGTATAGCCGAAGCCGCCGAAATACTCGGCGTCGGAATACCTGGCTCCCCGCGCCCCGAACATCCCGGGACCCGGCACGGTCCCGGGACCGGGCTTGCCTGCGGGCGCAGCGGGGGCGCCCAAGGCGGGCTTGGCGCCCGCTCCGGGAGCGCCGCCAAAGGCCGGCCCGGAGCTTTCTCCCGCCTTCTGCGCGAAGATGGCCGTCTGGAGGGCATAGTAGTATTTCTGGTCGTTGGGGCCGAAGGCCTTCCCGTTGGCCGGGGTGACCAGGATGACGCTGCCGATCGCCTCGTCGATGATGCGGATCAGCCCGAGGTCTTCGAGGTAGCGCCGGGCCGCGTCCTTGCCGGGGAAGGATCTCTCTGCAAACACGAGGAGGTTGGTGTTGATCCGGGCCGCGGCGCGTCCGCCGTACAGGTTCGGCGACCGGTAGATGTAGGTGGTGTCGGCCGGGTAACCGTCCAGGACCGGGTGGGATTTGAAGGTCCCCCCGACGTTCCCCTCGAGGGCTGCGACGGCGACGGGCCCGCTTAAGCGGGCCTCTTCGAGGGTTTCGAAGGTAGCCGGGTTCTTCTGCCTGCCGGAGTAATCGAGCGCAAAGGCCGCGGCGGCCATAGCCATGGATGCAAAGACCAACGGCAACAGACGCGTATTCTTCGTCAGCATGTCGGGATCTCCTTTTCTGCAAATCCTGTGTCGCCCTGCGCTGCTTTCGAGGCTTCACCCGGTTTGTCGTGGATCGATCACACCCCGTTATCGATCGTTCTTTTTTGTGTACCATCCTTTGGGTCCAAAAAGATACCAAAAGTGCGCCATGGGCGGGGGAAACTCTCTCATCCCGGTCGCAGGTGTACGGGTGAAAGCCGTTTTTACCCCTCCCCTGCGGCACCACGCAATGCTTGCCGCATCAGGAGGATCCGCCGATCGCGGCAAGCGGGGACGGTAAACCGGAAGGCGCCGCGGAAGGAACCCGCCGCCGCGGCGGCCGATGGCGCAATATCCCTGCCGCCTTTTCCCCCCGCCCGCTGCTATAATAAAGGCTGGGATAAAGGGGAGGACGACATGTACAAATTCAAGCCCGTAAGCGAGCGCATGCAGCTCATGCATCAATTGATCCGGGATCGTGTTATCCAGAGCGACTCGGAAAGCGCCATGATCACGACGCGTTGCTTCCAGGAGAATGAGAATCTCATCCCCTGCCTGCGCCGCCCCACGGTGCTGAAGGCGATCTGCGAGCAGATGACGGTCAGGGTCGAGGACTTCGAAATGATCGTCGGCAACAGCAGCCGGAATTTCTGCGGCGCCGGGTACATGCCCGACTGGGGCAACGGCGAATGGCTCCCGGCCATGATCGAAAACGGCGTCTGGACCCTCAGGGAGGACGGTCTGTACCACAATCCCGACGAAGAGGAGCTGCGCATGTCGATAGCTCCCGAGGATTATGAAGACCTGGCGTCGATCCGCGAATACTGGAAGGGGCGCACATACAACGATATCGCGGCCGCCTGGCAGCCGGAGGGGTACGAGGAACTCTGCCGCCTGGAGGTCTCCGCCACGGTCAAGGGCGCACCCCTGCTGATGATGCCGAGCGGCCACCTGACCCCGGGCTTCCGGAAGATCATCGACACGGGTTACGGCGCCATCCGCCGGCAGGCCCAGGAATGGCTGGACGCCCACGTCAACAACCTCATGGGGGAGGATGTCCAGCGCAGCCTGTTCTACAACGGCGTCGTCCTGTCCTGCGACGCCGCGACGATCCTCCTGAGGCGCTACGCGGAGAAGTGCCTGGAAAAGGCCGCTTCCTGCGCCGATTCGAAGCGCCGGGCCGAACTGGAGTCGATGGCGGACAGCCTGGAATGGATCTCGGAAAACCCCTGCCGCACCTTCCGCGAGGCGTGCCAGGCGGCGATCACCTACCAGTACATCCTGCGCCTGAGCTTCATCGCCGGGGTGGGTTCCTTCGGGCGCTTCGACCAGTACACCTGGCCTTACCTGAAGAAAGACCTGGAAGAAGGCCGGTTGGGGATTGAAGAGGCACAGGAGATCGTCGACTGCTTCTTCATGAAGGTCAACTCCATGTACGGCGGGGGCGCCGGCGAACTGGTCAAGATCATCGGCATCGGCAACACCTATCTCCACACCACCATCGGCGGGGTGGACCCCGCCACGGGCGCGGACGCCAGCAACCCCGTCACCTCCATGGTGCTGGAGAGCCTGGCCCGGTTGAGCCTCCATGACCCCACGATCTCGTTGCGGGTCCACAAGGGCACCCCGGACGAGCTGTGGGCCCTGGCCCTGGAGACCTCGACCAAGGTGGGCGGGCTGCCGCTGTTCCAGAACGACGAAGTCATCATCCCCGGAATCGTCAGGGAGCTGGGCTTCACCCTCGAGGACGCCCGGGACTACGCCATCATCGGCTGCCAGGAGATCACCGGCTCGGGGAACGACTACGCCTCGGCCAACGGGGTGGCTCCCCCGCACGCCTCCATCCACTACAGCAAGCTGGTGGCCATGGCGATCAACGACGGCAAGAATCCCTACAACGGTGAGCAGTGCTCGATCCACACCGGTTACCTGTACGACATGAAGTCGTTCGAAGAGGTCCGGGAGGCCTGGCGCACCCTGGCCCGCTACTTCCTCAAGGCCCAGGTGAGCCTGAACAATTATCTCGAGTACCTGGTCCAGTACCACACGCCGCACCCGATGCTGTCCATTTCGCTCGACGGCTGCATGGAGTCGGGCAAGGATTGCACCTGGGGAGGGGCCAAGTACAATTCCTACGGAGGGACCGCGACCGGCCTGGCCACGGTGGCGGACTCCCTGACCGCTATCCGGTACATGGTGTTCGACCGGAAGCTGTGCACGGCGCGGGAGCTGTACGACGCCGTGATGGCCGACTGGGTGGGGTACGAGGAGCTGAGGCAGCGGATCATCCACGAAGTGCCCCATTTCGGGAATGCCGACCCCTATGCCGACGAGCAGATGGCCTGGGTGATCAACGCCTATTACGAAAGCTGCAAGGAATGCTATTCCGCCCGTACCAGGATCTTCAAGGCCGGCCTGTACGGGGCGGCGGACCACGTGGGACAGGGGTATACCACCTGGGCGACGCCCGACGGCAGAAAGGCCGGGACCCCCATCGCCGATGCCGCCTCCCCGGTGCAGGGGCGGGACACCAACGGCCCCACCGCCGTGTTTCTCTCCTCGCTCTGCTACGACCACAGCAAATTCATGGACGGCGTCTGTCTGAACATCCGGCTGCATCCCACCTCTCTGAGCCGCGATGACGGGATTGCCAAGCTGCGCGACATGGTGAAGACGTACATGCACAAGGGCGGCGCGGAAGCCCAGTTCAACGTGGTGTCGACCGAGCTGCTGCGCAAGGCGCAGGAGGCTCCCGAAGAGCACCGCAACCTGGTGGTGCGCATTGCCGGGTACTCCGCCTATTTCGTGGAGTTGACGCGCGACTGCCAGGATGACCTCATCTCCCGGAGTGAGAACCGGATCTGAGACGGCGCCGCCCCGAGGTGCAAGATCCCGCCGATGGGGTGCCATTGCAGGGGACGTTGACTCGTGCGACAATGCCTTCTTCCGGCCGCCCCGCCGTGGCGGCGGAGGCTGGAGGGGCCTGCGCTTTCGCGGCGCCGGACGGTACATAAGGAGGAGTCAGTGCGAAGAATGATCGGCACCCAGGCCCGCGCCATCCGGGCCCCGCTCATCTGCCAGGGGGACGACCTCGAGCGGATCGTCGTTGATTGCGTCCTGGAAGCCGCGCGGAGCCATGGCTTTGAAATCAAGGACCGCGACATTGTCGGCGTCACCGAGTCTCTCCTTGCGCGCTCGCAGGGGAATTACGTGGAGGTGGCCGAAATCGCCGAGCAGGCCCTGGAGCTCTTCACCGACGGTTTTGTCGTCCTCTTCCCCATCCTGAGCCGGAACCGATTTTCGTTGATCCTCAAAGGCCTGGCGATGAGCCGCAGGCATGTGACGGTCATGCTGAGCTACCCGTGCGACGAGGTGGGCAACCACCTCATGGATGTCGACGGGATGGAGGCCGCCGGCATCGATCCGCATGCCGATGTGATTTCGCAGGAGGAATACCGGAGGCATTTCGGCCACAGTTTCAAGCACCCCTTTACCGGGCTGGATTATATCGAGCTCTACACGAGCCTTGGAGTGGACGGGAATGTCGAGATCGTGCTGGCCAACGATCCTCTCCGGGCGCTGGATTATTCAAAGGATGTGGTGGTGGCGCACATCCACGACCGGAAACGGATAAAGGCGAGGCTGTTGGCCGCGGGCGGCAGGACGGTGGTCGGCCTCGACGACCTGATGAACAAGCCCCGAAGGGGCGGGTGGAATCCGGAATACGGGCTCCTGGGATCGAACCAGGCGGGGCCGACGCGGCTGAAGCTCTTTCCGAGGGAGGCGCAGGCGTTTTGTGAAGGAATCCACCGGCGTCTTTTCGAGGCGACCGGAAAGCACGTCGAGGTGATGGTCTACGGCGACGGCGCCTTCAAGGACCCCATTGGGAAGATCTGGGAACTCGCCGACCCGGTGGTTGCTCCGGGGTTCACCTCCGGGCTTGACGGGACCCTGAACGAAATCAAGATCAAGTACATCGCCGACAACGAGCTTGCGGGCCTGCCGGCGGGAGATGCGGAAAAGAGAATTCGGGCCATCATCTCCGGGAAGGGGAATGACCTGCTGGGCAAGGAAGCCTCAATCGGGACAACGCCCCGGCGCCTGTCCGACCTCGTCGGCTCCCTGTGCGACCTGATGAGCGGAAGCGGCGACAAGGGAACGCCCATCATCCATATCCAGGGCTATTTCGACAATTATTCGAGTGAATAGCCCTTCCGGGAGGGAAGCGCCGATCCCCCGCTCATCGACCGCCACGGCGGAGGCCAAAGGCGACGGGTTCCTGCGGTCTCATCGGAGGATGAAATGAACGCGCGCGGCTCCCTGCTCCTGATCTTCGTGCTCCTGTGCGGCCTCCCCGCCGTGCCCCAAACCTTCACCGCGCAATGCCTCTTCGTCATCGACGGCGATACGATGGAGGTGTCGAAGGACGGCGGCAGGATCCGCATCCGGCTCGAGGGGATCGATTGTCCGGAGAAGGAGGAGCCCTTCGCGCAGGAGGCGAAGGCGTTCGCGACCCGGATGGCGGCCGGGAAGACCGTCACCGTGATCGAAAAGGAGCAGGACCCATACGGCCGTACCGTCGCCAGGGTGTACCTCGACGACGGCCGCGATCTCTCCGTGGAACTCCTGAAGGCGGGGCTTGCCCGGTACTACGGCCGTTTCAATTCCGACTGGCTCCTCGCCCGGCTGGAACAGGATGCCAAGGAGGCCGGTGTAGGGATGTGGGGAGCGCCGGGAACCTCCTCCGGTTCGGCGGAAAACCGGTCAATCGTTTATCACGGAAACACGGGGAGCCGTGTCTTCCACGCCCCCTCCTGCCCGGATTACAACTGCAAGCGCTGTACGCGGGTCTTTCAATCGCGCGCAGAGGCTGTTGCCGCGGGATTCCGGCCGTGCGGGCGGTGCCGGCCGTAGGGGCTCGATCAGGGGATGAGGAGAGACCGGGGCGAAAACCGGTACGGATCCCTGCGGCCTTCGGCTACAATGGCGCCGGGGTTTCGGCGGGGCGGGGCCGGCAAACCCCGGGCGACCATCGTGGCCGATGCGGCCCGGCTTTTCCCCGCAACGGTGAGGAGATTCCATGGCGGATTACAAGGCGCTGCAGGTGAAATTGAAGGCCCTGGCCGGGCGGGAATGGGATATGGCCGCCATCGAGGCCCGGTGCCGGGCGGCCGTCGCGGCGGGATTCAGCCGGAAGCTCCCCGGTGCGGATGAGGCGTTGCGCGATCGGGAACGGATCCTGGCCCGGGTCGAACTGCGAGCCGAGGAGTACAACTACTTCGCCGGGAACTGCGCGCGCGGCACGGCGCTGGCGGTGATGGAGGAGTTCGGGCTGGGCAGCGTAGAGGTCCTGCGCGCCCTCTCCCCGTTCCCCGGGTTCGGGAGCACCGGTTGGATGTGCGGGGGGGTGACCGGGGGACTCGCTGCCATCGGCCTCTACCGGGGGAGCGACGACCTGGGGGATTTCGAATCCATGGGAGCCGCCATGGGGATGGCGAAGCAGTTCATGGAGCGGTTCGGAGAGGCCGTGGGCGCCTACACCTGTCCCAAGATCCAGGAGGACGTTGTCTTCGGCCGCTACATGGATCCGGGTGCCAGTCCCGAGAACATGGCGAGGTTCGAGCAGGAGAAGGGGTTCGAAAAGTGCAGCATGCTCCCGGGGATCGGGGCGAGGATCGCGACCGACATCATCCTGGGAGACATCATTAAAAACGCCTGACGGCCCCCTCCGCGCCGCGCGACCCCCCTTCCCGGGAGCGGCCGTCCCTGTCGGGGAGCGCGATTCCCAGCTTTTTGATCTTCCGGAAGAGGGTGGTCTTGTGGATGCCCAGTTCGCGCGCCGCGCGCAGCCGGTTGTAACCGGCCTGCTCGAGGGCGCTCCGGATAGCCTGGGCCTCCAGGATGTCGTGGGCCGACCTCATGCGCCCCCCGGCGCCCGGCCCCGCCTCCCCCCCCGCGATCTCCTCCGGGAGATGGCGGGGCTCGATGGCCCCCTCGCTGCAGAGGATGAAGGCCCTTTCGATGACGTTTTCCAGTTCACGGATGTTGCCGGGCCAGTCATGGGCCATGAGCAAGGGGAGGGTTGCAGGCGCGATCCCGGCCACCCGTTTTCCCTGCAACCGGTTGAAGCGGGCGATGAATTCCCCGGCCAGGAGGGGAAGGTCTTCCATGCGCCGCCGCAGGGGGGGGAGTTCGATGCGCACCACGTTGATGCGGTAGTAGAGGTCCTCCCGTAACAGCCCCCGGCGCACCTGTCCGGCAGGGTCCCGGTTGGCGGCGACGATGACGCGTGCGTCGGTGCTTTCGGGCTGGAGGGATCCCAAGGGCTCGTAGGTCCGCTCCTGGAGCACGCGCAGCAGCTTGACCTGCATCGCCGGGGGGATTTCCGTGATCTCGTCGAGAAAGAGCGTGCCGCCCCGCGCCAGGGCGAAGCGCCCCGGGCGGTCCTTCACCGCACCGGTGAAGGCTCCCGCGCGGTACCCGAACAGCTCCGATTCAAGCAGGGTCTCGGGGAGGGCGCCGCAGTTGACCGCGACGAACGGGCCCCTGCAGCGGGGGCTTTGCGCGTGGATCGTCCGGGCCACCACCTCCTTTCCGGTCCCGGTCTCTCCCAGGATCAGCACGGTGCTGGGGCTGGCGGCGACGGCGGGCAGGACCTCCAGCACGCGCCGCATAAGGGGGCTCCGGCTCGAGATTTCGCCGACGTGGACGTGGGCCTCGAGTTCCCGGCGCAGCGCCTCGATTTCAGAGAGGTCCCGGAAGGTCTCCACCCCGCCGATGACGCGGCCGGAAGCGTCCCGCAGCACGGCGGTCGACAAGCTGACGGGGATTCGTTCTCCGGCGGCGTTGACGATGTAGGCGGAGAGGTTGATCACCGGTTTCCCCGTCTTGAGCGTCCTGCCGAGGGCGCACTCCTGTCCACACAGGCTCGAGCGAAACACGTCGCTGCAGCGGCGGCCGATGGCGTCGGCGCGGCCGACTCCGGTGATTTCCTCCGCCGCACGGTTGAAGCTGGTGATGTTCCACCCGGCGTCGACGGTGAAAACCCCGTCGGAAATGCTTTCCAGGATCGCTTCGTCGGTCCTGGGCGTCCGGCCGCTTTCCGGCTTCCCGGTTGGCATGGCCGGTCAGACTTCCATGGTTGCGGGCGCCGCCGGAGCGCCCGGCGCGTCGGCCAGGGCGGCCCACACGGCGCGGATATCCTCCGCCGCCCGACCCCCGTGTTCCACTACCGTCAGGCCCCGGATCTGCGCGTCCGTGACCGCCCGGTCGTAACCGATCCTCCCCGCCAGGGAGACGCCGGCGGCCAGTGCGGCGGCCTCGATCTCCTGGGTCATCTGTGGGTTGAGTTCCCATTTGTTGATACAGACGAAGGTCGGCAGGGCGAAGTGGCGGGTCAGTTCGAGCACCCGCTCCATGTCGTGGATGCCCGAAAGGGTGGGCTCCACCACGACCAGGGCGAGCGAACTGCCGGTGATGGAGGCAATGACGGGGCAGGCGATGCCGGGCGGGCCGTCCACCAGGATCCAGCGTGCATTGCCGTCGTCGGCGATCGCGCGGGCTTCCTTGCGGACGGTCGATACCAGCTTCCCCGAATTCTCCGCCCCGATTCCCAGTTGCGCGTAAACCATGGGGCCGAAGCGGGTCTCGCCGATGCGGTACTCCCCGCACACCCGTTCCGGGAAATCGATGGCGTGTTCGGGGCAGAAGCGGACGCACACGCCGCACCCCTCGCACGCGATCGCGTCCACGGCATAGTGCGCCTTGCGCCCGTTTTCGAAGACCGGGCGGACGGCGTCGTAGCGGCACACGTCGCGGCAGACATCGCAGGCGATGCAGTCTCCGGGACGGATGACGGCCTCGCGCCCGCTCCGGAACTCCTCGACCTTGAGCACCTTGGGGGAGAGCAGCAGGTGAAGGTCCGCCGCGTCCACGTCGCAGTCGGCGATCACGGCGTCGCCGGCCAGGGCGGCCAGCGAGGCGGTCAGGCTGGTCTTGCCGGTCCCCCCCTTGCCGCTGATTACCACCAGTTCTTTCATGACACCCCCGGTGTGGTCCCGGCGCACGGAATCGGCGCCGCGTCGCGATGCTGGATTCTCGATATGATGGCGCAGCACAGCCGCTCGAACGACTCCCTCAGTTCGGGCACCGCCTCGACGATCAGCTTGCCGCGCGAATAGGCCTCGGCCACCCTGCGATCGTCCGGGATCTCGAGCAGGACCGGGATGCGCTCCTTTTTGCAATACTCCCGGACCATGACATCGTGCGGGGTGGCCCGGTTGATCACGACCCCGAAATCAAGGTGAAGCAGCCGTACGGTAGCCACGGCCAGCTTCAGGTCGTGCAGCCCGAAAGGGGTGGATTCGGTGACGAGGACGGCGTAATCGCACCCCTTCAGCGCGGCGATCACCGGGCAGGAGGTCCCCGGGGGGCAGTCGATGATGGTCACCCCTTCTTCCGCGATGTGCCGCTTGACGGCCCGGATCAGGGGAGGGCTCTGTGCCTGCCCCACGTCAAGGCGTCCCTGGACGAATTCGATATGGCCGCTGGTCCCGGTCTCGACAGTGCCGATTTCGCGCCCCTCCTCGCTGATCGCCCCGGTGGGGCACACCCGCATGCATCCCCCGCACCCGTGGCACAGGGCGGGGAAGACCAGCGGTTTCGTCTTCAGCGAAACGATGGCGTTGAACTGGCAGATGCGGCCGCATTCGCCGCAATTGTTGCACAGCCCTTCGTCGATGACGGGCACGGGAAGTGTGGCCCGTTCGCCGCCGTCCAGGTCGGGATTCAGGAAAATGTGGCAGTTGGGCTCCTCGACGTCGCAATCCAGCAGCCGGACCGGTTTCTGGAGACACATGGCGAGGTTGGTCGCGATGGTCGTTTTCCCGGTCCCCCCCTTCCCGGAAGCGATCGCGATGATCATTGCCAGTGGCCCTTGACGTCGGGCGCTTGCGCCGTGCGGAGCTCGCCGGCCTTGAACTTGTCGATGGCCTGGGCCACCGTGAGCCCGTCGGCCCCGATGTATATGGCGATGCCGGCGGCCGACAGGGTTTGGAACGCGTTGGGACCGCAGTGGCCGGTGATCAGCGCTTCGGCTCCGCGACCGGACAGGGTCTCGGCCGCCTTGATGCCGGCGCCCTGCGTCGCGTTCAGGCTCTGCTGGTTGGAGAGAACTTCGAACTTCTCCGTTTCCGTGTCATAGAGGATGAACTGCGCCGCCCGTCCAAAGCGGGGGTCTACCATGGAATCCAGCGTGTTCCCCTGGGAACTGATGACGATTTTCATTTGGTGACTACCTCCTGGAAGAGATTTTCGCGGCGCCGCACAGCGGTGCCGCACTGGTGACCATGCAGGAGTCGTGCCAATCGGCCGGGACCCGCGCCGGGGCCATAATCGCGGGGGGACGGCCCGCCGGATGCGGCAAGAGACCGTCGAGCATTGCAAAATGCCCGCAATGGAGAGCTGGATTCGGGTGTTTTGCATGGATGCCCGGCTCCGGTGCGGGCAGGATCCTTCTCGTGGATGTCGACCACGGACGGGAGCGGCCACGGCGGGAAGAGACGCCTTGAGGTCGGCGATTGCAATCGGAGCACGATGGCGGTATAAAAGCCGATAACGGTTGATCCGGCGTGCCGCCGGGAAAGGAGACAGCGTGAAAGTCGTCATCATCGGGGGGGTGGCCGCGGGCCCCAAGGCAGCTTCGAGGATCATGCGCATGGCGCCGGACGCCCAGGTCACCATCATCGAAAAGGGGTCGTTTCTCTCCTACGCGGGGTGCGGGCTCCCTTACTACGTCTCGGGCGAGATCAAGGAGCAACGGGAGCTTATGGGGACTTCGGCCGGCGTGATCCGGGACGAGGTCTTTTTCCGGAACGTGAAAAACTTCGAGGTCCGCAGCGGCACGGAGGCGCTCGAGATCGACCGCGTCGCCCGGAGCGTCCGCGTCAGGGACCTGGCCACGCGGCAGGAGTCGACGCTCGATTACGACAAGCTGGTCCTGGCCACCGGGGCGACTCCCATGATCCCCCCGATCCCCGGGGTGGACAAGGGGAACGTGTTCACGCTCCACGGCATCCATGACGCCGAGGGGATCAAGCGCCTGGTCACGGAACGTACGGCCAGGGACGTGGTTGTCATCGGGGGGGGGCTGATCGGGGTGGAGGCTACCGAGGCCCTGGTGGCGCACGGCTGCCGGGTCACCATCGTGGAGATGCTGCCGCAGATCCTCGGCATGCTCGACTGGGACATGGCGCGCCTGGTCGAGAATTACATGGAATCGCAAGGGGTGCGCATCCTGTCCGGCACCCGTGCGCTTGCCTTGGAGGACCGGGGGGGCGGTGGGAAGATCACCCACGTGAAGACGGACAAGGGCGAACTTCCCGCCGACATGGTCATCATCGCCATCGGGGTGCGCCCCAACGTGGCGCTCGCCAAGGGGGCGGGGCTCGAGATCGGGGAAAAGACCGGCGCCATCCGTGTCAACGACCGCCTCCAGACCTCCGACCCCGACATCTACGCCGCGGGCGATTGCGTCGAGTGCATCGACCGGATCACGGGAAACCCGTGCTTCGTCCCACTGGGATCGACGGCCAACAAGCAGGGGCGCGTGGCCGCCTGCAACATCTGCGGCGGGAACGAAATCTTTCCCGGCATCGTCGCAAGTTCCATCTGCAAGGTCTTCGACTACTGCGCCGGCCGGACCGGGCTGACCGAGCGCGCGGCCCGCGCCGCCGGGTACGAGGTGATCAGCGCGATGGTCCCGGGCGCCGACCGGGCCCACTACATGTCCGAGTCCAAGCCGCTCCTGGTGAAAATGGTCGCCGACCGGAAAACCGGCCGGCTGCTGGGGGTGCAGGTCACGGGACCTGGGGAAGGGGCCAAGCGGATCGACGTGGCGGCCACGGCGATCACGGCAGGGATGACGATCGATGACATCGCCGGGCTCGATCTCAGCTACGCCCCCCCCTATGCCTCCGCCATGGACAATCTCGTCACCGCGGCCAACGTTGTGCGCAACAAGCGCGACGGGCTCATGGTCGGGATCACGGCCGAAGAGGTCCACCGGAAGATCGAGGCAAACGAGGACTTCTTCCTGCTCGACGCCCGCTCCCCGGAGGAGTACGCCGAGGTCCGGCTCCCCAAGTCCACCCTGATTCCGCTGGGCGCCCTGCGCCGGAGGCTCGCGGAGGTCCCGCGCGACCGGGAGATTGTCTGCTACTGCGCCATTTCGCTCCGGGGGTACGAGGCGTCGCGCGTGCTCGTCGGGGCGGGATTCGTCGACGTGAAGGTGCTCGACGGCGGGCTGGCCATGTGGCCGTTCGAGAAGGAAATAGGATAGGGTGCGGCAGGGGGAGGGCCTGGCCCGCCCCCTGCCGGGCGGCCGCGGGCTAGTTTTCCTTCAGCTGCTCTTTCTGTTTGAAGGTCCCCTTGCTGTCGATCTCGAAGGAGTCGATGATTGTTCCGTCGACTTTCCGCGCCTTCACCCCGATTTTCTTTTCCGAAGCTTCGAGCACCCAGTAGTTGGGTTGGTCGAGGGGATTGTAGAAGAAGTCGTGGAACTCCTTCCTGGCGTTGTCCTTGTAGGTTTTCCCGCCGCTGTGTCCCACCACGAGGTAGATCGTTCCCTCCGAGGCTTTTTCCATCGCGACGCCCCCCTTCATGGGAGGGGTGCGGGAGATCCCGTGGTCGTGGGCATTGAAGACCAGGTCGACGCCGTGACGTTCCAGGATCGGGCAGAAGGCGTCGCGGATCTCGGCCTCGTCCCGGTTCAGCTTCGTCCCGTAGGGGGGGCGGTGAAAGAAGGCGATCTTCCAGGGGGCCTCGCTCCCCGCCAGGTCCCGTTCGAGCCATTCCTTCTGGGGCGTGAGGATGTCCCCCTGCTGGCGCTGCTCCACCTGCTGGCTGTCGAGCACCACGAAATGGACCGGGCCGTAGTCGTAGGAATAGGCTTGGCCCCGGAGCCCTTCGGGCCCGTTGCCGGGAAGGGTGAACTGCGCGAGGTAGTAATCCTGCCGGGCCGCTTTCCGGGAGCCGTAATGCTCGTGGTTCCCCGATACGGGCATGAACGGGAGCCGGTCGATGATGCCGCGGGAAGCGGCGAACCAGGCGTTCCAGTGGGCCTGCATCAACCCCCAGTCGGTGAGGTCGCCGGTGAGGACCATAAAGCGTGCTTCGGGGTTTTCCCTTATGGCGCTCAGCGCCGTGCGGCGCCAGATGCCGAAGGGAGCGTCCCCGTCGATCGGGGCCTGGCTGTCGCCGAAAATGAGGAAGGTGAACCGGTCGATCTTCTTCCGGGCGGTCTCGAAACTCGAGGTTTCGCTCCAATGGTCGCCGCCGCCGACCCGGTAGGTGTAGCGCTTGCCCGGGGCGAGCCCCGCGAGGGTAGCTGAGAAGATCCGCGCCGTCCCCAGGTCGGAGGTGAAATCGCGCGCCGTCCCCGGCGCCCGGAGCGCTTTGCCGGTGAGAGCGGCCCCCTGCCCGTACTCGACGAAGCTCTCCCCGACCGTGGCATCCGTTCTCCAGGTGACCGTCATCGTCGTGGCCGGGTCCCCGGTCCAGGTGAGGGTGACGTGATCGGGCCGTGCCGAGGCCCCTGTCGTCGGGGGCTCGCTCCCCGAGGTCCGGCCGGGGACCGATAAAATGAGACAGAGCGCCAGGGCCGCCGACGCCATTATCCTGATGCCGAAGTTTTTCATTGCATATCCTCGCCGTATCGGGTGAAACATGGGGACCCTCCGCCGCACCGGCCGCGAAGGGCCGGCGCTTCCCGGGATTTGAGCACACCGGGAGAAGGGGTCTCCACCATAATCACGTCGTCCGGGCTCGGGGCCCTCGACCTATCAGATAGTGACCAGCCGGTCCGAATCACGGACGATTTCATAGTGGTCCTTGAGGGTGGACAGGGGGCAGATTTCGGAGCCCTCGGACTGGCGAAGTTTGAGACAGGTGCCGCAGGCCAGGAATTCCCCCCCCGCGTCCAGGATTTTCCGGGCCAGCTCCCTGACGTTGAAGCGGGCATCCTCGATGTCGTCGATCTCCACCCCCCTGCCGGAGAGGAAGATGCGCACCTGGTCCCCCTGCTCGAGACTGTAGAGTGCCAGGCGCAAGGCGTTGAACACGGTTTCCGGATCGGTCTGACTGATGATCATGCCCAGTTTCATTCGATGTCTCCTTTTCTCTTTATGGATTCCCTTCAAAAACCATGCATTTTATGGGCCAGATGGTACAGGCTCTGGCCGGAGAATTGCAAGGAGGGGGAAGGGGCCGGCTGCGGCCCCTGATCTCGAATCCAGGAGGGGGGAATGGTACAAGCCGGTCATACGATGGAAGCGGATGAAGTCCGCATCTGGGTGCTTACGGACAACTACTACGACTCGCTGAGGCCCGATTCGGAGGTGTCCACCCACTACCGCGTGGGCGCGGGCGAATGCATCCACGCCGAGCACGGGCTCTCGTACTACATCGAGGTGTCCACGGGCGCCGGGACGAGCCGCTGCATGTTCGATTTCGGCCTCGACGGGGAAAGGATACTGGACAACGCCCGGCTGCTGGGCCTGGACCTTGGGAATAGCGGGGCTTTTGTCCTGAGCCATGGGCATTTCGACCACTGGTCGGGGGCGGCGGAGATCCTGCGGCGGGTCGGAAGCCCCGGGGGTCTCCCCTTTTATGCCGGGGTGGAGGCGTTTCTCCGCCGCGGGTCGCTGCGCCCCGGCAGCGTGGAGGTGCAGGATATCGGTCAGTTGAAAAGGGGCGGGCTCGAAGCCCTGGGGGTGCGCCCCGTCGAGGTCCGGGACCCGGGCGAGATCCTCCCGGGAATCTGGGTGACGGGCGGGATCGGGCGGGAGACTGATTACGAGACTCCGAATCCCGCCCTGCTGGTGCGGCGCGGGGAGCGGATGGAGCAGGACGATTTCCCGGGGGAGCTGGCCCTCTTCTTCGTGTTGAAGGGGAAGGGGCTGGTGGTGGTTTCGGGCTGCGCCCACGCCGGAATCGTCAACACCGTCCGGCAGGCGCAGAAAGTCTCGGGCGTCCGCAAAGTCCATGCCGTCATCGGCGGTTTCCACCTGATCAACGCCCCGGCCGACAGGATCCGGAGGACCATCGCGGACATCCGGGGGCTGGCGCCCCGGCACCTGATTCCGGCCCATTGCACCGGGTTCGAGGCTCTCACCGCCTTCAGCCGGGAGATGCCCGGGGTTTTCGAACTCAATACGGCGGCGGCCCACTACCGGTTTTCGGCCTTGACCCGGTAGCCGGCGCGGGCCTATAAGGGGACAACCGCAAACCATATCGAAGGAGGAGGCGCATGCCCGCAGTGAAGGATTTCAATACGTACGGGGAAAAACTGGAGAACACCCTGATCCTGAGGACGTCACCCGTCGCCCTGAAGATGCTGGAGAAAGGAGCGGAGATTCCGCCCGACGCCTTCCGCCCCTTCAGGGACGGCAAGGTCCATCTTGCCCAGTGCCAGGCCGTCGCCCTGTCGCGGCGCGAAGGGAAGACCGTGGCGATGCTCGGGGAGGATCATTGGTGCCCGACCGCGCTGATGGCCTACGGAATGGTGGATAAACCCGATTCGATCTCCGCCTGGAGCCACCCCTACGACTCCTTCGAGCGGGGGAAGTATGTCGGGGTGCTCACCGCCCCGCTCAAAAAGGCCGCCTTCGTGCCCGACGTGGTCCTGGCCTACATGAACAACGCCCAACTGCGGGCCCTGCTCCTCTCGATGAAGATCGGGGAGGTGCCCGAAGTCCGGGGCCATTTCTTCCCCCCCTCCTGCGGCTATTCGGTCGTGGAACCGATCAAGACTGGAAAGTCGTGGGTGGTGCTCCCCGATCCCGGCGAATACCAGCGGGCGCTGACTGCCGAGGACGAAATCATCTTCGCCGTCCCCGGGGCCAAGGTGGCGGGCCTCGTCGCGGGGCTCGAGGCGGGAGGAATGTTCTCCTACAAGGAGCACAACATGGTCATGCGCCCCGATTTCGAGCAGCCGCAGTTTTACCGGGACATGTTCAAGAGCTGGGGGCTGTAGGGCGGCTACAGGGACGAAATGGCGCGCAGGCGCGCGACCGTCCGCTCCAGGGCGGATGCGGCGGCGTCGATCTCCGCCGCTACAGTGTGCCGGCCGAGCGAAACCCGGACCGAACCCTGCGCTTCCTTCGGGGAAAGCCCCATGGCCAGGAGCACGTGGGAGGGTTCCGGGTCCCCCGTGGAGCAGGCCGAGCCGGTCGAGATGCAGATCCCTGACAGGTCGAGTCCCAGCACGATCGATTCCCCGTCCACGGCGTCAAAGCTCAGGTTGGAGGTGTTGGCTACGCGCGGGGCCCCGTTCCCGTTGATCCGTGCGCCCGGAATGGTCTGGAGGACGAGGGATTCGAACCGGTCCCGCAGCCGGGCGCTCCCGGGAGCCTCCGTCCCGGCCGACTCCACCGCCAGGGCGAGAGCGGCGGCCAGGCCGACGATGCCGGGGACATTTTCGGTCCCGGCGCGCAGGCCGTGCTCATGGGGTCCCCCGGTGATTCGGGCAAGCAGGGGGGTCCCGCGGCGGACGTAGAGGGCGCCGACCCCCTTGGGGCCGTAGAACTTGTGCGCCGAAAAGGAGAGGAGGTCGGCGCCGGTGTGGCACAGCATTCCGGGCAGTTTTCCCGCCGTCTGGACCGCGTCGGAATGAAACACGATCCCCCGTTCCCGGGCGATCCGGGCGATCTCCCCGACCGGCTGCAGCACCCCCGTTTCGTTGTTGGCGTGCATGACGCTGACGAGGATGGTGCCCGGCGTGAGGTTCCGCTCCAGTTCCTCGATGTCGACGAGGCCGTCGCGGTCGACCGGGAGATAGGTGACGCGATACCCTTCCGCCTCGAGCGCGCGGCAGGTGTGGAGCACGGCATGGTGCTCCACGGACGAGGTGACGATGTGGTTGCCGCGCTCGCGCAGGGCGGCGGCGACCCCGCGGACGGCGAGGTTGTCCGCCTCCGTCCCGCTTGCGCAGAAGACGATCTCGTCGGCGGCGGCGCCGATGCACGCCGCAACGCGGGCCCGGGCGTTTTCCAGGGCTATCCGCGCCTGGTTGCCGAAGCGGTAGGGGCTCGAGCTGTTGCCCCACTGTTCGGTCAGGTAGGGGGTCATGGCATCCAGCACCCGGCGGTCGAGCGGGGTGGTGGCGTTGTGATCGAGGTATATCACTGTTGCGATCCCCCGCCCGCCGATCCCCGGCTTTCCCAGTCCCGGATCGCGGCCTGGAGCGCCATCACCCCCAGGAGCGAGCAGTGTTTCTTTCGTTCCGGAATGCCCCCGAGGGCCTCCACCACGTCGTCGTCGGTGATGCTCTTTGCCTCTTCGACCGGTTTACCCTGCGCCAGTTCCGTCAGCATGCTGCTGGTGGCGATGGCACCGGGACAGCCGAAGGACTTGAAGGCGATCTTCTCGATCCGGTTTTGTCGTACCTGGATCCAGAGCTTCATCTGGTCCCCGCAGGAGGGGTCCCCGACCAGCCCGTAGCCGTCCGTTTCGGCCTCCGTGAGTTCCCCCACGTTGCGCGGGTTGGTGAAATGATCGATCACCTCTTCGTTGTAAAAAAGGATGGGACCCGGGAAATCGGGCTGCTCCATCCCCTCGTCAGGGTTGTCCATGGAATTGTCTCCCTAAATCGGCGCTGAATTTGGAATTCTGGCGGGAATCCGCGCAAAATGCAACCGCGATCGGGACAAAAACGGCTACTGTTCCCGGTTGATGAACTTTGCGGAGGCCCTCACCAGAACCCGGCCGTTCTGTTCAATTTCCGCCTCCAGAACGTAGAGGGGGGGCTCATATTCACGGAGCCACGCCTTGACCGTCGCCGGCCGGTCGACTTCGACCGGATGCAGGTAGCGAAGAATCATCCGGGCCGTCAGGGCGCTGATATTATGGGCGAAAAGGCAGTTGGTCATCGCCGCATCCAGGAGCATGGAGCTGATGCCGCCATGGAGCAGACCAGGGTAGCCCTGGTAGATGCGGGCGCAGGGAAACTCCGCCCGGACCCCTTGGTCCTCGCACACGGCGAATTCCAGCCCCAAGCCCGGAAGCTTCCCCTGACCGCAGGCGATGCAGTCCGGGTGCTCCCGGTTCCTGGAGTCCTCGAGATGGTGTTGCGTGGGAACAGGCATACTAAGGTTTCCCCGGTTGCGCGCGGAGTGGGCTAATGGGCGCAGCCTCCCTCATGTCCCTTGCAGGTGTCGTTGGCGGAGAATTCCTGTAAGCCGTTTTGCTTGAGCAGGGCCAGGTTCTCCCCCACGGTGGGCGCCGCCGCGCGGTAGATCTTTACGCCCATCTCGCCCAGCCGCATGATGGCCCCCATCCCGATCCCCCCCGTCACCAGGGCGTCCGGGAGGTTGCCGCCAAGGGTCTTTACCGGGTTGCATGCGCCATGTTCCTTGTGCTCGCTGGAGCCGCCGACCGTGGTAGCCTGGTCAAGCTCCGTGTCGACGATGAGAAATGCCGGGGCGGAGCCGAAATGTCCATAGACCTTGCTGTCCATTCCGTTGTCTGTCTCGATGGGGAATCCTACCTTCATTTTTTCTCTCCTTTTTGATCGGTAACCCGGTTTTCAGCAACCGGCATTACAGTATAGGGAAAATCATGATACTTTCATACCCCATAGACCCATGCAATTTGCGGTCCTCAACCGGATGATCCGGGATGGGAATGCCGATTGCATGCATCGACGGCAAAGGGGGATTGCAGATGCTGGCAAGCGAACTGGTGGACCGGGTGAAGGAGCTGGGTGCGGAGAGGATGGCGGCCGATGTCCGGATCGGACTGGGTTATACGGCGGTCTGCCTGGACGACGGGGCGTGCGGCCTCGCCTATACCCTGCACGAGGGGGAGTACGAGTCGTGCTGCGTGGTGCCCGCGGCCGGACGCGTGGCCGGGCGCACCGCCGCGGAATTGGTGGAGTGGCTGAAGAATCCGAACGTGACGGCGGCGGCCGTGGGCTTGGCGACGCTCAACGCCCTCGTCCCCGCCCCGGAAACGGCTGTGGAGGCGGACATCGCCGAGATCCTCCAGGTGCGGGCCGGGGATGCCGTCGGCATGGTGGGCTATTTCGGGCCCCTGGTCGCGCCTTTGAGGGAACGCGCCGGCTCGCTCTGCATCTTCGAGCGCAAATCCAACCCGGAGTTTGACATCCTGCCCGACACGGCGGCGGGCGAGCACCTTCCGGCTTGCGACGTCGTTATCCTGACCGCGTCGTCGCTCCTGAACCAAACGATCGACCGGCTGCTGGAGCTGTGCCGGGGCGCGCGCGAGATCGCGGTGCTCGGGCCCTCCACCCCCTTCCTCCCCGAAGTCTTCCGTCCGTACGGCGTGACCCTCCTTTCAGGCTTCCAGGTCGTGGACTCCGCCCAGATCCTCAAAACCGTGAGCGAGGGGGGCGGGACGCGCCAGTTCCGCCGCGCGGC
The DNA here is from genome assembly GCA_012719455.1 of Acidobacteriota bacterium. Lineage (GTDB taxonomy): Bacteria > Acidobacteriota > UBA6911 > UBA6911 > UBA6911 > UBA6911. Next base: position 33,425 of record JAAYAJ010000023.1, on the reverse strand, counting down.
CCGCAAACTGTCGCTGCGGCTGTGACCCCTGGCGGGAATGTCCCTTTGTGCCTGCATGTGTATTGCATAATGCAAGGATGATGGTATTATTGTTTTGCATTTTGCATTGACATGGGGGGTGTGTGAGCCGGCAGCCTGAAGGAAGGGAACAGACCATTCTGGATTCCATCAACGAGGGGGTCTTCACCGTCGATCTCGAATGGCGCATCACGGGCTTCAACCGGGCGGCCGAGGAGATCACCCAAGTTCCCCGGGAGGAAGCCCTGGGACAGCGCTGCTCGGACGTCTTCCGCGCCAACATCTGCGAGAACGCCTGCGCGCTCCGCAGGACGATGTCGAACCGCAAGCCGGTGCTCAACGCCACCGCCCATATCGTCAGCCGCAGCGGGGAGAGCATCCCCATCCGCATCTCCACCGCCCTGCTCCGGGACAACGACGGGGAGGTGATCGGGGGGGTGGAGACCTTCCAGGACCTCAGCTCCATCGAGCAGCTGCAGAAGGAGCTGAAGGCGCGCTATACCTTCGAGGACATCGTCGGGTACAGCGCCCCCATGAAGAAGCTGTTCGAGCTCCTGCCTCAGATCGCCGCCAGTACCAGCACCGTGCTGATCGAGGGGGCGAGCGGGACCGGGAAGGAACTGTTCGCCCGCGCCATTCACCACCTGTCACCGCGCAGGAGCAAGCCCTTCGTCACCGTCAATTGCGGCGCGCTCCCCGACACCCTGCTCGAGAGCGAGCTGTTCGGCCACAAGGCGGGGGCCTTTACCGACGCCCGGCGCGACAAGCCGGGGCGTTTCGCCCTGGCCAGCGGCGGCACCATCTTCCTGGACGAAATCGGCGACGTCTCGCCGGCGATGCAGGTCCGGCTGCTGCGGGTGCTGCAGGAGCGCACGATCGAGCCCCTGGGCTCGGTGGAACCGATGAAGGTCGACGTGCGCGTGGTGGCCGCCACCCACCGCGATCTCGGCCAACTGGTCCGGGACGGGGTGTTCCGCGAAGATCTCTACTACCGGGTGCACGTGGTCAGCCTGCGTCTCCCCAGCCTCAGCCAGCGGCGCGAGGACATCCCGTTGCTCGTCGAGCACCTGGTGGGGAAATTCAACCGGATCCAGGGGCGGGAGATCGAGGGGGTGTCCGAAGAGGTCATGGCCCGGCTCATGGAATACGAATACCCGGGGAACGTGCGCGAGCTGGAGAACATCCTCGAACAGGCGTTCGTTCTCTGCCGCGGACGCATGATCGAACTCCACCACCTGCCGGCCGAACTCCGGCCCGCGCCCCCGGACGGCGGCAATCCCATGTCGCTCAAGGCGATGGAAAAGCTGATGATCAGCGCGGCGCTCAGGCGCCACCGCGGCTCCCGGCGCAGGACGGCGGCCCAGCTGGGGATCGACCCCAGCACCCTGTACCGGAAGATGAAAGCCCTCAAGATCGAATATTGACGCGCCCGGGAAACGGGTGGAAGCGGAGAGGAAGGATGCATTCACTACAGGACATCAAGGCGATCGGGACCATCTATTCCCCTTACCAAACGGCGGCGGGCACACCCATCCAGAGCGCCTATGCCGGGGGCGCCGAGGGGCGGGTGGCCCTCGACCCCGCCTACGAGCGGGCGCTGGACGATATCGAGGGGTTCGAGCGGTTGTGGCTCATCTACTGGATGGACCGGGTCGGACCGTTCCGGCTGAAGGTGATCCCCTACCGGGACGACCGGGAGCACGGGGTGTTCGCCACCCGCTCCCCCTCGCGGCCGAACCCGATCGGGATGAGCGTGGTGCGATTGCTCCGCAGGGAGGGGAGCACCCTGGTCGTGGCCGATATCGACGTGCTCGATGGCACGCCCCTGCTCGACATCAAGCCCTACGTGCCGGAATTCGACGCCTACCCGGTTTCCCGGGCGGGGTGGTTCGATTCGGCCGCCGTGGACCGGCGCCGGGCCGACGGCCGGTTCCACGACAGCCATAGAGAATGACTACTCCTCCGCCTGGGCTGCGAGCGTCCCGTAATCGGTCCTCCAGCGGTTCATGATCCGCTCGATTTCCCGCGCGCGCTCGGCGTTCCGGGACCAGTCGGGATCGACCCGCTGCCCCGCCTGCATCGCGGCGATATGGTTGTGCAGCTGCCGCCGCATCTCCGTCATGTTGCGGATCTGGTCCCGCCAGGCCTCCTTCTGGCCGTCGTTGAGCCCGCCGATCAGCCGTTCGTGCTGCTGATCCATCTTCCGGACCTGTTCTCCCAGCGCCTTGCGCTGCCTGGCCGCTTCCTGGGCGTTATACCTATTCCCGGTGTTCTGGGCCATTTTGCGCGCCTGCTTCCCCACGTTCTCGGCCGCCTGGTCGCAGTCGCGGATCTGCTTGCGCTGGCGGCTGGTCGATTTCACCCGCTTGTGCTCGGCCTGGGCTTCGGCCGCCCGGGGGCTGCGCTTCGCTTCCCCCATGCCCCGGTTCTCCCCCGGCCCCTGCATCTGTCCTTGTCCGCGCCCGGAGCCGACCCCTCCCCGGCCGGAACCCCGGTTCATGCCGCCGCCGCCGCGTCCCTGGGCATAGGCCGTTGCGAGCGCGAGCGTCAGGATGGAACCGATGATCAAAGTTTTCTTCCACATAACCGTTTCTCCTTTTCTCCGGCAAAGCCGATGCAGCTCCGTCTTGGTCCCCGTCGTGCTTTCGCCCGATCGGCGATCCTGATCCACACACCCCCTATAAACAACGGGCGGTGAAAAAAGTTCCGCTCGACTCGCTCCCCGTACCTTTGCGGTATCCTCCTTGCCCTGGATTTGTGCATAATGGTGACCGAAGGGGTACCCGATGACAGAATCCACCCGCACGCGCACAAAACCGGCCTTCCCCCGGGGCTGGGTCCTGGCCGGCGCCCTGCTGGTCAGCCTGGCGCTCCTGGCCAACGCCGTCTACACCTACCTTACCCTCACGCGGTTGCGCGCCCAGTACCTCGACAACCGCGGGTACGAAATCGCCGCGGCCATCGATACCCAGGCGCGGGGCTCCGGGAGGCGGAACAACCCCGAATACTGGCAGTCGATGCTGGACGCGCACTACGAGGTCTACTCGGGCAGCGCCGCCTTCCTCGCCGTCGTCGCTCCCAACGGGCGCGTGCTCGCTTCGGTCGGGGATGCCGGCGCCATCCTTGATCCCGGCCCCGACCTCTTCGTCTTCGAGGAGGAGCTCGGGCATCCGCGCCGGGGGCGCCGGGAGCCGCACCCGGGGATGAGGGGCTGGAAAATGCGGATCGGGCTCTATTCCTCCTCCGCCGATTTCATCCGGCGCCTGGCCCTGATGCAGCTGGCGCTTGCCGGCGCGGCGGTCCTTATTATTCTCGGGCTCGCCTTCTTCCTCCTGCGCACCCTCGACCGCTTCCTGAAGCTGAAGGCGCGGGAGGGGGAGGAGGCGCAGCTGCGGGCGCTCGGGGTCATGTCCGCCTCCCTGGCCCACGAGATCCGCAACCCGCTCGGGGCGATGAAGGGGCTGACGCAGCTGGCCCAAGAGGATCTCGGTCCGGACCATCCGGCCCAGGAGAGGCTCCGGACGGTGGTGGGGGAGGCTGCGCGGCTGGAGCGGCTGGTCAGCGACCTGCTCGACTTCGCCCGCCCCCGCGAGCCCGAGGTCCGGGAGTTCGACCTTGTCCCGCTGCTGGGCGACCTCCGCGGCATGCTCCAGCCGAAGCTCGCCGCCGCGGGCGTCACCCTCGAACTTCCCGACGGCTCCGTCCCCCTCCGTTCCGACCCGGCCGGGATGCGCCAGGTGCTCCTGAACGTCCTCCTGAATGCCCTGGAGGCCTCCCCCTCCGGGGGCGTCATCGGGGTGACCCTTGCCAGGGAGGGAAGCTTTCTCGAAATCAGGATCGACGATGCAGGCCCCGGTTTCGGCGGCCGCGACCCGGAGGATCTCGTGCGCCCCTTCGTCACCGGGAAAACCCGCGGGACCGGCCTGGGCCTGGCCGTATCGCGCCAGATCATGGAGAGCCTCGGCGGCGCCCTCTCCCTCGGCTCGAACCCCGGCGGCGGCGCCCGCTGCACCCTGCGCCTCCCCGACCCCGGCCTGCGCCCATGAAACGGGAACAAGGAACAGGATGGGCAGCAAAAAGGCAAACCTTCGTTCCTTCACCCCGCCCCTGTTGACGGCCCCATTCCTGCTCGCTCTCCTCGGTCTTTCGGCCTGCGGGCAGGTATCCGCACCCGAAGCCCCGCGCGCCGAAATCACCCTCCCTGCGGCGGCGCCGGGCGGCGTCCCTGAAAGCGCTCTCAAGGATCTGCCGCGCGAGGCGCACCGCGCCCTGGACCTCATCCGCACGGGCGGCCCCTTCCCCTACGGCGGGGACGGGACCGTCTTAGGCAACCGGAAGCGGCTGCTCCCGGCATGAAAAAAATGCGGAGACGGAGAAAACAGGGTCACGATCAACAGCCTTATGAGGCCCTCTGAAGGGAGAAGACTGTGAAAAGGTATTAATGTTTTTGGCGAATTCGCTGATAAGGAAAATAAGACGATACTGAAGGCCATCAACGGCTATTTGTCCAAGCTTGATATCGGTTCGCCAAGCCGGAGACGAAGACAAGAGGAGCTTCGGACAGAAAATGACGGATTCGCTTAATCCATTTGATCCCAGCTTTGCAAAAACGGTCATTTCAGGTGCCAAGGCGCCGAATGGCAAGCATCTGCCAACTCAAGTGTTTGCCGGCGATTTTGGAGAACGCCGTGGAGATTCGGATGCGTTTGCAAACGCAGCTGCAGACGCGATTTTGCAAAAGGTGTTTGGACATCGCCGTAAGTTGGGCGAAAATACCAGGTTCCAACAAAACGATCTCTTCGGTACCGGGGTAAGGGCCAAAATGATCCATGCCACGGCCCGCGTCGTGCCTCGCTCCACTATGCAAGCGAAAACGAAAGATCCAAAGAGGGAATACGCCCACTCTATTCAAAAGATCAGAAGGCTATCGAAAAGCGGCTGAGTCAGCACCGCGGATAAACAAGCAACGCAGCAAGACCAGAGCGATAAAGAATCCCCCCAGCAAGAAACACGCGGTCAACGCAACAGCGGCGGAGTGCCGGACGACACATCATCGCACATGATTCAATGATTAGAATGGCTCTAACTATTGACAGGTAGTCTTTTTGAGGCTATTCTATTGTTGGAATGCAGAAGGATAGCTGGCCATGACCGACCCACTCATTGAACAACTGGAACAAAATGGACTGAAGCCCTCGTACCAGCGCGTGCGCATTCTCGGGTACCTGCTTGAAGACGAGAGCCACTCCACGGCTGAAGACGTTTACCAGGCGTTGAAGCAGGAGATTCCTACCCTGGCACTGGCGACCGTGTACAACACGCTGAACGCATTTGCCGAAAAAGGGATCATCCGCACGCTGGCCACCGGTCGATTCGGTACGCGTTACGATTTCGCGTCTGACCCGCATGCCCATTTTATCTGCACCGAGTGCCGGCGGATCTACGACTTTCATCCCACGTTCTCATGCGATACCCCGGAACTGGACGGTTTTTTGGTCCAGTCCGAAGACATTGTACTTAAAGGCATTTGTAAAGATTGTTTAAGTAAATAAAAACACATCAACACGGAGGTTGTTATGCAGGAAACAACACAAAAGACAGTCAACTTTCCCTTGATCGGCACGCCGGCGCCGGCATTTGTCGCACAGACAACACAGGGAACGATCAACTTCCCGGAGGACTACAAAGGCAAGTGGGCGATTATTTTTTCGCATCCGGCCGACTTCACCCCGGTCTGCACGACCGAGTTCATGACGTTTGCCAGCATGGCGCAGGAATTCAAGGCCTTGAATACCGAGCTGATCGGTCTGTCAATCGACTCGATTCACTCTCACCTGGCCTGGTTGCATGCAATCCGCGGCTATTCCTGGAACGGTATCGAAAAGCCCGAGATCCAATTCCCCGTCATCGCCGATTTGAAAATGGAAGTGGCTGAGAAGTACGGCATGCTGCAGGGGGAATCGGAGACGAGTGCCGTCCGCGCCGTTTTCTTTATCGATCCGAACGGCATCATCCGCACGATTCTCTACTACCCGGCTGTACTCGGACGCAACTTCGAGGAGATCAAGCGGATTGTGCTTGGCCTGCAGAAAGCCGATGCGGAGAAGGTTGCCCTGCCGGCCAACTGGCAGCCCGGCAAGGACGTCATCGTGCCTCCGCCCGGGACATGCAACGCCATCAAGGCGCGCATGGAAGAAGTTAAAGCCGAGGGCTACGAGATGAAGGACTGGTTCCTGACGTTCAAAAAGGACAAGAAATAAGAAGCTTGGACTGCGCTCCTTTTTTCCTTAACAAGGACGGCCGGCACACCATGCCGGCCGTTTTAATCTGCTTCATTCCTGAAGCGCACTGAAATCGGCATTGTTATGCCGTTCCGGCTTCTTGGGAACAAGATTGCGGCGGCGGGAGCGCCTGGGGGCTGCGCGGGGCAAATCAACCGCAGAGGAACGACAAAGGGAATGAACGTTTCACCTCGGCGCCCAGCCGCCGAATCTCCCTGAAGTATGCGGCCGAAGTCAGCAAAAGACGGAACTGGTTGGCCTCAAAAGATGTACAGCTCGTGCGCTCGATCTCGAGTTCAAATACAAATCGGTGCGGTTTGAGCCAAGGCTTTGCCCTGCCCAGGCAATCCAGGATCGGAGTGCCGAAACCGGCATCGGGACGCAGGCCGTGCCCACCAAGATGAATGGAACGGCCCGAGGGTGTTGATATCGCCATGAAGGAGGAAACAAGATGAAGGTACTGTTTTATGCCATGACGGGGGAGAAGAGCTGCCTGCTGCACGTGCTGATGAACGCGGTGAACCTGGCTGAAAAGGGCAACGAGGTCAAGGTGGTTTTTGAAGGAAGGTCGGTGTTGTTGCCCGGCCAACTCCAAAAGGAGAGCAACCCCCACTATGTTAAGGCGAGGGACAAGGGGCTGCTGGCCGGCATCTGCCTGGCTTGCTCCAGGATGCTGAACGTGCTGGAGGAAAATCAATCGCTTGGCCTGCCCATGCTGAACGACATGTTCGGCCATGCGCCCATGGAACCCTATATGGCGCAGGGATACCAGGTTATCAGCATGTGAGTCGCTCCACCCATTGGTATTGGGTCATTCATCGGACCGCCTGGCGGAACCGGATCCTGCGCCTGCCCGTCATAAACATGCCGGCATCCCCGACGCGGTATTCGACATAGCCGGCATCGAAAGTCTCCAGGAAAGCACTCGCCGGGAATACCAGCCCAGAATGGCGCAGAGATACACATACCTCAATAATTACTGAACATAATCGCCCCCCAGGTTATCTATGATTGTATATTACGGTATTGGAAGGTGCGGCGTACTCCTGTGATGGCATGCATGAAGAAGCTTATGCCTATCACATGAACAATCCATAGGGAATAAAACAGCAATTTGCCGGGTCATGTGGGTGGAACCAAGCGCAGGTTGAACCAACTTGATGCGGGAATCCTTTCTGGATGTTCACCGTACGGCGGCGAGGTTGGGAGGCGGGAGCGCCCGCCCCACAACCGGCAAACCTTTTATCCTGATGTTTTACAGGGATTATAGCAAGGAGGTGGGGGAAATGGCTTATTCCGGGAGTTGCCTCCGGATTTCCTCGAAAATCCTGCCGGGCCTGCTGCTGATCATTTTTGCCAGCGCGCCGCTTTCTTCAAGGGAAAAGAAAGGGGACAGGGAAAATGAACCTGCGGCCTCGTCGTCCTATAAAGTGCGTGTCAATACAGTTGTGGTAAGGGTGGAAGCTACGGATAAGGCCGGCCGGCCTGTAGCGGATTTGACGGCAGATGACTTCAGAGTTTATGACGATGGAAAGCCGCAAGTCATCCGGACCTTTGCAAGGGAAACAGCCGGGCCCACGGAATCGGATACCGGGGGGGGCCCGGACGTCTTATCGAAGGACCGGAGCGATTCAAAGGAGAAGGCGGAACAACCCCCGCGCATGATCTCCATCGTGATCGATGATCTTGCGATGGAATCGGTGAAGGATTTCCCCCGTATTGTGAATGCCGCAAAGGAATTCGTAAAAAACCATCTGGCCGATACCGATCAGGTCGCCCTGTTGTCCGGCTCCCGCAAGGTTCAGTTCGGTTTTTCAAGTGACAGGCAAAGGCTGCTGAAGGAGCTGGATTCGCTCCCGTATATGCTGAATATCAATCTGCCGTTCCGGTTCTGCCGATACATGACGGATCTTGAAGCCTGGAACATATCTACCAACCCGAACCGGTATAGTCATTACTATGAGAGTCTCGATCTTCTGTGTAACACAAACAATGAGTTCGCCGAAGGCACAAATGAAGAGCTGCTCTGGCATTTCGCAATGCAAACCAAAGATGGCCTTGAATTCCGGACCGACGGTCTTCTGCACACGATACTGCAGCACCTGCGCGTCCTGAGGCATTTTAAGGGAACCAAGGTTCTGGTGATCTTCTCGGACGGGTTCGTGGCAAAAGCGGGAAGGAAGGTCGCCTATAAAATGCAGGACGTCGTAAATACGGCATTGGGCGCCGATATTGCGCTCCACACGGTGAGCACCCGCGGCCTGACAGGTTACGATGATATGCGAGACGGCATGGATATCCTGACGGAGAATCTCAGGGATTTCCATATCATCGAGACGGTTATGACCCCCATGCGCGAGGACGACAGGCAGGCAAAGCACGCCGCTCTGGCGCAGATGGCGGAAGAGACGGGCGGGATGTTCTTTCAGGGTAACGACCTGCTTGGGCCGCTGAAGACGATTTCGGAAAAGCAGTCGACTTACTACGTGCTGACCTATGAAATGCCGGCTCATCCCGCCAACGGCCTCCGCCATTCGGTCCGGCTTGAAGCGTTGCGCCCCGGGTTGAAATTGTCCTATCGCAAAGGATATTACACGCCCAAAGAAGAAATGGTTGTTGAGACTTCAAGGCGGGAAGACATCATGGCGGCTTTACATGCGCCGGGCGACATGGATGAGATTGAGATGTCCATTGCTTACGACTATTTCCGGAACGAAGATGCGCTCTATACCGTGTCCTGCATGACCCATGTCCCCGTGAAAGACCTGGGATTTATCCTGGAAGAAGACCGGAACGTCAACCAGGTAAGCCTCGTGTTGGCTGCCTATGATGAAGCCGGGCAGTTTATCAACGGCCTTGAAAAAATCATCGATTTCCGTCTGCTCGAATCCAGCTACGCCGGTCTTTTAAACCGGGGATTGACGTCGCGTGTCGAGCTGAACCTGCCTGCGGGACGTTATACTCTCAAGGCGGTGGTGCGCGAGGGCAATCAGGGCAAGATGGGATCGGCTGTCAAATCGATCGAAATTCCATAGGAAAAACGATGAGAAACCGGATTCGTTTATTTCTTTTATTTATGTGCCTGGGTTTGGCCGGATCATGGAATGACGTTTTCGGTCAAATCCCGTCCGAAGCATCCGAAGCGCGATCGGAAGGCGCCGTCCGTTTTCGTGTTCACGTCGATCTGACGACCGTTCAGGTCATGGCTTTCGATAAAAAAGGGGAGCCGGTGAGCAATCTCGCGAAGGAAGATTTTCAGCTTTTCGAAGACGGCGAAAGGCGGGAGATTTTGAGCCTCGATGAAGTGAATGCGCAGCCTGCAAATTCCGCGTTGGGCATAAACTTGACGGACGAGTCTGCATTGAGCCGCGGGAAGACCGTTCTGATTGTTTTCGATGATACGGCGATTCGTTCGGAATATATCCAAACGGCCCGGAAATCCGCCGCCGATTTCATCCGGCGGAACATGCGGTCGCAGGATGTCTTTGCCGTGGCCGCCTTCGGCATGACAATGCAGATTCTTCAGAATTTCACGGGCGATAAGGAAGCGGTGCTGGAAGCCGTCGAATCTCCCGCCGGAGCCAACGCGGGCGGCGGCCCGATTTATTTCGAAAACCTTCTGCGTGAATTCGCAGGGATAATTCCGTCGCTGGGGCGTATCCGCGGGCAGAAAACAGTCCTGGTTTATGCGCAGGATGCGCTTTCCACGGGCGGTCTTTCTCAATTGCCGGAATTGTCCTCGATTGGAATAGGAGATGTCATAGGAAGAAGGCCCGTTGCGATGCGGACCTCCAGGGGGTCGGGCACCCAGGAGAGTACCTACAAAAACTTGTTGGAAGCGGCGAGAAAAGCCAATGTTGTGTTTTACACCGTGGATCCCGGGGGATTGAACAGGCCGGATCCGTCCATGGCGATTTCTCTGCGGTCCCTGGCCACGGAAAGCGGCGGCTACTCCATTCTGGATACGAATGCCCTCGACAGCGGGCTGGACGGGCTGGATCGACAGATCAGCAATTATTACATCCTTGGATATCAATCAGGCGCGAAGGGGAAGGAGGGCGGTTATCATAAGGTCTCGGTCCGGACGAAGTTGAAGGGAATCAGCCTGCAGTATGGAGAGGAAGTTCAGGAGCCGCGTTCCGCCGGCAATCCGGACAGCGACAAACAGGAAAAGGCTGTTAGGGATGCACTGGCTTCCCCGGTTGAGTTGGATCAGTTGCCCGTCCGTTTCCGGCCGCTGTATTTCTACGATTCGCCGCAGATGGCGAGAGTCATGGTGGCGGCCAGGATTCAGTTGGCCAAGGCGAGGTTCCGGAAAAGGAAAGGGCAATACGGCGCGGATCTAAACATCATGGGGGCGGCCTATGCCGCCGACGGAAATGTCGCCGCCCGGTTCAGCGAAAGCCTGCCGGTCTATTTCCCCCGGGAAAAGGAAGAAGAATTCCGCAGCAAAGAAATGGCCTATCGCAATTTTCTAAGACTTCGTCCGGGAAAGTACCGCCTGAAGATGGTTGTGGCGGATGAAGGCGGCAATCTGGGTTCCAGGGAACAGGAACTGGATATCCCGCCATGGCCTGCACATGGATTGGCGGGAAGCAGCATCGCGATAGCGGAGCAAGTATCGGGCATTCCCGAGCTGATCCGGGATCTGCAATCTCAATTGCTCAGTGAAGACGACCCGCTGATCTATGCGGGAATGCAGGTCGAACCCGGCGTGAACAACCTCGTGTTTCGAGGGGGAACGGTCCCCGTGGTATTTCATGTATACAATCTGCGGCAGGCAACGGATCCGTGGGACCTGACGGCCAAGGTCCGGTTCGTGGATGAAAAGGGAAGGGAACACCCGCTGAATCCAATATCATTGAAGGACAAAGCCTCCGTCCTGAACAAAAGGGAAGCCGTCGTTGGCCTTCGATTGTCGCTCCCGCAATTGGCTGACGGCGGCTATGGCCTGGTCATCGATATCTGTGACGGTTCTTCGGCGGAATGCGCCAGGCTGCATACGGATGTCGAAATCGCGGAAACCGTCACGGGGGGGCGTCCGGGAGGCGGGTCGAATTGACGGCGGAGGCCCGGCGGGCGGCGTGCGCGCCGCCCGCCGGAGAGCCGGGATCAGGTGAATCGGGTGTCCCGGGCTGGTACTATGTGACAGGAACCGGCGAAACTTGAATTATTTTACTATAAACAAAAAATGGCTTGGCTTTACTTGATTATAGGCGGTTTTTTTGAAACGCTCTTTGCGTTCAGTCTCGGAAAAATTTCCGCAAGTTCCGGCAGGGAAATGTACTTGTGGTTTCTGTCGTTCGTTGTCACAGTGAGCCTGTCCATGTTTTTTCTTTACAAAGCCATAAACATGGGCCTGGGAATTGGACTATCGTACGCGGTTTGGGGTGCCATTGGAGCAGGAGGAGCGGTAATTGCCGGGATTTTATTGATGAACGAACCGGTTTCATTTTGGAAAATATTCTTTTTGACAACCCTGATCTTGTCGGTGGTGGGTTTGAACTTGAATTCTACGCCCAGCCCCTAACCCGCTTGATTCCCGAAGTGCACTGAAAGCGTCATTGCAATGCGGTTGGCGCCTTCCATCCCTTCGCCCATCGCCCATGATGCCACACCGCTCCCGGCAAGCCTGTGACCGGGCCGGCGGGAAGCGCGAATGATTTTCTCCAGGCGTTCGGTCGGGCTGGGATTGTTGCCTGCCGCCTTGAGCGGAAAGGGCGCCTCCGTCGGAACTGTTGTCCGGCAGATCAACGGCAACGGCGGCAGGGGCCGTGAAAATGTATTCCGAAAAGTACGGGGCGTGTGGTAGATTGCGTCGTCGGAAAGCCTCCTTGGAGTCATGTAACTTGATTGGCGTCAAGTAGTTATGTGCACGAAGGAGTTTTGTTTTATCCCGTCGTTGATTTTAGGGTTGAGCTGCGGCGGTTTGCTGATCGAAACAGCGGAAGCATTGCAGAACAAAGTCGCGGAAAGGGTTGAAGATATGACCGCGCTCGATGTCACCGGGGTCAACATTCATATGCGAGGCTTGGTGGTCTGATGCTGGGGCCGGTTGTAAACGCGGTGGTCATCGTTTTCGGTGCGGTGATCGGCAGATTTCTCATAAAGGGCATTCCGGATCGTTTTGAGGAAATCGTGCGCAAGGCGATCGGTCTATCCGTGCTTTATATTGGAATTAAAGGAACCCTGGAAAACCGGCAGGTCATGTTGCTGATTTTCAGTATGCTGATCGGCAGCCTGATCGGCGAGGCGCTCGATATTGACGGTGCGATGAAGCGGTTGAGCGCGTTGGCGGAGAAAAGGATGGGTTTTTCCGATCCCCAGTTCTCCGCCGGGTTTGTCAATGCCAGCATCCTTTATTGTACCGGATCGATGGCAATCGTCGGCGCCATGAACAGCGGCCTGCTGGGCAATCACGAAATGCTGTTTGCCAAATCCATTCTGGACGGAGTGATGGCGGTCGTTTTTGCGTCCACCCTGAGCGGCGCCGGCGTTGCGCTGTCTGCGGTCCCGGTTCTGCTTTATGAAGGAGGCATCGCTCTGGCGGCAGGGGTTCTAAAGCAGGTTATGACGGACCAGATCATCATGGAAATGTCGGCTGTCGGAAGCCTGCTGATTGCCGCGATCGGCCTCAATTTTCTAATCTCGCGTCAAATCAAGGTGGCCAATATGATACCGGCCATTTTTCTGCCCTGGTTGTTCCTGTCAATGCAATCCTGGCTGCGGCCGTTGCTGCTGAATTTGGGTATTCTAGGTTAGTAAACACCGGTGCGTCGAAATCCAAAGACGCCTGGAGGAAAAGGGCCGCCGATGTTTTCCAGCCTGGTGAAACCCCGATCGCATAGACAGGGTCGGGGCAGAGTCCATTAATGTAAGGAGACCATAACATTGGGAATGAAAGGTAAGAAAAAGGCCAAGGAACGGGAAAAGGATGAAAAGGCCGGATTGAAATCGGCTAAAAAAGCCGGTTCCCTTGTTCGATTTGATTTCCCGCCCGATGCAACCGCGGAAGAAATCGCTGAAGCATTGAAACAGTTGGTCAGGAAAAAATTTTAATGGATTTACTTTGTGGGCGGTTTGGGGGCGCATAATGCCCTCAAATCCGGTTCCTTTCTGACAGGTTTCTTGCCGATACGCGTACGCCTTCAGGTTGAGCGGGGCAATGCCGGCGCAAACGCCGGCATCGCCCCCCCAGGATCCCCGGTATCGGGGAGAAGCGGGACTATTTGAAGTAGATTTTGCTCTGTTTCCGGACCTCGTCCATGATGCAGTCGTTGACGCCGGGAAAGATGCTGCCTTCCCCTCCGTAGGTCAGGCAGGGGATGAACATCCCCCCCTCGTGGTACTCCTTGCAAGCGCGGGCCACCTCGGCGCGCACGACCTCCTCGGTCCAGTCCGCGCGGTCGACGATGGCGGCGTCGATCCCTCCCATGAGCGTGAGCTTGTAATCGGTGTCCTTCTTGACCTGCTGGATGTCGTTGGAGGGGAGGATCCCCTGCCAGATGTCGATGCCGACGTCCACCATGTCCTTGGCGATCGGCTGGCAGAAGGAGTCGGCGTGGTGCATGGTGATGACGCCGTGCTTTTTCATCAGGCCGTAGATCTCCTTGTAGGGTTCCTTGAAGAATTCGCGCCAGATGTCGGGACTCATGAACAGGGCATGCTTGGCCCCCCAGTCGTCGTGGAAATTCATGACGTCGGGATGCAGGTTGTCGATCAGGATCTGGACCTGCTGCAGTTTCCAGTCCTTGATGTAGGCGATCAGCTCGTGCATCGCCTCCGGCTCCTCCAGGAAGTTCATGAGCGTGTCCTCGAACCCCATCAGGAAGTGGAGCTGTTCGAAGACGCCCGTCGGGAGCCAGATATGGACGAACTTGTCTTCCGCCCGGATCTTGTCGGCGTCCGCCTTGGCCTGGGTCCAATCCAGCTTCAGGGCATGCAGGTCGGGAGCCTTGACGTATTCACGCCAGCGGGTCACGTCGGGACAGACCTTGGTTTCATCGTTGACGATGGGCATGATCCCGGGCTCGTTCTCCCCCCAGTAGATCTTCACCCCCCAGGGGTTGATCGCCTCGCCGCCCGGCGCCACGTTGAAGAGGTGGTAGAAGACCGGGTCCCACACTTGCGGGAAGGGCTCCCACTCGTTGACGAAGGCGTCCGGCTTGCCGTTTTTCATGGTTTCCAGGACATTTTGTTTCAAAGACAGCATTCGGATTCTCCTTGTTCCGTTAGAAGGTCATTCACATGCGGACCGCTGTGGGCCGACACAGACGATCTTATTACGAGCCGGCGGCGATTTCACGCACTATCCTGCACTTGTTCCCGGCCGGGAAACGGTACGGTTCCGCCAGGGCTTGCATTTTCTCCCGGGAAGGCCTTTGGTTTCACGCCGCTGCGGGCGCCAAAAGCCCGCAGCGGCGATCGGTTCATCCCCCGCTCCTTTCCGTTTTCTAGAAAAGGTACTTCAAGCCGAACTGGATGATGCGCGGCCCCACGCTGGTTGAGTTGATCTGCCCGAACGTGCTGTTGCGCAGCTGCGTGTCGGGATTGCCGAACTGGGGAGTGTTGAACGCATTGTAAAACTCCGTCCGGAACTGGAAGCTTTGGCCCTCCCGTATCGGGGTGTTTTTGATGATGGAAATATCCCAGTTGTGCTGGCCGGGACCCGAAACGATGCCGACGCCGGAGTTGCCCCAGCCGGTGCCGTTGCCGTAGATCCCGCCGGTGGGCGGCGCGCAGAATGCGGAGGCGTTGAGATAACCGGGCCCCCCGCTCTTCCCGCCCAGGCGTTCGTGAAGGCTGCCGGAGGTCAGAATGGAGCTGCGCGTGGCGCCGGGACACAGCTGCGCCCTGCCGCCGCTGGCCCCGAAAATGCTGCCCGCAGAGCTGTCCGAGATGGTCAGCGGAATACCCGCTTGAATGGTGGTGATTCCGGAAATGCTCCAGCCGTTGAGGAGTTTCCCCTTTATGCCCACATGGGTTCCGAAGGGGAGATCGTACTGATAGTTCAGGATGAAGCGATGGGGCCGGTTCCAAATGCTCGGGCCGTACTGCTGGTCCTGGTCCATCGGATCGTTGGAGTTCGTGCTGTCCCCGGCGCCCAGGGTCGTGAGGCTCTTGCTGAACGTGTAGGAGGCCTGCATCGCCAGTCCATGCGAGAACGCCTTGCGCAGGGTGGCCTGGAGGCTGTGGTAGTTGGACCTGGCATCGAAAAACGTACCCTGCAGGCCGGTCGGCTGATAACCGATATGGGGGACGCGCAGCCCCACGTTAGCGGTGGTGTTGGCGATCTGGCCGTTGATCGGGTTCTCCGGGCTTGCCAATTGGGCCAGGTTGACGTTCCGGTACGAGTTCATCAGCCTGGTCCCGTGCGACGAAACGTACGCCACGTCCAGCACCCAGTTGCGGAACAGCTCATACTGAATGCTGAGGTTGTATTGATAAGTCAGGGGTACGTCGACCTTGGGATTGAGAAACAGGGTGCTCAAATTGGAGCCGGTGCCGTGGCAGTTTGTGCCGTCCGGGTCGCAGGAAAGGGTGCTCCAGCGGGAGGGATAGGATCCCGTGGGCAGGTCGGGAAACGGGTTTGCCAGGGTGTAGGGATTGAACGGTCCGTAGCTCAGGGAAACCGCGTACGGGGGGCTTTCCTGGTAGGCGCGGACCATGTAGTACGCCTGCACCCGGTCGTAAAACATCCCGAAGCCTCCGCGCACCACCATGTTGGCCTTGCCGGTGGGTTGCCATGCGAAACCGATTCTCGGGCCGAAGTTGCTGTAGGGCGGATGGCCCTCGATGGCGTTATTGTTGTCCGCCACGTAAACCCCTTCCGGGGGAGTCCCGTACAGTGGATTCGTGTTTTTGGCGACGACATATCCCACCAACCCGTCACCCGACGTCGTAGGCCCGTTGGGGGGTACCGGAACTGTGGCCAGGCGGCTCGGCCAGATGCTGGTCATGTTGCCGACGGAATCATTGAGCATGCTGTTGTATTCCCACCGGAGCCCCAGGTTGAGCGTCAGGTTTTGGCTGACCTTCCAGTCATCCTGGATGAAGGCGCTTGCATTGTTCTGGCGGTAATCGTGGTCAAACTCCCCCTTCGGACCGTCTCCCTTGTTGGTCACGGACATGAAGATGTTTCCCGGCCCGCTGACCAGGAAGTCATTGAAGGTCCCATAATACAGCCATCCCCGGTAAGCCCCGGGCCTGGAAAAATAATGTACCCTCTCGTATTCAAATCCGGCGCGGATGGTGTGGTTGGCCCTGGACCACGAGATCTGGTCGGCGTATTGGTAACTGGCGCCCAGGCTCTGCGCGGGATGGAAGGAGTTGAACATGTAGGGACCGCCGACGATCCAGATCGCGGGGGGGAGGTCCTGGCCCGGAATGGGACTGTAGATGCCCAGCTCCGCGGGCGTGGCTCCATCGATCACATCGTCATAGACATCGCCCCAGTTCCGCTGGTAGGCGAAACGCACCTCGTTCACCAGATTGTTCCGGATGGAGGTGGTGAGCTTTCCCACCACGTTGTGGTTGGAATAGAAATTGGTCTGGGGATTTCCGGGGAGGTTGACGTAACCCATGGGAATGATCCTGGGATCACGGGTGTAGAAGAACCTGCCCGACAGCGTGTTCTGCTGGTTGATCATGTAATCCACGTTGGCCAGGAACTGGTCCCCTTTGTATTGGGCCGGAATGGAGAAAGTCCTCCGGGTGTAGCCGGTGGTGCCGGAGCCGGGGACAAAATAGCTGCCGTCGGGGAGCTTCAGGTTGAGGATGTTGAGCACGACAGGGCTGATGTTCGATCCGTCGCAAGCGACATTCGCTCCCCCGGCCCAGCCCCAATTGCTGAACCCGCAGTTCATCGCCGCCAGGGCGGCGGCAAAGCCGGGTGCGCTGCGATCGCCCTCCGGGATGGGGGGCAATTGGGTGTTCACGGTCCCTCCGCCGGCAAGCCCGTTTTTCTGGCGCGACCCCTGCCAGCTGCCGAACAGGAGCAGCTTGTCCTTCAGCACCGGTCCCCCCAGGGTGAAGCCATACTGCTTCTGGGTCAGGATCGGCTTGTCGGGGTCCTCGGGCCGCCGGTTACGGTTGTAGAAGAAGGGGTTGGCGTTGAGCGCAGTGTCCCTCAGGAAGAAGAAGGCCGTCCCGTGCAGCTCATTGCTTCCGGACTTGGTGACGACATTGACATTCGCGCCCGGGTTCCGCCCGTAGCTGGCATCGTAGGTCGAGGTCTGGATCTTGAATTCCTGGAGTGCATCCGGGTTCGGGATCCCGATGCCGGCGGCCACGTTGTGGTCCCGCGCATGGCCGAGGCCCGCGATGCTGTTAATGGATACCCCGTCCATCTGGTAATTGTTCTGAGAGGGGCTGGAACCGTTGACGCTCGTCAGCTGTGTGCCTTTCCCAAGCTCCGTCGCGTTGGCAACGCTGGCGGAGACACCGGCGGAAAGGTCCAGGATCTGGGTGTAGTTGCGCGTGGTCAGGGGCAGCGCCACCACGTCGTCCCCGCTGACCAGGGTCCCCAAAGTCGAGGTGGTGGTCTGAATGAGCTCCGTTTCGGCTGCGATGGTGACCGTTTCGGTCGGCACGCCGATTTTCAGGTCCATGTTCAGAACGGCGGTCTCGGTGACGTTGATGGTGATGGGTGAGAACTCGGATGTCTGGAATCCTTCCGCGCCTGCCTGGACCTTGTATTTGCCCGGGGGCAGGAAAGTGATTCTAAAGGAGCCGTCGTTGTCCGTAAGCGCCGAACGGCTTTGAGCCGTCCCGAGATTGGTCGCCGTGACCCGTGCGTTCTTGATGACCGATCCGGATGGATCTTTCACCACTCCGGTCAACGCCCCGGTGTCGGCGGATTGAGCCATGACGGGCGACGCCCATGGCCCACAAATGGCGGCAACGGCGAGCAGAGAGATGACCGCCAGCCAGGGATGTGTTCGTTTGCCTTTCATATCCCCCCCTTTTCGTACCTTCACGATGGAACATGAGCTTGTGGGATATGCGAATGGATCTGTTCCCGGACCATTCGCCGCACCGCAAGCAGCCAAAATAGCCGGTTTCCTGGACAGAGCGCGGGAATGGGTTTTCAGAGACCCGTCATGGCGATCGCTGCGCCGCGGCCCGAGACGCCCTTTGCCCGCTCAGCAAAATGTGAACACTTTTTCGAACAGTGAAGCCATTATAAAAGGAGGATGCCCTTTTATCAAGCGGGTCGGGCCCGACTCCCGGCGGCGCGGTCGGGAGCCTCCGCTACCTGGCCGGACTCCCGGCCGGGGCCGACGTGGGAACCAATCCGCGATCGGCGAGCCAGGCGGCCAGGGCCGCGGGCCAGGCGGAGGCCAGGCCGAAGCCGGGGCGCATCCCGATCCCGTGCGGGGCGGAGGGGACGACGTGGAGGGTGAAGGGGCGGTCGTGGCGTGCCATCGCCAGGGCGAAGTGAAGGCTGTTTTCCACCGGGACGGCCTCGTCATCGGCGGAGTGGAACAGGAACACCGGGGGCGTGTCCGCGGATACCTGGCGCTCGAGCGACAGTTTCTCGATCATCTCCGCCGCCGGGGCGTTTCCCAGCAGGTTGGCGCGGGAGCCCTGGTGGGTGTGGGGATCGGCCATGGTGACGACGGGGTAGGCGAGGACCGAGAAGTCGGGGCGGGCCGAAACCTCATCGAGAGGCCCCCCGGTGCGGGTGTCCGGGGAGGCGTAGAGCGTCGTCGCCATCGCGGCCGTGTGGCCGCCGGCGGAAAAGCCCATGATCCCGATCTTTCCCGGGTCGATCCCCCGCTCCTGCGCACCGGCGCGCAGGAAACGGATCGCCAGGGCCGCGTCCTGCAGCGGCGCGGGATAACCGAATTCCCTGAGGCGGTACTTGAGGACGTAGGCGTCGATCCCGAGCGTGTTGAGCCAGCGCGCGATCTCGTACCCCTCCTTCACGATCGCCAGGATGGAATATCCGCCGCCGGGGCAGAGGACCACGGCCGCCCGCGGCGGGCTCCCGAGGGTCGACCGGAAGACGCCCAGGCTCGGATTGCGTACGTTTGAAAGGAGCTCGTTCTCGAATCGCTCCGTTTCGTTATCCCCGGGCGCCGGGGGCGCCAGCTGGATCCAATCGACGGGCGGGTCCGCCCCGCGGCCGGCTGGTGCAAGAATGGCGCAGAGCGCCAGCAGGACGACGGCCAGGAATTTCCTCTTCATGCCAGGACCTCTTTCCAGGACCTCTTTGTGCCCCGTGATTGTGCCGATCGGCGGGTTTCCCGGGACACCGGTATTGTCGCGAAAGCGGGGGGGGATTGCAATACGATGTATACTGTCAGGTTCGACGGGAGGGGGAGATGCTTGAAAAAATTTTCAAACTCAAGGAACACCACACCAATGCGCGGACGGAGATCCTGGCGGGGCTCGTAACCTTCCTGACCATGGCCTACGTGATCTTTGTCAACCCGGCGGTGCTCTCGACCGATTTCGCCGGGCAGCCGACGGGGTTGAGTTTCGACGCGGCAATGCTGGCTACCTGCCTGGCGGCGTTTATCGCCTCGGTGCTGATGGGACTCTACGCCAATTTGCCGATTGTGCAGGCGCCGGGGATGGGGGAGAACTTCTTTTTCGTCACGGTGGTGATGGCGGTGACGGCGGCGGGGATAGCCGACGGCTGGAAAACCGCGCTCGCCATCGTCTTCATCTCCGGGGTTCTGTTTCTCCTCCTGTCGCTGCTGCAGTTCCGCAAGGCCATCATCGACGCCGTCAGTCCCAGCCTCAAGAACGGCATCGCCGTGGGGATCGGCATCTTCATCGCCTTCATCGGGCTCAAGAACGCGGGTGTCATCCTCGATGCCCCGCCCGGCTCCCTGGTGATGCTCAACAAGTCCTTGACCCAGCCCCACGTGGTCATCTTTTTCGGCGGGCTGCTGGTGACGGCCGTTCTACAGGCCCGCCGGGTGAAGGGCGCGATCCTGTGGGGCATCCTTTTTTCGACCGCCCTGGGGGTCCTGTGGGGCAAGATCCGGTTTACCGGGGTGTTCGGCCTGCCCCGGGATCACGCCTTCTTCCAGTTGGACTTCCGCCACGTCCTGCGTCCCGATTTCATCGCCTTCATCGTTGTGTTCCTCTTCATGGACCTGTTCGACACGGTCGGCACCCTGATCGGGGTGGGGGAGCAGGCGGGGATCATCCGGGACAACCAGCTCCCAAACGCCAATCGCGCCCTGGTCTCCGACGCCGTCGGCACCGTCGTGGGGGCCGCGAGCGGCACCAGCACCGTGACCTCCTACATCGAGAGCTGCGTGGGGGTGGAGGCTGGGGGGAGAACGGGGTTGATGGCGGTGACCGCCGGCTGTTTTTTCCTGGTGGCGCTCTTTTTCACCCCGCTGGCGGCGATGATCGGCGGCGGCTGGATGACGGAGGGGGGATCGGTGAACCCGGTTACCGCCCCGGCCCTGGTCCTCGTCGGGGCGATGATGGTGCGCAACGTCGTCAAGGTCGATTGGCAGGACGCGACCGAGGGGATTCCCGCCTTCCTGATCCTGATTGGCATCCCGCTCAGCTACAGCATCGCCGACGGGTTGGCCCTCGGCTTCATCGCTTACCCGGTCCTCAAGCTGGCCACCGGGAGGGGCAGGGAGGCGGGCGGGTTGATCTGGGTGGTGGCCCTTCTCTTCGTTCTGCGGTACCTTTTCATTCATGTTTAGCGGGTCGCCCCGGCAGGGTATGCCAAGGGGCTGATTTGAAAGCGGAGTGTGCATCATGTCCAGTCGGAACACCTTTGAAACCGAAGATCGATACATGGCCCCCTTTTTCATCAAGCAGAAGATTGCAATCGACCGGGGCGAGGGGGTATACGTCTGGGACGAGGAGGGGGTCCGCTACCTGGATTTCACCGCCGGCTGGGGGGTGACGTGCATGGGGCACGCCCACCCGGTGATCACGGAGGCGCTTGCGCGCCAGAGCCGCAAGATCCTCCAGGGCCCCAATTCCGGGCTCACCTATTCCCCGGCCCGGGCCGAACTCCTGTTGGAACTGATGCAGGTGCTGCCGCCGAACCTGACCCGGGTGTTTTTCTCCAATTCCGGGGCTGAGGCCAACGACGCGGCCATCAAGCTGGCCCGGAAGGTGACGGGCCGTCTGGACGTCATTTCCACGCACCAGAGCTTTCACGGCCGCACCATCAGTACGACCTCGGCCACCGGACAGGCCAGCCACCGGGAGATATTCAACCCCCTGATGCCCAACTACCGCTTCGTCGCCTACGGGGACTTGGCGGAGCTGGAACAGGCGCTGGATGACAACGTGGCCGCCTTCATCATCGAACCGATCCAGGGGGAGGGCGGGGTCCATATCCCCTCCCGCGAATACCTCCGCTCCGCGTCCCGCCTCTGCCGGCAAAACGGCGCCCTGTTGATCGCCGACGAGGTCCAGACCGGGTTTTGCCGCACCGGCCCGATGTTCGTCACCGGTGCGATGGGGGTGGAGGTGGACTTCCTGACCATGGCCAAGGGGATCGCCGGCGGCTTCCCCTTCGGCGGGTTCGCCATGACCGAAGCCGTGGCGCAAAAGCTCGAAATCGGGGACCATGGCGGCACCTACTGTGGGAACCCCCTGGGCTGCGCCGTCTCGGCCGCCGTCATCCGCTATCTCAGGGAAAACAACATCTCCGCCCACGTGGAAGAGATGGGCCGGATCTGCCTCGACACCATGGCGGGGTGGAAAGACGCCTATCCCGCCGCCATCCGGGAGATCCGGGGGCAGGGGCTGCTGATCATGGTCGAGTTCGCGGACGCGGACACCGCCAAGCGGGTGAGCGACGACTGCCTGGCCCGCGGGCTCTTCGTGCGCCAGACCCAGGGGGTCGGCATCCGCGTCTTCCCGGCGCTGACCATCACCGAAGCGGAACTGCGGGAGGGGCTCGGCATCATGGCGGAGGCCATCCGGGCGGTGGCGGGCTGACCTGAAAGACCTGTTCCGATTCCATTGCCGGCGCCGGGCCGACGGGCGGAAGCGCCGGATCCGGCCACCGGTCCGGCGGCGGTTGGCGGGGAACTCCTCTTTTGACAAAGGGCCGGGTTTGATTTATACATGGAAAAAATCCGGATTCCGGGCCGAAACCTCAACCGGGAGCTGATTGTCATGACCCGCATCGTTTCCATCCTGTTCTGGATCGGTCTCGTCGCCACAACCGCCCAGGCGCAGTATTTCGGGCAAAACCGGGTCCGGTACCGGAGCCCCGATTTCAAGGTCCTCAAGACCGATCATTTCGACATCCACTACTACGACGACCACGAGGCGGCGGCCGTCGATTTCGGCCGGATGGCCGAGCGCTGGTACACGCGCCTGAGCACCGTCCTGAACCACGAGCTCTCCTCGCGGCAGCCCATCATTCTCTATGCCAGCCACACCGATTTCCGGGGGACCACCGTGATCGACAACGAGATCGGGGAGACGACGGGGGGCATGACGGAGGGGCTGCGGCGCCGGATCGTGATGCCGCTCGCGGGCCCGCTCGGGGAAACCGATCACGTGCTCGGCCACGAGCTGGTGCACGCCTTCCAGTTCGACATCTCCTCGCGCACGAGCGGCGGCATCCCCATCGCGCTGACGCTGCCCCTCTGGTTCGTGGAAGGGATGGCCGAATACCTGACGATCGGGGCGTCGGACCCGCACACGGCCATGTGGATGCGGGACGCGGTACTGCAGGGGGAACTCCCCGCCGTCTCCGCACTGGACGATCCCGAATACTTCCCCTACCGCTGGGGGCAGGCCTTCTGGAGCTACGTGGCGGGCCGGTACGGCGACCGGGTGATCGGGGAGGTCCTGAAGGCGGCCGCAAGCGACGGGAACGCCCAAGGGGCCATCACGGCGGTGCTCGACATCGACCTCGACGGGCTCAGCCGGGACTGGCACGCTGCGCTGGAATCGGCCTACCGCCCCGTGCTGCAGGCGACGGTCCCACTCGACCCGGCGCGTGAACTGATTGGAAAAAGGCGGGGGGGCGCGATCAACGTGAGCCCCGTGCTGAGCCCCGACGGGGCCTGGGTGGCTTTCTTTTCCGAGAAAAGCCTGTTTTCAATCGACCTCTTTCTCGCCGACGCCCGGACGGGCGAAATCCGGCGCACCCTGACCCGGACCGTTCTCGACCCGAACTTCGACAGCCTGCAGTTCACCAACTCGGCCGGCGCCTGGAGTCCCGACGGACGGGAGTTCGCCTTCGGGAGCGTGCGCGCCGGCCGGCCGGAGGTCTCGATCTATAACCTGGGCGTGGACAGGGTCACCCGCCGGTACCGGCTTGCCGATGTCACCGACCTTTTCAGCCTCTCCTGGGCCCCGGACGGAAGCGCGATCGTCTTTTCGGGAATGGCGGGCGGCTACACCGATCTTTTCATCCTGGACCTGGGGCGGGGGACCACCCGGCGGCTGACGGACGACGCGTACTCGGCGCTGCACCCGGCCTGGTCGCCCGACGGCCGCTCCATTGTATTCTCGACTGACCGCTTCAGCTCCGACCTGTCGCGCCTCTCCTTCGGCGACCTGCGCCTCGGTTTGATCGACGTCGCGACCGGGGAGATCCGGCCGGTCGAGGCCTTCCCGTCCGGAAAGCACCTGGGGGCGCAGTGGAGCGCGGATGGGGACGAGCTCTTTTTCATTTCCGACCGGGACGGGATCCCCAACGTGTACCGGCTGAACCTCCGGAGCGGCGCCATCCGCCAGTTGACGCGCCTGCAGACAGGGGTGAGCGGCATATCGAAGTGGAGCCCGGCCTTCTCGGTGGCGCCGCGGTCCGGGCGGCTGGTCTACATCGCCTACGTCGACGGGGACTACGCCGTCTATCGCCTCGAGGGCGCGGAAGAACTGGCGGGCGTCCCCCTTGATGGCGCCGTGGCGGCCCTGGGGGCGGGGGACCTCCCCCCCCGGGAGCGCGACCGGGAAGCGGTGCGCCCCTACCTGTCCGAGGCCGCGACCGGGCTCGCGGCGCCGGCCGCGTTCGAGAAGACCGATTACAAGCCCAGCCTGGGGCTCGACTACGTTGCGCCCCCCTCCGTCAGCATCGGTTTCAGCAACTTCGGGTCGATGGTCGGCGGGGGGATCGGGTTCTACTGGAGCGATCTGCTCGGGTACCATAACCTGATGACGGCTTTCCAGACCGCCACCACCATCGACGGCGGCAAATTCCTGAACAGCCTCTCGGGCATCGCAGCTTACGCAAACCGGAAATCGAGGTGGAATTGGGGCCTGAGCGGCGGGCAAGTGCCTTACCTGACCGGGGCGTACGGCCGCACCCTTGAAACGATCGGGGGGAAGCCTTACCTGCTCGACCGGACGGTGCGGTTCTGGGAGATCTCGCGCCAGGCCGCCGTTACGCTCGCGCGCCCAACGAGCCGCGCCCAGCGCTTCGAGTTTTCCGGCGGGTTCCAGAACATCTCCTACGACGCCGAGGGGAGGATCGAGGTCTACTCGGGGGTGACGGGGGAGTTCCTGGGCGAGGAGCGGTACGATATCGACACCCCCGATTCCCTCAACCTGGGCATGGGGAGCGCGGCGATGGTCTACGATGCCTCCGTTTTCGGCGGTACCAGCCCCATCATGGGACTGCGCTACCGCATGGAGGCGGGGATATCGGGGGGCTCGCTCACTTTCTCGACCCTGCTCGTCGATTACCGCCGATACGCGCGGATCGCGGGTCCGCTGAGCCTGGCCGGGCGGGTCCTTCACTACGGGCGGTACGGCGGCGATTCGGAGGACGGACGCCTCAGCGAACTTTCACTCGGTTATCCGTCGCTCGTGCGGGGCTACGAACCGGGGTCCTTCTCGCCGAAGGAGTGCGCCCCCGGGACCGGTGGGGAACTCTCCTGCCCCACCTTCGACCGTATCTTCGGCAGCCGGCTGCTGGTGGGGAACGTGGAGGCGCGGCTGCAAACCCTGGGGCCGCTCGGCATCATCCCCAGCCGCTCCTTCCCGCCGGTCGAGACCGCCATCTTCTACGACGCGGGCCTGGCTTGGCGCTCGAAGCGGATCTCGAGCGCGCTGGGGATCCCGCGCCGCCCGGTCTCGAGCTGGGGCGGTTCGCTCCGGTTCAACGCCATGGGGTTTTTCATTGCGCAGCTCAGCTACGTCCACGCCAACGACCGTCCCGCGCGGCGCTGGGGGTGGGAATTTTCGATCATCCCCGGCTTTTAGCAGGCGGGAGGAGAGAACTGTTTGAACATCCAGATCTTCGGTACCCTGAAGTGCCGCGACACTAAGAAGGCGCAGCGCTATTTCAAGGAAAGGCGCATCCCGTTCCAGTTCGTGGACCTCGCCCGCAAGGGGCTGAGCCGGGGGGAACTCAACGGCATCGGCGCGGCGGTGGGGCTGGACAACCTCATCGACCGGGAGGGGCGCGCCTACGAGGAACGGAACCTCAAGTACATCATCCACGACGTCGCCGAGCAACTGCTGGGCGACCCGCGCCTGCTCAAGACCCCCATCGTTAGAAACGGCCGTGCGGCGACGGTAGGGTACCAGCCGGACCAATGGAAAGAGTGGCAATGAGCCGCGAAGGCGCCAGGGTGTCGGAATAATTTACATTCCGAGTGTTTTTGCATAAACGCATATCCTGTTGCCGGATAAGCGGTCCCTTCGTTTCGGTTTATGATTGCGGAAAAGGCTCCCTCAGGGAGCCTTTTTCTTTGCGTACCCGATGTAGGAGATCGAGAGATCGCCGCTCGGGCCGAAGGCGAGGCGGCGGCCCAGCTCCTCGAAGGAGATGGCGCCGCGGGCGCGCCGGTGCAGGTCGAGGAGGGCGGACAGCGGATGGCAATGGGGGGAGAGTCCGCGCATCTCGCCTGGAATGAGGCGGTTTGTTTCGAGCATCCATTTCAGTTCCCGCGGCTTGATGAAATTTCGATAGGCGTGGGTGTCGGGGGGTACGAACGCCGTCGCGCGCCAATTCTGCATGGCGCCGATGACGGCGATGCGGCTCCGGAGGGTGCGGTTGATGGTGTCGAAGAAGAAGAGGCCGCCGGGGCGGAGGACGCGGGCGATTTCGGCGATGACGATGTCGGGGCTGTCGACGTGCTCGAGGACGTCGCAGCAGGCGGCAAGGTCGAAGGAGGCGGCCGGAAAGGGGAGGCGCTCGGCCCGGCCGCCCACGTAATCGATGTCGAGCCGCGACGCGGCACTGTGGCGGCGCGCGGCCGTGAGCGATTCGGGCGCGGCGTCCACTCCGGTGACGCGGCAGCCCATGCGGGCGAACTCCTCGGCGAGATAACCCCCGCCGCAGCCGACATCGATGAGGGTCGGCGCCCCTGCTCCGGACGGCGGGCGGACCTCGAGGACGCGGCGGAACCAGTTGCAGCGGGCGGGGTTGATAAAATGGCGGATGGTGCTGAAGGCGCCGTCATCGTCATCCCACCAGGAAGCGGCCCGGTTGCGGTAAAGCGAGTTGTCCACGCTGTTTCTCGTCATGGCAGGGATCGTTCCCGCTTTTGGCCTTGGTGCGCCCGTCAACTGTAGTAAAATCCAGTCCGGACAATCAAGCCGGCAGTGGAGGCCGGCGGAGACAATATGAAGGTATTCGATCGTTTTCACGTCTACCTCTGGAACGGGCGGGACAATAACTGCAACAGCTGCCTGTTTGCCGGCGTGTTGCCGGGCGGAAAGCATGTCCTGGTCGATCCCGGGCACTTCGTCACCCCGGCGATGGGGGAGTCCGCGCTCGAGCGGTTGCTCGCGGGGATCAGGCGCGACGGCCTGGATCCCTCGGCCATCGGTCTCGTGATCCTCACCCACGGGCACCCCGATCATGTCGAGGGGGCGGTCGATCTCGCCCGGCTGGGGGCGAAGGTGGCGCTGCACCGGGAGGACGGGGAGCTGTTCCGGCGGATGGGGGGGGAGGCGGACCTCTACCTCCAGGACGGGACGCTCGAACTGGATGGGGAATTCCGGCTCGATGTGCTCCACTCGCCCGGGCACTCACCGGGGCACATCACCCTCTACTGGCCCGAGCGGAAAGTCCTTGTTGCCGGGGATTGCGTGTTCTACCGCAGCACCGGCCGGACCGATTTCCCCGGGGGGGATGCGGGACAACTCAGGCGCAGCATCGAACGGATGGCCGCGCTCGATGTCGAGGAACTGCTCTGCGGGCACCCCTACGGTCACTCCGGCTTCATCCGCGGCCGCGAGGAGGTCCGGGAGAATTTTCGGATCATACTCACTTACCTTTGATTTCCGGAGAGTGCGGTGGAAGAGGAAGGGATCAAGAGCGCGCTGGAACTTGCCATGGAGCGGGTTTCCAAACTGCCCGAACTCTCCGCGGAGGAGATCGCGGAGCAGCGGGAGAAGGAGTACCGCCCCCTCGGAGAGGCGATCGGGCACAGGTACCTCGAGGGGATTCTCGCTGTCGGGGAATTGGCACCTGAAGCGGGGCGGCACGAAGGGGACTCCGGGCGCATCGTGCGCCGGGGGCTCGTAGGCTGTCTCTCCGGGGCGATCGAGCTGGAGAAACCGGCGGCGGCCGAACGGGCGCTGGCTGGACTTGTTGCCCTGGCGGGGAAGGGGGATGACGGCGCGGCGGCGTCCGATTGGGGGCGGTTGCTGGGAGAATATGAGGAGAGGCGCGCGGCCCTGGCGGAGGAGCAGGCTGCGGGGGCACGCCTGCGCCTGGCGGCGCTCGGGATTTCAGGTTCGGCCGTGGTGCCGGTGATGGAGCGGGACGAGGGATACCGGACGGCGCTTGCGGCGCTGCGGCGGGAGTTCGAACCGGCGCTCGAGCGGTTGCGCTCCCGGTTGCGGCGGGAGGCGGAGACGGCCGGGTAAGGGGCGTTTCGCAATCCTCCGAAACGCCCCCGGTCCGGCTATGAGCGACGGCGTCTACCCCTCCGCGCTCGGGGCCGGAGCTGCCCCATCTGCTCGCGGCGCTCGGCCAGTCCCCGGACCACCGGGACGGGCGCGCCGGTTTCATAATCAAGACCGGTCGCGTAGACGGCGGCGGCGGGCGTCATCGGCAGGGGGATGAAGTCCTGGACCTGTTGCAGGTTCCAGTTTTCCCGGAGGACGAAGCGTTCGACCTCCCGCATCTCCCGCGAGGTCGAGCCGGGAAAATTGGAGATGAAGTAGGGCACCAGGTATTGCCGGCGTCCCGCCGCGCGGCTTTCCGCCGCAAACGCTTCCTGAAAGGCGTAAAAGATTTCCGGGCCCGGCTTGCGCATCTTGCGCAGGGTCCCGGGATGCAGGTGCTCCGGGGCCACCTTCAGGTGTCCCGACACGTGGTGGCGCGCCAGGGCGCGGATATATTCCGGGCTCTCCAGGGCCACGTCCATCCGGATGCCCGACTGGATGAACACGTGGCGCACCCCCTCGATTTCCCGCACCCGGCTCATGAGCCGGACCGCCGCTTCCTGGCGTCGTTCGAGATGCGGGCAGGGGGAGGGGAAGAGGCAGCTGGGACGGCGGCACACGCGGCAGGCGGCGGCCGTGCCGTTGACGGAGCCGTACAGGTTCGCCGTCGGCCCCCCCAGGTCGGTGACGGTGCCGCTGAAACCGGGCGCGGCCGCCATGGCCCGCACTTCGCCAAGGACCGACGCCTCGGAACGGCTCGACAGGAAACGACCCTGGTGCAGGCCCAGGCCGCAGAAGGAACAGCCGCCGGAGCACCCGCGCACCACGGTCACCGAGTCGCGGATCATCGTGAAGGCGGGGATTGGCTCCGCAGCGGAAGGGTGAGGCAGGCGCAGGAAGGGGAGCTCGTAGACCCGGTCCATTTCCTCCGTGGATAGGGGGGGCGCCGGCGGCTCGATCCGCACGGCGCGCGCGCCGTGCCGCTGCACCAGCGGCCTTCCGCCGAAGGGGTTCTGCTCCCGCTCGGTCAGCCGCGTCAGCTCCCGCACCTTCCGGATATCGGCGCGGCACTCCTCGAGCGACGGCAGGAGGACGCAGTCGGCAAAACGATCCGCGTCCGACTCCCGGGCGCCCGGCATCCGGGCCGTGCCCGGGATCCGGTCCAGCGGGAGGGCGCCGGCGCAGCGGCGGGCGATTTCGCGGACCGCCTGCTCCCCCATGCCGTACACCAGGATGTCCGCTTTCGCGTCGGCCAGGATGGAAGGGCGCACCTTGTCCTGCCAGTAGTCGTAATGCGCCGTGCGGCGCAGGCTGGCCTCGATCCCCCCCAGCACCGTCGTGATGCCGGGAAAGGCCTTGCGGGCCAGCTGCGCATAGACCATGGAAGCCAGGTTGGGGCGCTTGCCGACGGCGCCGCCGGGGGTATAGGCGTCCTCCCGCCGCCGGCGCCGCGCGGCGGTGTAATGCGCCAGCATCGAGTCGAGGTTCCCCGCGGTGATCCCGCAGAACAGGCGTGGACGGCCCATCACCGTCAGCGCTTCCGCATCCGTCCAATCCGGCTGGGCGACGATGCCTACGCGCCACCCCTCGGCCTCCAGCACCCGCCCGATCACGGCCGCCCCGAAGGAAGGGTGGTCGACGTAGGCGTCGCCGGTGACGAGGAGCACGTCGAGCTCGTCCCAGCCGCGGTCGATCATCTCCGCGCGCGTCGTGGGCAGGAAGGGTTTCAGCGGACATCCTCCGAAAAAAGGGGTTTGCGGGCGACGATGTCCGCCGGATGGCGGAGCAGTGTCGACGCTGCCGTTTCAAAGCGATGGGCCATGTGCGTCATTTTTCTCCCGCTGAGGGTTTCGGGCACGATCCTGCGATGGATTAAATCTTACTATGAAAACGGGCCGGGGAGAGAGAATTCCGCCGCCGGGGGGAACCGCCCGGGGACCTGCGCCATGATCCCGTTCAGGCCGATGTCCTGCGCCCCGGCTGAACCGGGGGCGGGCGGCAGGCAAGGGGACAGCGGTGACTGTCTCCACTATAATGAAGGCATGGTCATTGTAGACGGCAACAACGTGATGGGGCAGCGGGTGGGGTGGCACCGCGACAAGCCCGCGGCGCGGCGGCGCCTGCGGGAAGAAGTCGAACGCCTTGCAAGCGGGGGAAACGAGCCATACCTCCTGGTCTTCGATGCCCCGGGCGACGGGCCGGGCGAGGGGGGCGCGTCCGAAGAGGGAATCGTGCCGCTTTTCCGGGTTCTTTACGCGCGCCGCGGCTCGAGCGCGGACGAACTCATCCTCGAGCAGCTGTACCACCACGGCGGCGGCGAGCAGGTGTGCGTGGTGACCTCCGACCGGGCGCTCGCGCGCCAGGCGAGGGTGCTCGGGGCCCGGGTCGTCACTTCGGGCCAGTTCCGGCGCCGGCTCGAGCGGTGTGCCGAAATGTCCGAAGCGTGAGCCTCAGGCCGCGATCGGTTTCGAATTCTCGGCCGTGTCCCGCTGCCGGCGCCTCATTCTCCCCGCGGCCAGGGCGAGCCCGAGACCCACGACGCAGAGGGCGGCGGCGATGATGAAGGCCATCTGGTAACTGCCGTCGTACGTCTCCTTGATGACGGCGGCGAGCCGGGGGCCGATCACGCCGCCGATGGCGAAGGAGAGGAACATGATCCCGTAGTTGATGCTCAGGTGCCGGGTTCCGAACAGGTCGGCGGTGACGGGCGCGATCAGGGCGATGTATCCCCCGTAACAGAACTCGACGAGGAGCACGCCGGTGAGAAAGAGCGGGACCCAGTCCGAAGCCGCCAGCGTTACGAACGACAGGGTGGAGCAGGCGAAGAGCATCATCATCAGGGGATAGCGGCCGACCCGGTCCGAAAAGCCTCCCAGGAACAGCCTCCCGACGGTGTTGGACACGGCCAGGATGCTGACGATGAAGGCCGCCTGCTGCGCCGGGATCCCCATGGTCGACTGGATCATCGGGGAGGCATGACCCAGGATCATGAGCCCGGAGGTGGCCCCGATCGTGAGCGCGGTGAAGGCGACGTAGAACCGGGGGGTTGCGAGCATCTGGCGCCAGGTCAGATCGCGCACCTTCCGGGCGGGGGAGGCCGAGGGCGCCGCCTTGCGCATCTCCGTCCGAATGTCGCGGACGTCGTCGATCAGCCGGGAAGCTGCGGCGATGATGATGAACAGTCCCACTCCCAGGATTTTAAAGGCGTTGCTGACCCCGTACTGGGACGTCAGCCAGGCTCCTATGGGGGCGAGCAGGACAGCGCCCGAACCGTAGCTGGCCACCATGACTCCCGAGATCAGCCCCTTCTTCTCGGGGAAGAGCTTGATCATGTAGGAAATCAGCAGCGGGTAGATGGTCGTGGTCCCCACGCCCACCCCCAGGCCGAAGCTGAGATAGAGGGCGGGAATGGAGCTGGCCGTGCCGGTGGCGTAGAGGCTCGCGCCGTACAGTACGGCCCCGATCAGCACGATCGTCCTGGTCCGGAGGTATTCCTGGAGCTTCCCGACCAGGGGCGCGATCGCCCCCGCCAGGATGAAAAGGGTAAAAGCCACGCTGACGGCGGAGGTGGTCCAGCCGTACTTATCGATCAGGGGGTTCTGGAAAACGCTCCAGGCATAGCCGATACCCGCGCAGACCTCGATTCCGATGCCCGCGAGCAGAGCTGTCGCTCTCTTGCTGGTGTTCGCCATGAGTTGCAGGGTCCTTCCGTGCTTGAGGCAGCGGTTTCAAGGCAGGACCAGTCGAGGAGGGAGGCGGTCGAACCCCGGCGGGCTGCGCCCGGAGCCTGCCGGCCCGGGCACACATCCCCCGATATCTTCGATCCGTCAATCCTGAATCCTTAACGTTCCAGAGGCCCCGTTGCCCGGGGACCGGAGCCGACATCAGGCCGCCGGCAAGATGCTCCGCTTTGAAACGACTGCCAATGTTTCCATGCGCGCGTCGGCGCTGGCATCGCAGCCGACGGCGTCATCGTCCCGTGCGCCCTGCGCCCGGGACGGCTAATCCAAACAATCGTTCGCTCTTCCCATCCCTCCGCAATCTGTCTTCCATCTGGTCCGGGGGATTGGGGGCCGGGCGGATCCGCCACGCCTCATTTGTTCCTTGTTCGTTCCTTGGAGGGCCCTCGGGATGTGCGCAAAACTCTCCGCCCGCGCTGGGGCGAAGTGATTAGATAACAATAAAAAGGCTCCGCGTCAATACCCCGGGATGTCGATCAGCCGGCCTCTTTGTAGCCCCCTGATTCCCGGAGCCTGCGCTCGAAACACTCTTGGCTCCAATACGAAGAGGGAAGATCCGGCGCCATCACCGGCCGTAAGGAGAGACCCGTGGAGTAGCCTGCCGCCGTGCCCGAAGCCTGGGGGATGCCGCGCCGTGTGCGATTCGGCCGTGGGATTATTGTGTGTGCATTACAATGCCTGCGGGATGGATCGGATTGTTTCCCGTTCCATCCCTGCGATGATGCTTCCATGGTCACGGCCGTCGCCCGGGTTTCCAGCGGGCTCCCGATTGCGATCGCGACCACAAAAGGTGGGTGTCCAGGATTTGGCTCCAGGCAAAAAAAAGCAGGATCAACGAGCGATCCTGCTTTTTTGGAAAGAAATCTGTTCCGGTTATCTTTTCTTTTTGTAAAGAGCGATACCGGTCAGCCCCAACCCCAGCAATATCAACGTGCTTGGCTCGGGAACCTCGGGCAGATCACCCCCGGGAAGCTGATATTCGTATGGAACCAGGAAATCCTGGCTTAAGCCTTGAACGCTCTCTGCCCAAAGCCAATTTGTGGTTACATGGGTAGCGGACGCGGCATTGAAAAGGCTGAGATCCCAGCCGTCGTTACCGAGTATATTCATTACTCCCATGATTGCCCAAATGGCCTTTTGGGCTTCACCCTTTTTCACGTCCTGGCTTAGGTTGTCCGTGATGAAAGTCGTCCAGTTGTCAGCGACCCAGGTGGCCTTCGCAAAATCCGCTCTTTCGTAATCTTCGAATTGGTAAAACAGATAGTCCGGTTTATTCCTATCCAAAGTCACGCCGGATACGCAAAAGAGTTCTGCATCGGTGATGTTAATGACGGGTTCAAAATCATCGATAGTTACACTGCCATCGTAATCCAAATAATATGTTCGTCCGTCACCGGGGTTGTATTCAGTCGGCGAACTGCCGGCAGCGTTGATTGTCCCTGAACCAAAATAGAATGGACCTGCATTGGCGGTCAAAGGCAACGCCAGCAACAAACAAGCAAAAAGCAAACCATAAAAACGCTTCATGGAACCCTCCCTTTCTGTGTCTATCTATTAATAGGCAAATAGTATGCCAATCTGGCTG
>JAAYAJ010000022.1 GCA_012719455.1 Acidobacteriota bacterium | reverse complement strand
CAGGAGTGGGCTCCGGCTCGGGAGTGGGCTCTGGCTCGGGAGCAGGCTCCGGCTCAGGAGTGGGCTCCGGTTCAGGAGTAGGCTCCGGCTCAGGAGCAGGCTCCGGCTCGGGAGCAGGCTCCGGCTCAGGAGCAGGCTCCGGTTCAGGAGTAGGCTCCGGCTCGGGAGTGGGCTCCGGTTCAGGAGTAGGCTCCGGCTCGGGAGCAGGCTCCGGCTCAGGAGTGGGCTCCGGCTCAGGAGTGGGCTCCGGTTCAGGAGTAGGCTCCGGCTCGGGAGCAGGCTCCGGCTCGACGTATCCGTCATAGACGTATGAGGAGCTGCCGAACCGGCTGGTCCCCCCGACTTCGTTGTAGGAGATCATGAAATATCCCGCTTCTCCCCATCCGCTTCCCCAGCTGTTCTTTACGATAAAGGCCTGCTGGACGTCGTCGAAGCCCACCACGAGAACTGCATGGGCTCCGAGGTAGTCACCTGTGCTGTAGCTGTACACACCGCTTCGGTAGGAGTAGAAATCGTTGTAGACAGACATGCTGGCGATGATCGGCCCATAGGAGTACAGGGCGTTTTTCATGTCGTCGACGGTGATCTTTGCCGTGCTGGCTCGGTGCCAACCCGTGATCCGCTGAGCCCCGTCCTGCCAGTTCAGGCAGGCGTTGGTGCAGACGTTGTTGGTGGCCGTGTACTTGAAGCAACTCTCCACGGGGACACCCACGTCCCGAAGGAAGTTGGAAGCGATCGCGACGGAACCACCGGAGCAGGTGCCCACGCTGCCGCAGGAGATCAGGGCCTGTTCGGACAGGTCGATCGGCAGGCCCCCGGTGCTGATCATCGCCTGGGATTCAAGGCCGGCCACCGTGGAAAAGGCCCAGCAGCTGCCGCAGGAGCCCTGGTTTTTGACCGGGGACACGTAGGCGGTGCCCTCGACGTTTCGCCAGTCGAGCGTACCGTTGAGGCCCATGACCTGGGGAATGGGCGCCGTCACATAATCGTCCGACAAGGATGCCGCCATAAGCTCCTCGAATTCATCCCCACCGAGCCTTCTCTTCTTCTCTTTCATCGAGAGCCTGGAAACGGAGGTCCTGTCGGCGTGCCAACGGGCCCTTTTGGCCTTGATCATATGCCGGATGTTTTCGACCTCTTCGTCGGGTTCGGCGAAAACGTCCGTGGAGCCGAACACGCCGAACGCCAGGAAAAGCACCAGCGCCAGGCTCATTAATTTCTTCATTCCACTTACTGAAACCATTGATGTCTCCTTGTCTATTCCTCAGGGGAGAATTCGGACCTTGAGTTCAAACCGGTCCGACGCTTCCTCCGGACCTTCCCAAGGCTTGTAATGCAGAAAACGGATGGTGGGGATCCCTTCTTTATTCGCCCGGATCCGCCATTGCCGGGTGACCGGGGCGCCGGTGATATCACCGGCCTGTGGTTTCTCCAGGGTGTCCACCTGAACAATTTCAAAAAAGTTCTCGTCGATTTCGGAAACCGCCCACTCGTAGCCGGCCGCCCCCAGCTGCTCGAGCTGGACTACAAACAGGCCGCCCTTTCTCACCTTGATTTCCCGCTGGTGGAGCTGCTTGTCTACGATGATGACGGGGCCGCTCTGTTCACCGCTCCCCTGTGAAACCTCGGCCCGGGCTTGTGCGCCGGTGTCCTGGTTCACGCCGGTCCTGTTTTGGGCACAGGCCGAGGTGGTGGCCAACAAGAGCGCAAAAACCGTGGTTGCCACCAGGAAAAAATGGGAGTTGCCCGACTTCATGTGTGCCTCCGATAATGAGAGCCGCCCGACAGCCGGTACACCAAACCGGTTTACCGGACGTTGCCTTTATCGGCCGAATCGGCCCGGGTTATGTGACGGAAGTCACCTTAAAGAACTATTCCTTGGTTTTTGGAGAAAGCAGGGTCCGGGCGGAAGAAGTGAAGGTGGGAAAGGAAAACCCCCGGACCCGGTCGCCTTACATGATGGATTCGGGCGGCCGGACCCGGGGGCGGGGAAAACTCACAGCCATAAAACAGAGGATAATCTCGGGTCCTTATCCGTTTGCATTTTGTACCCCTGTGATTGAAACTTCAAAGCACCAATGTTTTGCCATATCGGACCGGGGCATGATGTGGATGTGACCCGAATCACCAAATCGTTGATTTCAGGTCATGGTGTGCCATGACCCCCGCTTTTACATCAAATTGGCGTCACATTATGCCCGGGCGTCATGCGAACAACACCGCAGATTGTCGAGGACCTTCTTCAGGCGGCCCAGAACATTGCGGCGGCGGAGATTCGAGCCGTGGGGAGGTCTTTTCTGTCATGATCCGAAAGGCTCTTCATCTCTGTGAAAAAGTCAGGCACTGAAGTCTTCTGGGGCCTACCAGAAATGATACTGGCCGCGGGTGACGACCCAGAGGGCGAGGAGGAGATTGGTGACGGCGTGGGCCGTGATCGCGTCCCCCAGCCGGTTCTTGTAGAGGACCAGGCCCTGGTAAGCCAGGGCGCACAGGATGCCGGGGAGCCACTCGAAGTGGCCGATCCCGAAGACGACGGCGGTGATTGCGAGGGCGCGCAGGCTGAAGTGGCAAAGCGGGACGCTCAGGAAATCGGACTTGACCAGGTAGCGGTAGACGAAGGAGCGGTAGAAGACCTCTTCGAGCGGCGGGACCACGACCGTGGAGCCGACGGTGCGGACGGCGATGAAGAAGAGGGCGAGCAGGCTGCCGGAACCGTAGTAGGCGGCCGGATTGAAACCGCCGGAGCGCTCGGCCAGGAGCGGGTAGTGCCCGTCGAGACCTGTCCAGAGGGCGAAGACCGCCACCCCGACGACAACCGCCTCCCAGGAAAACTTCCATCTCATTTCCCGGACGTACGGGCGCACGACCCAGAGGCACCAGGCGCCGAGCGCCGTTTTCAGGGCATAGATCCAGTATTGCGAGCCGGGACCCAGGCGCCCCTGGAGCATGGTCAGGGCGGCGAAGAGGGCGAAGGGGAGGACGCGGACCAGAAGGGGTGAAGACGTTAATTTATTGAACATGATAAGATCCTATTCTATCCCCGTGACATATCGGCGGCAATCGGAGATACTTAATTTCTTTACGTCTTCCGCTATGACAATAAACTGC
Source organism: Acidobacteriota bacterium (assembly GCA_012719455.1). GTDB lineage: Bacteria > Acidobacteriota > UBA6911 > UBA6911 > UBA6911 > UBA6911. The sequence goes on along the minus strand of JAAYAJ010000022.1, from coordinate 86,844 downwards.
CTGGGGAGAAAACAGCGGATGTTTTCTAAAAAGATTGCGTGTATCGGCGCTGGGTACGTGGGGGGGCCGACGATGGCCGTCATCGCGCTGAAGTGCCCCGAATACAAGGTACAGGTCGTGGATATTAACGCCGATCGGATCAAGGCGTGGCAGAGCGACCGGCTGCCGATCTACGAGCCGGGGCTCGACGAGGTGGTGCGGAAGGCCCGTGGGCGCAACCTGTTCTTTTCCTCCGACATCGACGCGGCGATCCGTGAATCGGACATCATCTTCGTTTCGGTCAACACCCCGACCAAGACTTTCGGCGAGGGGGCGGGCCGGGCGGCCGATCTGCAGTACTGGGAAAAGGTGGCGCGCCAGATCCTGCGGGCATCCGATTCCCCCAAGATCGTCATCGAAAAAAGCACCCTGCCGGTCAAGACCGCCCGGACGATGGAGCAGATCCTGAACGCCAACGGGAAGGTCCGCTTCGAGGTGATCTCGAACCCCGAGTTCCTGGCCGAGGGGACGGCCATCACCGACCTGCTCCATCCCGACCGCGTCCTGGTCGGCTCGCGCGAGACACCGGAAGGCCTCCGGGCCCGGGAGGAGGTGGTCGACATCTACGCCAACTGGGTCCCGCGGGAGCGGATCCTCACCAGCAACGTCTGGAGCGCGGAGCTGTCCAAGCTGGCGGCCAACGCCTTCCTGGCCCAACGCATCTCTTCGATCAACAGCATCTCGGCCCTGTGCGAGAAGACCGACGCCGACGTCAGCGAGGTCGCCACCGCCATCGGGATGGACAGCCGGATCGGCGCCCGGTTTTTGAACGCCAGCGTCGGCTTCGGCGGCTCCTGCTTCAAGAAGGATATCCTGAACCTGGTCTACATCTCGGAATCGTACGGACTGGAGGAGGTGGCCCGCTACTGGGAATCGGTACTCGATATCAATGAATACCAGAAGGCGCGGTTTGTCCGCACCATGATCCACGAGATGTTCAACACCATCGTCGCCAAGCGCATCGCCCTTTTCGGCTTCGCCTTCAAGGCGGATACGAGCGATACGCGCGAATCCCCCGCCATCCACGTCGCCCGAAAATTGCTGGAGGAGAGGGCGCAGCTGGCAGTGACCGACCCGAAGGCGCTCGCGAATGCCCGGGTGGACCTGGCGGGGCTCGAAGGGGTGGATTTCCTGGAAGACCCGTACGAAGCCGCCCGGGGGGCGCACGCCGTGGCCGTCATGACCGAATGGGAGATGTACCGCGGGCTCGACTGGGAAAAGATTTACGAATCGATGGAGAAGCCGGCGTTTCTGTTCGACGGGCGGAACCTGCTCGACCACGCCCGGCTTCACCGGATCGGCTTTAACGTCTACCCGCTGGGGAAGCCGGCGCTGAAGCATTTTTAGCTTTCCGGAACCGTCGGCCCGCAGCGGGCCGACGGCTCCGGAAACAGATCAGGCCTTCCAGACCTGCCCGGGGCGGGTGGGGATCCCGTCCATGGCGTTGCGGGCGTCGACGATGCAGTCGGCGTATTCCGCCAGGTCCCGGTAGTTGACCGCCGCGTGGTGGGTGGAAATGAGAACCACGTCGAAGGCGCCGAGCGCCTCGGGGGTCCATGCGATCGAGCGGGTGCCGGCCCAGTGCGAGTGCTCGCGCGAGGGGCGGATGACCGGGACGTGCGGGTCGTAGTAACTGATTTCGGCCCCGCGGCCGCTGAGCTGGTTCATCAGGACATAGCTCGGGCTCTCGCGGTCGTCGTCCACGTCGGCCTTGTAGGCGATCCCCAGGATCAGGATTTTCGAACCGTTGATTGCCTTGCGCCGGGAGTTGAGCGCCTCGGCCACCCTGTGCACCACGTAGTTGGGCATCGAGGTGTTGACCTCCCCCGCCAGCTCGATGAAGCGGGTGCTCTGGCCGTACTCGCGCGCCTTCCAGGTCAGGTAGAAGGGGTCGATCGGGATGCAGTGCCCGCCCAGTCCCGGCCCGGGGTAGAAGGCCATGAAGCCGAAGGGCTTGGTCTTGGCCGAGCGGATCACTTCCCAGATGTCGATGCCCATCGCCTCGTAGACCACCTTCAGCTCGTTGACCAGGGCGATGTTGACCGAGCGGAAGATGTTTTCCAACAGCTTGGTCGCCTCCGCCGCACGGCAGCTCGAGACCGGAACGATGGTCCGGATCGCCTTCCCGTACAGGGTGGAAGCCTTTTGGAGGCATTTCGGGGTAAAGCCCCCCACCACTTTGGGAATGAGCTCCACCTTGCTGTCGGGGTTGCCCGGGTCCTCGCGCTCGGGAGAGAAGGCCAGGTGGAAATCCTCCCCCGCCTTCATCCCGGACCCTTCCTCCAGGACCGCCCGCAGGTCCTCGTCGGTGGTCCCGGGGTAGGTGGTCGATTCGAGCACCACCAAGCACCCCTTGGTCATGTAGGGGGCGATCGTCTCCGCCGTTCCCACGATGTAGCTGATATCGGGCTCGCGGTTCTTGTTGAGCGGGGTCGGCACGCAGATGATCACGGCCTCCATTTCCCGCACCCGGCTGAAATCGGTGGAGGCGCTGAAGGTTCCCGCCTTTACCACCTCGGCGATGTCGGCCGCCTCGATATGCTTGATGTAGCTCCTGCCGGCGTTACAGTCCTCGACCTTGGCCCCGTCCACGTCGAGGCCCAGGACCTCGACCCCCGCCCGGGCGAACTGCAGCGACAGCGGCAAGCCCACGTATCCCAATCCTACCACGGCTATTTTCATGAATGGTTCCTTTCAATAGTAGTGCCTGTTCAGCAGTAACCCTGCCAGTGGTCATATCGGCAGGAGCGCGCCCCGCATGCATTTTTTACCCCGCCTCCCGGCGGACCGACCGGTGGGTATTGTAGCAACCCCGCAATGAAAATTGGAACCCATTGCGGCCGCCGCCGGCCTTGGCTTCGAAAGATCGTTCACGTAAACTATCTTCCGATCCGAAAAGCCTGTCGACGGCCGACAAGGAGATGGGATGATGATGAAGATACTTCACGTGGTGGGCGCGCGCCCCAATTTCATGAAGGTGGCTCCGGTCGAGGCGGCCCTGGCCCGCCGCGGCGGGGTTAGGCAGACGATCGTGCACACGGGGCAGCATTACGACGCCGCCATGAGCGACGTCTTCTTCCGCCAGCTCGGGATCCCGGCCCCAGATTTCAACCTCGAGGTCGGCTCGGGGAGCCACGCGAAACAGACGGCCGAGATCATGGTGCGGATCGAACGGGTGATTCTCGACGTCGCCCCCGACCTGGTGCTCGTCTACGGCGACGTCAATTCCACCGTGGCCGCCGCCCTCGTTTGCGCCAAGCTCCTGGTCTCCGTCGGACACGTCGAGGCGGGGCTGCGCTCGTTCGACCGGACGATGCCTGAGGAGGTCAACCGCGTCCTGACCGACCGGGTGGCCGATCTCCTCTTCACCCCGTCGGCGGACGGCAACGAGAACCTGGTGCGGGAGGGGGTGGCGCCGGAGCGGATCCACCTGGTCGGCAACGTGATGATCGACACCCTGGTGCGGCTCCTGCCGCAGGCGGTCCCTCCCCCCTACGAGGACAAAAGCTACGCCCTGGCGACGCTCCACCGCCCGTCGAACGTGGACGACCCGGAGGGGCTCGGCGCCATCATCGGGGCGCTCAACCGGATAGCGGCCGACATCGACATCGTCTTTCCCGTCCACCCCCGCACGCGCCAGATGCTGGGGCAGATCGCGGGGCTCGAGATCTCGGACCGGCTGCGCCTGGCAGACCCGGCCGGCTACCTGGAATTCCTGGGGCTGCAGCGGCACGCGGCCTTTATTATTACCGATTCAGGGGGGATCCAGGAGGAGAGCACCTACCTCGGCGTCCCCTGCCTGACCGTGCGCGAAAACACCGAGCGGCCGGTCACTGTGACCGTGGGGAGCAATATCCTGGTGGGACGCGACATGGCGCGGCTCGAAGCCGAGGCGCGGAAGATCCTCGCGGGAGAGGCGAAATCGGGGTCGGTGCCGCCGCTCTGGGACGGCAAGGCCGGGGAGCGGATCGCGGCGCTGGTCGCCCGGCAATAACCGCCTACTGCGTGAGCCCCTGGTAGACCATGAAGAAGACGACGACGATCAGCACGAGGGCCGGGACCGCGTAGGGCACCAGGCGCCGGAACCACCCGGGCTTGAATCCGCTCGAATTCTCCCCCCCCTGGAGGGTCCGAACGGCGCGGCGCACCAGGCGCGGGGTGATCGTGCCCGACCTCTCCAGGTACCCCCCCAGCAGCGCCCGGTCGGCGATGAGGTTGATCATGCGCGGGTAACCCTTGGAGTGGCGCCAGAGGGCGCGGAAGGTCCCGGAGCCGAAACGGAGGCGCGGGGCGCCGCCTGCCACCGCGATCCGGCGCCTGACGTAGCGTTCGGTATCCTCCCGCGAAAGCGGCTTGGTTTCGAACCGCACCGAGATCCGCTGGTTGAGCTGGCGCAGGGTGGGGGATTTCAGCTTCCGGTCCAGTTCCAGCTGCCCCACGAAGATGATCTGCAACAGTTTCTTCTTCGCCGTCTCCAGGTTGGACAGGAGCCGCATCTGCTCGAGCAGCCCGAGCGACATGTTCTGCGCCTCGTCGATGATCAACACGGTAAAGACGTCCTCTTCGGCCCGCTGGGCCAGGAACATGTTGAGCCGGTCGAGCAGCTGCTTCTTGGTCATCCCCCGCATCCACTCGGTGTCGAAGATCCGGTGCGGGGAGTTGTCAGGGTCCGGGTCGGTCTCCTCCGGGCGCACCCCCAGGTCCTGGAGGATCGACTTCAGGATCTCGATCTCCGACAGCATCGGGTTCTGGATCAGCGCTGTGCGGATCTCCTTGCGCGCGAGCCTTTCAAGCAGGGCCCAGCAGAGGGTGGTCTTGCCGGTGCCGATGTCGCCGACCACCACGGCGAACCCCTCCCGGCGCTCGATGCTGTACAGGATCTGCTCGATCGCTTCCCTGCTGCGCTTGTTGAGGAAGAGAAAGGATGGGTCCGGGGTCAGGTTGAAGGCCGGCTCCGCAAGGCCGTAAAAGTTCTCGTACATAGGATAACTCTATCGTCACCGATCCGCGGAATCAATATTATGAAAAAGCCGGGTGTGCTATTATCCACCTCATGATCCTTCGAATCCTGATCCTGCTCGCGTTATGCGTCCCTCCCCTGTGCGCCCAGACGGCCGACAACGTGCTCGTGGTCATGAACCAGGCCAGCCGGGTGTCCCTCGAAACCGGCCTCTATTACGCTCAAAAGCGCGGCATTGCCAAAACCAACGTAATCGCCATCCTCACCACCGAGGGGGAGACCATTTCGCGGGAGGATTTCGACCGGCAGATCGCCACCCCCATCGCCACCTACCTGACGCGGCAGGGGGCCCAGGACCGGATTATCTATATCGTGCTCACCAGGGGAATCCCCCTGCGCATCGAGGGGAGCGCGGGGCAGGCGGGGACCGCGGCCGCGGTCGACTCGGAACTGGCCCTCCTCTACCGCCGCCTGACGGGCGAGCAGGTCCGGACCGAGGGGCCGGTGCCGAACCCCTATTTTCTCGGGGACGCCCCCATCGGCGAGGCCAGGCAGTTCCGGCACGCCGAGCAGGACATCTACCTGGTCAGCCGGCTCGACGGATACAACATCGAGGAGATCAAGGGATTGATCGACCGCGGTTCGGCCCCCTCCCGGGAGGGGAAGATCCTCCTCGACGCGAAAGGGACGCCTGATCAGAAGGGGGACCTCTGGCTCAAGGCGGCGGCCGACCGGCTGGCCGCCATGGGGATGGGGGACCGGGTGGTGCTCGAGGAAACCGCCGAGGCGCTGACCACCACCGGGAAGGTGCTGGGATACTACTCCTGGGGCTCCAACGACCCCGCGCTGCGCCGGCGGCGGCTCGACTTCGATTTCGCCCCGGGCGCCCTGGCGGGGACCTTCTCGGGGGCCGACGGCCGCACTTTTGTTGAATCGGACCAGCCCTGGAGCCTGGCGGAGGCGGAAGGGACTCCCACCCTGGCGGCCGACTTCATCCGCAACGGCGTCACGGGAGCCGGCGCCCACGTCACCGAACCGTACCTCGAGGGAGCGATCCGGCCCGACATCCTCTTTCCCGCTTACCTTTCCGGCTTCAACCTGGTGGAATCGTTCTACCTGGCCACCCCTTACCTGAGCTGGCAGACCGTCATCATAGGGGACCCGCTCTCGGCCCCCTTCCGCACCCACACCCTGGCCGCCGCGGACATCGACCGCGGGATCGACCCGCAGACCGAAATGCCGGCCGATTTCGGCCCCCGGCGGCTCAAGACCCTCTCCGCCCGGGCCTACTCGAGCCAGGGGATCCACCCGGAGACCACCCGGCTGACGATCCTGGCGGACGCGCGCGTCCTGCGCCGGGACCGGGCCGGGGCCATCCAGGCGCTCGAACAGGCGGTCGCGAGGGACGAGCGGCTGGCGGCCCCGCGCCTGCTCCTTGCCGGCCTGTACGAGGAGGCGGGGGAGCACGACAAGGCCATCGCCCTCTACCGCCGGCTGCTCGAAATCGCCCCGGACAACGCCGTGGTCCTGAACAACCTGGCCTTCGCCCTGGCGGTGCGGGAAAACAACCTCGAGGAAGCGCTCCCGATGGCCGAAAAGGCCTACGCCCTGTCGAAGCAGAACCCGAACATGGCCGACACCCTGGGGTGGATCCACCACCTCGCGGGGCAGAACGACCGGGCGGTCGAGCTGCTCGAGGAGGCGGTCCGGGGCCAGTCGCGCAACGCCGAAATCCACCTGCACTTCGCCATCGTCAGCGCCGAGACCGGCGACACCCTCGCGGCCGAGGTCGCCCTCCGGCGCGCGCTCGAGATCGACCCCAAACTGGAGGAGCGGGAAGAGGTCAGAAAACTCCGGCTGAAGATCGGGCAGAAACCCTAGCAAGCTGCTGAAACTGATGCTTTCAAGTGATGAAGGCATCGACGGCCCGGCCGTTATCGGGCCGATGCGGAAGCGGCTGTAGGAACTCAAAGGAATCGGGGCGGCGCCGGCTCGCCCCTTCTTCCTCTACTCCTTCATGCTCTACCGGACCGAGGCGGCGTTTTTATCCTGCGCCGCCTACTCCTTCCACCCCGTCCGCGAACCGGCCCGGGCGCTGCAGCATGTCCCCATGTGCCCCCCGATGGCGTGGGAGACCCGGCGGGGGCGCCCCACGCTCCTCCGCTGACCGATCCGAACGGTCTTGCCGGCGTGCTAACTGTTCCGGTGCCCGTTCTTGATGAGGTTGAGGAACTCCATCCGGGTCTCCACCGACTTGCGGAAGATGCCGCGCATGGAGCTGGTGGTGGCACGCGAGTTCTGTTTCTGCACCCCCCGCATCATCATGCACATGTGCCGCGCCTCGATGATGACGCCGACCCCGAGGGGCTTGATCGTCTCCTCGATGGTCCTGGCGATCTGGGAGGTCAGCCGCTCCTGGACCTGCAGCCGCCGGCTGTAGATCTCGATGAGGCGCGCGATCTTGCTGATACCGACGACTTTCTTGTCGGGCAGGTAGCCCACGTGGCATTTCCCGAAGAAGGGGAGCACGTGGTGTTCGCACATGCTGAAAAAATCGATGTTCGACACCACCACCATGTCGTCGTACTGGACCGCGAACAGCGCGTTGTTGAGCACTTCCTCCGGCTTCTGGCCGTAGCCGCTGGTCAGAAAACGAAACGCCTGCTCCATGCGGCGCGGGGTCCCCTGCAACCCTTCGCGGTTCGGGTCCTCCCCGAGTTCCACCAGCATCTTCTCTATCAAGTCCTGCATCTGTCCCCCTATCCCTCAATCGGACCCGATCGGGCCGCACAATAGCCGTGGTCGGACATCGGTCCCCACCCCCGGGGAAAAATTGACAGTGTACCACACGGAGGGAGGCGCGGGCAGGGAGGAGGCCGATTTTGAGCGCGCGGGCGCTGTATCTCTGCCAGAGGCTGCCGGACATGATCCCGTTTTGAGCCCGCGGGAGCCGCCTATTGTACTTCCACGGCGGGCTGCTATACACTCACTGCCATGGAATCGAGGATCCACTATTTCCGGCAGATGGGAAAATCGTTTGCCGCTGTCGGCCGCATGATGCTGCGGCACGAGGCCCCGCGGGACGCCGCCGGGATTTCCTATTTCACCCTGCTGGCCCTCTTTCCCGCCATCCTGACGATCATCACCCTAGCCGACACCTTCCTGGGGTGGCTCAATCTTCACAATTTCGTCATCCAGAGCATCGTCGACCTCTTCCCCGGGTCGCGCCAGTTCCTCACCTCCAACCTCGAGGAGATCATCGCCCCCTCCACCCCCGTGCTGATCGGTTGCATCGTGGTGGTGATCTGGGCCTCCTCCTGGATTTTCACCTTCATCGAAAGCTCCATCAACCGCGCCTGGGACATCCCGAACCAGCGCACCTTCTGGGAGAGCCGGCTGCGCACCTTCCTGCTGATGGCCATGGGGGGGATCAGCCTACTAGCTTCAGCCGCCATCACCGCCTTCATCAGCGCCGCCCGCGTCCGGGCGGCGACCCATATCGCGGTTTCGAAACAGGCGTCCTATATCCTGGGCTGGTTCTGGTATTTCGTCCTGCTGGGGGCGGGGCTGTTGATCGCTGTCCTGGTGTTCGCCTTGATCTTCAAATGGACCCCGCACTGCAAGGTTTTCTGGAAGGAAGCGTTCTCGGGGGCCCTGGTCTCGACCGTTCTCTGGGAGATCGGCAGCATGGTTTTTTTGAAGGTGGTCCCCTATTTCGACTACCAGCGCGTGTACGGGCGGATGGGTACCGTCATCCTGCTCCTGGCCTGGGTCTACACCTCGAACCTGATCCTGCTCTACGGCGCCAATTTTTCCGCCCAGTTCCACTGGATCGGAGTCAGCGCCCCCGACCCCACCATCATGTCCCCCAAGAAATAGAGCGGGGGCGGCGCGCGCCTGACGGCACTTTTATGAAAATCGACGATTTCGACTTCGCCCTTCCCGACCGCCTGATCGCCCAGCACCCCGCCGCCGAGCGGGACCAGTCCCGCATGATGGTCCTGTGGAGGGAGAGCGGGCGGCGGGAACACCTCCGGTTCCGCGATCTCCCCGACCTCCTGGGCCCCAAGCATTTTCTGGTCGTCAACGACACCCGGGTGTTCCCGGCGCGCCATTGGGCCGCACGCCCCGGCAAAGCGGAGGAGATCGAGGTCCTGCTGCTCGAGGAAGTGCGGCCGGGGGAATGGCTGGCGCTGGTCAAGCCGGGGCGCAAGGCGCCCCCGGGGCAGGAACTGAAAATCGGCCCCCTCTCCGCCCGCGTCATGGAGGTGGCCGCCTCCGGTGGGAGGGTGCTCGACTTTGGCCGGGACGTTGGGGTTCGCGAAGCGCTGGAGCAAATCGGCGAGCCCCCGCTCCCCCCCTATATCCGGAGGGATCGGCGCGCCGACCTGGCCCGGGACCGGCTGCGCTACCAAACCGTGTACGCGGACCGGAGCGGGTCGGTGGCCGCCCCGACGGCGGGCCTGCACTTCACCCCGGAGGTTTTCCGGCGCCTGGCCGACCGGGGGGTGCCCGTCTGCAAACTCCTCCTGCACGTGGGTTACGGAACTTTCAAGCCGGTGCGGAGCGAGATCGTGGAAGAGCACCGGATGGAGCCGGAATACTACAGCATCGACGCCGCCACCGCCGACCGGATCCGCGCCTACAAGAGGGAGGGACGCCACCTGGTGGCGGTCGGCACCACCTCCACACGCTGCCTGGAATACCTGGCCCGGCAGGAGAACCCCCTGGGGCAGGCATCTTCGGGACACTGCGACCTCTTCATTTATCCCGGATTCGAGTTCAGGATGCTCGACGCGTTGATCACCAATTTCCATCTCCCCCGCTCCACCCTTTTCATGCTGGCCTGCGCCTTCGCCGGCCGGGAGACAATGCTCGACTGCTACCGCGAGGCGATCGCCCGGGAGTACCGCTTTTACAGTTACGGGGATTGCATGCTGATCCTCTAGCGGGTTGAACTGGATCCTACGACAGGTTCCGATGGATCCGTCCTCTCGTCCGTGGACAAACGGCGGGCGCCGCCTGGAAAGGGAAAGAAGACCGAAATATCGCGGGAACGCCGACGTAGTTCTCTTTGAGGAGGCGAAGGCTCGTATGAAATGCAAAACCGCACAAAACCTGCTGTTGCGCAAGATCGACGCCGAACTCTCCCGCACGGAGGACGCCCGGTTGGAAGAGCACCTGGCCGGCTGCGAATCCTGCAGCCGGCAATACCATCTGCTCCGGATCCCGCAGCGGGTGGCCGCGTCTACCTCCCCGATCACCCCTTCCCCCCGGTTCTACCAGGGTCTGCGGGCGCGCATCGAGGAGGAAGCCCCGGGGTTCGCCCTCTGGCTTTCGGTCCGGACCCTGGCGCACCGCATGATCCCGACCCTGGCCGGCGTGACGCTCGTCCTGCTGATGGCGTTTGCCTACCTGCAGATGCGTGTGCCCGAGGCGGCGCTGTACCGGGCGTTTGACAACGTGTTTGTTTCGGATGAGCAGTCCCACCAGATGCTGGTGGCCGAACAGACGGACATCACCTACGAGAGCGTGCTGACCGCCATCGCTTCGCGATAGAGAGGTGGGGGACCCGACGAGATGAATTCCAGGCTGAGCATCGCGTTGTTAGGGTGCCTGCTCTTTGTCATGGGGGGCGTGGCCGGTTGGGTGGGGCACTGCCTCTACCTGGAGCACCTGCCGCAGGGAAAAACCTCCACCGGCACATCGATGACGCCCCAGGAGGTCATGGACGGGATAGCGCAAAAACTGGAACTGGACGCCGAACAGAAGGAGGCGCTCAAGGCCATTTTCGAGGAAAGCCGGGACCATTACTGGGAACTCAACAGGGAATTCAAGCCCCGGTACGAAGCCATCCGCAACGACTCCGACGACAAGATCCGGGCCATCCTGCGCGGATCCCAGAAGGAGCGGTTCGAAGAGATGCTCAAGAAATACCGCCCCAAAAAACAAGCTTCCGGCTCCTAGCCCTAGAGAACGGCGCGCGCCGCAGTCAGCACGGACACCCGCCGAGCCCCTGCCGCAAGAAGCGCCGTGGTTGCGCTCCCAACCGTAGCCCCCGTCGTCATCACGTCATCCACCAGCAGGATCCGCTTCTCCCGTACCAGCCGGGGCCGGGTGCACCTGAATGCACCCCGGACATTGGCCCACCGGTCGGCGTCGCCCAGCCCCACCTGGGGGGGAGTGGGCCTGGTGCGCTCCAGGGCGCGGACGAGGGGGAGGCCGAGGATCCGCCCAAGGCGGACGGCCAGGAGTTCCGACTGGTTGAACCCCCGTTCCAGCTTGCGCTTGGGATGAAGCGGCACCGCCGCGATAGCGTCGAAATCCTCCCGCCGCCACGATTCGAGAAACGCCTGCGCCAGGAGCGGCGCCAGGCCGTCGGCCATTCTCTGTCTCCCCGCAAACTTCAGGGCGTGGATCGCCCCCCGCAACGATTCGGCGTAATGACCCCAGGAGCGCGCTCCCGCATACGGGGGGAGCCGGTCGAGGCAATCAAGGCAGAGGGGAGCCGGATCGGAGTCGAAACCGGGCAGGGGCAGGCCGCAGCAGGTACAGCACGGGGGACCGATCTTCAACCCGAGAACCAGGTCCCAGCATGCGGCACACACGCTGCATTCGCGGCTGCGCGCCACGGGGGCGCCGCAGAGGGCGCACGCATCCGGGTAAACCAAGTTGAGGATCCCGTCGAGCAGTTTCCGGGCGGCGGAGTCGGGCAGGTCCCGGGTGATCAGAAAACGGGGCGTGGGCTCCACTGCCGCCTCCCTTGACCGCGGTGGCCTATTCCTGCAGGAGCCCTTGCTCCTGCAGCTGCTGACACTGGATACAGAGCGGGGTCCAGGGGACCGCTTCCAGCCTTTTCGCCTGGATTTCGCTTTCACAGTGGGTGCAGGTCCCGTAGGATCCGTCCTCGATGCGCGCAAGCGCCTCCGCAACCAGCTGCAGCACCCGCCGGTCGTCCGCGCTTTTGCCGAACATGAAATCGCGGGTGTACGATTCCACGGCCATGTCCCCGATGTCGGCAAGGTTCTGCTCCGTCTCCCGGCCGTATTCCCCTGAGCGCAGAACCCGTTCCCCCAGCGAACGCCTCCGCGCGAGCAGCATCTGCCGGAACTGGGCCAGTCTCTCCTCTTCCATCACGTCTTTCCCCGATGCCGCCTCGAAACGTCAATCCCCCCGGTGGTAGGGGACGTGGCGCAGGATGCAGAGCGCCCGGTAGACCTGTTCCAGCAGCAGCACGCGGCTCATATCATGCGTCCAGGTCATCCTGCCCAGCGACAGGACCCGGTCCGCGCGCCAGGCGAGGTCGGGGCTGAGCCCCGCGGGGCCACCGATCAAGAAGGAGAGCGAACGGGTGCCGGAGTTCTGCTCCGATTCCAGCCACTGCGCAAACCCGGTGGACGAAAACTGTTCCCCGCTTTCGTCCAGGGCGACGACGCGCCCATCCGCCGGCAGGCGCCGGGTGATGGCGGCCCCCTCGCCGGCCACGAGTTCCGCGGGAGAAAGCGCCCGACTTCCGGCGAGGTCCCGGATTTCCACCGTCTCGCAAGAGACCCAGCGCCGGATCCGCTTGAGGTAGTCTTCCTGGAGCGTCCTCAGCGCGGGAGACTTTGTCTTCCCGACCCAGAACATCTTGATCTTCATGGCGGATCCGGAAGTTCACCCCGCTTTGCAGTCTTCGGCGTCTTCGGGGTCCTGGACGCCTTTGAACCCCCGCCCCCCCTGGCCGCTGCATCCGTCTTAGCCCCCTTGGCTACCTTGGCCTCCTTGGCTGCCTTGGCCGCCGTATCCGCCAGGAGGCGCTCGACGTCCAGCCGCCGGCCGTCACGCCACAACCGCTCGAGGTCGTAATAGTCCCGTGCCGTCTGGGAAAAGATATGCACAACCAGATCGCCGTAATCGAGCAGGATCCATTCCGCGTTCCGGTAGCCTTCCACGTGCTCCGGCCGCCGCCCCGCCGCGGTCAGCGCCTTTTCAATCTCGTCGGAGATGGCCTGGATCTGCCGGACGGAGTCGCCGGTAACGATCAGAAAGTGGCTGGCGAAGGAGGCGATTTCGGAAATATCCAGCGCGACGCAATCGTGCGCCTTTTTGTTATCCGCCGCCTTGAGGGCGATCTTGAGATTGTCCATATTCATTCCCCATAGAGCTCGAGCTTGCGTATGTAATCGCGGACCCCGGCGGGTACCATCCGGCCGAGGGGGCTCCCCCGGCGCGTCATTTCCCGGATGCGGGAGGAAGAGATGTCGGGCGCCTTCACATCCACAATGTAAATCCCGCTTTCGCCCTCCGGTTCGGCTTCGATGCGGCGGCGGAGCGCAACCGGCCCGAGGCCGCGCCAATCGCGCAACCTCCGGAGCGCGTCCGGGGGGAGTAGCCGGGGAAACTCGAGTCTCCCCGTACCCGGGCGTATCACGAAGATAAAACTATAGGACTCCAGGAGCCTCCGACTGTTGTGCCAGGAGCGCACCTCCATGAGGGAATCCCCGCCGGCAATAAAATAGAGCTTCCCGCTCCCGGCCGTACGGGCCATCTTGTCGAGGGTGTCGATGGTGTAGGCGCTCTGCTTCGGCTCCAGTTCCACCAGCGAGGGGAGGAACAAGTTCTCCCCCGCGACGGCCAGGCTCACCATCGCGTAGCGGTGCATGAGGGGGATCAGGTCCTCGGACCGCTTGTGGGGAGGAGAGCAGGCTACGACAAAATGGACCCGGGCGAGCGAAAACGCGCGTTGCACCGCCCGGGCGATATGGAGATGGCCGACATGGACGGGGTTGAACGTCCCCCCGAGCACCCCTATCCGGATCTCCCCCAAGCGCGCCCCCTTCCCCGGAAAACTTCTTTTTTATACCAATTTGCGCCGCGACGGCACAAGACCGCCGTTACCCCTCCTCCCGGAGCATGCGGTCCAGGAGGCCGACGAGTTCGTCGATCCCCTCCCCGGTGACGGCCGAGATCTTCAGGAAGGGGAGTCCGCGGCGGGTGCACATGGCTTTGAGCCTGCCCAGCGCCCGGGCATCGGCCAGCGCGTCGAGCTTGGTCGCCACCACCAGCTGCTTGCGCTCCAGCAGCTCCTCGTTGAAGAGCTTCAGTTCCTTGACGATGGCATGGTAGGCGGCCACGGGGTCGCGATCCGGGTTCGAAACGTCGACAAGGTGGACGAGGACCCGGGTCCGCTCCACGTGTTTCAGGAATTGGTCCCCCAGTCCGTGCCCCTTGTGGGCCCCCTCGATCAGCCCGGGGATGTCGGCGACCACGAAGCTGCGAAAATCGTCCAGCTGGACCACCCCCAGGTGAGGGGTGAGGGTGGTGAAGGCGTAATCGGCGATCTTGGGCTTGGCGGAACTGATGCGCGACACCAGGGTGGACTTGCCCGCGTTCGGGTATCCCACCAGGCCCACGTCGGCGATGAGCTTGAGGTTGAGGAACAGCTCCGCCTCCTCCCCCGGCTCCCCCGGGTCCGCCCGACGGGGGGCCTGGTTGGTGGAGGTCGCAAAGCGCGCGTTCCCCTTCCCCCCCCGGCCTCCGGAGGCGACCAGCAGCCGCTCCCCACAGCGGGCGAAGTCGTGCACCAGCAGGCGCTCCGGTTCCCGGTAGACCTGCGTCCCCGGCGGCACCAGGATGACAACGTCCTCCCCGTTCCTGCCGCGGCGCTGGCTCCCCTCCCCGTGCCGCCCGCGCTGGGCCTTGAACACGCGCTTGTACTGGAAATGGAGCAGGGTGTTCACCCGGTCGGAGCACTCGATGAAGACGTTCCCCCCATCCCCCCCGTCCCCGCCGCTGGGACCGCCCCGGGGAATGAACTTCTCCCGGCGGAAAGCGAGACAACCGTTCCCCCCGTCACCGGCGATGACCCTGATCCTGGCCCGATCAATGAACACGGTTACCCCGCCTCCTGCTGACGGCCGGCCGAACCCCGCCCGCGCATCCCCGGTCCCGGGGATGGCGCACCGAAAAAAAAGGACCCCTTAAAGGGGTCCCGGCGAGGTCGAAACATCGGCCTTGGGCATCAGGCCTCCTGGATATGAACGAACCGGCCCCTGCGCCCCTTATCCTGAAACTTCACCACTCCCGACTTCATGGCGAACAGCGTGTCGTCGCTGCCGATCCCCACATTGACGCCGGGCTTGATCTTGGTCCCCCGCTGCCGCACCAGGATGGTGCCGCCGCTGACGACCTGCCCCCCGAAACGCTTCACCCCGAGCCGCTTGGACTGGCTGTCTCTCCCGTTCCTGGAGCTTCCGACTCCCCTTTTATGTGCCATGACGTCCTCTAGTTAACCTGCAACGTTGATCTTGTCGATCCGGACTTTCGAGTACTGCTGGCGGTGCCCGCGGGTCCGGCGGTACTGTTTCTTCTTTTTGTACTTGAACACCAGCACGGTACCGGCCTTGCCCTGGGACTGCAGCACCCCCTGGACCGAAGCTCCCGGCACCAGCGGCTGACCGATCAGGGTCCGGTCATCGGTACGCACCAGGAGTACATCCTTGAATTCCACCGGTGCGCCCAATTCGGCGTCGAGCTTTTCGACCTCGACAACGTCCCCTTCAGATACGCGGTATTGCTTCCCGCCGGTCATGATCACAGCGTACACGTCTCACCTCCTGGGCCGAAATGAGTAATTTAACCAGCAAGCGCGGGAAAAGGCAATAACAAATGCTCACCCTCCCACACTTTTAGCCCCTGCCAGGACCGCCATTACACGTTGAACCGGAAAAGAATGACGTCCCCTTCCCGAACCCGGTAATCCTTCCCCTCCAGGCGCAGGACCCCCTTGGCCTTCGCCGCCGGGAAGGAACCAAGTCGAACCATGTCGTCGTAGGAGACGACCTCGGCCTTGATGAACCCCTTCTCGATGTCGCTGTGGATGACCCCCGCCGCCCGGGCCGCGGTGGTGTCCTTCGGGATCGTCCAGGCGCGGGCCTCCGGCTCGCCGGCGGTGTAGTAGGAGAACACCCCCAGCAATTCGTAGGAATTCTGGATGATCCGGTCCACGGCATTGTCGGGGAGCGCTAAATCCTCCATGAAGAGACGGGCGTCCTCCGGGGGGAGGGAGGCGATTTCCGATTCGATCTTGCCGCACACGGCGGTGATGCCGACTTTGGGCATGGCCGCCTGCTTCTCGAGACCAAACGCCTCCACCACGCGGTCGATCTTGGCCGCATCCTGGTCGCCCACGTTGATGACGAGCTGGATCGGCTTCGCCGAAAGAAAGGTGAAGCCGCGAACCCGCCTCTCCTCCTCGGGGGTGAGCTCCAGTTCGCGCAGCGGCTGCTCCGACTCCAGCGCCGCTTTGAAACGCAGCAGGATTTCCTGTTCCATCTCCAGTTCCCGCGACCGCCCCTTTTTCAGGTCCTTTTCCAGCCGCTCCAGCCGCTTGTCGATGACGGCCAGGTCGGCGAATATCAGCTCCAGTTCGAAAACCCCAATGTCCCGAACAGGATCCACGGATCCTTCAATGTGCGGCAGGCTGGGATCCTCAAACGCCCTCACCACGTGCAGCAGCGCCTCCACGTTTTTCAGGCTGGCGAGATAGGAAGCCATCTCCTTGCTCCGCCCCTCGAGCGCCGCCTTCCCTTCCCCGCGGGCCAGGCCCGGGAGATCCACGTATTCGATGGTGGCATAGGTGGTCTTCTTCGGCTTCACGATCGCGGCCAGCCGGTCCAGGCGCGGGTCGGCCACCTCGGCGATGCCGATATGCGCCTCGCGTCCGCCCCCCCAGGAAGAGGTATCCACCCGGCCCCGGGTCAACAGCTTGAAGATCGTGGTTTTCCCCACCTGCGGCAACCCGACAATTCCCACTTTCATGTTTCCGCCCCCGAATCAAAGACCTCGCATAGTACCACAGGATCCGTTCCACCAGGCGAGATCCGGAGGCATTTCGCCCATCCCCCGCAAAAAACCGCCGAAAAAGAAAAAATCAATAAAGATCATATGTATCACCACAATTCCCTTGACACCCCATGAGCCTCGGGCTTATGTTCAAAGCGAAAGTGGTCGATAGTGGTTCATAGTGGTCAATTAGGGCCACACAACAACGTTTTCAGCTGATGATAACTCATGTGTGCGTCTGATGCAGGGGCGGATTCCATATGCTTTGGGGTAGGTATTCGGCGAAGATCGACGAGAAATCGCGCCTGAGATTGCCCGCGAAGTTCCGTCGCGACCTGCCTGAAACCGAAGACGACACCTATTACGTAACCAGCGACGACGGCCGGTGCGCCCAAATCTACCCGATTCCGGTCTGGGAACGGATCGCCAGGAAGTTCCAGGAGCCGCCGCGGATGGATCCGGCGAAGCTGAAGCTTGAGCGGTTCACCAGCTACTACGGCCTGGTGACGCAGATGGATCCCCAGGGGCGCATCCTGATCCCGCAATCGCTGCGCGAGGATGCCGCGATTTCGGGCGACGTCATCGTGATCGGGAAGATGGACCACCTCGAGGTCTGGAACGACGAAGTGTTCCGCAAGAGCCTCAAGGAGAATCCGCTCACCCTGGAGGAACGCGAGAAGTTGGCGGAACAGGGCTTCTAGCGGAAAGAGGAATGGTAAAACAGTGATCGTAACGGCCCGGAACAGCATGACACCTCACGGCGGACACACGGAAATCGAACACCTTCCGGTCATGCAGCGGGAGGTCTTTGACCTGCTCCGGTGCGAGCCCGGCGGCGTATACGTAGACGCCACGGTGGGCCTCGGCGGACATTCCCTGGGGATCATGGAACGGATCCGCCCCGGGGGGCGGCTGATCGGCATCGATCGGGACAAGGAATCGCTCGACAAGGCCGCACTGCGGCTGGCCCCCTGCGGCCCGGGCCTGCGGCTGATTCACGACAACTACAAGAACCTGCCGCTGATCCTGAACAACCTGGCGCTGCCGCCCGTGGACGGCATCCTGCTCGACCTGGGGGTGAATTCCTACCAGCTGCTCGCCGCGGAACGCGGATTCAGCTTCCAGTCCGACGAGCTGCTCGACATGCGCATGGACCGGAGCCAGCAGTGGACGGCGGCCGACCTGGTCAACAACCTGCCGGAGACGGAACTGGCCGATCTCATCTATCGCTACGGCGAGGAGCGGTATTCGCGCCGCATCGCGGCCGCCATCGTCCGGGAACGCGCCCGGGCCCCGATCACCCGCTGCCTTCAGCTGGCAGCCGTTGTCAGCCGCGCCTTCAGGGTCCGCGGGCACCAGAGCATCCACCCCGCTACCCGGACATTCCAGGCGCTGCGGATCGCCGTCAACGAAGAGCTGGAAGGACTGGAAGAGCTGCTCATGGAAGCCTTCGACTTCCTGAAACCGGCGGGGAGGATCGTGGTCATCTCCTTCCACTCCCTGGAAGACCGCATCGTCAAGCGGACGTTCCGCCGGCTGGCGGGACAATGCGTCTGCGACGCCGCGCCGGAACTGTGCACCTGCCCCCGGAAGGCTCGGGGCCGCATCCTCACCCCGCGCCCCCTGGCGCCGGGGGAGGATGAAGTGCAAGCCAACCCCAGGGCCCGCAGCGCGCGGCTGAGGGCACTGGAACGAACGGAAGCGACCGGCCCGGAGGCAGGGAACGGCAGCGTGCGCCCCGAACAGGAGACCTGGAGATCATGATGACAGACTGGGCAGCCAGCATAGAAACACGTAATTACGGGATCCGGCGCGGGATCGATGCCCGCATGCTCTCGGAACTGCTCGGCACCATCGCCTCCCTGGCCCTGATCGCCGCGGCCTTCCTTTTCTCTTCCTATGTCCGCGGCCGGATCGTCAGCATCGGCTATGAAAGCCAGAGCCTGTTCTCCCGCGAGGAGGCGCTCGCGCGCCTCGAGAAGCGGCTGATCCTCGAGGAGGAGACCCTCCGCAACCCGGAACGGATCGACATCCTGGCCCGCAACGAGCTCCGCATGGCGCCGCTGCGGCCGAACCAGGTCATCCTGCCGCCCGCCCGGAGCGCCGAGCCGGGGACTTATGCCCTGGCCCTGGCCGATGCCGGGAAGGGGGTGGGGAGGAAGCTGCCCCCGAGAACCGGCTCGGGTCGTAACCGTAGCAACTGAAACCGAAGCGCCACAGAAAAGAGGACCGACGATCGATGAGCGCCGATTGACGGGAGAACCCGCGCGCGCGGCGTCGTCGATCCACTCTCGTCCGTCATGAACCGTTATGTCCAACAGCGGCCGCAGCTCCAAGAATACGAGAACCGCCCTGGTGATCCTGGGGATCTCCTTCTGGAGCCTTCTCATCCTGTTGCGGCTGGTGCAGCTGCAGGTTTTCGAACACCCTACCTACCGGCGCCTGGCCTCTGAAAGGCAGCAGGTGCGGCGCTCCATCCACGCGCCGCGCGGCGTCATCTACGACAGCCATATGGCCGAACTCGCCACCAGCGTGACCGTGAGCACCGCCGTGGCTGAACCGCGCCGGATGAAGGACATCCCCGGGACCGCCCGGGAGCTGGCGTCGATTCTAGGGCTCGACCCGGGGAAACTCACCCGCCGGCTCTCCGACCCCGCCCACCGCAGCTTCGCGATCCTCAAGCGCAGGATCGACCCAAAGGTGGAGGCCCGCATCGAAGCCCTTGACCTCGACGGCGTCTATTTCGTGGACGAAAGCATGCGCGTGTACCCCAACCGGGACTTGGCGTGTCATACCCTTGGGTTCGTCAACATGAACGGGGACGGGGGCGCGGGGCTGGAACTCCAGTACGACGGCGAACTCAAGGGTTCGGAGGGGATCTACTCCTTCGACGTCGACGCCCGCCGCCGCTCCTTCAGGGTCCATGTCGACAAACCCCCCGTCCAGGGAAAGAGCCTCGTGCTCAGCATCGACAAATCGATCCAGTACATCGCCGACCGGGAGCTGGCGGCCGGAATCGAGGCGACGGGGGCCAAGGCCGGGACCATCATCGTGATGGAGTCGGAGACGGGAAGGATCCTCGCCCTGTCCAACCACCCCCAGTTCAACAGCAACAAATACAACGAGTACGAGGCCGATTACTGGCGCAACCGCGCGGTCTCGGACCTCTTCGAACCGGGGTCCACCTTCAAGGTGGTCGTGGCGACGGCCGCCCTGGAAGCCGGGCTGACGCACCCGGAGGAGAAGATCGACTGCCAGATGGGATCGATCAACATCGGCGGCCACCTGTTCCGCGACCACAAGGGCTACGGGCTGCTGAGCTTCAGCCAGGTCCTCGAGTTCTCCTCCAACGTGGGGGTGGCCAAGCTGGGCCTCCGGCTGGGGGAGCAGCGGCTGTACGAGGCGCTCCGCACCTTCGGTTTCGGCTCCAGGACCGGCGTGGACCTGCCGGGGGAAATCGTCGGGCTCGTGCGCGACTGGCACCAGTGGTCGGGGTTGTCGATCGGGGCGATCTCCTTCGGGCAGGAGGTGGGGGTCACCTCGTTGCAGATCCTGAACGCCATCAACGCCATCGCCAACGGGGGTTTCCGCGTCCGCCCCTCGGTCGTGGACCGCGTGATCGACGAAAACGGCGATCTCGTCAGGGTGGTCGCGCCGGAACGGGAGCGCATCATGAGTCCGAGAACGGCGGAGGCGGTGACCCACGCCTTCGAAGGGGTCGTGGTCCGGGGAACGGGAAAACGGGCGGCGCTCGAAGGGTACCGGGCGGCCGGCAAGACGGGAACTGCCCAGAAGATCGTCAACGGGCGCTACTCCCCCTCCCAGTACGTCGCTTCCTTCATCGGCTTCGCCCCGCTGCCGCAGCCGCGCATCACCGTGCTGGTGCAGCTCGACGAGCCCTCCCGGGGATACTACGGCGGCGAAGTTTCCGCCCCCATTTTCAAGCGGGTGACCCAGGAGGTCCTGATGCAGCTCCGGCTCCCCCCCGACCCCAACCTGCCGCTGCCGAAGCTGCAGCCGATGGCCGCAAGCACCCAGGATTACCTGCCCAACGCCACCCCGGTGCGCCCCCTGGGGTCCTTCTCCGGGCGCCGGCCGGCCGGGCCCGAACAGCCCGGAGTCCTCACGGTCCACGTCGGCGGGGATTCCGCCCCCCTGCCCGATTTCCGGGGACAGTCCAAGCGTGAAGTGCTCAACCGATGCATCGACATCGGGATCCACCTCGAGGCAAGCGGGGCCGGAGTAGCCGTCTTTCAGTCCCCTCCGCCCGGGACCAGGATTTTCCGCGGGGAAACTTGTTCGGTGACCTTTGTCCAGGCGAATCTCGAAAAAGCGCTGGCGGCCGCGGAGGCGCAATACGCGGCCGAACGCGCCGACACCCGAATGCCGGACAGCCGGCCCTGAGGCGAACAAAACCATGCTGTTGAAGGAAGCTCTCCGACAGATTCCCGGCATCCTCTACGGCGGTGGCGCCGACACCCGAATCGGGGGGATCGCCTACGACTCGCGCCTCGTGCGGGAGGGGGACCTGTTCGTCGCCATCCCGGGGAAAAAGGAGAACGGGGCGCGCTTCATCGGCCAGGCCGTCGAGCGCGGCGCCGTCGCCGTAGCCTCCGAAGGCCCCCCCATCCCCCTCGCCGGGGTGGAGTGCGTCGGGGTCGAGAACGCGCGCGCCTTCCTGGCGGACGTGTCCCGCGTCTTTTACGGCGACCCCTCGGCCGGGCTGAAAATCGCGGCGATCACCGGGACCAAGGGGAAGACCACCTGCACCTATCTCCTGCATTCCATCTTCACCGGCGCGGGGCTGCGCTCCTGCCTGGTGGGAACGATCGGGATGAAGATCGGCGCGCGCGACTTCCCGTCGCGGCACACCACCCCGGAAGCCCCCGACCTGCAGCGCTTTTTCCGCCGGGCGGCCGACCTGGGGTGCACGCACGGGACCCTCGAGGTCTCCTCCCACGCCCTGGCGATGAAACGGGTTTACGGCGCCCACTTCCCGGTGGGCGTGTTCATGAACCTGACCCGCGACCACCTCGATTACCACGAAACGATGGAGGCCTACTACCAGGCGAAGAGGATCCTCTTCACCCCCGGCAACCGCAACCGGCTGCAAACCGCCGTCATCAACATCGATGACACCTGGGGCCGGCGGCTGCGAGCCGAGGCCGCCGCGGACGTCACCACCTTCGGCTTCGACGCCGCGGCTGACATCCATGTCCTCGACTTCCGGAGCGGCTTTGAGGGCACCCTCCTGCACCTGGCGACGCCGGCGGGGGAAGCGCGGATCGAATCCCCCCTGATCGGGCGTCACAATGCCTACAACATCATGGCCGCCACCGGCGCCGGGCTCAGCCTCGGCCTCGGCCTCGACGAAATCGGCGCCGGCATCCGCGCCCTCGCGGGGGTCCCGGGGCGGATGCAGAGGGTCGAGGGGGGGCAGGACTTCCTGGTGCTCGTCGATTACGCCCATTCTCCCGACTCGCTCGAAAACGTCCTGCGCACCGCAGGACAGCTCCCCCGCCGGAAGCTGATCACCGTCTTCGGCTGCGGCGGCAACCGGGACCGGGAGAAGCGTCCCATCATGGGCGCCATCGCCGCCAAATGGAGCGATCACGTGATCGCCACCAGCGACAACCCGAGGGAAGAAAACCCTGACGACATCCTGAGGGAAATCGAGCCGGGCCTGAAGAAAGGACCCGCCCCCTACACGGTCATCCCCGACCGCCGCAGCGCGATCGCCGCCGCCGTCGACATGGCCGAAACGGGGGACATCGTGGTGATCGCCGGAAAGGGGCACGAGGACTACCAGGTCATCGGGACCCGGACCTTCCCCTTCGACGACCGGGAAGTGGCGCTCGAGTGCCTGCGCCGTCGCGCCGGCGCCGGGCACGGGGAGGAGGCGTCATGACCAGGCTTTCGGCGGCCGAGGTACAGGCGGGCACCGGGGGGACCCTGGTCTGCGGCGCCGGCGCGACGCTCCTCACCGGAGTTTCCATCGACAGCCGGACGCTCCTCCCGGGCGACCTTTTCTTCGCCATCCGGGGACCCCGCCTGGACGGGCACCGGTTCATCGCCGCCGCGCTCTCGGCGGGCGCTCGGGGGGTGGTGGCGGAGCGCGGCTACCGGCACCCCGGCCCCTTCCCCCCCGAATGCGTGCTCATCGAGGTCGACGACACCCACGGCGCGCTGAAGGCGCTGGCCGGAGCGGTGCGGGCGGGCTGGCCGGGCACGCTCGTGGCCGTGACCGGGAGCATGGGCAAGACCACGACGCGGCGGTTCGCGGCCGGACTGCTCTCCCGTGCTTTCCCGGTGCACCAGGCCCCCGGGAATTTCAACAACCTGTACGGGCTCCCGCTGGCGCTCACGGGGCTGGAACCGGGACACCGCCTGGGCGTTTTCGAAATGGGGATGAGCGCATCCGGGGAGATCGCCGAGATGTGCCGTATCGCCCGGCCCGATGTCGGCATCCTGACCAACGTGGCCCCCGTCCACCTCGAGTTTTTCGATTCGGTGGACGCCATCGCCCGGGCGAAGGCGGAACTGGCCGAAGGACTCCCTCCCGACGGGCTGCTGGTCTACAACGCCGACGACAAGCGCGTGGCCGACATCGCCGCCCGCTACCGCGGCGACACGATCTCCTTTGGACTCTCCCCCGCCGCGGAGGTGCGCGCGGAGGAAATCCAAGTCCTCGGCCCGGAAGCCACCCGCTTCACCCTCACCTGTCCCGGCTACCGCGGACCGGTCGAGCTCCCGTTTGCCGGCGCCCACTTCGTCCTCGACGCCCTTCCCGGGGTGGCGCTCGGCCGCCGCTGGGGGATGGAACCGGAAACCCTCGTCGCGGGGCTCCGCGAACTCCGGCCGGCGGAGATGCGGGGGGGGATCCTCCGCTTCGCCGCCGGGTTCGCGGTGATCGACGACTCCTACAATTCCAACCCCGGGGCGCTCATGGGCATGATTGACACCCTGGCGGAAATACCCTGTTTTTCGCGCCGGATCCTGGTCGCGGGGGAAATGCGGGAACTGGGAAAAGAGTCGGCGGGGCTCCATTTCGAATGCGGCATCTTCGCCGCGCGCCGCGGGGTGGACCTGGTCATCGGAGTCGGGGGGGACGCGGCCGAGATCGTCCGCGGGGGGGTGGAGTCCGGGCTGACAGGGTCGCGCTTCTTCACAGACGCCGAAACGGCCGCCGGCTTCGTCGCCGAATGCGTGCGCCCGGGAGACCTGGTGCTGATCAAGGGCTCGCGCGGGGTGCACATGGAAAAGATCGTCGGGAACCTGCGTTCCCGTTTCCCGCTGTCCCAGGGCCTCAGCATGGAGAAGAACGGATGAACTATCGCGGGAAATCGATCCTGGTAGCCGGGGCGGGGAGGAGCGGCGTGGCCGCGGCACGCTTCCTGCTGGCGCGCGGCGCCCGCGTGACCCTCACCGATTCCCAACCGAGGGAACGCCTGGAACCGGCCGTCAGCGGGCTCGAGGAGTTCGCCGCCCGCTCCAGCGCCCTGGCGCTGGAACTCGGGGGGCACCGGGAGGAGAGCTTCCGCCGCTCCGACTTGGTCGTGGTCAGCCCGGGCATCCCCCTGTCTCTCCCGCTCTTCGCCGCCAGCCGGGCCGCCGGGATCCCCGTCATCGCCGAAATCGAACTGGCGTACCGCCACCTCCGGGGGAAGATCCTCGGGATCACGGGCTCGAACGGCAAGACGACGACGACGGCCCTGGTGGCTCACCTGGCAATCGGGGCCGGCCGCCGCTGCCACGCCGCCGGCAATATCGGCGCCCCCCTGGTCGGCTTCGTCGACGAGGACACCCCCGAAACCCTATACGCCGTGGAGCTTTCCAGTTTCCAACTGGAGGCGATCGACACCTTCCGTCCCGCGGCCGGGGCGATCCTGAACCTCACGCCCGACCACCTGGACCGGTATGCCGGGTTCGGGGACTACGTCGCCGCCAAACGACGCCTGTTCCTCAACCAGGAGGCCGGGGATTACGCCGTATTGAATGCCGACGACCCCCGGACCGCCGCCATGGCGACCGGGGTACCCTCCCTCCCGGTGCTGTTCAGCCGCCGGCGCACCCTCCCGCACGGGGTCTTCGTGCGCGCCGGGCGCGTCGTCTACCGCGACGACGATGGGGAAAGGGACCTCTTCCCCGTCGGGGCCGTCGGCCTCGTGGGAGGGCACAACCTGGAAAACGTGCTCGCGGCCTGCGTCCTGGCGATCCTGGCCGGGGTCCCGGCCGACGCCCTCGAAGCCGGCGTCCGCTCGTTTCGGGGAGTGGAACACCGGATCGAGTTCGTCGCGGAACTGGAAGGGGTGCGGTACTACAACGATTCCAAGGCCACCAACGTGGACGCGACCGCGAAGGCCCTGGAGTCTTTCCCGGGCAACATCCTCCTGATCGCCGGGGGGAGGGACAAGGAGGGCGATTTCCGCGCCCTGCGCCCCCTCGTCCGGGAACGGGTCAGGCGGCTCGTGGTGATCGGCGAGGCGGCGGACAAGCTCCGCCGGGCCCTGGAGGACGCAACCGACGTTTCCGTCGCCGGGTCGATGGCGGAAGCGGTGTCGGTGTGCCGGGACGCGGCCGCGCCCGGCGATATCGTCCTGCTGGCCCCCGCCTGTGCCAGTTTCGACATGTTCCGTAATTACGAAGAGCGCGGGCGCGCGTTCAAGGCAGCGGTCCGCGACACGCGGCCGGACGGGGGAACGGGGCCGCGCCTCGCCCCCCCCGAGGATCGATCCCATGGCTTATAAACCGAGCAGCGACAAGATTCTCTTCTTCACCGCCGGGTTCCTGGCCATCTTCGGCCTGGTGATGGTATACAGCGCGTCCTCGGTCAAGGCCGCGTCCGAACACGGCATGTCGTCCTACTTCTTCCTGCGCCAGCTGGCCTTCGCTGCGATAGGCCTGGTGCTGATGTACGGCGTGATGAAGATCGACTACCGCCGCTGGCAGAACCCCAGGGTCCTGATCCCCTTCCTGTCCCTCTGCGTGGTCCTCCTGCTCTTCGTCCTGACCCAGCCCGCCATTAACGGGGCTCACCGCTGGCTCCACTTCGGGAGCTTTGGCTTTCAGCCCTCGGAATTCGCCAAGCTCGCCGTGCTCATGTTCGTCGCCTGGTTCCTCCACCGGTACGAGGGGGAGATCAACCGGTTCTCCCGCCGACTGCTTCCGCTCGGGTTGGCCGTCGGATTCTTCGCCGTCCTGATCGCCGTCGAGCCCGACCTCGGGCAGGCCCTCTGCCTCTGCCTGATCGTCACGGTGCTCCTGTTCGTCGCGGGGCTCTCCTGGCGCTATTTCCTCGGCGCCGCGGCCCTGGCCATCCCCGCTTTCTACTTTTTCGTGGTCAAAGTCCCCTACCGCTGGGACCGGATCCAGGCTTTCCGGAACCCGTTCGAGGACCCTATGGGAACGGGGTGGCAGATCACCCAGTCCCTGATCGCCGTCGGCAGCGGGGGGGTGACCGGGCTGGGCCTGGGCGCCAGCAGGCAGAAGCTCTTCTACCTCCCGGAGGCGAGCAGCGATTTCCTCTTCGCCGTAATCGGGGAGGAGTTGGGCATCATCGGCACGACCCTGGTGGTGGTCGCCTTCCTGATCTATTTCCTCCGCGGGGTGCGCATCGCCCTGCGGGCCCGGGACCGTTTCGGGTTCTACCTCGCCCTGGGCATCACCCTCATGGTCGCCCTGCAGGCGCTCATCAACATTTCCATGGTACTGGCGCTGATGCCGACCAAGGGGATCGCGCTGCCGTTCATGAGCCAGGGGGGGAGTTCGCTGTGGCTGAACATGCTGGCCACGGGCGTGTTGCTCAACCTTTCCTACCAGAACAAGTTGGCGGAGGCGCCCGGATAACCATGTTCAGGAAGATCCAGAAACTCCATTTCGTGGGAATCGGCGGCATCGGCATGAGCGGCATCGCCGAGCTGCTCCTCAACCTCGGCTACCAGGTTTCGGGCTCGGA
The DNA here is from genome assembly GCA_012719455.1 of Acidobacteriota bacterium. Classification (GTDB taxonomy): domain Bacteria; phylum Acidobacteriota; class UBA6911; order UBA6911; family UBA6911; genus UBA6911. The sequence continues at coordinate 60,064 of JAAYAJ010000022.1, read as the reverse complement.
CCTGAAGCCGAGCCCGGCGCTGGACCGGCTGGCGGCGCTCGGGGGGCGGATTTACCTCGGGCACAGGCCGGAAAACGTGGCGGGGGCCCACGTGGTGGTGACCTCTTCGGCCGTCCGGCCGGACAACGTAGAGGCGGTCGAAGCCCGGCGGCTGCAGATCCCGGTCATCCCCCGGGCGGAGATGCTGGCCGAGTTGATGCGGCTGAAATACGGCATCGCCGTCGCCGGGGCCCACGGCAAGACCTCCACGACCTCCATGATCGCCACCGTGCTGGTGGCCGGGGGACTGGATCCCACCGCCGTCATCGGCGGCAGGCTGAACGCCTTCGGGAGCAACGCCAAGCTGGGGAAAGGGGATTTTCTGGTGGCCGAGGCGGACGAAAGCGACGGCTCCTTCCTCAAGCTGAACCCCACCATCGCCGTGATCACCAACATCGACCGGGAGCACCTCGACCACTACGCCGACCTGGACGAAATCCAGGCCACCTTCGTGGCCTTCGCGAACAAGGTCCCCTTCTACGGGTCCGTCATCCTCTGTCTCGACGACCCGAACGTACAGGCGATCCTCCCGAGGATCGGACGGCGGACGGTCACCTACGGCACCGGCAGCCAGGCCGACATCGTCGCCTCCGGCATCGAATTCCACGGTTTCGGATCCGAGTGCCGGGTGCATCGCCACGGCCGGCCGCTCGGCATCCTGAAGCTGCAGATCCCGGGCGCGCACGCGATCCTGAACGCACTGGCGGCGGTGGCGACGGCCCTGGAGATGGAGATCCCCTTTGAAAAGGCGGCGCGAGCCCTCGCCTCCTTTCAGAACGCCGACCGCCGGTTCCAAATCCGGGGGAAGAAGGGAGACATCCTGGTGGTGGACGACTACGCGCACCACCCGACGGAGATCGTGGCCACCCTGCACGCCGCGCGCCAGGCATGCAACCGCCGCATCGTCGCCCTCTTCCAGCCCCACCGTTATTCACGGACGCAGGCGCTCATGGAGGAGTTCGCCCACGCCTTCCGCCACGCCGACGCGCTCATCGTGCTCCCTATCTACGCCGCGGGCGAAGACCCGATCGCGGGAGTGGACGCCGGGAGGCTGGTCGAGGGGATCAGGAAGTTCGGCCACCCGGACGCGGTTCATGCGCCGGACGCGGACAGCGCGCTGAAACTTCTCGGGCAAAGGCTCCGGGATGGGGATATACTTTTGACACTGGGCGCCGGGGACGTCTGGAAACTGGGAGAGGAATTTCTTAAGTCATAGCAGCCCCGGGGCGGCAACGCCCCGACGGGCATCGAGGACCATGGAGATCAGAACCAACCGGCCGCGGGAAGCGCGCGCCACCCGGATCGTTCCGCCCCCGGACAGGGCGCGGTCCCGGAAAAAGAATCCCCGGAACATGGGCCAGAGCCCCATGACGGGACGCCGGTTCGCCGCCCTGCTCAGGGCGGCGGGCAGGGCGGGAGCCCTGCTCCTGTTGGTCGCGGCCCTGGTCTCGGGCTACATCTACGCTACGGGCGCCGAAGTTTTCAACCTGCGGCGGGTCCGGGTCCATGGCTGCCGCGAACTCGACCCCGCCCGGCTGGAGGCCATCGTCCTCCGGGAGTTCCCGGCGAACATCCTGAAGCTCGACCTCGGCGCAGTCCGGGGGCGCCTCATGCAGGAAACCTGGGCGCACGAAGTGGAGGTCCTCCGGGTTCTCCCCTCGGACCTTGTCCTTTACGTCCGGGAGCGCGTTCCGGCCGTCATCCTGGAAATGAACGGCGCACTGATGGTCACCGACGCCGAGGGCGTCCTGCTCGGTCGCTACGAACCGAGGTTCGGAAAGCTGGACGTCCCGGTTTTCAGGGGCGTCATGGGGGAAGACGCGGAGACCTACCAGATGTACCAGGAGGAGAACAGCGCGCGTATCACCCGGGGCCTGGAGATGCTCGCGGAGATCGCCTCGGGGTCCCCCCGTTACACCCGGATCATCTCGGAGGTGGACATCGCGGACCGCGACAACCTGAAGGTCGTGCTGGTGAACGATACGGCCGAAGTGGTCCTCGGCGAGAAGGACTACCTGAAGCGCTTCACTAAATTCGTCAACAACCCCGCCGAGTACCGCAAGCTGAAGGACCAGTACACGGAAATCGAGCGCATCGACCTCCGCTTCGACAGTCAGATCGTCTACCGGCTGCGGCAGACGGATCCGTCGAAAAACCAGACGGCGAAACTTGAAGACCGGAGACAGGGGAACCCGTGAAAAAAGATCGCATCGTTTGTGGACTGGATGTCGGGACCACCAAGATCTGCATGATGATCGCCCGGACCCACCGGGACGGGGGCCTGGAGTTGATCAGCACGGGGTACGCCGACAGCGCGGGGCTGCACAAGGGCGTGGTCATCGATCTCGACGCGGCGGCGTCATCGATCCGCAGGGCGGCCGACGAGGCGGAAATGAAGTCGGAGCTTTCGGTGGACTGGGTGATCGTGGGAGCCACCGGGGACCATTTCCAGAGCTTCAATTCCCGGGGCGCCATCGCCATCGAGGGGAACCGCCACGAGGTTACGGCGGAAGCGATGGCGCAGGTCATCGCCGCCGCGCAATCGGTGCCGATTTCGCCCGACCGCGAGGTCATCCACGTCCTGCCGCAGGAATTTGTCCTGGACGACCGGGGGGGGATCAAGAACCCCGTCGGACTGTTCGGGTCGCAGCTCGACGTCAACATCCACGTCGTGACGTGCCAGAGCACGCTCAACCAGAACCTGATCAACGCGGTCAACCGCGCGCAGATGAGGGTAAAAAAGGTGGTGGCGCAGCCGCTGGCGAGCGCCCAGGCCGTCCTGACCCGGGACGAAAAGGACCTGGGAACCGCCATCATCGATATCGGGGGGGGCACCACCGACATCGCCGTCTTCCTCGGCGACGCGGTCCACTTCACCAAGGTCCTGCCGGTGGGGGGCGCCCACTTCACCAGGGACCTGGCGATCGGGTTGCAGACGCCGCTCGAAGACTCCGAGCGCATCAAGAAGGAAGCCGGAACGGTCCTCACCGAAAGGATCGCGGCGGAAGAGTTCGTGCTGGTCCCCGGGATGGGGACCCGCGCCGCCCGTAACGTGCCGAGAAAGGTGATCTGCGGCATCCTGCGGGACCGCGCGGTCGAAATCCTGGAACTGGTCGCCGACCAGCTCAGGAAAGGGATCACGAGCGACAGTCTCATCGCGGGAGTGGTCGTCACCGGGGGAGGGAGCATGCTCGACGGCATGGTGGAGCTCTCCGAGGAAATTCTGGGCATGCCGGTGCGCCAGGGGCTCCCGCTGGGCCTGCGGGGGCTGACCGAGGAACTGTCCCACCCCGTCTACTCGACGGCGGTGGGCCTGGCCCTCTTTGGGGCGGAAGAGGCCGGGGTTTTAAGAAAAAAACCGGGGAAGGCGGGAAGCACCCCCTGGTTGTTCAACCGAATTCTGTCATGGGCCGGGAACTAGGATAGGAGGGAGTCGATGCAATCTGAGAAATTACGTTTTGAGGAAGAACCTTTGCAATTCAGGTTCGACGAGGACCGGCAGCCGCCGGCCAAGATCAAGGTCATCGGCATCGGCGGAGCGGGCGGCAACGCCGTCAACCGCATGATCCAGGCGAAAATCGGCGGCGTTGAATTCATCGCCGCCAACACCGACATCCAGGCCCTCCGCAACTCGCACGCATCCATAAAGCTGCAGATCGGCACCAAGCTGACCAATGGCCTGGGTTGCGGCGCCATCCCCGAGAGGGGGCGCCAGGCGGCACTCGAGGACACCGAGCGGATCATCGAACTCCTCGACGGGGCTGACATGGTTTTCGTCACCGCCGGAATGGGGGGCGGGACCGGGACAGGCGCCGCACCCATCATCGCCAGCCTGGCCACCGAGCTGGGGGCGCTGACGGTAGGCGTGGTCACCAAGCCCTTCAACTTCGAGGGGAAGAAACGCCTCCTCCACGCCGAGGAGGGGATCAACGAACTGAAGGAAGTGGTCGACACCCTGATCACCATCCCCAACGAACGACTGCTTTGCGCCATGGGAGCCGACGCCCTGCTCGAGGACTCCTTCCGCTACGCCGACGACGTGCTCTGCCAGGCGGTCCAGGGGATTTCGGACATCATCACCATGCCCGGCATCGTCAACGTCGATTTCGCCGACGTCCGCACCATCATGTCCGGCAAGGGAATGGCCCTGATGGGAACCGGGGTGGCAGAGGGAGAAAACCGCGCCGTCGAGGCCGCCCAGCGGGCGATTTCGAGTCCCCTGCTCGAGGAGACCTCGATCCGCGGCGCCCGCGGGATGCTCATCAACATCACGGCGACGCGCGCGAGCCTCCGACTGCACGAGGTGGCCGCGGCCGCGCAGATCATCGAAGATGTAGCGGGGGCCGAGGACACGATCTTCGGCGCGGTGTACGATGAAGAGATGGAAGACCGCATCAAGATCACCGTCATTGCGACCGGCTTCAACCAGGGCGCGGATGAGCGGCCCAGGGGGATGGGCGAGTACGCCCGGGGTGGGGGGAACGTCATCCCGCTGACGTCGTCCGAGGCGAGCAAGACGATCGACTACCAGCTGGAATCGCTCAAGGACAACCTCGACGAGCCCGCCTTCCGCCGCCGCCGGGCGGAATGAGCGCGACCGGACGGCCCCTTATGGTTTTTTGCGGCTGACGCTCAGGCCCGCCGAGCCTGGAATATCCAGGATGGAGGTTTCCAGGTTCGGCAGCCCGCGGGCGAACTCCAGAAAATCGCCGGCGGCACCGCCGCCCCGTCTTCCTCTCCCGAAACGGCCCCCGCGCGCCGGGTATTCCGAAACGTTGTGAGCCACGAACATCCCCCCCACCGTCAGTTTGGGCAGGACGGCCTCGAGATACTTCACGTACCACTCCTTGTCGGCATCGCAAAACACGAAATCGAAGGGGCCCGCGAGCGCGGGCACCATTTCGTGCGCATCCCCCAGCCTCGCGTCGACATAGCGGTCCAGGCCCGCCGCCGCGAAATACCCGCGCGCCTCCCGGTGGCGCCCCGGGTCGATTTCAAGGGTGATCAGTTTTCCTCCCGTTTTTGACAAGGCCCAGGCGATCCAGAGCCCGGAGTACCCGTTCGAGGTCCCGATCTCCAGCGCGTACTTGTAGTTGTTCCGGACGACAAGCTCGTAAAGCGCCCGGCCGTCCACCTCGGGAACGTTCATCCCTTCCCAGGACCGGTTGTGGCCCGCGAGGGTCTCCCGTACCCGGGCATCGAGCGCCGCCGTCCCCTCCGCGCCCGCTCCCGGAATGGGGAGGGTCAGGCCGATGGCCAGGAGGGCACAGCAAACTGCGGTTGTGAATGCTGATTTCGTCATGGCTGGCTCCTTTGTCATGACTGGTTCCCTTGCCGGCAGGCAGGCGCACCCGCCTGCTTCCCCCTTGACGATGATTTTGCTGCGAATGGATACGCAGCCGGCGCCGAAGTGTTACCGGTTCCCCCGCTGCGGGAAGAGGACCAAATAGGGATCCGGATTCCGCGCCGGCAATGGTACACTGTGCAGAGCATCATGAACCACCGTGCCCCGCACATCCTGAGCCTCTTCCTTCTCCTGCTTCTCCTGTCCGCCGTCGGCGCGCCGGCGCGCCTCGAGGCGCAGGAACCTCCTCCCCGGGTGGGGCTGGTGCTCAGCGGCGGGGGAGCCCGCGGCGCCGCCCACATCGGGGTCCTGAGGGCGCTCGAACAGGCCGGGGTCCCCGTCGAGTGCATCGCCGCCACGAGCATGGGCGCCCTGGTCGGGGGGCTGTACGCCGCGGGACACAGCCCGGACGAGATCGAGCGGTTTCTGGGAAGCCAGGACTGGAACAGCCTTTTTACCGACGCGCCGCAGCGCCGCCTCACTCCCCTGATCGAACGGAGCGACACGCGCTACCAGGGCCAGGTCTCCTTCCGGGGCTGGAACCCCGAACTCCCGAGCGGGATGTGGGGGGGGCAGCCCTTGACGGAATCACTGGATATCCTGACCACCCGCCAGATGCTCGAAGCGGGGTACGACTTCGACCGGCTCCGTGTCCGCTTCCGGGCCGTGGCCACGAACCTCCTCGACGGCAAGCCCTACGTGTTCCGGCAGGGCTCGATGACGCAGGCGCTGCGGGCATCGATGGCGGTTCCGCTCCTTTTCACCCCGCTCGAACACGAAGGGATGCTCCTGGCCGACGGGGGCCTGACGAACAACCTCCCCACCGACATCGCTCAAGCCATGGGCGCGGACATCATCATCGCCGTGGACGTCACTTCTCCGCTCCTGGACGCGCAGGACCTCCGGACCTTCCTCAACGTCATCGACCAGTCGATCAGCCTGCAGATGGAGGATAACGTCCGGGCAAACCAGCGGCTCGCCTCCCTGCTCCTTAAACCCGACCTGGAAGGATACTCCAGCAACGATTACGTCAAGATCCCCGAAATCATCCGCCGGGGGGAGGAAGCGGCCCGGGCGCGCATGGAGGAACTGAAAGAGCTGACCCGGGAAGCCCTGCCGCGGGCGCGGGTGCAGGCTCCCCCCTCCGCCCCGCCCGTCATCGACTCCATCTCTTTCGAGGGACTGGTGCGAATTCCCGCCTCCCAGCTCCAGGCGGGGATGCGGATCCTGGCGGGGCACAGGGCGGACCCGACGGCCATCGGCGCGGAGGTCAGCCGGCTGTACGCGACCCGGTTTTTCGAGAGCGTGTCCTACAACCTCACCCCGCTCGACGAAGGCCGCTATCATCTCACCTTCGTGGTCCGGGAAGCGCTCCTGAATACCCTGGGGGCCAGCCTCCGCTACGACAACGACTACCAATTCGTGGCGCTGGTGGAGTACACCGCGCGCCAACTCTTCCACACCTCCTCCAAGCTGACGGTTTCGACCCAGTTCGGGGGGCTTGAAAACCACTTCGCCTCGCTGCGCATTGTCCCCCCCTCCCTCCCCTTTCTCTTCGTGGAGCCGCGGGTCGAAGTCAGCCGGCTGGAGCGGATGGACATCCGCCAGGAGGAGCGCTTTGACAAGTTCACCGACAAGCGGGAGGGGGGCCAGCTGATTATCGGCGCCCTGCTGCACCGCCAGCTGGAGTTGTCCGGCGGCTACCGCTTCGAGCGGGTGCGCATCACCGGCGGCTCCGAACCTTACCGGTTGGAGGGCGCCTCCCGGCACGCCGGGCTGCGCTTCCGGCTTCGTTGGGATTCGCTCGATAACGCCGAATTCCCCCGCAGCGGGGCGAGGATGGAACTGGGGACGGACCTCGAGGAGCGGAAACTGGGGGGAGACCATGACTATTCCCGGTGGCAGGCCGAATACCGCCATTACCTGACCCCCTGGCCCGGTACCACCTTTCAGTTCATGGCCGCCGGCGCCTATGTCGACGGGGAGGTCCCCTTCTACAACCTCTTTTTCGTCGGCGGGCATTCGTTCGCGGACCTGGCTTCACGGCAGTTGCTCGGGCTCCGCCGAGACGAGTTCCGGATGCGCCAGATGGCCATCGCGAGGGTCGGCTACCGGCGCGAGGTCTTCGCCCGCCCCCTCAACCTGGTCAAACGCGGCTACCTGACCGCTGCGTACAACGGCGCTTTTCTCGGTGAGCGAACCTCGCCCCCCTACGATTTCCGCTATTTCAACGGGGTCGGGGTCGGGCTGGCGGCCGACACCATGGTCGGGCCGCTCCACCTCCAGGTCGGATGGGGGGAGGGGGGGAGGCTGAACTTCCACATCTCTTTCGGCCCCGGGTTCTGAGCCGGCGCCCGGCGACGGGATGTCAGTGGATGGTGGGCCCCTTCTTGTTTTCCCGGTCGATCTTGCGCCTGACGTCGCCGTAGTAGACCTCGAACTGGCGCTTGAGCTGCTCCCGCCGCCGCCGCTCGTTGAAAACACGGTACTTGTCCCGCCAGCTCCTCCCCTTCAGGACCAGGTAGCCGATCACCATGCCGCTCAGGTGGGCGATGTTGGCCACGCCCGGTTCGCCGCCACTGACGGAGGAGAGGAAGGCCATGGCCCCCATGATAAGCACGAGCCACTTGACCTTGATGGGGAGCAGGAAGTTCAGGTAGACAACACGGTCGGGGTAGGTAACCCCGTAGGCGAGGAGCAGACCGTAAACGGCGCCGGAAGCCCCAATGATTATGGCGGAGGAATTCGGATCGACCAGCCAGGAGCAGATCCCGGCCCCGACACCCGTGACCATGTAATAGTTGAGGAAGCGCCGGGTGCCCCAGTACCGCTCCAGGTCGTTGCCGAACATGAAGAGGGTCAACATGTTGAAGAAGAGGTGGAACACCCCCCCGTGCAGGAACATGTAGGTCGCGAACCGCCAGACATGGAAATCGTGCGTGACGTCGCGGGGAACCAGCCCCAGGAAGAGGTCCAGCCGGTTGCTCCCCAGTTGGTGGGACACGACCTGGAGCAGGTAGACCGCGACATTTGCAATAATGATGGCCTTGACCGTGCGCGTCACGGGCCCGCCGAAAAAACTGGTTCGCATCGATGCAATGCTAGGAGAATCGCGGCGCAAATGCAATCGCCATCGCGCGGGCGATCGGCCGGTTCCATTCCCCCCGCCCCGCTGGTATCATGTAGGTTGATACCGGCACGGGGGAGCGTCATGAGACCAAGCGGCCGCAGCCAGGACACGATGCGCGAGGTGCGCATCGAGATGGATTACACCAAGCACGCCAAGGGCTCGGTGCTGATTTCAGTGGGGGACACCCGGGTGCTGTGCACCTGCAGCGTGGAGGACAAGGTCCCCCCCTTCCTCAATCACACGAACCAGGGGTGGATCACGGCCGAATATGGCATGCTCCCGGCCGCCACCCACAGCCGCTCGGCCCGCGAGGCCGCCCGCGGCAAACAGACCGGCCGCACGGTCGAGATCCAGCGCCTCATCGGGCGCTCGCTCCGCTCGATCGTCAACCCGTCGCTGCTGGGGACCCGGACCTTCCTGATCGACTGCGACGTTATCCAGGCCGACGGCGGGACCCGGACCGCCTCCATCACCGGCGGGTTCCTGGCCCTCTGCTCCGCCATCGTCAAGCTGATGGACAAGAAGCTGCTCCCGGTCTCCCCGCTCCTGGACTGCGTGGCGGCCACGAGCGTCGGCATGATCAACGGGGCCGCCTGCCTGGACCTCGATTACCGGGAGGACTCCCGGGCCGAAGTCGACATGAACCTGGTCATGACCGGCGCGGGGCGCTACGTGGAGATCCAGGGGACGGGCGAAAAGGGCGCCTTCGGCGAGGAGCAGCTCCAGGAGATGAAACAGCTGGGACAAGTGGGGATCCGGCGGCTGATCGAAATCCAGCGGTCGATCCTGGAAGCCCGGGGCGAGCTCGAACACCTCTTCCCCCGGCCGCCCCAATGACGCCCGCCCTCGTCCTGGCGACCCGGAACCCGGGAAAACTGCGTGAGTTCCAGGCGCTCCTCGAACCGCTCGGGTGCCGGGTCCTGAGCCTAGGCGACCTGGGGGTCACCGAAGAGATCGAGGAGAACGGGGAGACCTTCGCGGAAAACGCGCGCCTGAAGTCCGTAGGCTATTCCCGCCTGCTGCCGCTCCCCGTCCTGGCCGATGATTCCGGCCTGGTCGTTGACGCGCTGGGCGGCCGCCCGGGGATCCATTCCGCCCGTTACGCCGGTCCGGAAGCCGGCGATTCCGACCGTGTCCGCAAACTGCTGAGGGAACTGGGGCAACTCCCCGGCGCCCCGCGCAGCGCGCGCTTCGTGTGCGCCCTGGCCCTGTCCCATGCCGGGTCACCCCGGATCGAGGTCGAAGGCGCCTGTTCAGGCATCATCATCGACGAGGCCCGCGGAACCCGGGGCTTCGGTTACGACCCCGTTTTTTTCTTCCCCGCGCTCGGCAAGACCTTCGCCGAGCTGGACGAAGCGGAGAAGAACCGGCACAGCCACCGCGCCCGCGCCGTCCGCGCCCTGCTTGCCAGCGACACCCTCGCCGCCCTCATCACGCCCTCCCGCGCGGCCCGCAATTGTTGACTGGCGGACCGGGGCGAACTGCGCTAAAATGATTGTTTGCCGCAAGGTCGGGGCATAGCGTAGCCTGGTAGCGCGCCTGCCTTGGGCGCAGGAGGTCCCCAGTTCAAATCTGGGTGCCCCGACCAATTCCTCCCACATTCGGAGCATCCCCCGGCGCCTGCCCGCCCCGATTCCGCGCGCGGCGCTGCACCCGACTCCATCCATTTGTGCACTTACGTGATTTCTTGTCATTTTTTTTCGCTGTTGGGGTACAATTGGGGAGTTTGTTGTGCCGGAGAAATGCGCAAGTGTGCCGCCGGCCACAAATAAGAATTTACCCTTCCATTGACAACAACGAGGATGAAGCCATGAAACTGACGCGAATGACCCTGATGATCAACGGCGTGGAAAGAGCCGTGGTTTGCGATCCCGAAAAAGACAATCTCGCCGCGGTCATCCGCCGCATGGGGCTCACGGGCACCAAGATCGGGTGCGGCACCGGCCAGTGCGGCGCCTGTTCCGTGCTCCTGGGCGGCAAGGTCATCCGCTCCTGCACCCGGAAGATGAAGAACGTGCCTGAGGGGAGCGAAATCCTCACTATCGAGGGGATCGGCACCCCGCAGCACCTGCACCCGTTGCAGCAGGCGTGGATCACATACGGCGGCGTGCAGTGCGGCTTCTGCTCCCCCGGTTTCATCGTTTCGGCCCACGGATTGCTCTCGGAAAACCCCTCCCCGACCCGGGAGGAGGTGCGCGAGTGGTTCCGCAAACACCGCAACGTCTGCCGCTGCACCGGGTACAAGCCCCTCGTCGATGCCGTCATGGCCGCCGCCCCGGTGGTGCGGGGCGAGGGCTCCATGGAGGACATCACCTACTCCGACGCGGAAGAGAAGGATATCTACGGGTCCGCCCGCCCCCGGCCGACCGCCCTGGTGAAGGTGACGGGCCTGGCCGATTACGGCGACGATATCAAGCTGAAGATGCCCGAAGGGACCGCCCACCTGGCGGTGGTGATTTCCACGGTCCCCCACGCGAAGATCCTGAGCATCGACACGGAAGAGGCCGAGAAGATGCCCGGAGTGTTCAAGATCATGAAAGCCGAGGATGTCAAGGGAACCAACAACATGGCCTCCCCCGCCGTGATCCCGCGCCAGAAAGGGAAAGGGGTGACCGACTTCCCCGTCATCGCCGGCACCAAGATCAGCCGGCGCGGCGACGTGGTAGCCCTGGTGGCGGCCGACACCGAGGAGCACGCCCGCGCAGCGGCCAAAAAGGTGAAGCAGAACCTGGAAATCCTCCCCGCCTACATGACCTTTCCCGAGGCGGCGATGCCCAACGCCATCCAGCTCCACGAGAGCCTGCCCAACTTCTACATGTTGCAGCCGGTCTTCAAGGGGAGAGACACAGCCGAAGTGTTCGAGGAGGCCGCCTTCGTCGCCGAGGGAAGTTTCCATTCGCAGCACGAGCCGCACCTGCCCATCGAGCCCGACGTCGTTCAGGGATACTGGGGCGTCGACGGCATGCTGACGATCCAGTGCAAATCCCAGTCGATCACCGAATCCCGGGAAGTGGTCTCCATGGCCTGCGGCATCCCCATGGAAAAGCTCCGGATGGTGCTCAATCACGTCGGCGGCTCCTTCGGCTACTCCACCAGTTCGAACACCTTCGCCCTGGTCGCCACCGCGGTGCAGAACCTGGGCATCCCCTGCACCCTGACGCTGAGCTACGACGAATTCAACCACATGACGGGCAAACGGTCGGCCACCTTCGCCAACGGCCGCATCGCCTGCGACAAGCAGGGGAAGATCACGGCGGCCGAGTACGACATCGCCCTCGACCACGGCGCCTACGCCGTCGTCGCCGGCAACATCTTCAACAACCTGGTCTCGGTCGGCTTCCACGGCTACAACATCCCCAACTTCAAGGCCCTGGCCCGCGGCGGCTCGTCCAACCACGCCTTCAACACCGCCTACCGCGGCTTCGGTTCACCGCAGGTTTACACCACCACCGAGGCCCTCATCGATATGCTGGCGGAAAAGGCCGGGATCGACCCCTGGGAGTTCCGCTACAGGAACGCGGCGCGGCCCGGGGACCTCACCGTCAACAGCCGCCCCTACCACGACTACGTCTATCCCGCCATGCTCGAGAAGATCAAGCCGCTCTACGACAGCTACAAGGCTGAAGCCGAAGCCGCGCGGGCCGAGGGCCGGCACGTGGGGGTCGGGCTGAGCATGGGCGGCTTCCTCATCACCATCGGCATGTTCGATTCGGCCGAGGTGGCCCTCGAACTCAACCCGGACGGCACGATCACGCACTGGAACACCTGGGAAGACATGGGGCAGGGAGGGGACATCGGCACCCTGACCCACACGGTGAAAGCGCTCGAGCCGCTGGGAATCACCGCCGCCCAGGTGCGGTTGGTCATGAACGACAGCAAGACCTGCCCCGACACGGGACTGGCCGCCGCCAGCCGCTCGCACTACATGGCGGGCAACGCCACCATCGACGCCGCCGGCAAGCTGATGGATGCGATGCGCAAACCGGACGGCTCCTGGCGCACCTACGAGGAGATGAAGGCGGAAGGGATCCCGACGAAATATGTCGGGCACTACGACCAGTTCAACATCGGCCTCCCCCCGGGGCTCGACCCCAACACCGGCGAAGGGGAAAAGAACCCCACCTATATGTACGGGCTCAACCTCGCCCAGGTCGAGGTCGACGTCAAGACCGGCAAGACACAGGTACTGAAATTCACCTGCGTCACCGACGTCGGCGCCATCGGCAACCGGCTGGCGGTCGAGGGGCAGGGCTACGGAGGGCTCTCGCACAGCATCGGCTTCGCCCTCAGCGAGGATTACGACGCCCAGGACAAGCACGGCAGCATGGTTGGGTGCGGCATCCCCACCATCGACATGATCCCCGACGACTTCAACCTCATCTTCATGGAAACGCCGCGGCCGGCCGGGCCGTACGGATCCTGTGGGTGCTCCGAGGTCTTCCAGAGCAGCAACCACATGGCCGTCATCAACGCCATCCGCAACGCCTGCGGCGTCCGCATCTACTCCCTCCCCGCCACCCCCGACAAGGTCAAGGCGGGCTGGGAGGCCAGGCAGCGGGGGGAGGACCCGATCCCGCCGAAGTACTTCCTCGGCTCCGACTTCGAGGATGAACTGGAGGATATCCGCGCCAACCCCTTGTAGAAGGCGGCTGCACCATGAAGCCCGAGGACGCCCGACAACACACTGACCGGTGTTTCCGCGGGGAACCGGCCACCTGCTCCTTCGCCTGCCCGTTCAGGATGGACATCCGGTCCTTCCTGGACAGGGTGGCCCGGGGCAGGTGGCCGGCCGCTTACCGGGTGCTGCGCGACGCCGTCATCTTTCCCGTCGTCGTCAGCGCCCTCTGCGACCAGCCGTGCCGGTCGGCGTGCCAGCGCACTCTTCTCGGGGACGAGGCCCTCGAAATCCGGGAACTGGAAGTCGCCTGCCTCCGGAACGTGAAGGAACGCAAGCCCGAACGCTACGTCATCCCCCCGAAGAAGGAGCGGGTCGCCGTCGTGGGGGCCGGCCCCTCGGGCCTCTCATGCGCCTTAGCCCTCGCCCAGAAAAGATTCGGAGTCACCGTCCTTGAAAGGGAAAAGGGGTGGGGCGGCCGGCTCCTGGAGCACCCGCGTTTCACGGAATTCGACGAGGATATCGGACTGCAGTTTTCAGCGCTCGAGGTGGAATTTCGCTTCGGGACGGTGGTTTCCGACCTCGCGCAGCTGTCGGAATTCGACGCGGTTTACATTGCCACGGGCGCCGGGGGGAACGCTTTCGGGCTCGAGGCTTCCTGGGACGACCAACTTTACTCTACGGAACAACCGCGGGTGTTTCTCGGGGGGGAGCTGTGCGGATCCTCCGTGATGGAGGCGCTCGCCGCCGGCAGGGAGGCGTCGCTGTCGATCGAAGTCTTTCTCCAGACCGGCAAGGCGGCCGCCACCTTCGGCCGCTTTCCCCGGGAGTACCGCGGGCACATCCTGCCCCACGAGGGGGTGCCGCCCGCCCCGGCCGTCCGGCCGGCCGACCCCTCGGGCTACAGCGGGGAGGAGGCCCGGGCGGAGGCCGCGCGCTGCATGCAGTGCGACTGCAACATCTGCATGGAAGCGTGCGAGATGCTCCGGCTCTTCCGCAAGGACCCGCACAAGATCGCGGTGGAGGTCTACACCGACACCCATGTCAACGCCCCCTTTTCCAGCCACACCATCACCCGCCAGGTCTACTCCTGCAACGTCTGCGGTTATTGCGGCGGCGTTTGCCCCGTGGGGGTGGACATCGGGCCGCTCATGCAACTGTCGCGCCGCGTGCGCCTAAGCGCGGGAGTACATCCGGCGGCTCTGCACGATTTCTGGCTGCGCGAAATGGATTTCGCCGTTTCCGAAGGAGCCTTCTCCTCCCCGCCCGCGGGACAGGAGGCATGCGCCTACGCCTTTTACCCCGGCTGCCAGCTGGGGGCTTCGAACCCCGGGCACGTGCTCCGTTCGTGGGATTTCCTGGCCGCGCGCCATGATGCGGGGGTGATGCTTGGGTGTTGCGGCGCCCCCGCCTACTGGGCCGGGGACGAGGAACGCCTGCGCGCCAACATCGAGGGGATCCGGCGGACCTGGGCCGGAATGGGGCGGCCGGTGCTCGTGTGCGCCTGCGCCACCTGCCGGACCGTCCTGGCCGGGTTTCTTCCCGAAATCCGGACCGTCTCGCTCTACGAGCTGCTGGCCGATGCGGAAGAGGTGCGCCCCGTACGCCGATGGCCCGAAGCCGCCGTCTTCGATCCCTGCGCCGCGCGGGGCGGGGACCGGATGGAAGCGGCCGTGCGCGCCCTCGTCTCCCGGTCGGGCACCGTGTGTGTCGAACCCGGGGAAAAGAACCGCTGCTGCGGCCATGGGGGACATATCTACCTGGCCAACCCCGGGCTGTACGGGGAAATCGTCCAAAACCGCACGGAAGCCGACCCGAGGCCCTATGTCGTCTACTGCGCCAACTGCAGGGAGGTTTTCGCCTCCCAGGGGAAGGAGTGCGCCCATATCCTGGACCTGGCCTTCGACCTGCCGGCCCGGGACCCCGTCCCGGGCCTCGACGAAAAGCGGGCCAACATCCTGGCGGTCAAGAAGGAGCTGATGAAAAAGATGACAGGCGCCGATTTCGAGCCCGAAGCACGGGAGTGGGACGCCCTGACCCTGGTCATCGACGAGGCGCTCCGGCGCAACCTGGACCGGAAGCTCATATCGGGGAATGATATCAAGGAAGCAATCTGGCGCGCGGAGTCCGCCGGGGACAAGTTTCTCGACCCGGAGACCGGCGCCTCCTTGTGCAGCATGGTCAAGGAGGTGATCACCTACTGGGTCGAATACCGCGGCTCGGGTGCAGGCGCCTATGAAATCCTCGATGCGTACAGCCACCGGATGCGTTTCGGCCGGGAGGAATGAAGGAGATGGGGGAAGGAAGGAAAATCTGGAGATGCGCCCGGTGCGACCGGGAGCTGGTGGCGAAAAAAACGATTTTCACCTACATGGGCCTTACCCTAGCCCACGAGGTGGAAGCCTGCCCAGGTTGCGGCAAGGTCTTTGTCTCCCGGGAAATGGCCGAGGGGAAGATGGCGGAAACGGAACAGCAACTGGAAGACAAGTGAAGGGACCGATGGAAGACAGCGACAAGGTTTTCGCACTGGCCGGCCGGGGATACTGCTGCAGCCAGATCATGGTCAAGGCGGGCCTGGATGCCGGGGAGGAGGAAAACGAGGCCCTGCTCGACGCCGTCGCCGGGCTATGCGGCGGCCTCCATGCGGGCCTCTGCTGCGGCATCCTGACGGGGGCCGCCTGCCTCCTCTCCCTGGTCGACAAAAACGCCGCGGCGGCCTCGATGATCCCGGCGCTGGTGTCTTGGTTCCGGTCGACCTACGAACCCACCTACGGCGGGATCGAATGCCGGGATATTCTCGGCGACACCCCCCCGGGCCGGAACGAACGCTGCCTCGCGATGATGGCGGAGACCCTGGGAAAATGCCGGGAACTCCTGGCCGGCTTCGGTCACGAACTGTGAATGATGGAGGTAACGCCGCTCGATGACTGGATGGCCCGCCGGATGCACGCATCCGGAATGCCTCCGGGAGCCGGGCCCGAGCGGTACCAGCTCGAGCGAATCAGGGAAACGGTGGGTTACGCGCGGACGCATAGCCGCTTTTACCGCGCCCGCCTCGCGCATCTCGACCCCTCTTCCATCCGGAGTCTCGCCGATGTGGCGCGCCTCCCCTTCACCTACCCCGGCGACCTCGCCGCCGGGTTTGCCGACCTCCTCTGCGTTTCTCCGAGGGAGGTGGAGCGGATCGTCACCCTCTCCACCTCCGGCACCACCGCCCCACCCAAGAGGATCGCCTTTACCGCCGCGGACCAGGAACTGACCGTCGACTTCTTCCATCACGGATTGTCGACCTTCACGGACCGCACGGATCGCGTGGTTGTCTTCATGCCGGGAGCCGCCGAGGGGAGCGTCGGGGACCTCCTCCGGAGGGCGCTCGCAAAGCTCGGCGCCGATGCCACTATCTTCGGCCCGATCTCCGAATGCGGGCAGGCGCTGGAGACGCTCTTCCGGTCGCGGGCCTCCTGCGTGGTGGGGATTCCCTGCCAGCTCCTGGCGCTGTCGAGATACGCCCGATCGCGCGTGCCCGCCAAGCCGGTCCGGCTGAAGAGCGTGCTGCTGAGCGCGGATTATGTCGCACCGGCGATCATATCCGCGTTGGAAGCGTCGTGGCATTGCCGGGTGTACGGCCACTATGGCATGACCGAGATGGGCCTGGGGGGCGCCGTCGAGTGCCGGGCCCGTGCCGGCTACCACATGCGGGAGCCCGATCTCCTCTTCGAAATCGTCGACCCCGGCACCGGGGCCCCCGTCAAGGATGGAGAATTCGGCGAGGTGGTTTTTTCCACCCTGACGCACCGTGCCATGCCCCTGATCCGGTACCGGACCGGCGACCTTGCGCGGATCCTTCCCGGACCGTGTCCCTGCGGGTCCTCCTCGAAAAGGCTCGACCGCGTCCGGGGCCGCATGCACGAGGCAGTGAAGCTCGAGGACGGGCAGTCCCTGTCCATGGCCGACCTGGACGATGCCTTGCTCGGCGATCCCGGCGTGTCGGCCTTTTCCGCAGAACTGGAAACCGGGGCGGAGCGCGACCTGCTGCGCCTGACCGTCCATCCCGTCCGGGAACCGGCCGATACCGCGCGCTGGGCGGCCCGGGTGCGCACCATCGAGCCCCTGGACCGGCTGATCCGCCGCAACCGGTTGGATCTCGAGATTGTCCGTGGAAACGTTCCTTTCTTCACGACGGGAACGGCAAAGCGCCGCATCGCGGACCGCAGAAAGGCCTCCGCCGGAAGAGTCCCCGCCCGGGGAACCCCCTTCACATTCGCCGAATGAGGCGGTAATGTTTGCGCGCGGACGTTTTCGTTGTTATTAAGTAGGTGGGCAGGGACAAGCTATGATCTACCTGGATCACGCCGCGACCTCGTGGCCCAAGCCGCCCGAGGTGCTCCGGGCCATGGCTGACTTCCTGGAGCGGGCCGGGGGGAATCCCGGCCGTTCCGGGCACAGGCTGTCGCTCGCAGCCGGCCGCATCGTCTACGACACGCGCGAGACGGTCGCCGCACTTTTCAACGCTCCCGACCCGCTGCGGGTGATCTTCACCCCGAACGCCACCCAGGCGATCAACCTCGCCCTCTCGGGGCTCCTCAAGCCCGGGGACCACGTGGTGGCCACCGGCATGGAACATAACGCGGTCATGCGCCCTTTGCGCCACCTCGAGGGAAGAGGAGTGCGCCTGGCCGTGGTCCCCTGCGCCCGCAACGGGACCCTGGACCCCGGGGCCGTCGCCGCCGAGATCGGCCCCTCGACCCGCCTGGTCGTGATGACGCACGCGAGCAACGTGACGGGCACGATCCTGCCGGTCTCCGACGTCGCCCGCGCCGTGCACAGGGCGGGCGCGCTCCTGCTGGTGGACGCCGCCCAGACGGCGGGGGTGATCCCCATCGACATGCAGTCGGCCGGCATCGACCTGCTGGCGTTCACCGGGCACAAGGGGCTGCAGGGACCGCCCGGCACCGGCGGGCTGGTCCTGGGGGACCGGGCCTCCGCCGCGGAGATGACACCGCTGGTGCGCGGCGGGACGGGCAGCCGCTCCGAACACGAAGTCCAGCCGGAGGACTTCCCGGACAAATTCGAGAGCGGCACCCTCAATGGCCCCGGGATCGCCGGCCTCGGCGCCGGCATCCGCTGGGTCCTCGACCGGGGCATCGACCTCCTGCGCGCCCGCGAACTCGAACTAGGGCGCGCGCTCGCGGACGGGATCCGGGAGATCGCGGGGGCCACCGTCTACGGCCCGGAAAACCCGGAGGAATGCACCGCCGTCGTATCGTTCACCGCGGCGGGGCTCTCTCCTTCCGAAATCGGGCTCCGGCTCGACGACGAATTCGGCATCCTCTGCAGGGTGGGGCTGCACTGCGCCCCGGCCGCCCACCGTACCATCGGCACCTTTCCGGAGGGGACGGTCCGGATGTCCCTCGGCGCCGGAACGGATGCGGCGGAGGTCAAAACCGCGATCGCCGCGGTGCGGGCCATCCTCCGGGGCTGACCTCCGCATCGCGGCGATTGGGGGGACAATCGTCCTGCCCTTTCCCAAACTCCCGGGGACCCTGTCGCCCGGTTGCCGCCCGCCCCGGCGCTCCCGGAAATTCCGGGAGCGCCGATTCCCCGAAAGGCGCCGTTGCACTCATGCCCGTTACCTGAGAAAATGCTTCGTCCGTCTAACAATCCGGCGGGGCGATGACCGGGAGGCGGAGCGCCGGCATGAAGGATTGCCTCCAAGCCGTGGAAGCGCTCGACGCGGGCGCCGGCCGGTGCGCGGGGGGCGCAAAGTCGGATGGCAAAGGAGAGGGTGTATGCAGGAGGGGGATCTGGTGACTGCGGCCGAGATGGCTGACGGGCAGCAGGGGGTCGTGGTCCGCGTGGACGGGGAGCAGATGATGCAGGACCGGCTGGAGGCCCTCGGGATCCGCCCGGGAAGGAAGATCAGGAAGGTGAGCTCCGCCTTCATGAAGGGGCCCACCGTGATCGAGGTCGAAGGTTGCTCCATCGCCGTGGGATTCGGAATGGCCAGCCGCATCTTCGCCAAAACGGAACAGACCGCCCCATGAAGATCCTGCTGGTGGGCAACCCGAACGTGGGGAAGAGCGTCGTGTTTTCGCGCCTCACTGGGGTCCACGTCCTCTCCTCGAACTATCCCGGCTCCACCGTGAGCTACACCAACGGCTTCATGAAGCTGGGGGCGGAACAGGTCGAGATCACGGACGTGCCGGGAACCTACACCCTGGACCCGACCTGCGAGGCGGAAAAGGTCGCCCTGGAGATGCTCGGGCAGGGGGACCGGATCATCAACGTGGTGGACGCCACCAATCTCGAACGCAATCTTTACCTGACGCTGCAGCTGTTGGAGCGCGACACTCCGATGGTGGTGGCGCTCAACGTGTGGGACGATGCCCGGCACCACGGGATCCTCATCGACCTGGAAAAGCTGGAAGCGGCGCTGCGGGTCCCCGTCATTCCCACGGTGGCGGTCTCCGGCGAGGGGATGAAGCAGCTGGTCGAGGCCCTGCCGCGCGCGGCGGCCCCCCGCCACCCCGCGCGCACGACGAGCGAACGCTGGATGGCCGTTGGGGACATCGTCGGGCGCGTGCAGAAGGTTTCCCATCGCCACCACACCTGGAAGGAGCGGCTGGCCGATGCGAGTCTCCGCCCGGTGTCCGGGGGCCTCATCGCCGTCGCGGTGCTGGCCGGGATCTTCATCGGGGTCCGGTATGCCAGCGAAGGGCTCATCGACCGGGTGATGAACCCGCTTTTTCAAGGGGTGTGGGCTCCTTTAGTCCTCCGCGTCAGCCGGATGCTGGGGGGAGGCGGGCTGCTGCACGACCTCGTGGTGGGAAACATCACCGGGGGGACGATCAACTTCGTCGAATCCTTTGGCCTACTCACCAGCGGGCTCTACGTCCCGATCGCCATGGTTTTCCCCTATATCCTTTCCTTTTACCTGGCCCTGGGGCTGCTCGAGGACTCCGGCTACCTGCCGCGCCTGGCCGTGATGGTCGACACGCTGATGCACCGGATCGGCCTGCACGGGTACGCCATCATTCCCACCATGCTCGGCTTCGGCTGCAACGTGCCCGGCATCATGGCCACCCGGGTCCTGGAAAGCCGGCGCGAGCGTTTCATCGCGGCCACGCTGATTTCCATCGCCATCCCGTGCGCCTCGCTCCAGGCCATGATCTTCGGCCTGGTCGGCGCGCGGGGAGGGCGCTACGTGCTCCTCGTTTACGCGACGCTGCTCCTGGTATGGCTGGTCCTGGGGTTCGTCCTGCGCCGCCTGATGCGGGGCTTCACCCCGGAGTTGCTGATCGAGATCCCTCCCTACCGGCTCCCTTCCCTGCGCGCGATCGCGCAGAAGCTCTGGACGCGCGTGCGGGGATTCTTCGTGGAGGCCGTCCCGCTGGTGCTGGGGGCGGTGCTCGTGGTCAACCTCCTCCAATCCCTCGGTCTTTTCGACGCGGTCGCCGACTTCTGCGCCCCAGTGGTGACCACCGTCCTGGGCCTGCCCCGGGAGGCGGTCATCGCCCTGGCGGTGGGCTTTTTACGGAAGGATGTCGCCCTGGGGATGATGGCCCCCCTCGACATGACGGCGGGGCAGCTGGTGGTCGGGAGCGTGGTGCTGGCGATGTTCTTCCCCTGCATCGCCACTTTCGCGGTGTTATTGAAGGAGATCGGTCCCCGGGGGCTTGCCAGGTCGACCGGCGTCATGCTGGCGGCGACCCTGGTGACGGGCGGGATCTTGAATCTCCTGTTCGACTGAACCGAGCCCGGGGACGGGCGGAAAGAAAGGGCGGAATGCAACACGTTTTCCCGGCATTGAGCCACGCGCTGCTGATCACGGGATTCGTGGCCATCATCATGCTGGTCATCGAATACGTCAACGTGGTCAGCCGGGGCGCCTGGCAGGAGCGGCTGTCGGAGCACCGGGTCGGCCAGGTCGTGCTGGCGGCCCTGCTGGGGGTCACACCCGGGTGCCTGGGAGCGTTTACGGTCGTGGCCATGTACACCCACCGGCGCATGACGATGGGAAGCCTGGTGGCGGCGATGATCGCCACCTGTGGCGACGAGTCCTTCGTAATGTTCGCCCTGGTTCCCCGCGCCGCCCTGCTGGTGCACGGAGCCCTTTTCCTGCTGGGGATAGCGGCGGGACTCCTCACGGATGCCTTGGCGGGTCCGCGCCTCACCACGTTCCTCTCCTGCCAGGAGGACTTCCAGCTTCACGAAGAGGAGCTCTGCAGTATGTTTTCCGCGGACCGGTTCCTCGCAGAGTGGAAGAAATGCTCCCCCGCCCGGGGGACCCTCTCCTTCCTCCTGCTCGGGTTCCTGTCCCTGGTCGTCCTCGGAAAGATCGGGCCGGAAGAGTGGAACTGGATCCGGGTGACCCTGCTCCTGACCTCGGGGGTGGGGCTGTTCATCGTTGCAACCGTACCCGAGCATTTTCTGGAGGAGCATCTCTGGAAGCACGTCGTTCGCCAGCATGCGCCCCGCATCTTCCTCTGGACGTTCGGAGCCCTCCTCCTGATGAACCTCATCGTGCACTCCTGGCGGATCGGGGATGCGATCCAGGGGAACCGCTGGATCGTTCTGGCGCTTGCGGCCCTGATCGGGCTGGTGCCGGAATCGGGCCCCCACCTCATCTTCGTGACCCTGTTCTCCCAGGGCCTGGTGCCCTTCGGCACGCTGCTGGCAAGCTCCATCGTCCAGGACGGCCACGGAATGCTGCCGCTGCTGGCCCATTCGCGCAAAACCTTCGTCGTGGTCAAGCTGATCAGCCTGCTCTTCGGCCTCGCGGTCGGAGCGGCCCTGCTGGCGATCGAGCACTGACTAGGCTTCGAAGGACAGCTCTCCGATCAGGCGGTCCCCCAGCAGCGACAGGAGCTCCCCGTCGTACTCCTCGATCCTGCCCCCGTCGCACAGGGCCGCAAGCGCCGGATCGATGGGGATCCGCGCCAGCAGGGGAACGCCGATCCCGCGCGCGATCTCCTCGGCGCGGCTGGGGCCGAAGAGTTCGATCTTTCTGTCGATCTCCGGGATGTAGATGTAGCTCATGTTTTCGACGACGCCCAGGATGCGTTGCTCCATGTCCGCCATCATGTTGACCGCCTTGCGCACGATCATCTCCACCAGGCCCTGGGGGGTGAACACGACGACGGCGCCGGTGACCGGAAAGGACTGCATCAGGGTGAGCGGGACGTCGGCGGTACCCGGGGGAAGATCGACGATCAGGTAATCCAGGCTCCCCCAGAGGACATCCTCGCCGAACTGCTTGATGGTGTTGGCGATCAGGGGCCCGCGCCACATGACCGCCGTGTCCTCGGCCGGCAGCATGAGGTTGATCGAGATGATCTCGATCCCCGATCCGGACATGACGGGGAGAATGCCGCTCTCGTCCCCCCCGGGAGGGAGACAGACGCCGAACATCCTGGGGATGCTCGGGCCGGTGATGTCGGCATCCAGGATCCCCACCTCGTACCCCCGGCGTTTCAGCGCAACCGCCAGGAGTCCCGATACGAGCGATTTCCCCACCCCCCCCTTGCCGCTCATCACGGCGATGATACGGCCGATCCGGTTCAACTCCTTCGCCTTCGCCGCCCGGTATTCGACCTCGACCCTGTCGACCCCATCCAGCTGTTCCACCGCCTCCCGGACCCGGTCCGCAATCCAGCGTTGGGCGCCCGGGATCAGGGCCGTCGAAGCCAGCAGGACCTTCACCCCGCTCCCATCCATCTCGATGCCGCGCACCAGTCCCATCGCCACGATGCCCCTCCCGATGCCCGGGACCGCGACCCCCTCCAGGCTGCGCCTGATCCGTTCTGCCATCATCCCTTCCCTTTTTCAGGTCCGCTGCGGTTTCCAGGAGACGAAACGGTCCATCGACTCCTCGTCCCCCACCAGAATCAGTTCGTCCTCCTCGTGCACTATGTCGCTGGGCTCGGGATTCACCGTCATCCCCCCGTCGTGCTTGACGGCGATGATGCTGCAGCCGGTCTGTTCCCGGATCGACAGCTGCAGCAGCGACCGGTTCCTCAGGCGCCTGTCCGCGCGGGCGGTGAAGACGCTCACGTTTTCCGAAAGCATGAGCAGGCTTTCGGGGCGGAGGAGGTTGACGATGGTCGAGCTGATGATGGTCCCGTAGGACATCACCCGGCTGGCCCCGGCACGATAGAGCGTCTGGACGTTCCGATCGAGGCTGGCCCGGCTGATGATCTGGGCGTCGGGGCGCAGGCGGCGGCAGTAGATGGTGAGATAGACGTTCAGATCGTCCTCGTGCGTGGTCACGATAATCGACGGCGTGTGCCCGATGCCCGCCGCCTCCAGCGTTTCGCGGTCGGCCGCGCTCCCCACGATGACCTTGGAATTTCCCTGGCGCATGTTGCCGCGCTTTTCCACGATCCGGTAGTCGACCCCCCGTTCCTCCAGTGCCTCGGCCACCGCCTGGCCCACCCGTCCGCCGCCGAGAACGAGCACCGGCCCCTCCTGCCGGTCCGGCCGGTCCGCGGGGCGTACCAGCCGCTCGAACCGGCAGAGCTGCTCCTCGGTCCCCGCCAGGACGAGGACCATGGAAGACTCTATGCGGGTATCGGGGGTCGGCAACCTTAGTTCCCCCTGCCCCCAGAGGGCGACCACGTTCACCCCCGCCCGGCTGCGGATGCGGCTCTCGGCCAGCGTCTGTCCCTCGAGGGTGGTGGCCGCGGCGGGGACTTCGGCGATCCGGAGCGCGCCGAACTGCCCGATCACGTTGGGCTCGAGGCTGGTGCCGAGCACGCGCCGCGCCATCGCCCTCCCCAGGGCCTTGTGGAACTGGAAGACATGGGTGCTCCCTGCCAGTTGCAGGATGTCGAGGGAGTCGTCCTGGTCGGCGTTGGCCACCGTCACCACGTGCTCGCACCGTTCCCGGATGGTGTAGATGATGTTGGTGCTGGCCAGGTCGTCGTTCAGGACCACGACCAGGGAGGCCTGGTGCACCTGCAGGTCACGGTAGGTGTCGGGGCTGTTCAGCTCGCCGACGACCACCTGGTAGCCGCGATCGAACAGATCGAGCGCCTGCTGGAAATCGGGTACCAGCACCACGGCGGGGACACCCAGCTGGCGCAGCCGCCCGATCAGGTTGGCGGCAGAATTGTTGAAATGGGTCAGGATCACGTGGCCACGGGTCCCGGCGGGGAGTTGGCGCGGGGCGCGCGCCCGGTTCTGCGCCTCGAGCCAGGGGGCGTAGAAGAAGTGGATGAAGGAGAAGGGGAGCACTACGAGCAGGGAGAGGATCCCGCTCACCAGGACGACGATGGAAAAGGCGCGCCCCAAGTCGCTCGTGAAGGTGATATCCCCGAATCCCAGCGTCGACATGACCGTAAGGGTCCAGTAGACCCCCGTGATCCAGGAATAATGCCGCCCCTCGAGCAGCATGAGTCCGTGGAACAGGACGCTGTAGAGGAGGATGATGGCGGCCAGCAGCCCCAGGTAGCGGGCGAGCGTCCTGATGTCGCTTTTGCCCCTTCCCCCTTGCATCAGGGAAACAGTCTGGGAAATCAGGAATTTCATGGACAGTCACCGGGCGGGAGCTTCATCGGCCGGGCTCCAGCCCGCCCTCCGCCTCCCCGGGGCCGAGAATGGCGTCGGCCCAAGCCAGGGCCCGCATCATCCGGGGGAAACCGACCGCGGTCGTCGCCAGAAGGATGGCGTGGCGGATCTCCCCGGGGGACAACCCCAGGTCGAGGGCCTTGCGCACCTGGGAATTGACCGATCCCTCCACGTTGCTCCCCGCGGCGATCCCCAACTGCACCAGTGCGCGCTCCCGTTCCCCCAGGGGGCCCGCCCGGCGGCACGCGGCGGCGAAATCCTCGTACGCCCGCGCGGCCTCCGGGTAGCGGCGCACGAACTCCCGGAACCTTTCCGGTACCTTTCTCATCCCCACCTCCGACGGAAGCTTCCCGGCCGTGACGGCCCGGGACGCCTATTCCACGGTCACGGCGGTGCCGCTCGCGCTCACCATCAGCATCGTCCCCCTGCCGATCGTCTCGTAATCCAGGTCGACGCCCACGATCGCGTTGGCGCCGAGCGCGGCCGCCGACATTCTCATTTCCTCCAGCGCGATCTCCTTCGCCTTGCGCAGTTCCTGCTCGTAGGCGGCGGAGCGGCCGCCGACGACATCCCGGATCCCGGCAAAGAGATCCTGGAATATGTTGGCTCCCAGGATCGCCTCGCCGCTGACGAGGCCGTGGTATTTCAAAATCCTCTTCCCCTCCAAAGCCGGGGTCGTCACCGTAAGCATAGGCTCTCTCCCCTTGCGAATACGTAACTATACCACCCGGGCGGCCGGAATCGTATTGAGGTTGAATGAAAACGGGAAGAACGCTGCGAAGGGCCGGGGTCGCTTAGAGCCCCACGCTCTGCCGGCCCTTCGCTCTCCAATGGCTAGAGATAGGCCCATGATACATAAGACCTAATCGGATTGCTAGTTATTTTTGGTTAATTTTTGTCATTACCACCCAAGGACCGGGCGTCGGGCGCAGGCAAAAAAAAGCCGCGGGGGGCACGATCCCGGGCGATCGTGCCTTCCCGCGGCCGTCCGTCACTTCACAAAATCAGAACTTGTACCGCATGTTGAAGTACCAGTTCCGGCCGGCTTCCGGGTAACCCGGGTTGTAGAAGTAGTTCCGGTCGAAGAGGTTCTTCAACCCGACCTGGAGCGACATCCCGCCGTAGATGGGCGCCACCGCACCAAGATCCACGGTCCCGAAGGAGGTGGAAGAGATGGGGGGAGCGACCCGCGGCGTCGCAGGGTTGTTGTCATGATCGACGCTGTCGTTCGGGTCCTGCATGTGAAGCGCTCCCTCGAACCGCCAGGTCCCGAGCAGCAGGATGTCACGCGGCAGGGTGAGGGCCGCGTTGATGATGACCTTGTGCTTGGGAAGGGTGGGCAGGATCATGCGATCGGGGTCGAACAGCTGGACATCGGGACTGACAACGATGCTGCGCTCGAGGAAGCTGTAGCTCCCGTCCAGGGTCAGGCGCGAGAAGGGGGTGCTGCGCAGGCTCATCTCCACCCCGTAGTGGTCCTCCTCGGCTACGTTGGCGTACTGCTCGCAGGCGCCCGGAATCCTGCTTTCCTCGCAGAAGTTCCCGGGGTCGGGGACGTAGACGTCGTTGATGGCGTTGCGCATGTCGCTGCGGAAGAATTCGATCTGCCCCATGGTTTTCGCAGAGAAGACGTGGGACCAGCCGAAGTTCCAGTTGCGGCTGTATTCGGGGTCAAGGTCGGGGTTGGGCAACCTCTTCCTAAAGCTCGACGTGTAGAGCTCCTTCATCAGCGGGAAGCGCCCCCGGTCGGAGAAGGTGGCGAACAGCTTGTCGTTCTGGGTGAAGCTGTAGGAAAGGGAGACCTGGGGGCTGAAGAGCCAGGCGTTGGGGGTGCACCCCGCAAAACTGTCGTTGTTCGGGTTGGACTCGCAGATGATGGGCCGGGTCGACAGATCGTCGTCGGTCAGCTCCATCGCCTGCAACCCCTTCAGGTGATCGATGTTGAACCCGACGATGGCCTGCACCTTGGAAGTGAACGTAATCACGTCCTGGAACCCGAAGGAGAAGGTCTGGATCCGGTCCAGGGTGGTGGCTGTCCGGAAGGGGACCAGGTCGTAGGACTTGTGCGAGTCGTCCTTGAAGAAGAAGGAGGCGCTGATGTTGTTGCGCGGCACAAGACGGGTGTTGAATTCGACCGAGGCGCCGCCGGCATGGTCGTCATAGACGGAATAGAAGGCGGACCTCTTCGTCATGGTCGAGTAGGTGTCGTCGTCGTAGCTCGCCAAGGCGTTCTTGAACTGGTCGTAATAGAGACGCAGCTTGATGGAACTCGAGTCGCCGATCCCGGTGTTGGTGATGACGTAGTAGCTGGTCTTGTTCCACTCCGGCCATCTCCAGTAGCGATTGCGGGCGTTGACCCCGTAGCCGCTGTAGCGCGGCTGACTCTTCTCCGCCTTCTGGTTGATGTAGCTGAAGACGTACTGGTCCTCGCCGCGCGGGGTGAAGCCGATGCGCCCGCCGTACTTGGCGTCGCGCGAATCGGAATTATTGAGCTTGAAGTCGGGCTGGTTGGGCGCCGGCGCCGCGAAATCGCCCGACAGGGGGATGTAGTCTTTCTGGTTCCAGTCGAGCGTTCCCTGGAAGTAGAACTTGTCCCAGCGGGACCCGAGACGCATCGACGCCAGCAGGGCGTCGCCGGAACCGGTTCCGATCATGGCCTCCCCGTCGAGCTTGTCCTTCGGCTCCTTGGACACCAGGTTGATCGACCCGCCGAGGTTGTTGGCCCCCATCAGGGGTGAGGAGTATCCCTTGGCCACCTGGATCTCGGAGATGTCGCCGGTCAGGAAGCGGCTGAAATCGATAGTCCCGTCGTAGGGCACCTGGATCGGGATGCCGTCGAGATAGAGGGGGATCTGCCCGCGGTTGCTGAACCCGCGCAGCCGGATCTGGGCTTCGTTCCGGTTGGCGCTCCGATCGAGCGACACCCCGGGGATATAATCGAGCGCCGTCCCCACGTTGGTCAGATGCAGTTGCTCGAGCTTATTCTGTTCGACACTCTCGGCGATGGGGGAAAGGGGGGAGGCCTCCGAAGTCACGCTCACCGAGGTGACACCGAGCTGGAAGGGCCGGGCGGGGTCTTCGGCGATAATGGCCCTCACCGCCTGCTTCAGGTCCGTAACCTGGCCGCGCAGCGCGGCCGCATCCCAGGGGCGGTCCGGGGCGGCCGCGAGCGTCACCGCCGTCCCGGGGTGCATCCGGATCCAGAGCTCCACCCCGGCGCGGATCTGTACGATCCCTTCGGTTTCGCGCGCCAGGTCGTCGTCGGCTGCCTTTTCGAGATAGTTGAGGTCCTGCATCCAAGTCATAAACTGCTTGGTCTGCGCCTGGACCGCGGTTCCCGCCGCGAGGACGAGAAGGCACGCCAGTATCAGGCAGAAACCTCTCTTCATTTTCAAACTCATGGTTGACTCTCCTAGAAATCAGTTTTTATTACGCAGAATCCTAGATAATAACAATTTATATCCTAATTTCAATAGGCAAGCACAAAGATGAAGGGATCGTGCGGGTAGCGGGGATCGGGGCGGAGCGCGGCCACCTCGCTCTCGAGCACCTCGATCTTTTCCGTTCCCTGCGCAGGCGCTGCCGCAGAAAGACCCAGGAGAGCCCAGAACATGACCGCCGTCCGGAAAAAGAATGACCGCAAATCACCCATAATCCCCGCCGATCGAAAAATGTCAGATGATACCGGGACTCGCGGGCGCGGGAAAGGGGAAAGTGCCGCCGGGCAACCAAGCGGGCCCTGTTCCGGCACATCCGAAAGGGTGAAGTCGAAGGTGGACGCCGGCGGCGGGCGCTTCCGCCCCATGATGCTTGCGGCGGCGGGCATAGTAATGGAACCTCCGACCCCGTCCGGCGTCTTAAAAAAGAGCGGAGGGTCTGGTATTTTTAATAGATCGGCGGGCGGATCCCGCATTGGAGGCAGAGTCGCATGAAGAGAGTAATGTTGTTCCTGGCAACCAACATCGCCGTCGTCCTGGTGCTTGGCGTGGTGCTGAGCCTCTTCGGAGTGGGCCGCATCCTGGATGAACAGGGGGTCGGGATCGACGTGACGAGCCTGCTGATCTTCGCCGCCCTGTTCGGCATGGGGGGATCGTTCGTGTCGCTGGCCATGTCGAAATGGACCGCCAAGCGCATGATGGGGGCCCGGGTCATCACCTCCCCCCGCAGCGAAACCGAGGCCTGGCTGTTCGAGACGGTTCGACGCCAGTCGGAGCAGGCGGGCATCGGGATGCCCGAGGTGGCCGTTTTCGACTCCCCCGAGCCGAACGCCTTCGCCACAGGTATGCAGCGTGATTCGGCCCTGGTGGCAGTGAGCACGGGCCTGCTCCGCTTGATGAACCGCGAAGAGGTCGAGGCGGTGCTCGGTCACGAGATCAGCCACGTGGCCAACGGCGACATGGTGACGCTGGCCCTGATCCAGGGAGTCCTCAACACCTTCGTCATCGCCGCCTCCCGCGTCATCGGGCACCTGGTCGACCGCCTGGTGCTGAAGAACGAGCGCGACCACGGACCCGCCGCCTACATCACTTCCATAGTCGCCCAACTCGTCTTCGGACTGCTGGCCAGCATCGTCGTCTTCTATTTCAGCCGCCGGCGCGAATTCCGGGCCGACGCCGGGTCCGCCCGCATCTGCGGGCGCGAGCCGATGATCGCCGCCCTGGAGAAGCTCCGGCGTTCCTCGGACCGGGCCGCGCTCCCCGACCAGATGGCCGCCTTCGGGATTTCGGGAAAAGGGGCCGGCGGAATCCGGCGCCTGTTCATGACCCATCCCCCGCTCGAGGAGCGCATCGAAGCCCTCCGGCGTACCCTCTAAGGGTGGACTGGACGGATCTGGGGGGCAAGGTGTAACCTTTGCCGGTCAGAAATGTATTCGGGGGCATGCGTCCCCTTTTTCGAGACAGGGAGCACACTCTATGGAGACCTCAAACCGTATTCTCCGACTGTTGATTCCGGCATTGGCTTTTGCCGCCACCCTTACCATGCCGGCCGCCGCACAGCTGCTGCCGCCCGGAGCCGCATCCGCGGAGACAACGCCCGTGGTGGTTTCCCCGGCCCAGGACCGATTCCTCATGCTGATTCAGCCCCGGGACCTGGGCGAGATCGACCGCGACATCGAAATGGCCAGCCAGCTTGAAATCGCCGCGACCGAGGCGGAACGGGTGGCCCAAGCCGGGCGTTCCGCCTCGAAATCGAGGATCGACGAAAAGAAACAAATGCTGTCGGCCAACAAGGACAAAATGAAGGCGGCCAAGAACGCCAAAAACCAGTCCGAGGTACTCCTCCTCGAATCGGAAAGGAAGGCCCTGGAGCGCGACAAGCGCCTGCACGAGGAGCGGGAATCACTCCGGGCCGCCGAAATCGACCTGGCCCGGAAGCGAGCTGAACTGGCCTCGCGCATGAAGCAGGCGTTCGACCTGGAGCGGCAGCTGGCGGTCAAGCGCGGGGAGCAGTCGGACATCAACGTCAGCGGGCCCAAGACCGCCCGCGCGGCCAACGTCTTGATCGACCTCGAGCGGGCGACGCTCGAAATGCAGAAAAAGGTGGCTTCGAGCCAGGCGGATGTAGCCAACCGGGCCCAGAAGGTCGTAGACCGGCAGTTGAAAACCCTCACGGCCCAACAGAAGGTCTTCGGCGGCCGTTAGCGGCCGCCAGCCGATGATTTGTTCCAAGGGGGCGTGCCGGTTCAGTCCGGCCCGCCCCGGACGGTGAACCGGACCTGGTCGACCGTTTCCCCGTCGGCGCTGCGCAGCAGGAGCGTGTGCACGCCCGGGGCCGGGGTCCAGAAGACCAGGTTCCCGGCGTCCCCCATGGCCTTGCCGTCCAGTTCCCAGTGGAGGCCCTCCGCCGCCTGCGCCTCGAAAAAGAGCTTCTGCCGGCCGGCCGGGATATCGGGGTCCCAGGCGATGATCTCCCCGTCGGCCGGCGCGAGGATCTTCCCCCCCAAGGCGGGCGCCTCCACAACCTCCATCTCCGTCCCGGCGAGAAACCATTCCCGCCTCGTGATGCCCAGGGCGGGCAGCGCGGTCATCCGGGCGACCAGGCCCGGAGGCGCTTCGGGGGGAGCGTCCGCGTCTTCCCGGCAGAGGAGGTGCATGATCTCCGCCCAAAGCGGGGCCGCCCCGGTGACCCCCAGGACGTTCCACATCGGTTCGCCGGTGAAATTCCCCATCCAGACGCCGACGGTATGGCGGCCCGAGTACCCGACGCACCAGTTGTCGCGCATGTCCTTGCTGGTGCCGGTCTTGACCGCCGCCCAGAAAGGGGTGGCGAGCGGGCTGTCGAGCCCGAAGGCGTAGCTGCGGCTCTCCCGGTCGGACAGGATGTCGCCGATGACATAGGCCGCCGGCGCACCGAAAACCCTCCGCGCCCCCCCGGCACAGCCCCCGCCCGGCTCCAAGCACAGCGAAGTCCACACGCCGCCCGCGGCCAGGGTGCGGTAGGCGTTCGTCAGGTCCCAGAGCGAGATGTCGGCCGACCCCAGCGCCAGCGAATGGCCGTAATAGTCCGCCCGGCGCAGACCGCCGAACTCCATCCCCTCGAGCTTGTCCAGGAAAGGCTCGACGCCGGTGAGTTCGATGACGCGGACGGCAGGAATGTTGATGGAGGAAGCCAGCGCGATGCGGGCGGTGACCGCCCCGTGAAAACGGCGATCGTAATTCTCCGGCCGGTACATCCCCCCTCCCGCCTGGGCGATCTCGAGCGGAGAGTCCTCGAGCAGGGAGGCCGCCGTGATCAGGCGCCGGTCGATCGCGAGGGCGTAGAGAAATGGCTTCAGCGACGACCCCGCCTGTCGGAAAGCACGGACGCCGTCGACGTGGCGGGCGCTGGAAAAATCCCCCCCGCTGCCGACATAGGCCAGGACTTCGCCGCTCGCGTTGTCGACGACGAGCACCGCACCGTCCCTGACGTTGCGCGGGGCCAGCTCCGCCAGGTGCCGCCCGAGCGCTGCGCTCACGCGCCGCTGCAGCGCCCCGTCCAGGGTGCAGCGGATCGCACCGCCCCCCGTTTCCGGAACGACGCCGCCGCGGCCCGCGAAGAGGAGCCGCGCGACGTGGGGGGCCCAGTGACTCCCGGGCGGAAGGAGATGGGCCTGCCGGAAGGCTTCCCTGCAACGCCCCTCCAGGTCCACGGCGGAAAGCCCCCAGCCGAGATTGCGGCCCAGCGCCGCCGCGCGCTCGGCGACTTTCGCCGCCGGGGCGTTCGGCGCGCGGATCAACGCGGCGAGGATAGCGGCTTCGGCCGGAACGACACCGTGGGGCGCCTTGCCGAAGATTCCCAGCGTGGCGGCCGTGATCCCTTCCAGTTCCCCCCGGAAGGGGACCAGGTTCAGGTACGCCTCGAGGATTTCACCCTTCTTCCATTCCCGCTCCAGCTTCCGTGCCAGGCGCATCTGTTTGAACTTCTGCCCGAGGGTGCGCCCCGTCGCCCGGGGGACCGATCCGGGGAGGAGGAAGGAGACCAGCTGCATCGTGATGGTACTGGCGCCGCGCCGCGGCCCCGCACCTGCGCTCCGGGCCGCGGCGGCAAGCACCGCGCGCCAGTCGACCCCCCCATGCACGTAAAAACGGCGGTCTTCGGCCTCGACGACGGCCTCCAGCAGCGCCGGAGACATCATCGCGAGAGGGGTCCATTCGGCCCGGCGCCCCTCGTAGGAGAGGCGGACCCGATCGAGCTCCACGCCGTGGCGGTCGAGCAGGACCCCTTCGCTCGACATGTAGCGGGCGCGCACCTCCTCCGCGCTCGGGAGGTCCGGGCCGACGTCCCGGCAGGCGCGGGCGATCAAAACGGCAGCCAGAGCCGCCAGGCAGAGGAGCAGGCAGGCAGGCAGAACCTTCCTGGGGCGGCCCGCGATGACACTCTTCATGCCGGTCCCCTTCCTTCGGCTCAGGGCAGCACGGTGATCGCCCCGTTCGGACTTTCCCCCAGCATCCCGGGCGCGTAGATCGCCTCCACGCGCGTGGGGGGAAGGTTGAAGGACCCGGGGTTGTTGAAGCGCACCGTGTACTCCACCACCCACACCCCCTTCGGGACATATTCGTAATAGGCGCGGAACGCCTCCTGGGACCGTTCCTCGTAAGCGAGCCAGGCCCACCCCCTCCGATCTTCTCCCCGGGTCGCCAGCCGGGAATCGCCCCCCAGCCCGCGCCCCAGGATGGCGGCGCCGCCCGGGATCGGATCTTCGACCACCACCCATCCCATGTCGGACTGGGCCTCGCACTCGAGACGCACGCGCACGATGTCGCCGCGGCTCCAGCTCCCTTTTACCTTCTGCACCACCGGCTGGTAGGTTTTCCTGACCCGGTACCCGTTGTCAAAAGGGGCTTCGAGCGGGATCGCCGCCGTGGAAGTGACCACGGCCCACGGCTTTCCGCCCCCCGCGTGCTCCAGTTCGACCCTCCCCTTCCCTTCCGGCCACGGAAGCAGCCTGGTCTCCCCTTCGGGCGTTTTCGTCCAGTCCCAATCGTATTCCCCGGCGTCCAGCCGCACCCTGCTCGTACCCGCCACCCGCCCGCTCTCGAAGCGCCGGGAGAATTTCTCCAGCGCCAGCACGCCCCAGGCGTTGGCCACCGTCGTCTGCCACCTTCCGCGCCGCTGGCGCGCGAGCGAACCGCGTACGAGCCGCGGCAGGTCCCCCTGCCAGGAGGGGGATTCGAGCGCCGACAGGATCAGGCGGTTGGCATTCGAGTCCCCGTCCGTCATCAGCCACCAGCGCGCATCGCCCGCCTCGGTGGAAAAAGTGAGCGTCGTGCCGCGCACATCGAGCCGGGCGCCCAGGATCTGCTCGACCTCGGCCGCGCGCCGGGCCGCGTCCGGAAGACCCGGTTGCCGCCGGAGGATGTCGCGCCAGTCGATGAGAGCTGAAGTGGGCCAGGAATTGGGGTCGATCCTGAGGGTCTTCACCCAGTCCTCGACCGGGATTCCATAGCGGGAGAGCGCCTCCAGCGCCAGGAGCTTGTGGATGTCGAGGTCCCTCCCGCTCCAGGCGTCCGCGCCGGCCATCTCGCCGTCGAGAAACGAGCGCAGCCCCGCGATCAATTGCCCGTGCAGGGGCGCCGGGACGGCATAGCCGGCCTCGTCGCTCAGGCTCAGGACGTAGGCCGTCAGGGCCACGTTTCCCCACTGGGTGGAGGGGAAATATTTCAGCAGGCCGCGCCCGTCCAGGTATGCCGGGAGCCGGTCCATGATGAAATCCCAGCGCGCCCTGTCCCTGAGGCTGACGGCGCGCGACGCTTCCTGCTCCAGGCAGGAATAGGGGTAGTTCTTCATGTAGTCCAGGACGCCGGGGAGACCGCCGGCGATCCGGGGGTGCAGCTGGACCTGGACCCCTCCCCGCCCGGGGACGGCGCCCGCCGGCCTCTCCACCTCGACCCGTTCCTTCCCGTCGAGCTGCAACAGGACGGCCTGCCACGGCTTCACGGGCGGATGGGCCAGGACCTTCTGCCGGATCTCGAGCCGGTCCCGTTGCCCGGAGGAGGCGTCGACCTCGACCCGGTAAACCAGCTCTGTGCCGTCGGAAGGAACCGCGACCTCCCAGCTTACGACCCCGGCTTCGTCCGCCGGCAGCGCAAGCCGCCGCACCGGGAGATCCCGCCCCAGTTTCGGCGCCCTGAGCCGCGCCTCCACCGACATGGGCGACGCCGTATGGTTGCGTACCGTGAAGGAAGCGGTGAAGCGGTCCCCCTGCCGAACCACGGGGGGCACCCCGGAAATCACCATCAGGTCCTGGGTGGAGCGCACCGAGCGGGAGCCGCTGCCGAAGCGGCCGGAGCCCGAATGGGCGACGGCGACGATGCGGAAGCTGGTGAGGGAATCGTTGAGCGGGATGTCGATACGGGCTTCCCCGTTTGCATCGAGGGGCACCCGCCCACGCCACAGCAGGAGGGTGTCGAAGAGCTCGCGCGTAAGCTCGCGCCCACCGCCGCCCCCCGTGGGCACCGCCTTCAAACCGAAGTGGCGTTTCCCAACGACGTGCATCTGCGAAGTGGAATTTGCGACCGAGTAGGCCCTCCGTCCCATCATGGCGCCGAGCAGGTCCCAGCTCCCGTTGGGCAGGAGCTCGAGCAGGGCTTCGTCCACGGCCGCCACCGCCACCTCCCCGCCGGCTGCCGGGCGGCCGTCATCGGCCCGCCGGACGCGGATGGTCGCCGGCACCTTCTCCCGGACCTGGTAGACGTCCCCGGGTGTCTCCACTTCGACGTTCAGCTCGTGCCCCTGCCAGCCGACCTCGACTTCGGCGATCCCCAGCTTGTAGGCGGGCCGGCCCAGGTCCACCATCGCCGTCGGCTGCGTCTCCCCGCTCCGCCCGCGCACCGCGAGCACCGAAACGTAGATATTCGGGGCGTAGTGGGGCAGGATCGGCACCTCCACCACCGGCTCCCGCGCGGTCAGTTTCCGGACATGGATGTCCGACACCCCCTCCCTTTCGACCGCCACCAGCACCGTCGCCTCCCGAAACGGCATGCGCACCTGGAAACGGGCGGTCTCTCCCGGCTCGTAGCGGGTCTTTTCCGGGAGCAAGTCCATCCGGTCGTCCTTCGATACGTCGAACCACCACCCCTCACTCCCCGCCACCCACACCTCCCGGTTGGCTTCACTCCGGTTTCCCTCGGGATCCCGGGTGCGGGCCACGAGGATCACGTTCCCATCGACAGGGGAAGCTGCCTCGCACAGGAGCATGCCCCGCCCGTCGGTGACCCCGCTGCAGAACGGTCCTTCCTTTTTCGTCTCGACCACCGATTCGTAGCCGTAGAAGCCCCCGACGAGGCGGCTGCGATGGGAGTAGTATTTCCGGGTGAAGAGGTCCATCTCCACGGGCGCGCCGGCGACCGGCTTCCCCTGGATGTCGATGACGGCCGCCCCGATCCTCAGTTTCCCGCGCGACCCCACCCAGCCGTCGGGCCGCACTCCCACGAGCCACCGGGAAGGGTAGATCGGAATCCGGCGGGAAACAGTCTGGATCTCTCCGGCGGGATCGGGATACTCCAGTTCGGCGAGAATCGCCCTGGGGCGGTCGATGCCCGGGATGTCCGGAATGTCGACCCGGGCGTTCCCGGTTTTGTCGAGCACGAGCTCCCGGCTCTCCAGTACGGGGAGCCTGTCGGCGCTCTCCCCGTAACCGCCGGACGAGGTGCGGGTGATCCCCTCGCGGACGGCGCCGTTGGCGAAGACGAAGTCGTCAAACCCTTCGGGCGCCCGATGGAAGAAATCCTGGACCTGGTGGCGGAATTTGACCGCGAGCCCGGAAGCGGCGCCCCCGGAGAGATAGGAAACCTGCAGCCCGAGGGGGAGGCTCGCCGGGGCCACGGGGGATTCCGCCGGGGGATGGATGGACGCCCGCATGACCGGGAGGCGGAATTCCTCGATGCGGAGGGTACCGGTATGGAGACGCCGCCCCCGAACATCCGCGCGGGGAAAGGGCATGGAGAGCTGATAGGTCCCCAGGCTGGCGCCGAAGGGGACGGTCCAGGCGCTTTCAGCCGTTCCGTCGGGCCGCCACCGGAGTTCGATCTCGTATTTCCTTTCGCTGCCGAGATGCTCGATCTCGAGCTTCGCGGGGAATTCGCCCGGCAACGCCAGGCCCTCGAGCACCTGCCTGCGGAGGAAGTGCTTCATGTGCACCGTATCCCCCACCCGGAAGAGGGGCCGGTCGAGCACCGTGTGGGCCGATATCGACGGGTCGCCGTAAAAATATCCCCCCAGGTTGAAGCGCCATGGCTCTATCCCGTCCTCCCAGCTGGAAAAAACGAAGGACAGGTCATCCGCCGTCTGCGCGGTGACCATCAGGCCGCTCCCCAGCCGGCCGTACAGGCAGTCCTCGAACTCCTCCCGCTTCGGCAGCCCCGTGGGCCGGGCGACGCCGTCGGCGTCGGTCTTCCCATGCCACAGTACCTCGCCGGCGCAAGCGCGCACTTCCACTTCGGCGCCCGCGACCGGCCGGGCATCATCGAGCGCCGTCACCCAGACGAGCGAAGACTCGGCCCCCCACTTGAAATGAACACCCAGGTTGGTCACCAGCGCGGCCGTGGAAACATACATGGGGCGCGGCTGCCCCAGCAGCGCCGCGCCCAGCAGTTCGCTCCGGATTTCGACGATATAGAAACCGGGCTTCCCGAGCGGGATGCCCATCACTTCGAAGCTCCGCGCCCCTTCGAGCCTGGGGAGGGCGAGCGTTGCCGGCCCGTCGGCGGGCAGGAGCGGTTCGCCCCGCTTCTCCCCGTAACCGGAACGGTCGGACAGCTTCTTCATCCAGAGCCGGATCTGGTTCGGGCGGTCGGGCGCGATCCGGAGGATCCGGGTCTCCATCGCCCCGGCCTCCCGGGCCTGGTCCGGGTTGATGATCCTGCGCCCCCTCTCCGGGTCGAGCACCTCCGCGGGGTCAATGCTCCCCTCCTTCACCTCCAGGAGCGATCCGGCCACCGTCGGCTCCACGTTCCGGACGGTGACGGGGAGAATGGGGGAGCTTCGTTCCAGGATCCCGAAATCGGCCGCGAACTTGACCAGCGGGGGATATTCGTCCACGGGGATCTCCAGGGGGAAACGCCCCTGGTTTTCGAGCGGCCGCCCGGCGTCGTCCTTGAGCGCCGGAGGGAGGACGAGGCGCAAGGTGGATTTTTCCGGAAAGGGGCCGTTGAAAAGGACCGCCTTGACATGGTCCGACCCCCGGTCGTATTCCTGCCTCACCGGGGAATGGGTCTTCCCCCCCGGCTCCTCGAGCACCGCCTGCCGGACCGAGGCCCAGGCCACGTAAGAGGTGAACTCCAGGCGCAGGGGCGTCATCGGGATACAGGGGGCGTCGGCGTTGACGCGCCGGCATTCCACGCTGGCGCGGAATGCCGGGCGCACCCGAAACCGCAGGACCCGGTCCGCATCGTTCGTCAGCCCGGAGGCCGAACGCACCCCGCGCCCCCAGACCAGTTCCACCCTGGCCTCGTTGGGAAAGCGCCGCCGGGCTTGGAGCAGGAGGAGCGGAGCGTCGGCGGTGGCGCGCGGGCTGCGCACCGCCTCGAGCACTTTGGCCCGCTCCGCCCCCGCAAGCACCCGTACCCCCACCCGCTCCCCGATTCCGGCGACCCGGAAATGAACCGATTTGAGAACGGAGGCCTCGTCTGGGACGCAGTCGAGGCTCAAAACAAAGACCTGTTCCTCGTCGATCCCGGAATTCCCCTCCCAGGGCCGCGACTCCCGGATGGCGGGGCCGCCGGTGTGCAGCGAGAAGACCCTTCGTCCCCCTGCCGGCCGTCCGTCGAGAGCCTGGAGCCCCGGCCGGAGCGTGAAGGTCGCACGAACTCCCCCGGGGAGGTCCTTTTCGAAGTCGTAGACCCAGTCCGACGGACCCTCCCACTTCCCCGTCCCGGCGACGGGAGCTTCAATGACGAAAGGTTCGACCCGGTCGCGCGGGTCCCCCATGGGGGCCATGGGCTCGGAAAACCGCACCCGCACCTGGCGGACGTTTTTCACGAACCCTTCCGGGCTGAAGGCCTCGACCACGGCCGGCCGGTCCTGGGAATGGGCCGTCGCGCAGGCCGATACGCACGCAAGGAGGAGGAGTATTCCGCGCAGCTTCATAACGCCCCTTTCGAAGACGATCCGATACGCTATTGCATTCCCGGGAGCATGCCCCTCCGGCCGGGGAGCCGTCAGCGCCCGGCGACCCCGTATTCCTTAAGGCGGTATTGCAGGGTGCGCAGGCTGATCCCCAGCTCCCCGGCCGTGGCGCGCCGGTCCCCGCCGTGGCGCTCGAGAGCGGCCAGGATGGCCTCCCGCTCCACCTGCGCCAGCAGCCCCGCCCGGGCGGCGCCCGCGGGGGCGGCCGGGTTCATCGGGAGGTCGTCCCGGTCGATCTCCCCCCCCTCTACCAGGATCAGGGCGCGTTCGACGGCATTCGACAGCTCGCGCACGTTCCCCGGCCATTCGTAGCGCAGGAGGAGTTCCCGGGCCGCCGGGGTGAACCCCGGTGCCGGCTTCCCCATGCGGGCCGCGAGGCTGCGGGCGAAGAAATCGGCCAAGGGGAGGATATCCTCCCTCCGTTCGCGGAGCGGCGGAATGGGGATCGGAAAGACGTTCAGGCGGTAATAAAGGTCCTCCCGGAAGCTTTTCCCGGCGATCGCCTCGCTAAGCGAACGGTTGGTAGCGGCGATCACCCTCACGTCCACGGAGATCGACCGGTCGCCTCCGACCCGCTCGAACTGCTGCTCCTGGAGCACCCGCAGCAGTTTCGCCTGCAGCTCCACTCCCATGTCGGCGATTTCATCCAGGAAGAGGGTGCCGCCGCTCGCCAGTTCGAAGCGCCCCCGCCGAGCCTGGGTCGCCCCGGTGAAGGCCCCCTTTTCGTGCCCGAACAGCTCCGATTCGAGCAGCGGCTCCGGGATGGCGGCGCAGTTGACGGCGACGAACGCGTGCCTCCGGCGGGGGCTCTGCCGGTGAATGAAACGGGCCACCACCTCTTTGCCGGTCCCCGACTCCCCCGTCAACAGGACCGTGGTCGGCTGCCCCGCCACCTGCTCCGCGAGCCGGAAGACGCGCCGGCTCCCTTCGCTCTCGGCTATGATGTCCGGAGGGATGGCCGCGTCGGTCTCCTGCTGGTGGAGCAGGCTGCGGTTGCGCAGGTCGCTCCGGCCGATCACCCGGCCGGCCACGACCCGCAGCTCTTCGGGGCTCTCCAGCGGCTTGGTCAGGTACTCCTCGGCGCCCAGCTTGATCGCCTCCACCGCCGTTTCCACCGACCCGTAGGCCGTCAGGACGATGACGGGGGTTTCCGGGGCGTGCTCGCGCATCCACCGGATCAGCTCGATCCCCCCCATGCCGGGCATCCGCTCGTCGGTGATCACCAGGCTGAAACTGCGCGCGGCCAGGAGCTCCGACGCCTCGCGCCCGTCAGCCGCCGTCACCACCTCGTATTGGCGGGCGAGCGCCCCCCCGATAAACTGCCGCTGCCCCGGCTCGTCGTCCACCACCAGGATTCTGTGTTTCATGAGACCCCGCTCCGGGCTATCCCGCCCTGTGCACCTTCATCGCCCCGCTCCCCGCCGGGGGCGACCCTGGCACCGATGACGGCCACGGGGCAGCAGGCGATGACAACGATCCAGGAAAGGAGGACGCACGGGAGCCAAACCACCATTTCGGTTTTCCCTCAGAATGACGGCAGTATAGCACATGGGCTCCGCCAGCGGGCGCCCGCTCGAACCGCTCCCGGCGGAGCAAAGAGTGAACGGGAGAGACGGCCGCTTGCCTCGTCGCGGGGAAAAATCCGTGGCCCCTTCGATCCGGCTTCCGTCCACTTCCACGGCAAGACCGGCTTCTCCCTTGACCCTCGCCCATTTTACCCCCAATATGGGAGCAAGAGGGTCGATTGAATCGCAATATTGTACCTGACGAGTCCGTGAAAACCGGCCCGTTCGATGAACCGTTCCGGGATTCCCCTGCAGCGGCCCCGGTCGCATTGGCCTTCATCTGCGACCGCCATTACGTGGTCCCCACCGCGGTCACCATCGCCTCTGTGCTGCATCACCGCCACCGGGACACCCGCTACGAGATTTACATCGTCCCCGCCGACCCTTCGGTCGACGTCGGCATCCTCCGCGCGTTCGACGATCCCGGGGTCGCCATCCACATCGTCGAAGCCCCGGCGGGGAAATATGCCGACATCCCCAATGCCTTCCACATAACCAACGCCGCCTGCCTGAAGTTCGACCTGCCGCACCTGCTCCCGCACCTGGACCGGGCGCTCTACCTCGACAGCGACATCCTGGTCCGGGAAGACCTCCGCGCCCTGTATGAGACCGAGCTCGGGGATTGCCCGATGGCGGCCGTCAAGGACATCATCCTCGAAGATAACGCGTTCGACATCCCCCAATACTTCAACAGCGGGGTCATGCTCCTCAACCTGAAACAACTGCGGGAAGAGGGGGCGCCGGAAGTCCTCGAGGAGATGCGCCTGACGAGGCCCGACCTGACCTACATGGACCAGGACTGCCTGAACCTCCTCCTGGCCGGCAGGGTGCGCCTCCTGCCGATACGCTACAACTGCTTACACCTCCTCCTGTCCCAGAAACACCAATACCCCGTCGAGCGCATCAACCGCTTCTTCGGGACCTCCTACCCCTCCCTGGAAGCCGTCGGCCGCGACGCGGCCATCCTCCACCTGGCCGGCCATGACAAACCCTGGCTCTACTTCGACAGCGTCTCGACCCCCCTCTGGGACCGCTACCGCGCGCTCTCCCCCGCCCGATCCTTCAAGTTGCAGCGCCGCTGCCTCCGCCTGCGTCCGATCGGCACCTTCGTCCGCTACCTGCGCCGGCACGGCCCCGCGGCCGCGGCCGGCCTGGCCCGAAAAAAACTGCTCGCCCTCTTCCGCCCCTCTTCCCCCGCCCGCGGGTAGTCGTCTCCCGCCGGCCTGACCGTGGCGGGGGGAAGGCGCGTTCAAGCACGATTTCGCTTGTACCGCCGCCTCTTTTCCCAAGCCAGGACAGGGACCACCGCGAAGACCAGGCCATCCCTATCGCTTTCGGACACTCCGACATTTGTCGCATCCGGAGCGTTTCACCGGTTTCCCGGGCTTCCTGCCGACGCTGACTTCCCAGCCTCTATGGAAGCGTCTTCGCAACGCGAATGGTCAAATAGTTGCGGCCGCGCGTCGTCGGCACGTAACCGCGTACGCGATTGCCCGATCGATGCATCACGGGATTGCTGACAAAGGATCCCGAGCGGAACATGCGCGAACTGCAGCTGCCTTGCTTGTTTGCCGAACCATCGGCGGGGGCGTTTGTAAGATCCGCGAGGTAACAGTCTTCCACCCACTCGAAACAATTGCCATGCATATCATACAGGCCGAACGGGTTCGGGGGGAATGAAGCGACCGGCGCCGTCTCGTCCAGCCAGACATCGCGCCCTTCGGCTTTGCCGCCCAGCCCCGGACCGGGGATGCCGAAGTTTCCGTAATTGTGGTCCAGGACATCACCCCAGGGAAACGCCGTGGTGGTGCCGCCGCGCGCGGCATATTCCCATTCGGCTTCGGACAGCAACCGATAGGCGTCGTCACTGCCCGTTCGCCTGTTGAGCCATCCGACATACACCTTCGCATCATACCAACTCACCCCGACGACGGGCCGCGTGCCGCGTCCCCAGTCCTTGAAATCCTTGTCGGGCTTTCCATCACGGTCGAGCCGCAGGGCGTTCTCGACGGCCACACCGTCGCACGCACCGTCCTGCACACAGGCCTCCCATTGATCCCAGGTCACTTCCGTTTTACTCACCGCGAATTGGCGCGCAATGGTGACCTTGTGCTGGACTTCATGATCGCGTCGAAACTCTTCGCCCTCCGGCGTTCCCATGATGAAGGAACCCGGCGGGATCACCACCATTTCCGGGCAGGAGCCGCAATCGCGAAATGTCTGGCCGGCCTTCAATGAAGGGGCCTTGCCGGACTGCGCTCCGCTTCGGCCGATTGCGGCGTAACCCGCAAATGCAATCACCGCCAAGAAAGCAATAACCCCGTACCTGTTCATTCCCGCTCCTCTCGTGTCTGTTGTGTACCGATGCAGCTTCGGACAATCCCGGACGCCGTCGCCCGCGCCGGGTCATGCAAGAACATGGTGCGCCTGTATGGCCGGGCAACCACTCTAAACGATGGGTATCATTTTACACCAGGATAAGACGGCGCACATGTCCCGGAGGGCGGGAAACCGATACCCGCTCGAAAGAATCGGGTTTTCGAGTCAATTTTGTTGTAGGCGCGGCTGTTGCCGTGAATAATGCCGGTATCTATGGTGCGGCAAGACCCAAGAAGAGGAGTCCCTGAATGGATGATCGACTGAGCAAACCGTTGCTTTACAGCTATGGAATCGCCGATCTGTTTTTCGTCATGCTGACCAGCATGGAGGTCTATTTCTTCGCGGCGTTTCTGACCGATCACGCCGGGTTCTCCCTGGCCATCTTCGGCAGGATCCTCACCATCACGAGCCTGGCCGACATCGTCTGCGCCCTGGCCGGAGGCGTCATCCTGCAGAAAGTCACCCTTAGGTTCGGGGGGAAATACCGCTCGTGGTTCCTGATAGGGCCGCTCCTCTTCCTCCCCTTTGTGGTGCTGCAGTTCACGAAAATCGGCACCGATTTCACCGCGGCCGCCATCATCATCTTCGGCTTCATAATCAGTCACCTGCTGTGGAACGTCGTTTCCGCGGCGAACGGGTCGATGGTGGGGCGGCTGAGCACGCTTCCGGACGAGAGGACCATCCTTTCGAGCAGCCGGGCGCAGGGGATGGCCGCGGGCGGGCTCCTCTTTTCCTTCACCGGCATGCCCCTCATCGTCTACTTCGGCCGCCTGACCAACCCCATCAGCGGCTTCACAATCGCGACGGCCGTATTCGGGGTGACGGCCATCCTCGGCTACCTGTACATCTACCGTCTCACCACCGGCAGGGACCCGTATGACGAGGCGGCCGCCGGCGCCCGGGGCGGCGGGCTATCGCTTCGCGAAATCGTGGGACTGGTATTCAAGAACCCCCCGCTGCTTTACCTGATCATCGCCCAGACC
Source organism: Acidobacteriota bacterium (assembly GCA_012719455.1). Lineage (GTDB taxonomy): Bacteria > Acidobacteriota > UBA6911 > UBA6911 > UBA6911 > UBA6911. The sequence continues at coordinate 16,836 of JAAYAJ010000022.1, read as the reverse complement.
TTCAACATCACCGGCCTGTTCCTGGTGACGGCGCTGGCGGTCTATTACTTCACCTATGTCGGCAGCGACCCGTCGTTCGTTTCCATGTTCATCCTCGTCACCAGCATCGGACGGTTCGTCGGCTCGCTCGTTGCCAGCTGGATCGGCGTCAGGATCGGCAAGCGCAAGTGCTACTGGATGTTTCTCCTGATGGCGGGGCTCCTCTATTCCCTCGCCAGGCTGACCGGCGGCACCTCCTGGGGATTCACCCTCGTATGCAGCCTGGCCATGCTGGTGTACTCGATCGCCGTCTCCATGCTCACGGCGATCTTTTCCGATACGGTCATCTACGGGGAGTGGAAAACGGGAAAAAACATCCGCGCGTTCACCATGGCCCTGATGAACATCCCGATCAAGATAGGGGTGTTTCTGCGCAGCGTCATCCTGAGCGTCGGCCTGGCCGCGATCGGTTTCGTGGCGAATACCACCCCGACCCCGCTCGTGGTCAGCGGCATCAGTTCCATGATCACGCTGATCCCGGCGGCCGCGTGCATCCTCGCCGCCGTGATCTTCTACTTCGGGTACCGGCTGGACGACAAGCAGATCCTCCGCATGCAGGAGGAAATCGCCTCCCGCTAGGAAACGCGGGCCGGGAGACGTCCACGTCCGGGGAAGCGCGGAAAGTTCGTGAGCCGCCACGCGACACGCCGGCCCCGGGAAGGAGGCCGGTGTGTCGCGTGAAATCCGAAGTCGGCGGGGTCAGTACTCCGCCCCATTCTCCCAGCCGGATTTCGTGCCCGGCGGGACGGTTTCACAAAATGCTTCGGCGGCGTGGATCTGGCCGTCGAAGATCTTGAAGGAGTGCCATACGTCCAGCTCCCCCTTGCCCGAGAAGAGGGAGCCGGGGCCGAAGTTCATCCTTATCGACACCACGCCCATTTCCTCGTCGACCGCCATGAGCCGGTACCGGATTCCCGACAACCTCGGGATCATCTGGGTCTTCATCACGTCGCAGCCCTTGAAGAAGGTGCAGCCCGGGCCCGCCATGAGGTTCCCGTTTTCATAGCGGTAGGCATGGGGTACCATGGGGGAATCGACCTTGACGAAGCTTCCCACCTTCAGCCCTTCCGGGTAGGTGACGGCGATCTTGATCATCTCTTCCCGGGTGTTCAACTGGTCCTTTTCCGGCTTGGCCAGCATCTCCGGGCGGACCGTCTTGAGGTTGTCCGGGTTGAACAGCATCCCCTCTTCCCTGTTCATCACGACCGTGCTCTCGATTTCCGTGATCTTGTTGTCGGCGATCTTCAGCCTCACCACATAGAGAATCGGGGCGTTGTTCTCCTCCAGCACCAGGAAGGAGATCGCGACGCCCTGTCGGACGTCCAGGATGTCCCTGCGGTACTGGGTGGGTTTCAGGCTCTTCTTCCATATGCCTTCGCCCGGCTTCAATTCCTTGGTGTCCTCGGTGTACTTGACATTGGCGGCCAGGGGCAGCGCGCCCGGGTTGTTGGCCAGAAGCGCGTCGACATACCCCGTGATGAACCCGGCAAGGCAATCCCGGTCGCACGGCGCCGCCTGTGAAACCCCAACGAAAGCCGTCATCAGCAGTGCGCAGATAACGAGGGTGTTTCTCCTGATCATTTCCAACCTCCTTGAAAACCTCCGGGAAAAAGCCGGCACGGCATAATCCGAACGGGCTCTTTTCGGATGCCCTAGTGTTGACGTTTCCAATTGATAGCAGGAGCATCATATAATACCTGTCACACCTTTGTGATAGGTTTCTTGACAAGGGAATGATGATTTCTATAGCCTTCCATCCAAGCGAAAATGCGGGCTTGCACGCCGCCGTCCGGCACCACCGTATCCCGAGTGACGATCGTGCCTTTTTTGCAGGGGGATTCCCGTTGGACACCATCCGGGAAGGGGGAAATCGCCGGAATACGTGCCGGCTTGATCGTGCAGCAATCCATCTCTTTAAAGGAGGTTTTTCATGAAACGATTCACGAAACCGGGTCGGCCATTCGCGGCCCGCTGCCTGCTCTGGGGAGCATTGGCGCCGATGGCGATCGGCATTCTGCCGATGGTGCCTTCCACGGCGGAGGCATCGGCGCAGGCGGCGGTCACATTGCCCAATCATGCGCCCGCCGATTTCATCCAGGTCCGGCCGGGAGCGCCGAAGGGGAACCTGGAAACCGTAACGTACTATTCCAAAAGCGTCGGCATCGACCGGAAAGCCGTCGTCTACACCCCCCCGGGTTACGATCCCAACCGGAAATACCCCGTTCTCTACCTGATGCACGGCATCGGCGGCAACGAAACTCATTGGACCACCCTCTGCGCCGCGAACAAGGTCCTCGACAACCTCATCGCCGACAAAAAGGCCGTGCCCATGATCGTCGTTATGCCCAACGGCCGGGCTTCCGCCGAACCTCCATCGAGCAATTTCATGGCGGATTTCAATTACTACGCCCCTTTTGAAACGGACCTGCTGCAGGACCTGATCCCCTTCATCGAGTCGCGCTATCCCGTGAAAACCGACCGGGAGCATCGTGCCCTCGCCGGCCTCTCCATGGGGGGCGGGCAGGCCCTCAATTTTGGAATCAACAACATCGACAAGTTCGCATGGGTCGGCGGCTTCTCCTCCGCACCGAATCTCCAGCCGCCCACCGTCCACATCCCAAAGATCCAGCAGGCCAATCACAAGCTGAACCTGCTGTGGATCGGTTGCGGCGACAAGGACAACCTGATAACGGGAAGCTGGAATCTCCACCAGGCCCTGGTCAAGGAGAACCTGGATCATGTCTGGTATGTCGACACCGGCGGCCACGAGGTCATGGTGTGGAACAACAACCTGTACCTGATGGCTCAGATGCTGTTCCAACCGGTCGGTTCGGTCACGCCTCCCCCCTCCATCGGGAGCTATAACGGTGAACCCATCACCGGCGGGTTCGGCGGCATGGGCGCCGGCCGGGGGATCGGCGCGGGGCGCGGCATGGTGGCGGGACCGGGCGGCGCCGGGACCGAACTCACCGCCAGGAGAGAAAAGTCCGCCGCGTCGTCAGGGGCCGCGGGAAAGTGGCTCATCCAGGAGGGCGAAAACCAGATCGAGCTGAACCTGGAAACCGATGGCTCCCGATTGACGGGAACCATCCAAAACCGCCAAATGCCCGGGGCCATCGCATTCCGGGAGGGGAGGGCGGAGGGGAACCAGGTTTCCTTCAGCTACGTGCGCCAGGTCAACGGCCAGGACGTGACCATATCCTGGACGGGAACATTGTCCGGGGATGAGATCAAGTTCAAGCGCACGGTCGGGGGCGGGCTGTCGCCCGCCGGTCGCGGAGCCGCCCCGAAAACAGATTAGGCCGAAAAACCAGGGAGAGGGCGTTTTCCGCTCCGCGCCCCCTCCCTGCCGCTTTCGGTCACGACGGCGCAAAGGCCGCTCCTCATCGTCGATCCGGCGACAGTGTCCACGATCCTCAAAGGATTGGATGTTTTCCACCCGGTCCCATGATATCCTGCGCTCCTTGAGAAGGAGCAAACCGCCATCCGATGGCTGCCAACGGAAGCTTTTGAGAGGAAATAACCATGGCCGTCCCAAAATTCGATCCCAAGGAAATGGAAGTCAAGGAGGAGATCCCCGCATCCCCTTTCATGCCTGCGCGAAAAGTCTACAGCTATCCTGTTTCTCCAAGGGAGGCGGTGAAAGGCCTGCTGAGAGGGGAGCCGGTCTGGCAGGTCGCGGACATGATCGAGACCCGTTTGCTCAGCCCGAGAATTATTCCCGATGCGATCGCCCGTTCGTTTGTCCTGGAAGCCGAGCCTTTTGATCCGAACACCGGCGGCGGACCGGACATGTTTGGAATGATCTGGGAGTATGTCCCCGTTGCCGGCGGCTCCATGATCCGTCCCGGCAAGCCGCTCATGGAGGATTTCAATGAATGGCCGGACAAGATTGTGTGGCCCGACATCGAGACCTGGGACTGGGAGGGGAGCGCCAAAGCCAATGCCTCCTATCTCGATGACAGCAAATTCAACGTCTGCTGGTTCATGACGGGCTGGTATGAAAGGCTTATCACCTTCATGGAGTTTGAAAACGCGGCCCTGGCCCTGATCGACGAAGACCAGAAGGATGCCGTCAAGGCCTTCTTTGACAAGGCGACCGATCTATATATCAGGATCTTCGATAAATTCTGCACCCATTTCCCGGCGCTCGACGGGTTCTGCATCCATGACGACTGGGGATCGCAGAAAGAGACCTTTTTTGCCCCCTCCGTGGCCAATGAAATGATCGTGCCCTACATGAAAAGGGTGACCGATTTTCTGCACTCGAAAGGCAAACACTGCAACCTGCACAGCTGCGGGCAGCTGATGAAGCAGGTACCGAACATCATCGCCGCGGGCTGGGATTCCTGGGGCCCGCAGGCCATGAACGACACGCACAAAATCTATGACCTGTTTGGAGACAAATTGCTCATAGGCGTGATGCCCGATCCGTTCGACCCGGAGACCTCGACGGAAGAAGAACAGCGGGAGGCGGCAAGGAGATACGCGGACAGGTTCTGCAATCCGCAAAAGCCTTCCTATCTCAACCTGAATGCCCTGAAAATATCCACCCCGGCCTTCTGGGAGGAGCTGTACCGGCGCTCGAGGATGAATTACAGCAGGTAACCATCTGGTTCCCCGCCGCCTCCTTCCCCGGTCGACGCAACGGGGCCCGGCCAGGAGAGGGCGCGGGATGCGCGGAATCGGCTGTCAATGGGGCCAAAAGCGACCATTTGTGATAAATATGCTGATCTATTATAATTGATGAAACGAGGGGGATTCGAATGGCAAATTGCACCCATGGATTGATTCATTTAGGCAGACGTGATTTTATCAAAGCAACGGCGATCGCCGGGATGGCCGGCGCGCTCCCGACGGTTTCTGCCGTTGCACAGGAAACACCGGGCCCGGTCCGGCCCACGTATGCCGGGAAGGGGAGAAAGGTCCTCCTCTTGAGCAGCAACCCGGAGGCGCACGGCTCGCTGATCGAAGCCATCCGGGGCATCAAGGAGTACGACGTCGTGGTCGAGACCGTCAAGGTCGACTACCGCGACCCTAAAGAAATCCGCAAGTACATCCAGGGCAAGGAAGCCCACGCGCTCTTCATGTGCCTGACGGGGAGCGGCCTCAACTCGGGGATCTATGCCGAATACATGGGCACGCTCGACATGCCCGTGATTCTTCTCCCCGTCAACCTCGACCTGATCATGCTCGAAGCCGACGTGGCCGCAACCTTCCGCTCGAAGGGCACCACGGCCATGCTCGCCAATTCCGAGCAGCACGCGGTCGAACTGGTGAAACTGGCAGTGGCGCCGATGCTGCTCGAAGGCAGGAAGGCCCTCATCTTCGGCCGCCCCTACGATTCCACCAGCGTGCCGACCCCCAGCCTCAACGCGGATTACGTTTATAGGCACACGGGCGTCCACCTGTCGTACCGGCCGCTCGACGAACTGAAAGCGGGTCTTGCCGGGGTCGACGAGGCCAAGGCCCGGAAGGAAATGGAGCGGTGGAAGAAAGAGGCCGTCAAGGTCACCGAAGCCACCGACCAGGCCATTTTCGACGCCTGCAAGCTCTACGTGTTCATGCGCTCGCTCATGGACAAGGAAGGCCTCTTCGGCATCTCGATAGACTGCCTGAGTTTCACTTTCACTCCCAAGCCGGAGTTTCCCTACCCCTGCCTCGCTTTCGCCCGCCTGCGCGACGACGGGTTCGCCGTTCCATGCGAGGCCGATGTCTGCGGCATGATCACGTCCATGTTCATGCAGGAAATCAGCCGTAAGCCTTCCTACTTCTACAACCCTTCTTCGGTGGACACCGGAAGATCTACCACCGTGCTGCGGCACTGCGTGGCCCCCGTGCAATTCATGGGGCGCGACGCCGACCCGCTCCCCTACAGCATCCGCGATTACCACGGAATGGGGGGCGCCACGCCGGAAGTCCAGTTCCCCATCGGGGAGGAAGTCACCCTGGGCGGGTTCAGCAAGGACCTCAAAAACTTCCTGATGTGGCCCGGCAGGATTCAGGAGGGAGCGAAGGACACCAACCGTCCCTCCTTCGAGAACCCCCCGTCGAAGATGCGCAGGTACTGTACCAACAGGGCGGAAGTGAAGATCAAGGAGATCGACCGGTTCCTGCAGAACATAGTCGGCATCCACCAGGTCATGGTCGCGGGCAGCTACACCCAGGCGATCCAGCAGGCCCTGCTGCGGATGAACGTCCGCATCACCAGTCCGACGGATTCGACCCCGCCGGCAGCGTAGGGGGCGCATGTCGGCGGCCAGGGAGGGAACGGTGGGGGCCGCACTCGGGCCCGATGAAGGGCCCGAAGCCGAGGCGGCGGCCGAACTCTCCTGCCCTTCGAAGAAACAGGGGCGAACAGGCAAACGTGTATGGAGTTATCTAGGAGGCAATCAGAGATGAAATATGGCAGGTTGACAATTTTTTCGGCTGTACTGATGGCGGTTCTGGTTGTGGGCGCGGTATCCGCCGTGGCCCAGGGACAGTGGGAGGTGTTGATACCCAAGTCGATCGACGGCGTCAAGGTGAGGATGGCCGCCTTCCACAATGATAAATTCGGTGTCTGGGGCGGCGCCGGAGACGACGGCGCGCAACACTACACCAATGACGGCGGCAAGACCTGGACGATGGCCAAGACCGGGGGCTGCATGTTCTCCGTGGACATAGTGGACCTGAACACGATCTGGCAATCGTGCCTGAGCGGCACCAGCCTGACCGTCGACGGCGGGAAGAACTGGAAGGTGATCGCCAAGGATGTCGGCGGCCTGGCCAGCATCCTGGCCTTTGCGGACGCCCGAACGGGGTGGGTCGGCAAGGGAGTCGCGTTCAAGAAGACCACGGACGGGGGGGCGACCTGGACGGACCTGGCTCTGCCCAAGGGTGTCACTGCGGTGGCCGCGATTTCGCTCCGCACTCCGACTAACGGGTACCTGCTGGACAAGAGCGGAACCCTGTACGTGACCGAGGACGGCGGCAAGACCTGGCAGTCCCGTTCCCTGGGGCTGAACAACCCGGCGATTCTCGGCTTCAACAATGACTGGGTGGAGACCCCTCAGGCCGCCATCCGTTTTACCGACGCCAGCAACGGCCTGGTCGTCCTGGGCCTTGAAGGCAAGTCCAATTTGATCGCCCTGCGCACGGCCGACGGCGGCAAGACCTGGAAAGAGGAAAGCGTGCCGGCCAAGCTGGGAAAACCCTTCGTCTCGCGTGACGGCAGGTTCCTGACGGTAAGCAAGTGGCAGGACGGGTTGACCCTGCTCAAGGCCAAATAGGCATCCCTCTGCGCAAAGACCTTTCCCGCGGCAGGGGGAGCGTTTTTGCAGAATCCGAGGCATCCGGACGGGATCGCCCATCAAGGGGGCCCGTCCGGACCTCATTTCCCCGGACGGCGGGTCTTCCGTCCGGGCAATGGAACTCCGATGATCGCGCACATCATGCAGTGGCTCTTCCCCTGTTTTCTGTCGCCGAAGCAGGACAGGGTTTGCTTCCATGTCACCTGCATCCTGCACTGGCTGTCCCGCTTCGTCCTGGCCGGCATCTTCCTGTACAGCGGCTATCTCAAGTGGGAGAGTCCGCTGATTTTCGAGGCCGTGCTCTACACCTACGACCTCTTCCCGCAAACGCTCATCCCGCTGATCGTCCGCTATTTCCCCTGGGCCGAAATGGTGCTCGGCCTCGCTCTCCTGGTCGGGTTCAGGCATGGGGTCCGCTATCTGGCCGCCGCCTCCGCCCTGTTGCTGCTGTTCTTCATCGTCATCCTCTCCATCACCTACTTGCGCGGGATTGACGCGGATTGCGGATGCTTCGGTCCCGGCGACCCGATTTCTCCCCGGACCCTCGTGCGCGACGGCCTGATGCTCATTCCCGCCCTGTACCTGCTGTTTGCGGGGCCGCTGATTCGCAGGCGCCTGGAGAACGCGAATCGGGCGTCATGATCCCCCCCGCGTTCTCTTGGCGAAGATCGGCGCGACAAATATCGATTGTCGGCGCATCGGTGTTTATTGCGGGACAGATTGAATGCCGGGGCGCGCTATAAGCACGGCAATGCAGTGCCGGGTACGGTCGGAACGACGGGCGGCGGGCGCCTGCCCGACAAGCTTGATGCCGATCGAGCAGGCGCCCCAGTCCGGATTGTAGTTTATCCGGCGTAAACTCCCTTGTAGTCCTTGTTGTGGGCTTCGTAGTTTTCCTTGAGATCGCCCCAATAGCCGTGCGGCAGGTCTCCCACTTCCACCTTGCCGTTCACCAGCTTGAGGGTGATGAACTTTTTCCATTCCGGCGGGTCCATTTGCGGATAGTCTATCCTCTGGAAATTCAGGGGCCGGCTGCTCGCCTTGCGCGCCAGGGAGCCGCGGATGATAAGCTGGGAGAAGGTGAGGATGTTCAGATCCTCAAGGCTGCGCAGCAGCTTGTGCGGATCCAGGGCATAGAGCTTCGGCACAAAGTCTTCTTCAATTTCGTTGAGCGCATCCAGCCCCATGTTCAGGAGCTTTTCCGTTTTATATTCGCTGCAGAAGTACTGCATCATCCGCGCCATCCCGGCGTGCAGCTCCTTCCACTCGATGCCTTCCTTTCTTTTGGTGGGAGCGTAGACGCGGGCTTTCTCGCGCACGATCTGCTCCCTGGATATCACCGGCCGGCTTGCCCCGGAGGCGTAGGCCGCGGCCTTTCTGCCGGCGTACCTGCCGGTCGCCGCCGCATAGCCATGGGCCGCGGGAGCAAACATCTGTTCTCCGGCGGCATAAAGCCCTTCCAGGGTGGTTCTCAAATTCCAGTCGACAACCACGCCGCCACGATCGTTCATGCTGTCGGGAGAGCGGAAATGCGCGGGCATGGACCCTTCTATCAGGGTGTGATTCATCATCAGGTCCTTCGTCGGGTCGTAACCGGCCTCCTCAAAACATCTTCGCATGGCCAAAGCGGTCGACTCTTCCTGGTACCCCAAATCCCAATTGATTTTCCTCCAACCCTCCGACATGCCCGGGAAGTCGCCCCAGAAGGGCAAAGAAAACTCCCCTTTGAGCACGGCATCACGCGATACGCCGTAGCCCGGAGGAAGGGCTTTGCCGTTGTCGTCCACCGAGGGGACGTTTTCGAAGACCGGATCGTTTCCGCCCGAATCGATCTTATGCTTGTAACCGGTTCCCAGGTACAGAAGCCCGGACTTCTCCATCATGGTCACCTCGGCGCCGGCCCTGTAGGCCATAACCGTCCCGTCTCCGGACGCGTTACGGGACCTGAAAGTGGAAATGCCCGCCAGCTCGGTGTTGAAAACCCAGACGGATCCGATCCCCGCCGTGGCCAGGATGACCGCCTTGGCCTTGAAGATCATGAATTCGCCCGTGCGGGTATTAACCCCGGTTGCACCGGCCACGCGGGCGCCGTGGATGCCTCGTTCGTTCAGGAGACTGGTCCCCATGATCCTGTCGAATATCCTAACTCCTAAACGCTCGCATTCTTTCTTCAGGGTAGGCTTGACCGTCGTTCCCCAGAAACGGAGAGAATTGTTTTCCTGCCCATACCTGGATGCGACCACCAGCTTGGTCTTGTCATCCCGCCCGGGGGCGCCGACGAACTCATCGTTGGTGTCCCTCATCTTGGCGCCCATCTTTTCTATTTCCAGAAACGCATCATAGCCTTCCTGGCATTCTATGGCGTGCCCGATCCCATTGCTGTATCCGCTTTGACCGTCGATAATGTTCTGGCATTGCACAAACGGATCCACCTTCATCAGGGGACAGGTCATTGCGTAATCCCAGTGATCGCCTCCCGGCCCTCCGGCCCCGCTGCGCACCGTGGCGGCCTTTTCGACGAGGGCGACCCGGACCCCCTTCGTCCTGGCCGCGCTCAAGGCGGCCCAGCATCCGGCGATGCCGCCGCCGATCACGAGAACATCGGTCTCGATCTCCTGCTCCTGCTCATACCGTACCGGGTAAGGCCACTCCGGCACGCGGCCGCCGTTTTCCATCAATCCATGCCATGAAGAAGTCATTTCAGCCTCCTTGCGGAATCCCCCTTGCCGTCTTTTTGAACACTGGATCCGACGCGAAAAACTTCGCCGGTCGCCTTGCGCTTGTAGAATCCCCTCCACTGAAGCGGCCAGTTGAACTTAATGGCGCCGCGTTCACGGAGTGGGCATTCATTCACGCAACAACCGCAATACCAGCATTCATCGGGATGCAGGGTAATGGGGGGCTTGCCTTTTTCAGGATTCGGCACGTACACGTCGACCTGACATACATTGACACAGGTGTTGCAGCCATTGCAGACTTCGGGATCCCGAATGACGGGCCGGTTCGGGGTTGTCACATTCGGAAGGATGTATACCTTGTCCTTCCCGTCTTCCGCGCCCCTGAGGGCCCCGCCGGCGCCCTCGAGTGTAACCGCCGCGCCGGCGGCAGCACTCACTTTCAGGAAATCCCTGCGTTTAATCGCCTCTTGTTTCCGGGTACTTTTCATTGTCTTTCCTTTCCCCACGTTCCATTCAGCCCGGGCGCTCCATGGCCCCGTCGCACAGCCGCGCTGCAAGCAAAGCCGGCGGGTTGCCTCCTGGGTGCTCGAGACATTGTTTTACAAATCATACCGCTGGTTGTGCTGTTCACTGCAATCGCCAGGAGGCTCGGGGATGAGCCTGCGTGCGCTTGTACTCACCAAGGATGCCGCAGAATATGAAATCTGTGTAAACGGTTTCCGGTTCAGGCTTCACGGTTTCAAGCGCCGGATCGGGAAAACGACGGGAAGGATCGGCGCCGGTTTTCCTCCAGGCGCCGGCCTGCCCATCCCCACTTCCGACAACCCTATGTTGCCAGAAACTGCCGCATCATAACTATGGGGGTAGTTTACCTGAAGATCGGGGCAATATACAGCTTGCCGTGACATCCTGCGCATGGAATGCAACCTTTTTCCAAACAACCGTATCCTGATTCCATGTCATATCGTTGGCTGCAGGCCGAGGCTGATCCGCGGGATCTTGACCCGTACCCGTCATCTTGAGACATTTCTTGATTGCACACGCCTTTTAGCTCAAGATCTGGGCGGCAAATACGGCTTTTGGGCGCACCTGTGTTTATTGCAAACCTGAGAGGAGCCGATCAGAATGGAGCTCAGCGGATATTCCGGTTTCGTACTGTGCGTGGCGCTTGCCGTGCCCGCCTACTTCCTGGGGCGGCTCGTCCCGATAGTGGGCGGCCCCATATTCGGAATCCTGATCGGCATCCTGTTGGCCAATCTCAGGCGCCCGCATTATCTCGAGAAAGGCATATCCCATACTTCGAGATACATGCTTCAGGGATCCATCATACTCCTGGGCTTCGGCATGAATCTGTACCAGATACTCGCCGTGGGCGGTGGGAGCCTGTTCGTGATGGTGTTCACCCTGGCGGCCGCGTTTGCCACCGCCCTGCTGGCGGGGAAGATCATGGCCATGAGGGGGAACATCCCGATTCTCGTGGGAGTCGGCACCGCCATTTGCGGAGGTTCCGCCATCGCCGCCACGGCACCGGTGATCAAGGCCTCCGACAAGGACATCGCCTTCTCCATATCGACGATATTCCTGTTCAACATAGTCGCCGTGTTCCTGTTCCCCGCGGCCGGCCATCTCCTGGGAATGACCGATTCCCAGTTCGGGATGTGGGCGGGGACCGCCATAAACGACACGTCATCCGTCGTTGCGGCGGGATATGTTTACTCCGGGGATGCCGGCGATTATGCCACAATCGTGAAGCTGACCAGGACGCTCATGATAATCCCCATAACGCTGGCGCTATCCATAGTCATCACCAGGACTAGGAAATCCGAGGGGAAGGGGGAGTACAGCTTCATGAAGATATTCCCCTGGTTCATCATGGGATTCGTGCTTACAGCCGTAATTGCCACATCCGGCGTCCTGCCCGGAAACTGCTGCTCGCTGCTTTCCGAGTTGGGCAAGGTCATGATCATAGTGGCCATGGTTGCCGTCGGCCTGAATACGAAGCTCAGGGAGCTGATCAAGGGCGGCAGGAATCCGCTGATACTGGGGCTTTGTTGTTGGATCGCCGTGACCGCCACGGCCCTGATGTGCATCTACGGGTTGGACATCTGACGCGGCGCGCAGGGGTCAGGCGGTCACGAGCCGCAGCCGCGGGGCGTTCAACGAGGCCACGGCCATCGGCAAAGCCTGCGCTTCCACGGGGCGCGAGTACAGGTAGCCCTGGCCCATGTCGCAGCCCAGATCGTGGAGGCGCTTGGCCTGGGCCGCCGACTCCACGCCTTCCGCCACCGTCGCGATGTTCAGCGCCCGGGACATGGCCACGATGGCCGCCACAACGGCGGTGTCGGCGCCGTTCGGCCTTTCCAGGTTGCTCACGAAGGCGCGGTCGATCTTGAGAAGCGTTGCCGGGAATTGCTTCACGTAGGCCAGCGACGAGTATTCCGCGCCGAAATCGTCGATGGCGATCCGCACACCCAGCCGCCGCAGTTCCTCCAGGGTCGCGGCGGCGGCGCCGGTGTCTTCCATGAGCACCGACTCGGTCAGCTCCAGGCAGAGGGACCGGCCGTCCAGCCCGTGGATCGCGAGGATGTCGCCGACGCGCTCGACGATGTCGCCGCTGTAAAGCTGGATGCCGGAGAGGTTCACCGAGACGTAGAGATTCGCGAACTCCGTCGCCTGGCGGCGCCAGGCGGCGAGTTGCCCGACGCCCTCCCTGAGAACCCATCGCCCGATCTCATTGATCACCCCGCACTCCTCGGCCAGCGGGATGAACTGCGCCGGCAGCATAGAGCCGTGCCGGGGATGGGTCCAGCGCACCAGCGCCTCCATGCCTACCACCGAGCCGCTGGGAAGGGCCACGATCGGCTGGTATACCAGGTGCAGCTGGCCCAGCCCGACGGCATAGTGCAGATCCCTCTCGAGCTCAAGTTCGGCGACGCGCGGGAGCATCGACTCGTCAAACACCGCGACGCCGTCGCGGCCGTCGTGCTTGACATGGTACATGGCGGTATCCGCGTAGCGTACGAGGGTCTCGGCGGTAACGCCTGTGTCGCCCCTTGAAGCGAACGCGATGCCGATGCTCGCCGAAACGTTATACGAAAGCCCGTCGATCATGAAGGGGTCCCTGAGGCTGGCAAGGATCCGTTCCGCAATATCCAGGGCATGGGAACGGCTGACGATGTAATTGAGGATTATGGTGAACTCGTCCCCTCCGATCCGCGCCACCATGTCAGTGTCCCGGACGTTGGAGCGGAGCCTCTTGGCCACCTGGGTGAGCAACATGTCGCCGCGGCTGTGCCCCAGCGTGTCGTTGACCAGCTTGAAGCGGTCGAGATCCAGGTAGAGAAGCGCCACGCGGGTGTTATCGACGGCGGGCTGCTCGAGGAGGTCCGAGAGTTCTTCCTCCATCCTGCGGCGGTTCGGCAAGCCCGTGAGGCTGTCGTGGTAAGCCTGGAAGGCGAGTATCTGCTCCGATCGATCCGCTGTCCGGAGCGCCAAGACGAGGCGCAGAATTGTGGCGACGGTCATCGCAAGCATCAGCGTCACGAGCACAACCCGGTCGGAGTCGGAGGCACCGAGGCGGTAGGTCGCAATGAGCGCCGGCACGATGAGCGCGATGGCTGTCGTGACAATGCGCCCTTTCATCGGCTTCGTGTTGTACCGCGAGGTGCGCTCGGTAAGAGTGCGCATTGACGGATGCAAGGCGGTCGCCGCCGCTGTCACGTACCCCAAGGCATAGGGCAGGTCGATCAGGTTGCCCGGCAGGCGGATCGCATTCATCTCCGCGAGCATGTGACCGACATCGCCCAGGAACAGGCCCGATACGGCAGCGACCAGCAGCCAGAGCGCCGGCGCGTGCTTATGCGCCGGGTTGAGCGCGGTCCATAGCGTCATCACGAACAGGAAGATTGACGCCGTAGGGTATGCGAGGAGGACGAGGCTGATTGCTATCGTGGAGTCGTATTGGTGCAAAAACGGCTGGAGGACGAAGATCCAGCCAAGGAGGCTCAGCGCCAGGGCCGCGATCATCCCGTCGAGGATGATGCCCAAGCGACGATCCTTCCACGTCGACCACCGTGAGAACCCGATCAGCCCCACGGTGAGCAGCAGGTAACCCGGGAGCGCGAGCGCGTCGGGGAGGAGCGATCGGTTCGCGGACACGTCGCCAAGGGTCTGCAGCGCGTGGCGCAATACACCCTTTCCCATTAACAGCACGAGTGCGCCGGTAATGAGAGCCCACGGCCAGAGGTGCGAAGGGCGGCGCCGCCACACCGTCCCTGCCAACACGAGGATGCTCGTGAGCCCGATGCCCGTGTATGCTATGGGCTTGAGGCTCCCGAACAGCCCGAGGCACATGGCGATCGAAATCAAGTATCCGGCCAGGAGAAACACGCCGGCAGGCGAAAGGCGGCCCCGCCGCTGGGCGCCGCCCGGCCGTTTGCGCACTCCTGTCCATCCCTTGGTTGCCTGAACCTTTTTCATACTCATCTATTTATCGGCAGATCACCCCCTTTCTGTATTCATTTCTCTCCATCGCCCATTTTCCAACTGCGCGGCGGGCGGCCCATTCCAATCCCACTTGACCTGGAACCGCTACATCTTGACTATGGGGGGCCTTTTAGCTGAAGATCGGGGCGGCAAATATCGGTTTTTACCGGTGTTTATTGCATTAATGAACCTGGGACAAGCGCGATTCATCACGTATTACGCGCCTGGAAGCGGCGGCAGGCAAAATGGGGTTCGCCGTCCGAGTCAATGGCTGGAATCAGCGCTTGGCATTCCGGCCGAAGCAGGATATATTCTTTGCAACTTATACATATAAAGCTATTTAACGGAGCTTGCCCCGAAAACATTCGCGCACTTTAAACACACAAACACAGTTTTTAATTATGCAAACAGAACTGGCATTAATAATTATTTCGATCCTGTTTTTCATCAGCATATTGTCAGGAAGAATAAGCTCCAAGCTTGGCATTCCCGCGTTGCTTCTCTTTTTATCGGTCGGCATGTTGTTTGGCAGTGACGGGGTTGGGATACAATTTGAAAACATTCAAGCGGCCCAATCAATAGGAACAATAGCTCTCTCCATCATTCTCTTTTCCGGCGGCTTGGATACCAAAATTGAAGAGATCCGCCCCATAGCACGGCAGGGCGCTGTTTTGGCCACGGCAGGCGTGTTTTTGATGGCTTTTTTCAGCGGTATTTTATCATGGTGGGTATTGGACAAGACTCTGCCGGCCATGAAGATATCTTTGACAACAGCGTTTTTGTTGGCATCGACGATGTCTTCCACTGATTCTGCCTCGGTTTTTTCAATTTTACGGTCCAAAGGAATCAATTTAAAAAACAATTTGCGTCCCACATTGGAGCTGGAGAGTGGAAGCAACGACCCAATGGCCTATGTTTTGGTTGTTACGCTGATCGACCTGATTAAAATGGGCTCCACTCCCAATTACTTATTGGTCGCCACGCAACTGGTTTTACAATTGATCATTGGAGCCATTTCAGGATACGTGCTGGGAAGATTAGCCGTATTTGTTATCAACAAAGTAAAAATCCATAACGAGTCTTTGTATCCTATCCTGCTTTTTACCTTTTGCCTTTTTATTTACTCGGTCACCTATTTTCTCAAAGGAAACGGCTATCTGGCTGTTTATATAAGCGGCCTGGTGATCGGCAATTCAAAGTTTGTCCACAAACGCTCGTCAATGAATTTTTTCGACGGCCTGGCGTGGATGAGTCAACTGTTTATGTTCTTAACGCTCGGACTGTTGGTCAATCCCAGCGAGCTTGTTCCCATACTCGTACCGGGCTTGATTATAAGTTTTGCGATGATTTTTTTAACCCGGCCACTGACGGTTTTCCTAACCTTGTTGCCTTTTAGAAAGATCCCGACAAGGGACAAAGCATATATTTCCTGGGTCGGATTGCGTGGCGCCGTCCCGATCATTTTTGCAATTTTACCGCTTGCACATGATGTCCCCCATGCAAGATTGATTTTCAATATCGTGTTTTTATGCACATTGGTATCATTGCTGGTACAGGGGACCGCTCTCCCTTTAGTGGCTAAATGGTTGGGCTTAGCCGACAAACCAAGAGAGGAAATCAAGCTGAAAGAGTTTGATATTGAGCTTTCTGAAGATATCAAAACCATCATGGCTGAAATTGATATTACGGAAAACATGTTAAAAGACGGCACTCAGCTAATGAACATTTCTTTGCCTGACAACACCCTCGTGGTTTTAATCAAGCGCGGGAAAAACTATATCGTGCCCACGGGGAAAACCGCATTGGAGATAAATGACAAAATGCTTGTTATTACCGACAACCAAGCTACCCTGGAAGAGACATACAAGAGTTTGAATTTAGCGGGATACTGAAAAAACCACCATTTTCATCCCCCAATTGCACCTCGGATGTGCGGTTACATCCAAGCGCCGGATCATGGAAAACAGGACCGCCGAACCATAGACACCGCCGGCAATTCAACCCCGAAACAATCCCCGCCTTCATCAGGACACCAAATCCTGGAACTTACCCCTAATGTGTAAAGATTTCCGACGCAATAGTTGGCGATTTTTACACAATTTGCATCAACACAGGCGGGCCAGGCAGGCTTCGACGGGGAAAGCCGATCCATGCTTTTAACTAAATTATTGATAAACAAAAGGATACCTCCCGAACGCAACATGCCCGCCACCGACAGCCAGATTGGCATACTATTTGCCTATTAATAGATAGACACAGAAAGGGAGGGTTCCATGAAGCGTTTTTATGGTTTGCTTTTTGCTTGTTTGTTGCTGGCGTTGCCTTTGACCGCCAATGCAGGT
>JAAYAJ010000107.1 GCA_012719455.1 Acidobacteriota bacterium | reverse complement strand
TTGTCACGAAGGTATGTTTTGTGGTTTCTTTTGTTCACCTGAAATGTGCTCCTCTTGGGCTATGATGGTTATCGCAAGTTCCTATTATACCCAATAAAGACGCACATTTCAGGTCTTTTTTCAAGTTATCACGCAATAATCACGCTGGTTTAAGGACTAGGCGGCAAAGCCTGCGGCAATATTTTTTATGGATACCTGATGGGCGTTCATTTTGTTTTCATATCAACGGCGCCCGGCGGGTTGCGAATCAGCCGCAAACGCCACCCACTGGCATTATACGGAAAGCTATTAAGCATTCTATTCCCTGGCAAACGTTGAGGCCGCATGTTCTGGAGACTGAGACACTTCATCTTTTCCTACAAAGCGCCCATGATTTACCTGAAATTGCTGGCGGATCGACCAACGTGGCCCCAACCCCCGAACACCGATTGCTTATCCATCCATAGAATCGAATCGATGGACGACGCATTTGAAAAGCGGCTCCGCGATGCTCTGAATGCTCTCGATTTCGCCGCGCCCTTTACCTGCGCCGACGCTCGGACAAGGATTGCCCGAGGCGAGCTTTTCCTGGTCGCAAATCATGGTCACGAAATCGCCGGATGGGCCTGGTATGCGTCACATCGGGTCCATTGCGCCGACGTGGGATGCCACGTGCAACTCCGTGAAGGCCACGCTTATGCCTATAACGTCTACGTCAGCAGGGCCCATCGCGGACACGGGCTTGCAACCCGCCTGTTGACCGAAGCGGACGCCCTACTTGCGGCCCGGGGCGTTTCCTCCGTTTGGGCGATGATCCATGATTGGAACGTCGCCTCGCGCACGGCGTTTTCCCGCGCAGGCTATAAACCCATCGGGCGCTGCCGCGCTCTGACGCTTTTCGGCTTGAAATACCGCCGCTTCCCGGGAGCCATTCAAGGATAATGCATAATATACCGGCCGCATACCTGCTCAGCCTGAATCCCACCTCCTATGGGATCTACAAAAACCTCCGCGACACTCCGTTCCCCTTGCACCTGTATCACAAGGGCGGAGGCTTGGAGCCGCTGCTGGGAAAGGACATCATCCTTCACAGGCTGTCCATCGAGGACGAACCCGAAGCAGTCGTGCATGACCTCCTCCAGGCGCATGCCGCGTCGGGCGCAACTCCCATCATCATGGCATCCAGCGATTACGAACTCGCCTTCATGGAGAAATACCGTAAAGACCTGGAACCTGCTGTCTCGCTTCCGCTCCCATCCCCCGAGATATCCCGCCTGGCAAACAATAAGCATGCCTTTTATACAAAAATGCGCGAAACCGGGATTCGCTCTCCCCGCTCCCATTTCCTGGATATCCTCAACTCGGCCGTGCTCCCGACAGATATGCGCTGGCCAATTCTGATCAAGCCCATTCATTCGCATGAGTGGAAGACCACCGTCGCCTCCAGGGCCATTCGGGGAAGAAAGGTTTTCGTAATCCGGAAACCCGAGGAGTGGTCCTCTCTCCAGGCAACAATCCGCAAGTTTTCCTCCGAGCTGCTGGCCCAGGAAATTATCGATGCTTCCGAAGACGGCCATTATTCATACTGCTGCTATGCTGACAAATCAGGCAAGGTGCTCTGGGGCTTTGTCACCCAGAAAATATTGCAGTACCCGGAAAACTTCGGGACAGCGCTTCTATGCCGCACAGTTGATCGCCCGGATATCGAGACATTCGGCAGGAGGACGATAGAGACGGTCGGGCTACCAGGCGTATCTGAAACCGAAGTCGTGATCGACCGGAACACCGGCGAATTATCGGCGCTGGAGATCAACTCCCGGCACTGGATCCAGCACCGCCTGTCCACCCGGCTGGGAGTCAATATCAGCCTGCTCGATTATTTTTACAGGTCAGGGCAGCGGACCATGGTCGAAGAAATCCTCTCCGGCTCCGGCCCCTTTAAGCACGTTCTCTGGATTGATGACTTCGGCTATCTCACGCACCTGGCCAAAAATTTCTTCCGGCTGCGCAGACTTCATCTGCCTGCCTTTTTCAAAAACAGCCTGGAGTTTTCCTATATGGAGAAAAGCAAGCTGGCTCCGTTCCTTTCCATGCTTATGCGACGATTGCTGCCGCTCCGCTGATTCCCGGTCTTCGTGCAATAACATGGTTTCGAAGGCAGGAGACTTCTCCATAAGAATGTCATACACCATGGCGCGGATATCTCTCAAAGGATGGTCCTTGGAAACATGCTTTTCCGTAGTAATGTAACTGAACATCCAAGCTTGCTTTTCATCCTTTCCCCGCATACTTTTCCCCCATATATGCGCATGGGGAGACAATTCGCATTGTACGGTTGGGATGGAACAGACTTTTTCAGCAGCCTGTCATGCTAGGGGCGGGAGAATATTTGTGAAAACGGCCGAGACATTGCGGGTGGAAACTAAAGCGGACGATCCGGGGTGTAACCAATGAGTGGAATTTGCGGAATCTTCAGCTATAAGGGCACTCCGGTGGATGCAAATCTCCTGGAACGCATGAACAATATCATGGCGCATCGGGGACCGGACGACTGCGGCATATTTGTGTCACCCGGCATCGGCCTTGGCCATCGCCGCCTGAGCGTTATCGACCTGGATTCGGGAAAGCAACCGATGGGCAATGAAGACGGATCGATCCAGGTGGCATTCGATGGCGCGATCTACAATTTCAGGGAACTGAGGAAATCGCTGGAGGAAAAGGGGCATCGGTTCAGGACCCGGAGCGACACGGAATCGCTGCTTCATGCCTATGAAGAATGGGGAGAAAGCTTCGCAGAGAAACTGCGCGGAATGTTTGCCATCGCCCTCTGGGACTCTCGAGAACAGAAACTGATGCTGATCCGCGACAGGCTCGGGAAGAAGCCCCTATATTATTCGCGCACGAAGAACCGCCTTCTGTTTGCATCGGAATTGAAAGCCTTCCTCGCGGACCCGGCCATCCCGAGGGAAATCGACCCCTCGGCGTTAGACGCTTACATGAGCTTCGGCTACATCCCCGCTCCCCTGTCCATCTTCAAATCGATCAGGAAGCTTCCACCGGCGCATTGCGCCGTCTGCACCAGGCAGGGCTTTGCCATTCGTGAATATTGGCGCTTGCCCATGGACGAAGAGGCTCCCCCCCGCAAGGAAGAGGATCTTCTCGACCAGCTGCGCTCGATCTTTGACGAAGCCGTGAAAATCAGAATGGCCGGCGATGTCCCGCTGGGCGCCTTTCTCAGCGGCGGCATAGATTCCAGCCTGGTTGTGGCCGCCATGTCCGGCTTGCAGGCCCCGGAGCCGGTCAAAACCACCGCCATCGGATTTGACGACAAAAAATTCAACGAACTGGAATTCGCCCGCGCCATGGCGGCCCACTGCAAGACCGACCACACCGAATTCGTGGTTGATCCGAACGCGGTTTCCGTTTTGGAGGACATTGTCTGGCACCTGGATGAGCCCTTTGCCGATTCCTCGGCCATCCCAACCTATTATGTTTCCAAGATGGCGCGGCAAAAGGTAACCGTGGTTCTTTCCGGAGATGGCGGAGACGAAGTATTCGCCGGTTACATCAAGCGGTACTCCATGAACCGTGTCGAGGACCGCATCCGCAAAATTTTGCCCGAGCGACTCAGATGCTGGGCGGGATCCATATCCCGCATGTATCCGCAAACGAACAGGCTCCCACGCCCGCTGAGGTTGAAATCCTTCCTGCGCAATATTTCCCACACCCTCGAGGAAGCTTATTTTCACGACATGTCCTTTTATTTCACTCCGGAGATGAAACGCCGGCTATACCGCCCGGAATATGCCGCCGAAACCGGAAATCCATCCCCCTTCAGCTTTCTCCAGGACCACTTCGACACCAACCGCAACCCGGATGTGACAACTCGCGTCCAATACGTTGACATGAAAACCCTCCTCCCGGGAGACGTTCTGGTGAAAGTGGACCGGATGAGCATGGCCCATTCGCTGGAAGTTCGATCACCCCTGCTGGATCACAGGCTTATCGAATTCGCGGGCACCCTGCCTTCCTCCCTCAAGCTTCGGGGCGGAGATTCAAAATATATTCTGAAAAAAAGCATGGCGCATCGCCTGCCCCAAAAGATACTCTCCAGGGGAAAACAAGGGTTTTCGGTTCCACTGGCCGGCTGGCTTCGAGGGGAGCTGAGAGAGTTCGCCGAACAGGCGCTCTTTTCCTCACGAAGGATGTCGCGCGAATATTTTTCCGATGCCTGCATCGAAAAACTCTGGAATTCCCATCTGAGCGGGGCACAGGACAACGCGTCGCAACTGTGGGCGCTCGTAATGCTTGAATCATGGCACCGAAAATTCTGCTTGGAACCGGAGGCTCGATGATGACGGCAAACCTCCGCGGGCTCCACGGGAGACGCTCCGAATGAATCGACGCAAATCATGGGTGCCGTGCATCGCACTGGTCCTTGGCTGGCTCGCCCTGGCGCTGGAACCGTATGCCGACGACCAGCCCCCTTCGGGCGCCTTGCACGTCAGGGTGGTCTGCGACCGCTGGCCCGACCCTTCGAATCTGCACAGGTTTTCCCTGGATGCCATCCGCCTGATGGAGGCGCGGACCAACGAGGAAAAGGCCCTGGCGGTATGGCGCTTCATCCGCATGTTTTCGGCCAGGACCGACGGGCGGAATCCCCGCGAACCGGCACTAAGAAATAATTACATCGACGACCCCGTCAAGGTACTGACCGTCTACGGCGCACACTGGTGCGACGGGTTGGCCCGGGTCATGGAGGCGGCATGGCGCGCTCTGGGGTTCAGGGCCGAAAAGCTATACCGGAGCGGGCACACCCAGGCGAACGTTCATTGGGAGGACGAGGACGGCATCTCCCGATGGCACTTGATGGATGTTTCCGAAGGGTGGTATGTCTACGACAGAACCGGGCGCCATATAGCAAGCCCGGATGAAATCGCGACGGACTATTCTCTCATTTTTCGCCCTTCCAATGGACCGGTTCCCGGCGCAGCCCATTACTGGGGGATTCACAATTGGGTGCATGCGCCCCATATCGCCTGGCCGAAGCATTCCGGAGAGTTGAACCTGCGGCCCGGCGAAAAATCCACGCGCCTGTGGGGAAACCTGGGGCTGCCGTACCAGGACAACTTCGCCGCAAAAGGGAAAAAAGACTTTGAACATGGACCTTATCCGGTGACCTACGGCAACGGCATGCTTCAATATGCCCCGGATCTCGCTTCTGCCGCCTGCAAAAACGGACTCCCGATACCTCCTGAAAATGTCCGCGTTCGGGAGGAGGACGGGTTAAGCCCTAACATTCATCCGGCCGTCGCCGCATCCACCTCCTCCGTGATCTTCCCAATCGAATCTCCCTTTATTATTTCGGATGCATGGGTCAGCGGCCGATTCCGCCGCAGAAATGATTCCGACAGGCTCACGCTGTCCATTTCCACCGACACGGGAAAATCCTGGAAGGAGGTATGGCGGGCGGATCAAACCGGAGACCTGGTCCTGGATCGGCTCCCCATTGCAGAGAAATTCAATATTTACAAGGCCGTTCCCGCCCGCCTGGTATCCCCTTTCGGCCGGTACGGGTACCTGCTGAAGGCCGAGTTTTTCGCTTCCGGAGATGTCACCGCTGTCGGCTTGCATGAGATTGAAATTACAACCGTGACTCAACACAATATCTTCGCCCTTCCCCAGCTCTGGCCCGGAAACAACCAGATTACGGTCCACGGCGAAATTGGCGCGGATACCAGCCTTAGAATCACCTATGCCTGGAAGGATCGCGCAGGGGATCACCAAAAAGTGGCGATAGCGGAGACCACCCCCTTCACCTACCGCATTCATGCGGACGGAACGAAATGGGAGGATGTAATCACCACCAGCTTGACCCTGGAAGCGATCCCCCGTATCGGGAAAGGTTCTCACGTGATTGCAAAGCGCGGGGATGCCGGAACGGCTCCCCGGCTGGCCGCCGGAGCGGCATTTGACACGCGGAAGATCGTGGGATCCCGCGTGCCGGCGCCTCTCAAGACCGCCGCCCAATACATCGCCGACCTGGGCGTTCCGGCGGAGCAGAACCGGGCGCTGAACGGATTGATTCTGCTGAAGGATCCCTCGTCCCTGGATTCGGTGAAAAGGCTGGCTTTTGAATCAACCTCGTTCCCGACCAAGGAACTGGCGATCCAGGCCCTCTACCGGATTGGAGGGGAGCGGAGCATCCCTTTCCTGATGGAAATACTGCAAAAAAGTCCCGCAGTGCGCTGGAAGACTGATGCCGGCAACAAATTCGTGGAATTGGAGCACTGGTACACCGTGGCTTCCCTGATCGGCCAGATCATGGCGGAAGCGGATATCCCCGCGGCGGCCCCCCATCTTTGCGCGGTCCTCGACAATATCCTGGCAAACAACAACCAATCGTGGGAACCGCATGCGGGCATCATCCGGGCCCTGGGGCGGCTGAAGGATGAAACCAGCGCGGCAGCCATCCGGCCGTTCCTGAACCGCAACGTGGATGTTTCAGCCACCGCGATTTGGGCCTTGGGGGAACTCCGGGATCACGCTTCCGCCGCGGCGATCAAAGATATATACGCGCGTTCCGATTATGCCGTCCAAAGGATGCGGGCGATCGAAGCGTTGGCCAAGCTCGGCAGGCAGGATATCTTCCCTGAGCTTTGCACCCTCCTCGAACATCCGGATGAAAACATGCGGGCGGCCGCAGTCGAAGCCATGGGTAAACTGGAAAACCGGGCGGCGATCCCATACTTGGAGAAGTTGGTTGTCACCGAAACCTTCCCATGGATCAAGGCTATGGCCGTTGACAGTCTGTCCACCCTTGCCGAACCGGGAATGGACGAAAGATAAAGATAAGGAGCAAATGTGCCGAATCGGAGCCATGCCGGGCGAAGAAGCCCGGGCGGCAAGATCGGCGGACCTACCATGCACAAGGCAATCGTAAAACAGATCCTGTTCCCTCTTCACGAAAAAATCATCGGCAGGAAAACGCTCTCTTTTCTCAAGGAGCTTGAAGCCCTTCAGTGGGAATCACCCGAAAGGCTGGAGCAATTGAGATTTGAGAAATTAAGGAAACTGCTTGTCCATGCCCGGAAGAATGTCCCCTTTTATGCCCGGAGGTTTGCGGACGCGGGATTCGACCCGGAGCATATGCACAGCATCGATGACTTCAAGATCCTCCCCCCGCTGACAAAAGCGGATATCCGCAGGAATCTCGAGGACCTCAAGTGGAACGCCTGCCCGGGCGGGCTCTTCCGTTACAACACCGGCGGTTCCACCGGGGAACCGCTGATCTTTTATTTTGACCGCCGACGCCAGGCGTACGATGCGGCCGCGCGCGCACTCACCCATCGCTGGTGGGGGGTGGACATCGGGGACCGGGAACTCTACCTGTGGGGGTCTCCCCTGGAAATGAAAAAGCAGGACAGGATCAAAACGCTCCGGGACACCCTGACCAACCAGGTTCTCATCAGCGCTTTTGAGATTTCCCCTCAACAGGTTCCCGCGATCTTCGCCCGGATGAAAAAATTCAATCCGAAGTGCATCTTCGGTTACCCGAGCACCATCGACCTCTTCTGCCGGATGGCGCTGAACCAGGGCCTGCACCTCAAAAATCATGAAATACAGGTGGTTTTCAGCACCGCGGAGGTGCTTTACGACCATCAGCGGCAATCGATCAGCGATTATTTCGGCGGCATACCCGTGGTGGACGGCTACGGGAGCCGCGAAGGAGGCTTTATAAGCCACGAATGCCCCGAGCATACGCGCCACGTGATGGACCCGAACTACGTCCTGGAAATCGTAAATGACGGCAGTGCGGCCGAACCTGGGAAAGAAGGCGAAATCGTCGTCACCCACCTGGACGCATGGGGAATGCCCTTCATCCGCTACCGGACCGGGGATATCGCCCGGATGGGAGCGGGACAATGCAAATGCGGAAGGGGCTTCAGTTCCATGTCCGCCGTCCGGGGCCGAGCCACCGACTTCATCATCACTCCGGATGGCAGGTGGCAGCACGCGCTTTCCATCATCTACGTGGTACGTGACATCGAGGGCGTGGAGGAGTTCAAAATCTTCCAGCATGATGTCGACGACATCCAGGTGCTTCTCAGAACAGACAAAGACCTTTATCCCGCGGACGGCAACGAACGCATAATCGCGGGGTTCCGGAAACGCATGGGCCCGGACGTCCGCGTCCGGATTGAAATGGTAACGGAGATTCCCAAGGAAGCATCCGGCAAGCACCGGTACGTGGTCTCCAAGGTGGCTCAGCAGGGGTTGAAATGATGCAACCATCGCCGTCGAACAAGTCGCTGCGCATTCTCCATATCCTGGATCATAGCCTGCCGCTGCACAGCGGGTATACTTTTCGAAGCCGGAGCATATTCAGGGCCCAGGCGGAGAGGGGATGGCGCCTTTCGATCCTCACCTCGCCCAAGCACCAGGAAAGCTGGAAGGGGAAATGGGAACCGAGGGAAACGATCGGCGATTTCGCCTATTACCGCACCCCGCTCAATACCCCGCCCGGAGCAAGGGGCTGGTACGAACTGCAGTTGATCCGAGCGTTGAAGGAGCGCATTCTCGAGGTGGCGGCGCTCGAAAAGCCCGACGTGATCCATGCCCATTCGCCGGTCCTGAACGCCATCGCGGCACAGCGCGCGGCCAGGCGGCTCGGAATCCCCCTGCTCTACGAAATCCGGGCTTTTTGGGAGGACGCGGCGGTCGATCATGGCAGTTATCGCGAAGATTCCCCGCAATATCACCTGGTACGCATGCTCGAAACCAGGTTCTGTAGAAAGGCCGGTCACGTCACCGTCATCTGTGAGGGGTTGCGCCGGGACTTGATACAGCGGGGGATCCCCGAATCAAAGATCTCCATCATCGCGAATGGAATCGACGCGGAATCCTTTCAGGATTGTCCCCCCGACAGGGAGCTGCTGGAAAACTATTCGCTGAAGCGGAAGCGCGTAATAGGCTTTTTGGGCTCCTTTTACCGTTATGAAGGCCTCGACCTGGCAATCGATGCCTTTTCTTTGCTGGCGTCCAGGCATGAAGACTACGTGCTCCTGCTGGTCGGCGGGGGAGAGATGGAGTCTTCACTCAAGGAAAAGGCCCGATCGCTCGGGCTGGCCGACCGGGTGATTTTCCCCGGGCGAATGCCTCATGACCGCATGCCGGGGGTGTACGCACTCACGGATGTTCTCGTCTATCCCCGCAACCCCATGCGATTGACCGACCTGGTCACCCCGTTGAAACCGCTCGAGGCGATGGCCATGGGCAAGGCCGTCGTCGCCAGCGACGTCGGGGGGCACCGGGAACTGATCGAAAACGGGAAGAACGGCATGCTGTTTCCATCGGGCGATGTCGAGGCGCTGGCGTCTTCAATAGAGAAATTGCTGAGCGATGACAACATGAGATCGGCGCTATCGCGCTATGGGCGCGAATGGGTTCGCCGGGAACGCTCCTGGCAGAAAACCACGGCGCCATATGGACCAATCTACACAAAACTTACTGAAAACTATCAATTGTAGTCATCGACATTTTCATGATTCCATCATTGAAAAAGAATACGAGCCGTCGAATTGCGTACCTGGATATAACTCGTGGGTTTTTGTTTCTGCTGATGACATCGACTCATGCGCTGACGCTATCCGCGGTACCGCGAAACGGCTTTCTGTATTCACAATACTGGCTTCCACGCGGGTGGGCCACCACCGGCTTCATAATGCTTTCGGGCTACACAGTGGCCTACATATTCAATTGGGGCAAGAACAACTCCGCCATCTTCGGAAAGCTACGCTATCGCGCATGGCAGCTGTTGATCGTAATGTTTATCTCAAATGTGGTGCTGCTTGCACTTGCACATCTGTCCGATGGAAATCTTCTGCCCTTGAGCCAATTCTCCTGGTGGGCCGGGTTGTTGACGGGAAAAACCCACTACTCCATTTCCGCTATTTTATTACCCTCAGCGCTATTGCTCATAGCAACTCCGTTACTGCATAAACTATCGGAATCCTTGGGAAAGTGGACAGGACTCGCGCTAGCTGTGACTTTTGCCTTTTGCTCAGTGATGCTCAAGAATGCGCTATCGAAAACACCATCAGATAATCAACTGATAGCCGTATTCATCACGCCGGGGTTAGGTGATTTCAACATCCTCCACTTATGGTTTTGCGGATGGATGGGTTTTTATATGGGCTTGATTGCCAAAAAAATGTCACCTTATCTGGCACGAACAACAGCCGGAATCGCTATTTTCCTCGTAATCGCCACTCGTTTTGCTTCGCCCATAAATTCCACCGGATTCACCGCAATCACAAAACCCATTTACCTTCCGTGCGTTTTTATATCATTGTTGTCGCTGGCGATTGTGCTTGAACGCTGTTCCTCGATGCGTGCCGTTTCATCTTTTTTTTCGTTGATAGGCAAGTTTGCCTTGTTCAGTTTCATCATGCACAGGATCATTCTTCATTCCATTCATCTCCTTTTTTCATATGGGTTTCCCAACATGGATCCCGTTACCAGCTATGCGGTTCTGCTCGTGGGAACCATGCTCATGATCTGGATTCTCTGTTTGATACGGGAGCGATTCGACAGCTTTAACAAAGGATTGAGGAACCTTTACCTGTAGAAGTTAACGACTGCCTCATAGATGAATTGACATGGTCCAGTGGATTGAAACCCTCGCTCTGATTTTCGGCCTGGTCCTGGCCGGGCTCCTGATTGTTGTTCCCCGCTTCGGCCCGGGGTCGCGGCTGCTGCTGCTCATGCTCCTGCCGGCATGCGCTTCGGCCGGATTGTCCGCCTTCGGGGAACGGGTGCCGGGATTGGACCCCGCCGACGGGATCCGACTGTCCTTCACCCTCATCCTCCTGTCGGCCGTGGGGGGGCTCCTGGCCGTGCAGGCCTTCAGTCAGCGGGCACGGTGGCTCCACCGCACCCTCGCCCTGGGAGTGGCGGGAGGGCTGGTGGTGCTCCTCTACGCGGTCGAACCCCCATACGCCCTGGGGTTCCAATCGCCGGAGGGGTATCTCGCGCTCGGGCTTGTCGGGTATGCGGCCGCCCTCTTTCTCCTGATCGTTTCGGTCATCGTGCTTGCCGGGCTCGAACAGACGCTGCGCGGGGTGAGCGAAACCGTCCGGTGGGAGCTGAAGTTCCTCTTCCTGGGGATCGGAGCACTCTACGCCGCCGTCGTCTACATGAGTTCGCAGACCCTCCTCTTCGCCCCCGCGGGAGGGCTGCTTCTCAAGGGATCGATCAGCCTCTTTCACTGCATGTTCCTGGTCTCCTGCACGCTGATCCTGGTCGCCTGGAGGCGGGGGTCGGGCCGGGCGCGCATCAGCGTATCCCACGGCGCCATCTACAGTTCCGTCACCCTCCTGACCGTCGGCGCCTACCTCATCACCTCGGCCCTGATCGCCCGCTGGGCCGGCCGCTGGGGGGAGGTGGGGCTCCCGCTCGAGGCGCTGATCTTCCTCCTGTCCGCCGTCGTCCTGACCGCCCTGGTCCTGGGGACCGGGCTTCGGCACCGGACCCGCGCCTGGATCCGGCGCAACATATTCTCGGGCCGCTACGACTACCGCCACTTCTGGCTCGAGGCCACCGAGCGGGTGCGTTCGATCGACCCCCCGCCCCAAACGGCGGCGGCCTTGGCCGACATCGTGCACCGGGCGTTGGGGGCGATCGACGTAAGCGTCTGGGTGCGGCGCTGGGACCCGAACCGGCTGGAGCTGCTGGCCGCCACGGGGACGATCACAAACAGGCTCGACAAGGAAGTCACGGGCGTGGTGGAGCCGCTGCAGAGCGTATCGGCCCCCCTCACGTTCGAGGAAGTCCAGGCGCTCGGGGACTGGGCCGCCCTTGGGGAGTTCATGAAAAGTGCGCGCGCTGCGCTGCTGGTCCCGCTGGTGTCGAGCAACCGGATCGCGGGGGTCATCACCGTCGGCCCAGACCGAAGCGGCCGCCCATACGACAACGAGGCGCGGGAGTTTCTGCGCGCCCTTTCGGGGCACGCGGCGGGCGAGTTTCACAAATCGGACCTGCTGGCCACCCTGGTGGCCGCCAAGGAGGACGAGGCGTTTCGCGCCTTTTCCACCTTCCTGCTGCACGACCTGAAAAACTTCGCCTCGACGCTCTCCTACATCGCCCAGAACGCCCCGAAACACCAGCACAACCCGGAGTTCCAGCAGGACGCCTTCCAGTCGGTCTACGACACCGCGGAGAAGATGAAGCGGCTGTGCAACAGCCTGAAATCGTTCTCGGGGGGGCTAGCGGCCAACAAAAGACCTATCGATTTAAGTCAGGTTGTCCGGCAGGTTGCCGATACGCTAAATACGGGGCTCGGTGCCCGGTTGGAGCTCGAGCTTGCGCCGCTGCCGCCGGTGATGGCCGACGCGGAAGAAGTCGGGCGAGTGTTGCAGAACCTCATCCTGAACGCGCGCGAAGCGATCGGGGAGGAGGGGACGATCACCGTGCGGGCGGCCGACCGGGGAGAGCAGGTGGAGATCGCGGTGGCGGACAACGGCCGGGGGATGAGCCGGGAGTTTTTCGAAAAAGAGCTGTTTCTCCCCTTCCGCACCACCAAGAGCGGAGGGCTGGGGATCGGGCTCTTCCAGTCGAAGAAGATCATGGAGGCGCACCGGGGCTCCATCCGGGTGGAGAGCGCGGAGGGGGAGGGGACGACGATCACGCTGTTGTTTCCGAAGCCACCAGCGGAGTGACTGCACCGACCGAATTTGCCATGTTATACTATTTGGAACTGAGCGCCCGGTGGCGCATGCGGGACTTATGAAAAAGACCAAGGCCGAACAGGAAGAAAAAGCCGACGGCTTGCCCAAGATCCTCGTGGTCGACGACGACGAGCAGATCCGCAAGCAGATCACCTGGGCGCTGGCGGACGATTTCCAGGTGTTTGCCGCCGGGGACCGGCCCGCGGCGCTTGAGCTGTTCCGGAAGGAGCAGACGGGCATCGTCCTGCTCGACCTGGGCCTCCCCCCACGGCCGCGCGATGCCGACGAAGGGCTCTCCGCGCTCGAAGAGATGATGGGGATCGACCCGCTCGCCAAGGTCATCATCGTATCGGGCAATTCCGAACGGGCCAGCGCCCTGGCCGCCATCGAAAAGGGGGCGCACGACATCTTCCCCAAACCGGTGGAGCTGGACGAACTGAAGGTGGTGCTGCACCGGGTCCGCCGCCGGCTGGAACTGGAGCGCGAGAGCATCGAGGAGCGGCTCCTTGCCGACCGCATCTCCTTCGACGACATCATCGGCTCGAGCGAGCCGATGCAGCAGGTCTTCACCACCGTAACCAAGGTGGCCGACACCGACGTCCCGGTCCTGATCACCGGGGAGAGCGGGACCGGCAAGGAGCTGATCGCCAACGCCATCCACAACCGCAGCCACAGGAGCAACGGCCCCTTCATCCCGATCAATTGCAGCGCCATCCCCGAAACCCTCCTCGAGAGCGAGCTGTTCGGCCACGAGAAGGGGGCCTTCACGGGGGCGTCCGCCCAGCGGCGGGGAAAGCTCGAATACGCCAACGGCGGCACCCTCTTTCTCGACGAAATCGGGGAACTGGCGCCGGAACCGCAGGTGAAGCTGCTGCGCTTTCTCCAGGAAAAGGTGGTCGAGCGGGTGGGCGGAAGGCAGCCGATCCCGATCGACGGCCGCGTCATCGCCGCCACCAACCAGGACCTGGAGGAACTGGTCAAGTCCGGCCGCTTCCGGGAGGATCTCTACTTCCGCCTGGCCGTGGTCCGGATAGAGCTCCCCCCCCTGCGGGACCGGGGGGAGGACGTCATCCAGCTGGCCGAACACTTGGCGCTGGCGTTCGCAAAGGAACTGAAAAAACCGGCCCGGACATTCAACCGGACGGCCCTGGACGCCCTGCGCCGGCACCCCTGGCCCGGAAACGTGCGGGAACTGCAGAACCGTGTCAAGCGCGCCCTGGTCCTCTCCGACGGGCCGGCCATCAGCCCGGCGGAACTGGAACTGGAAACACCCGAGGAAGCCCCGTCGGCCCCCGCCACCCTGAAGGAGATCAGGGAGACGGTGGAAAAGGAAAAAATCAGCGAAGCCCTGAAGGAAAACAACGGGAACGTATCGAAAACGGCCAAGATCCTCGGGATCAGCCGGCCGACCCTGTACGACCTGATGTCGAGATACGGTCTCTGAAAGCCAGACTACGCCTATGAACAAAAAGGTCCTCGCGACGATTTCGGCCCTCCTCGTGTGCTTCGCACTCCTGTACCGCGACGTGATCGCCAAGCTGGTGCACGACTGGTACGTGGACGACAACTATTCGCACGGTTTCCTGATCGTGCCGATCGCGCTCTACTTCGCCTGGGAGCGGCGGGGGAAGCTCCGGGAGGCCGTCGCCCGGCCGAGCCCCTGGGGCCTCGTCCTGGTCCTGGGGAGCATGGCGATGCTCCTGGCCGGCATCCTCGGCTCCGAGCTCTTTCTCCCCCGGGTCTCCATGATCGGGACCCTGGCGGGCGTGGTCTGGTTTCTCCTCGGGTGGAACCACCTGAAGATCCTGATCTTCCCGCTCGCCTTCCTGCTTTTGATGATCCCGATCCCCGCAATCATCTTCAACCAGGTCGCCTTTCCCCTCCAGCTGCTTGCGTCGCGCTTCGGGGAGGCGGCGCTGGTGATCTGCCAGATCCCGGTGCTGCGCGAGGGGAACGTCATCCACCTGGCTAACACGAGCCTGGAGGTGGCCGAGGCCTGCAGCGGCATCCGCTCCCTGGTCTCGCTTCTGACCCTGGGGATCGTCTTCGGCTATTTTTCCGATGCGCGCCTCTGGGTGCGCTGGGCGCTGGTTATCGGCACCATCCCCATCGCCATCGCGGCCAACGGGATCCGCGTGGCCGGCACCGGCATCGCCGCGCACTTTTACGGCGAGGCGGCGGCGCAGGGGTTCTTCCACAGCTTCTCCGGCTGGATCATCTTCGTCGCGGCTTTCATTATGATGTTCCTTTTGTATAGAATCATTGTATGGATCGCACCCGCGCGGCCGGCCCAGGAGCCGGCGGCGTAAGGGGGCCCTGGCGGATAGTCATGATTATTCGAATTCTGCTCCTCCTGGCGGTCATGCTCGGATCGGCTGCCTTCATCTCGGTCAAATCGAAGCCGGAGATCACCCCCATCCGGGCGTCGCTCAGCGGGTTGCCGCTCAGCTTGGGGGAGTGGGTGGGACAGGACTCCCCCCCGATGGACTCCCGGGTGATGGATGTGCTCGGGGTGGACGACCACATCGACCGGACCTATGTCGACGCCGGGCGCTTCCCCGCCAACCTCTACATCGGCTACTACCAGAGCCAGCGCTCCGGGGACACGATGCACTCCCCCCTCAATTGCCTTCCGGGCGCCGGGTGGAACCCCTCGCGCCGCGGACGGATCTCCATCCCGGTCGAGGGGGGGGACCCGATCGAGGTTAACCGGATCGTCATCTCCAAGGGGCTGGACCGGCAATTGGTGCTGTACTGGTACCAGAGCCACGGGCGGGTCGTGGCCAGCGAATACTGGGGAAAGATTTACACCGTACTCGACGCTTTGCGCACCAACCGGACCGACGCAGCCCTGGTGAGGGTCGTCTGCCCGGTCGGCGGGGAGGACGCCGCCGATGAGGCCGAAGCCGAACGGCAGGCGGTCCGGTTCGTGCAGGAGTTTTTCCCGCACCTCGACGACTATTTGCCGCATTAATTCTGAAAACGCAAGGGACCGAAAATGAAAAAGACACTCTGCATGGCGTTGGCGTTGTCACTGCTGGCCGCGGGATGCTCCCGGAGCCCGGAAAAGTACCTCAAGCGGGGGCAGGAATATTTCGCCGAGGGGAAATACAGCGAGGCGGTGCTCGAATTCCGCAACGCCCTGAAGAAGAACCCCCGCTTCGCGCCCGCCCACTATGAACTCGGCCGGACCTATCTCGCCATGGGCGGGACGGAGGAGGGGGGGCAGTCGATCCTGACGGCGGCTGAAATCGACCCCAACAACCTCGACGCCCAGCTGGCCGGGGGGAATTTCCTGCTCATGCAGCGCAAATTCGACGAAGCCCGGGCCAAGGCCGAACTCATCATCAAGAAGGATCCCTCGAGCGTCGCGGGGAACATCCTGCTCGCCAACACCATGGCGGGAAAGATCGACCTGAACGAGTCGATCGGGGAGCTGCTGCGCGGGTTCCGGTTCGAGCCCCAGATACTCCCCGCCTTCATAGCCGTCCAGGTCCCGGAGGAGGAGCGCCGGGAACCGGAGGAGATCGAGGCCCGTTTCCGGGAAACGGCGGATCGGAATCCGCGCTCGATCGAGGCCCGGCTGGCGCTGGCCAACTATTACCTCATGACGCGCCGGATGGAAGACGCGGACCGGGAGTACCGTGCCGCGCTGCAGATCGACTCCGGCTCGGAAGACGTGAACCTCTCCTACGCCTACTTTTCCATCCTGAACAACCACACGGACGAGGCTGAGAACATCTTCAAGGGCCTGCATCAAAAGCACCCGAACGTGCCCCGCTACGGCGTCCTCCTCTCCGACTTCTACGCCGGGATCGGCAACCGGGACCAGGCGATCGCCGTCTGCCGGCAGATGCTCGAGGCCGACCCCGAGCTGACCGTGGTCAAAAAGCGCCTGGCCAATCTCTACCTCGCCGGGCGGCAATTCGACCAGGCGGTCCAGATCGCCGACGAGATCTTGAAAAAGGACCCGAAGGACGCCGCCGCCCACCTGATCAAGGGGAAGGTCCTGTTCATGGACCGGAAGATGGCGGAAGCCACCGAGCAGCTCGAGGCGAGCGTCAAGGGGAACCCGCGCTCGGCCGAAGCCCGTTACTACCTCGGTTTCGCCCGCCTGCAGGCGCGCGACTACGCCAAGGCCGAACGGGAACTGACCCTGGCGCTGCGGCTGAACCCGGCGCTGGTGCAGGCCTACGTCGGCCTGGCGCAGGTCAAACTCGACACCGGGGACACCGACACCGCCGTGCGCCTCGCCCAGGAGGCGATCAGGATCAACCCGAACCTATCCGAAGCCCGGCTGCTGCTGGGGAGCGCCTATGCCGCCCAGCGCGACTTCGTCCGGGCGGCGCCCGAGATCGAATCGTACGTGGCGAAAAACCCCGACAACCCGACCGGGCGCTTCCGGCTGGGACAGCTCTATTTTCACCAGGGGAACCTCGCCCGGGCCGAGGCTGAATTCGAAGCCGCCCTCCGGGCCGACCCCGAGCATGGCGAAAGCCTGCTGGGGCTGGGGAACGTGTACCTGACCCGGAAGACCCCTGAAAAGGCGCTCGCCCGGGTGCAGCAGGCCATTTCAGCACACCCGAAGAACCCTGAGCTGTACCAGGTCATGGGAATGCTCCACCTCGAGCTTGGAGACCAGCAGAAGGCCGAGGAGTTCCATAAAAAGGCCGCCGAGCTGGACCCCGGGGACCTGCCGCACCGGATGACGCTGGCGCGTTTTTACGCCAACACCCGGCAACTGGAAAAGAGCGAAACCACCCTGCGGGCGATCGTCAGGGACAACCCCGGCAACGAGCAGGCGCTGCTGGCGCTGGGCCGGCTGCACCTGGAGCAGAAGGCGTACGACCGGGCCATCGCCGCGGTCGACGAACTTCTGAAGGCGGACCCCAAGCACACCGAAGGGTCCATTCTGAAAGGCCGCATCCTGCTCGCCGAGGACAAGGCGGGCGAGGGGGTCAAGGAGCTGCAGTCCGCGGTGAACAACGAACCCGAATCGGCCGAAGCCCGCTATTTCCTGGGGGTGGCGCAGCTCGAGGCCAAGAACCGGCAGCGGGCCGAGGCGGAGTGGACCGAGGCGGTCAAGAACTCCCCACGCTACACCCCGGCGCTGGTCGCCCTGGGGCGGCTGAAGCTCGAGGATGGGAAAGCCGACGACGCCGCGGGCTTCGCCCGCCAGGCGCTGGCCGTCAACCCGGACCACCAGGAGGCCTCGCTCCTCCTCGCCGGCGCGCTGGCGGCCAAGAAGGACTACACCGCGGCCGCGGCGCAGCTCGAAGGGTTCCTTAAAAAACACCCGGAGAACGAATCGGGGCTGAAGATGCTGGGGCAGGTCTATCTCTCCCAGGGCCGAGCGGCCCAGGCCCAGGCCCAGTTCGACCGGGTCCTGGCCCGCAACAGCGACGATATCGAAGCCTGGGCCGGCACGGTCGCCGCCCTGCTCGAGCAGAAACAGCCGGAACAGGCGATCCGGCGCCTCGACCGCAGGCTGGCCGCCGACCCGGCCATCCCCAAGCTCTACGAACTGCGGGGAATGGTCTACCTCTCCCAGAAGAACCTCCAGAAAGCGGAGGAGTCGTACATCAAGGCGGCGGAACTGGACCCCGGCAACCTCCAGCAGCAGACCCAGCTCGCCAGCTTCTACGCCGGCATCGGCAAGCCCGACCAGGCGATGCGCAAACTCGAGAGCCTGGTCTCGGCCCACCCGGGCGATGCCGACCTCAAGAAGCGGCTGGCGCGCCTCTACCTGCAGCATAAGAACTGGGACAAGGCCGGGGCCCTGGCCGATCAGCTCGTCAAGCAGAACGACCCGGAAGGCCGCATCCTGAAGGGCCAGGGGCTGCTGGCCCAAAACAAGGGGGCGGAAGCGGTCAAGGAGCTGCAGGCGGCGGTGGCCGCCGACCGCAACTCCGCCGAAGCCCGCTACCTCCTGGGGGCCGCTTACCTGGCCGATAACAAAACGGCCCAGGCCGAGACGGAGTGGAACGAGGCGGTTAAGATCAACGACCGGTTCCCGCAAGCCTACCTGTCGCTTGCCCGGCTCCGGCTGGCGGCGGGGGACGCCGACGGCGCCATCCGCCACGCCCAGCAAGGGCTGAGGGCGGCCCCGGACGAGGCGGCGTTCAGGATCGTCATGGGGAATGCGCGGACGCACAAGCGCGATTTCGCCGGGGCGGTCAACGAATTCGAGACGGCGCTCAAGAGCCAGCCCGACAACAACGCGGCCCGGTACAACCTCGGCATCGCCAACGTCAACCTCCAGATGAGCCGGAACCAGCCCGAACGGGCCGTCCGGACCGCGGAGGAGCAGATCCGGCAGTTCCCTGACCGGGCGGAGCCCCACCTCCTCCTGGGGCAGATCGAGATGGCGCGGAAGAACTACGCCAAGGCCGAAGGGGCCTTCCGCAAGGCGCTCGACATTGACGGGGACAACCTCTCCGCCTACGCGCTGCTGGGACAGCTGTTCAGGGCCCAGAAGGCGACCGACCGGGCGATCCGGGAATTCAACCACGCCCTGGGGATCAACCCCAAATTCGTCCAGGCCCACATCATGCTCGCTTCGATCTACGAGGAGCAGAACAACCCGGAGGAGGCCAAGCACCATTACCGCAAAGCGCTCGAAATCAACCCGAATTCACCGGTGGCGGCCAACAACCTGGCCTGGCTCCTGGCCGACCGGGGGGAGAACCTCGACGAGGCGCTGAAGCTGGCCCAGGCGGCCAGCCAGCAGGCGCGCAACGGGCAGGCCATGCAGGCGGGCAACGCCGCGGCCATTCAGGACACCCTCGGGTGGATCTACTATAAGAAAGGCTCCCACCGGGCGGCCATCGACGCCCTCGGCCAGGCTGTGCGCCTGGATCCCAACGGGGCCGTCTACCATTACCACCTGGGGATGGCCTACTTCAAAAACGGGGAGAAGGAGCGGGCGAAGCGCTCGCTCACGGAGGCGCTCAAGCTGTCGGCCAGTTTCCCCGGGGCTGGGGAAGCCAAAAGTACTTTGGCCACGCTCTAGCCCGGATTATTCATGAGGCACGTCGCGAAGCGGCGCAGGCGGGCGCACTGAATAATCCGGGCTGGGAGGCCGGACCGGGAAAGCGCTGAAGAAGAGGAAGAAAAGGGGGTGCGGAAACGCACCCCTTTTTTTTATTTCAGAAAGCGGGAATAGAGGTCGGGGTTCCGGCGGGACAGTTCCTCGAGCATGGTCTCGACACGGCCCAGGTAAGGGGTACGCATGCCGTGGTAGTTCTGCTCGGGACCGATGGCTTCGAAAACGATGCCCACCCGGCGCAGGAGGGTGACCAGCCCCCGGGCCATGACGGCCAGGAGGTATTCGTTCCCCCGCTCGAGGCTTTCCACGCAGATGCAGCGGTAGAGGCCCAGGACGATGTCGTTCTCGATCCGACGCTTGCCGCCGTACATCTGCCGGAACATCTCCGCGGTGACCGGCGCCCTGTCCCGGTAGACGGAGTCGGTCGTGCGGCGGCTGTACTCCTTGCTGATGGCCAGGCGCGAGATCTCGCCGAAGCCGTCCCGGTCGAGGGCCGAAAGGTCCCGGTCGAGAGTACAGTGTTTTTCGATCGGAAAGCCGTGTTCTGAGTTGAGGATCATCCGGACGGTGCCGATGATGCGCCTCTCCCCCTTCCGGCGCACGACGAAATGGACGGAATGATCGTCGTACGGGTCGCGCTCCATCCCTCCCGGATGGTCCTCGCCCCGCTCAAACCCCCACTCCTCCACGTACACCTTGTAACGCAGCCGGAACACCTCCAGCAGCAGGGGATCCCCCGGAAGTATCTTGCTGTATTCGAAGAGGCTGGAGCTTTCGCCCACGGGGCAGGCTCCAGTGAGGGGGAGGGGGAGGGGGTTCACGGGGATTCCCGGAACCCCCATTCTATCATGCATCATGGCAAGCCCTATTCTGATCTATGTAAACCTGCCCCCGGCGGGGGCCCACCCTCTTTATCGGCGGGAAATGTCAATGAATTATAGCAATGTCGCCTAACCCGGCCTTGACACCCAAAAAGGTCCTATTCTTAATAATTTAGTTGACGTTCCGGAGCCTTCTGCATAAGCTGCCGCCTTACAATTGGTAAAACTTGAACCCAAATGCAGAATGCGACTGCAAGTGTGACTTCAATCACACCTTCTGGTCCCTAATTCGTTATATCGTGGTTACATGGACGCGCCATTACCTGTTTTTCGCAAAATTCCCAGCCCGATTCCCCTGATCCCGAGGAAGTCCCATGGCCCAACCCGTGGCAGCCGCAAGTGGTTTTCTGTCTCAAGGCCCATATCCGACCCCGTCGCACCCCCTCAACCAATGGTTTGAAGTGATCGCCGCGAATACGCCTGAGCTTCGGGAAAAGGTCTACCACCTGCGCTACCAGGTCTATTGCCGCGAAAAGCGGTTCGAGGCCCCCGAGGAGCACCCCTGTGAGCGGGAGCGGGACCGGTACGATTCCCGCTCGCTCCACAGCCTGGTGATCGACCGCACGAGCGGCGCCGCCACCGGCACCGTCAGGCTGATTCTCCCCGACCCCCGGAAACCCGGCGACAGCTTCCCGATCCAGCACGTGTGCCGCCGCCCGCTTCCCCCGCTCACCTCAAACGGCAAGGCGGCGGAAATCTCAAGATTCGCCGTTTCGAAGAAGATCCGGAATGTCGCGGAACAGCCCCTCGCGCTGGTTTCCCGATCGGGGAAAGGAAATCAGGGGATGGCGGCCAAGGCGATGAAGTGCTCCCTGACCCTTCTGCTGATGCGGGAAATCGTGCGGATGAGCCGGGAGAACGAAGTCACCGACTGGTTTGCCGTCATGGAGCCGGCCCTGCTCCGTCTCCTCTCCCGCTTCGGCATCCACTTCGACCCGGTGGGGCCCCAGGTCGAATACCACGGCCTGCGCCAGCCGTGCCACGCCAAGGCCGAAGTCCTGCTCGAAACGATGCGGCGCGAGCAGTTCGACACCTGGAAGTTCATAGCGGAACCTTACGCACTCTCCCTGGAAAACCGGACGGCCGTCGGCCTCTGCTGATCACCCCAGAAGCCGCTCCACCAGATCGGCGCCCGCCCTGGCGCCGTCACGGCGGCCGAGTACCGCCTGCATCCCGCGCGCATTGCGCGCGCATTCGTCAGATTTCATGACGGCGGCCACCGTCTCGAGGAGAATCCGGGGGGCGCGCAGGAACTCCTTCCAGCCGATGGCTTTTCCCACGCCGAGGGCCTCCACCCGCCTCATGTTGAACTTCTGGTCGGGAATGGTGGGAATGCCGATGACGGGCTTGCCATGCTGCAGCGCCTGGTAGATGGTCCCGTTCCCCCCGTGGCAGACCACCAGGTCGCACGCCTCCATGACGAGGTCGCCGTCCAGGTACGATTCCGGGTAGAACACCCCTTCCTCCCTCTCCAGCCCTTCCGCCTGCCCCCCGGTCGTCGCTACGACCGTCATGTCGGTCTCACGCACCAGGTCGCGGATCCTGGGGAACAATTCCCCAATCCCGGTGGTCCCCATGGTCAGGTAGAGCAGCGCCCCGCCCCGCCTCCTGGGGGGCCACCATGATGGCGGAGCCATCCCTGCCCGGAGCGTCAGCGGCCCGATGTACTCGTAATCGGAAGGCAGGTTGCGGGTGGGGAAATATTCCGGGACATCGGGGAGGAGGGTCAGGTCCTTGCCCGTGAGGCAGTTGGTGGCGGTAATGAGCTTTTTCATTCCGAGCTTGCGGCTCAAGCGGCTGAAAACCGCCATGGCACGGTCGAACACGGCCATTTCCAGGGCGAGGTTGAAGCGCTCCATCCCCCGCCACACCTTCGTTCCCCGCGGGACCAGGAATTCAGGCACCCGGTCGAAAAAAGGGACGTAGGGGTTGGCCCGGTATTCGGTGGACGACACATTGACAATGGCCGCATGCTTCAATCCGGCCATGTGGGTGGAAATGGGGGCGGTAAAGCGGCCGTCGGACAAGACCAGGTCGGGACGGACCTCCTCGTAGAGCCGGAGATCCCCCTCGATCATCCGCTCGATCTCGTCGTCGGGCACAAACCGCAGGTTCCCCTTGCGGATATTGCGGAAAAGCAGCGCGGGGTCGGGCTCGTAGACCGGAACCATCTCAAAACCCCGATCCTTTACGAAAGAACCGTGGCTTCCCCCGGCAAAAACCACGTCGATCCCCCGCTTATGGAGCTCCGCTGCGATCATGAGCGGCCGGCTGACGTGCGACAGGGTGGGGGAATAGGGAAACGCCAGGATGCGGCGTTGCGACGATTCAGGCTGCGGCATGATTTTCCTCTACGAGAGCCCGGGAAGCTCTCTCGCCTTCACATCTCGGATCCTGGCTGCCGGCATTCCCGCCCAGACTTCCCCTGGCGGGATAACGGTGTCCGTCGACACCACCGAACCTACCGCGACGATCGAGCGGTCTCCGATGCGCACACCGGGCATGATAATGGCGTGGGCGCCGACGGTGACATACCTGCCCAGCTCGATCCGCTTCAGGATGACCTCGTCCTGGCTCATGGCATGGGCCATCAGGAGGGAGGTGTCCCCGAGAATGGAATAATCGCCAATGGTCACCATCTGGGGCTCGACGATCTTCCCCGCCACCAGCACCCCCTTCCCTACCCTCGCCCCCAGCATCCGGTAGAACAACCCGCGCAGGATGACGGGAATCACATAGGAGAGGATGGTCCCCGTCCACTCGTAGGTGAAGACCGTCTGCTTCCAGACAAAGCAGTAGAGGCTCCGGTCGTCGGAGGAAAAGACCGCGTCCTCCTTGAAAGGGGAGATCAGCCGGAGAATCCTCGGGTATACCACCCCGAGGATAAAGAAGAAGAATAGGACAAACAGCAGGAGGGTGACGATACCTCGGTATTCAAGGGGAAGTCCGTCCACCAGGGGGCGGAGCGCAAAAACCAATCCACCCGCGGCGGCCGCCATAATCAGCACGATCACGGTGGTGAACAGGTAATCCAGAATGGTGAATCGCATACAGGCGCCCTTCTCCCTTGAGCGACCAGTATTTCTAAAACCAGTCCAAATGTAAACAGGATACTCGAAAAAGGAGGGGATTCCCGTGCATTCGCCCGGGCACAAAAAAGAGGGGCAAGGTTGCCCTTGCCCCTCTCCGGCACTCAGATCCGTGTGCTGCTATTTGCGGCGACGGCTGATGACGGCCAGCCCGGTCAGGCCGAGGCCGAGCAGGACCAGCGTCCCCGGCTCAGGCACCGCGGTGAAGGTCTGGTTGGCATCCGCCTGCATTCCAAAGGCTCCCTCCGGGAGGGCCTCAGC
This sequence comes from Acidobacteriota bacterium, assembly GCA_012719455.1. GTDB lineage: Bacteria > Acidobacteriota > UBA6911 > UBA6911 > UBA6911 > UBA6911. Next base: position 635 of record JAAYAJ010000107.1, on the reverse strand, counting down.
GGCCCCGCCGACACCGGGGATTCCTTCGGGCGCGGTCCACGCGGTCTGCGAAGAACCGAACTGCAGCGTAGTCGTGGCCCACGAAGTGTCCAGGTCAGGATTGATGTAGTTGCTGTTGGTGTAGAGGACCTTGGCGTTCAGAACAGCGCTCCCCGAGGGGCTGCCAATACCGAACGCTCCGCCCGGCTGAGCGCCGAGAACGCCGGAAATGAGCAGTTCGCCATCGGTGAACCCGGCCCCGGTTTTCATGTTCGCGTTCACGTTGGTATCATAGTAGATATCGAACGTTCCGCCGGTCACATAGAAACCCGCGCCCGTGCACGCTGCATCGACGCAAAAAGTAACCGTTTCGTACATGGTGGCTACGATTGTATATTCGTAATCATGTCCGATTTGCGTCCCGGTATAAGCACTCCCATCCGGCTTGGTGATGGAAAGGGCGGACGCAAAAAAGGTTATCGAGAAATCATCACCCACGGCCGGGGTATAATCGGTGATGACCGCGGTGCCGTTTGACATCCAGTCAAAGCCCGCAAAAGAATAGGTGCCTTCCACGTTGGTGATCGTGGTAGCCATGGCGGCGCCGCTGAAAAGCAACAGGCTTGCGATCACTGCCAGGAATTTAATCTTGTTTG
>JAAYAJ010000021.1 GCA_012719455.1 Acidobacteriota bacterium | reverse complement strand
GGGGAACAGAAGGGGGCCCCCGACGAGTTCCTGTCCCATCCCAAATGGCACCGTTTCCTGGTCGCGGTCGCCGGGCCCATGATGAACATCCTCCTGGCCGTCCTCATCCTGATGATCTCCTACATGCAGGGGGTGTCCACCCCGAGATACCCCAAGGAACCGGCCATCGTCGGGCCGGTGGCCGCCGGTTCCCTGGCCGCCGACGCCGGGCTTCGCACCGGCGACCGGGTCGTCTCCGTCAGCGGCAACCGCACCGAAACCTGGGAGGATCTCGAGGTGGCGCTGGGGACCGCAGCGAAGGACTCCCTGGACCTCGAGGTCGGGCGCGACGGCCGAACCCTGCGGCTGCACCTCGAGCCTCCCCCCGGCGAGGGGCCGGTGGATGCCGCGGCGCTGGGGTTCAAGTTCCCCCTCGAGCGGACCATCGTCTACATGGTTGACAAGGCATCCCCGGCCTACCGGGCGGGGCTCCGGGACGGCGACGAAATCCTGTCCGCAAGCAGGAACGGCCGGACGGAGGAGGAATACAGCGAGATCCTGAACCTTATTTCGGAAAGCGAGGGGGTGCCCCTGAGATTTCGGGTCCTTCGCCCTCCCACGGCGGCGGACAGGGACACGGTCTGGGAATCGCCCCCCTCCACCCGGGGAGAAACCCTCGATCTCACCATCACCCCGGTCAGGGAAAACGGCCGCGTGATCGTGGGCTTCGTAGCCGACTACCCCTCGGACCTCCAGAAGTTCGGCCTGATCGGGGCGCTGACGCAGTCGATGCGGCGCAACGTCGAGTTGTCGGCGTTGACGTTCCGGATCATCGGCAGGATTTTTAAGGGATCGGCCTCCGTGAAAACGCTCTCCGGACCGATCGAGATCGCCCGGATATCCGGGAGCGCTGCCCGTACGGGCAGCGCCCGGGTTTTCTTCGGGCTTCTCGGGCTGATCAGTCTTCAGCTGGGGATCTTCAACCTGCTCCCGATCCCGATTCTGGACGGGGGCGTGATCGCCCTGCTCCTGGTGGAAGGAATCCTGCGCAGGGATCTCAGCATCAACCTGAAGGAGAAGATCGTGCAGGTCGGCTTCCTGTTCCTCATTCTCCTGATGGGCTTCGTGGTGTTCAACGACCTCGCCAAGGTCCTCAACCTGAGCAGGATCCTCCCCTGAGCCTCAACGGGGGGAAAGGTTTATTCGAAACTGGCGATCGCCGCCCGCTCGTCCTCGAACACCTGGAAGACGGTCAGCAACTTGGTGATCTGCAGCAGTTCGTGGATCTTCTTGGTCAGGTTGAGCAGCTTGAGCTGCCCGCCGCTGTTGGTCACCGTCGTGTAGGTGCTCACCAGTTCACCGATCCCCGAACTGTCGATGTAGTTCACGTCACCAAGGTTGAGAAGGATCTTGTTCCCCTTGTCCTTCAGGATGTCACGCACCGTGTTACGTACCGTCATGGTGCCTTCACCCAGCGTGATCTTGCCACTGATGTCCAAGACGTTAACGTCCCCAACCGTACGTATTTCAATCTTCATCTACACTCTCCTCCATTGGAAAGAATCCTCTTTACCATGTATACCTCCGTCCCCCCGTGAGGGAGAGACTTGAACTCGACCTCGTCCATGAAGGAACGGATATAAAAAATCCCGCGCCCGCTCGGCTTGAGCAGGTTGTCCTGGTCCAGGGGGCTGGGGATATTGTCCGCCTTAAACCCCCGCCCCTGATCCCTGACGGAAACTCCCAACCGGTCGGCGGCGAGCTCGAAGACAATAACCACCGTCTTGCCGGCATCGAGCTTGTTACCGTGCTGGATGGCGTTGGTCACCGCTTCCCGGACCGACATCCCGATCCAGTGAGCGGTGTCGGCTTCGAAGCGCATGAAGGCCGTGACGCAGTCTGTGAGGCCCTGGATGAGTTCGAGGTTCTCCAGTGCGCTGTTGATGATAACCTCGATCTCGTTGGCTATTCTCTTCATGGGGGCGGCAGTCGCCAGCCTCGCAATCGCTTGCAATAAAATCCCTTAGGGCGCCAGACTCTCCGTTTCCTCGGCCGGCTTCCGCACTTTCGGACGCAATCGCGCTCGATCCGTCCAAGAAGAAAGTTACCGCGTCCGGGCCGAAGTCTCAAGGGGGACCGAGTAAATCATTGGACCCACCCTTTTTCTTCCCGGCTCCCACCATCGGGGGTAGTAACAACGGTCGGGCGGGACCGCACCGCGATCCTGGCGAGCAGGGCCTCCACTTCCCCAAGGAGCCTGGCCGCTTCCCGCTCCCTGACGGAGAGAGTCTCTTCCCGGCGTTTTAATTCCTGCTCGCTCGCCTCGAGCCTTTCCATCGCCCGCTTCCGAAGCGATTGCAGTTCCTCTTCGAACCTGCGCCGGGCCTCCGCCTGCTCGGTCTCCCGGACACGCCCATGCTCCTCCCGCAGGCGCTCGAGGTTCTCCCGCTCCAGGCGCTGCTCCTCGCGCAATCTGCCGAGCGTTTCCGCCGAGACTTCGATTTTGTGCAGGTCCTCCAATTCCCGCTTCCGGCGCACGATCTCCAATTCCGCATCCCGGAGACGCTCCGAAACGTCGGACACCTTACGGGAGAGGTCCCCGAGGATACGGGTCAATTCGGCGCCGAGGGCAACGAACGCCTGCTTCTGAATTTCGATGGATGAAAGAGCCCGCGCCGGGTCCCGGGCGACCAGCCCGGAACAGGGTGCCTCCAGATCATTGCTATCGCTCATGGTCTTGGCGTCCTCCCGCAGCCGCCGACAGGGGGTCGAATTTGGTGGTTCCCGATAACAACATCAGTATATAACATGGGCGGGAAATGTCGCCTGTTTTTACGCCGCCCGGGCATGTTTCCCGGGGCACGCGCAGGAATTCAGCGGGGGTTTCGGAAGACCGTCATGACCGAATCCATACAGGACCGGATCGAAGAGCTGCGCCGGCTCATCGAAGTTCACAACCAGCGGTACTATATCGAGGCCGCCCCTGAAATCAGCGACCTGGAATTCGACCGTCTCATGCTCGAACTCCGGGAGCTCGAGAGGCGACATCCCGAACTGGTCTCCCCCTCGAGCCCCACGCAGCGGGTGGGGGGAGGACCGATCGACGGTTTCCGCTCGGTCCCGCACCCCGTCCCCATGCTTTCGATCGAAAACACATACAGCGAAGGGGAGGTGCGCGAGTTCGACGGCCGCATCCGGCGCCTGCTCGAGGGGGAGACTCCCCGCTACATCGTGGAGCAGAAGATCGACGGCGTGTCGGCTTCCCTACGCTACGACCACGGCCTCTTCTCCCTCGGCCTAACCCGCGGAGACGGCGTAAGGGGGGATGACATCACCCACAACCTGCGGACCGTGCGGGACATCCCGCTCCGTCTGGGCGGGCCGGGACCGGTCCCGCCGGTCTTGGAGGTGCGCGGGGAAGTCTACATGACCCACTCCGAGCTGTCGCGCCTGAACCGATTGCAGGCCGAGGCCGGGGAGCGCGTCTTTGCCAACTGCCGCAACGCGACCGCCGGCAGCCTCAAGCTCCTGGACCCCCGCCAGAGCAGCCGGCGGAACCTCCGCTTCTTCGCACACAGCGAGGGGTGCCTGGAGGGGTTGGAACCCTCCTCCCATGCCGCGTTCCTCGACATGGTCCGCGGCTGCGGGATTCCAGTCGTGCCCCATAGCAGGGTGTACGACTCGATCGACGGTGTCCTTGCCTGGTGCGCAAATGCACTCGAGGAGCGTGAGGGCCTCGATTACGAAACCGACGGCATGGTCATCAAGATCGACAGCTTCGCACAGCGGGAGCGCCTCGGGGCGACCTCCAGATCCCCCCGCTGGCTCATCGCCCTCAAAGTGGAACTCTGGCAGGCGGAGACCCGGGTCCTCGACATCCGGGTGCAGGTGGGGAAAACCGGCACCCTCACCCCGGTGGCCGAACTGCAGACGGTGGAGATCGCGGGGACCCGCGTGTCCCGGGTCAGCCTGCATAATGCCGACGAAATCGCCCGCAAGGACGTCCGCATCGGCGACCACGTCGTAGTCGAGAAGGCGGGCAAGATCATCCCGCACGTGGTGCGGGTGGAACTGGAAAAGCGCACGGGGGCGGAGCGCCCTTACCTCTTCCCCTCGGCGTGCCCCGTGTGCCAGGGAGAGGTGGGAAGGGACGAAGGGGGAGTGTACATCCGCTGCCTGAACCCCTCCTGCCCGGCGCAGCTCAAGGAGAGGGTGCGCTTCCTGGCCTCGCGCAAGGCGCTCGACATCGAGGGACTCGGACCTGCCTTGATCGACCAGCTGGTGGACCAGGGACTGGTGTCCGCCCTGACCGACATCTACTCCCTCGAAGCCAGGCAACTCGAGGGCTTGGACAGGATGGGGGAAAAATCGGCGCAGAACCTCATCGAGGCGATAGGCAAGAGCAAGGGGAGGGGACTTGCCCGCGTGCTTGGCGGGCTCGGAATACGACATATCGGGGAAGGCAATGCCCGGCTGCTGGCCAATGAGTTCGGGGAGATCCGGGGCCTCATGGAGGCGACCGAGGAGCGCCTGGCCGCCATCCCCGGCATCGGCCCGGTAGTAGCCGAAAGCGTCTACCGCTTTTTCCGGAGCCGGGCCGGGGTGGAAATAGTCCGGGAACTGGAGCGCCACGGCGTGGATCTGACGACCGGGAGCGGCGCCGCGCGCCTCGAGGAACACGAGGAGTTCCGGGACCGGACCTTTGTCGTCACCGGGACCCTGAGCCGTTACAGCCGCTCTGAAACCGAGACCCTCATCCGGAAGCTCGGGGGGAAGACAACGTCGGCCGTTTCGCGCAAGACCGACTTCGTCGTGGCCGGGCGCGACCCGGGCTCCAAGCTGGAAAAGGCGCGCGCCCTGGGTGTCCGGGTGCTCGACGAGGAGGAGTTCGAGCGGATGGCGGGGCTTTCCGGCGCCCCCGCCCCCGGGGAGGCGGCGGGCGGCCGGGATTGACGACGGCGCCCGTTGTCAGGGCCGGGCGGAGCGGGGGGACATGTGGTCCTCCAACCTCAAAACATATTAGCGTTCGGAAACCGATCCCTTCAGAATTACCAGCCTTTAAGAGGCCACGATGATCATTGCCCTGGACCGGTCGATCCCCCACTGGAAGGAGTTCTTCTCCGGCATGGGCGAGGTCCGGCCTTTCGAGGGGTGGTGCGTGACGCCCGGGGAGATCCGCGACGCGGACGCCCTGATCGTGCGCACCGTCACCCCGGTCAACGCCTCCCTCCTGGAAGGGAGCGCCGTGCGCTTCGTGGGGGCGGCCAGCGCCGGGACGGACCACGTCGACACCGCCTGCCTCGAACGGATGGGGATCCGCTTCGGCTACGCCGCCGGCTGCAACGCCGAAGCCGTGTCGGACTACGTCCTGACCGCCCTCCAGGCGGTGGCGGCGCGCCGGGATTGGGACCTGCGCGACCGCTCCCTGGCCGTCATCGGCGTCGGCCACGTCGGCACGCGCGTTGCCCGCAAAGCCCGCGCCCTTGGGATGGAGGTGCTCCTGTGCGACCCGCCGCTTGGCGCCCTGACGGGGGAATCGCGGTACCAGCCGCTTGAGCGCGTGCTGGGGGCCGACATCCTCACCTTTCACGTCCCCCTGACCCGCGGCGGCCCCTACCCGACCTGGCGCATGGTCGACCGGGAACTCCTCGGACGCCTCTCCGCGCACCAGGTCGTGATCAACTCCTCCCGCGGCGGGGTGGTCGACGGTCGGGCGCTGGCATCGGCCCTGAGGGCCAACACCCTTTCCGGCGCCATCCTCGACGTGTGGGAGGGGGAACCCCGGATCGACTTCGAACTCCTGGAGATGGCGGAGATCGGGACCCCGCACATCGCCGGGAGCTCGCGGGAGGGGAAAATCCGGGCCACGGAGATGATCGCGGCCGAGCTCGGCCGGTTTTTCGGTTATCGGAATCCGGGAAACAATGGTACTTTGTTCCCGGAGCCCGAGCTGGTCCGGCCCGCCGCGGGGACGCGGGGGCGGGAAGCGGTCGCCGGGGTGCTCGCCCGGATTCTCGACCTCGGGCGCGAGGACGCGGACCTGCGGGCCCTGGCGGCGGCCCCCCCGGAGGAGGCCGCCCGAGGATTTGAGCGGCTGCGCACGGAGCGTGAACTGAGGCCCGAATTCTCCAGCACCATCGTGGAACTGGGCGGCGAACACGCGGCCCTGGCCGGGGTCTTCGCCGCCATGGGCTTCCGGTGCCGCATCCGGACATGAACCGGGGGCCAGGATCCCCGGGGAGACAGTCTGAATATGGATACAATTTTATGGAATAGCCTCCGGTGGCTGTTGCTGGTTCCGGTCATCGGCGGCTCCGCTTACGCCCTGCTCTCGATCCTGGCCGTCCTGCGCTTCCGCGCGCGCGCGAACTCCCGGCCTGCGCCCACCGTAGCGGCCTGGCCCCCCGTCACGATCCTGAAGCCGGTCCACGGCCTGGAGAAGGACCAGCGGCGGAACCTGCGCAGCGCCTGCATACAGGATTACCCTGATTACGAGGTGGTGTTCTCGGTCCAGGACGACGACGACCCCGCTCTCCCGCTCCTGTACGAAATCCAGCGGGAGTTCGGCCCCGACCGCGTCACGGTCGCCGTAGAAAACATCCGGCACGGCACCAACGGCAAGATCAACAACATGATCGGGGGGCTCCAGCACGCCCGCCACGACGTGCTGGTGATCAGCGACAGCGACGTCCGCCTCGAACCCGACTACCTGAAGACCATTGTCGCCCCGCTCGCCGACCCCGACGTGGGGTGCGTCTGCACCCTCTACAAGGCCGCGGGCGCCGACTCCTGGTACGAGCGGATGGAACTGCTGACGCTCAACGCCGACTTCATGGCCAACGTGCTCTTCGCGCACGTCACCGGGGCCTCGCGCTTCTGCCTCGGGGCATCCGCCGCCCTCTCCCGTTCCACCCTGCAGCGGATCGGGGGGCTGGAAGCCCTCTCCGACTACCTGGTGGAAGATTATGAAATGGGGAGGCGAATCTGGGAGCTGGGAAAAAAAGTCGCCATCGTCCCCTATTTCGTCGACACCATCGTTGATCTCGGGAGCCCCTCCCACTGGTGGAGCCACCAGGTCTACTGGGACCAGAACACCCGGGCCGCACGCCCCTACGCCTTCTTTGCCACGGCGCTCGTGCGCTCGGTCCCCTTCGCCCTCCTGTTTGCCCTGGCGCGCCCGGGCGACCCACTGGGGTGGTGGGTATTCGCGGGAACCGCGGCGCTCCGGCTGGTCTCGGCCGCGGTCATTCTCGGCTGGGGACTCCGCGACCGCGAGGGATTGCAGAGCCTCGGCTTGCTCCTGCCGCGCGACCTCTCCGCCCTGGCCACCTGGCTGCTGGCCTTCACCAAGCGCACCACGACCTGGCGCGGCGCCCGCTTCATCCTCACCCGGGACGGGCGCCTGGTGTCACGGGACTCGATGGCGAAGGACCATCTGCGCACCGCCCACTGAGGCGTACCGCCGGGGGATCGGCGCACGAAGAGGAACACGGTGAAACAGATCATCATCACGGGGGACGATTTCGGGCTGGCGCCGCCGGTGAACGAAGCCATCGTGAAGGCCCATGAGCAAGGGGTTCTCACCTCGGCCAGCCTCATGGTGGGCGCCCCCTTTTCACACGACGCGGTGGAACGCGCGCGACGCACACCCTCCCTCCGTGTGGGACTGCACCTCACTCTGGTCGAGGGGCGCCCGGTGCTGCCCCCCGACCGGGTGCCCGATCTGGTGGATGCCGACGGCCGCTTTTCCACCCGCCTCGTAAAGAGTGGATTCCGCTTCTTCTTCCTGCCCCGGGTCCGCAGGCAGCTGCAGATGGAGATCCGGGCCCAGTTCGAGGCGTTCCGCCGGACGGGGCTCGAACTCGATCACGCCGACGCGCACAACCACATGCATCTCCACCCCACGGTCTTGGGAATGATGCTGGAAACCGGTCGGGAGTACGGGTTGAAGTCGGTGCGCCTCCCGGCGGAGCCGCCGCTTCGCTCCTGGCGAGCCGCGCGGCGGAAACTTGTCTCCCGGACCATGTCCTGGGTGCTCCTCTTCCCCTGGACCCGCATGATGCGGCGCCGGTTGCGCCGGGCGGGGATGCGGCACAACGACGCCCTGATCGGGATGACGGACAGCGGCGCCCTGACCGAAGACTTCGTCCTGCGCCTGCTTCCCCGACTTCCGCCGGGGGTCACGGAGTTCTGTTTCCACCCGGCCACGGGGCGGGCGCCGGAAATCGACGGCCCGATGCCCGGGTACCGGCACGAGGAGGAGTTCCGGGCCCTGACAGGCCGGAAGCTGAAGGAGGCGCTAGGCACGGCAGGGATCCGGCCGATCGCCTTCGGCGACCTTGAAACAGCGGCCGTACAGCCCCGGCCCACGATCCAGAAAGGAAGGTTATGAATCCAGTACCAGCAGCCAAAATCCAGTTTCTCCCCGAGGACAGAGCGTGGATCGCCGACAGGATCCAGGAAGTGCTGGCCAGCGGCCAGCTGACCCTGGGAAAGTACGGGGCGGAATTCGAGCGGGCGTTCGCCGCCTTCTGCGGCGTCCGCCATGCCGTCGCCGTGAACAGCGGCACGAGCGCGCTCGAGATCCTCTTCCGCTCCCTCGGCATCGAGGGGAAAAAGGTCATTGTTCCCTCCAACACCTTCTTCGCCACGGCCGCGGCGGTGGTGCACGCAGGGGGGACCCCCCTGTTCGCGGACATGGACCCCGGGACCTTCGCGCTCGGGCCCGAAACGGTAAAACCCCTGCTGGGGCCTGGAGTGGCCGGGATCGTGACCGTCCACATCGGCGGCGTTGTTTCCCCCCGCATGCCCGAGCTGGCGGCCCTGGCCCGGGAACAGGGGCTTTGGCTGGTGGAGGACGCGGCGCACGCCCACGGCTCCGCCTGGGGCTCCACCCGCGCGGGCGGGTTCGGGATCGGCGCGACCTTCAGCTTCTACCCCACCAAGGTCATGACATCGGCGGAGGGGGGAATGATCGTGACCAACGACGACCGGCTGGCGGAGGAATCACGCATCTACCGGGACCAGGGGAAAAAGAGCTTTGCGGAAAACGCCCACGTGCGCATGGGATACAACTGGCGCCTATCGGAACCCCACGCCATCATCGGGCTCAAGCACCTCGAGCGCCTTCCCGCCATGATCGCCGACCGGCAGGCGATCGCCGCCCGGTACGACCGGGGGCTCCGCACCTTCCAGAACCTCGAACCGCTCGCGGTCCCTCCCGACGGGGTCTGCAACTATTACAAGTACATCGCGGTCCTCAGGCGCAAGACCAACCGGCAGGAGCTGAAAAAGGTGCTGCGGGAGCGCCACGGCGTCTCCCTAGCGGGAGAGGTCTATGAGGCCCCCCTGCACCTGCAGCCCGTTTTCGCAAAATTCGCCCGCGGCCCGCTGCCGGTCTCGGAGGACCTCTGCTCCCGTCACATCTGCCTTCCGGTCTTCTCGGGGATGGCGGATGAGGACGCAGACCGGGTGATCCGCGCCCTCGCTGAAGTGGTCGGATGACGGGTCCCTCCGCGCGGGTCCAGGCACGAGGCGACCAGGAGGCGCAGGGGACGGATCTCCCGGCAGAGCCGGATCGGTTGCGGCCCCCTCAGTGGATCACCGAAGGAATCACAGTCCGCGCGCCTTCCGCCTGCGCCGGCGCAGGCCGAATTTCCAGGCCTCGATGAACAGGAGGGTCAGCAGCGATGTCCCCGCCGCGATCGCCAGGTCCGCGGGCGACATCGGGACCGTGGTGAAGATCCGATTGCCCACGGGCGTGTAGATGACGGCCGCCTGCAGCGCGGCCGTCAGCATGACGGCAAGGACCATGGCCCGGTTCCCGAACACCCCCATCCGCAGGAGCGACTCCTCCTCCGAACGCGCTTCCAGCGCCACGACCAGCTGGGCCAGGACCAGGACGGTGAACACCGTCGTCTGCCAGGCCGGGTCCCCGGAGCGCCAGAGCTCCCAGGCGGTCCCGATGGCGATGACGCTCATCAGGAAGCCGATGACGCCGATAAAGGAAATCATTTCCCGGCTGAAGATGCCTGAATCCCGGGGGTGCGGCGGGCGCTGCATGACGTTCTTCTCCGCGCTCTCCACCCCGAGGGCAAGCGCCGGGGCGCCGTCGGTGACCAGGTTCATCCAGAGGATCTGCAGCGGCAGCAGCGGCAGCGGCATGCCCAGGAGCGGCCCCAGCAGCATCACTGCGATCTCGCTGGCGTTGCACGTCAGCAGGTACCGGATGAAGCGCCGGATGTTGTCGTAGATGATCCTCCCCTCCTCGACCGCGGCCACGATGGTGGCGAAATTGTCGTCGAGCAGGATCATGTCCGACGCGTTCTTGGCCACGTCGGTCCCCGTGATCCCCATGGCCACCCCGATATCGGCCTTCTTCAGGGCGGGGGCATCGTTGACGCCGTCCCCCGTCATCGACACGACTTCCCCCCGGCTTTGGTAGGCGTCGATCAGCTTGAGCTTGTGCTCGGGGGAAACCCGGGCAAAGACCGATACCCGCCGGGTGGCCTCCACCAGCTCCTCTGCCGACAGGCGCTCGATTTCGGCCCCCGTCAGGAACAGGTCGTTGTCCACTATGCCGATCTGGCGCGCGATATGCCGCGCAGTCAGGGGGTGATCGCCGGTGATCATGGCGGTGCGGATCCCGGCCCGGTGGCAGCGGGCGACCGCATCGCCGACCTCGGGGCGGGGCGGGTCGATCATGCCGAACAGCCCGAGCAGGATGAGGCCGTTCTCCACCGCCTCCTCCTTGGTCTCCTCGGGAAGCCTGTCCCACGGGCGCATGCCGACGGCGAGCACCCGCATCCCCTGGGCGGCCATGTCGTCGTGGGATGCCTGAATCCGCCGTTTCCATGCGTCGTCCAGCGGCCGGCTCTCCCCCTCCACCCAGACATGGCTGCAAACCGGGATCATTCCGTCCATGGCACCCTTGGTGAAGGCGATGAAGGGGGGCGTTCCGGCCCTATTCCGCCGCTCCCAGAAGGAACGGAGGCTCTCCGGGACCTCCGCGTCGGACAGGGGAGAGCGGTGCAGGGTGGTCATGCGCTTGCGGACAGAATCGAAGGGGACCTCGCCGATGCGGGGAAAAGCGCGCGCCAGGTCGTCCTTGAGAATGCCGGAGCAGGCGGCGGCCAGGACCAGCGCTCCTTCCGTGGGATCCCCGACCGCGTGCCGGAGCCCCCCGGGTGTGCCGTCCCCGGCCAGCGCAGCGTCGTTGCAGAGCGCGCCCGCAACCAAAAGCAGGTCGAGCGTCGGCCAGACCCCCGGGGGGGGAATTTCCCCGCTGGGCTTGAGGGTGAACGCTCCCCCGTCGTCGTACTGGTCCAAACGGATGGTGTGGTCGGCTACATCGAGCGCGATGACGCTCATCCGGTTCAGGGTCAAGGTTCCCGTCTTGTCCGAGCAGATACGGGTGACGGAGCCGAGCGTCTCCACCGCCGGGAGCTTGCGGATGAGCGCCTTGCGCCGGAGCATACGCTGGGCACCCAGCGAGAGGGCGATCGTGACCACAGCCGTCAGCGCCTCGGGCACCGCCGCGACCGCCAGGCTCACGGCGGTCAGGAGCAGCTCCTCGATGCTGCTCTCCGCCCGGATCCATCCGAGGAGGAACACGAGCGCCACCAGCCCCAGAGCCCCCTGGGCCAGGGTCTTCCCGAGGCGGTTGAGCCGCCGCTGCAGCGGGGTATTCTCTCCCTCCACCGACTGTATCAGGTGAGCCACGTGACCCAGTTCGGTCCGCATGCCGGTTTCGGTAACCACGAAGGCGCCGCGGCCATAGCCAACGACGGTCCCGCTGTATACCATGTTTCGGCGGTCCCCGAGCGTCTTGGCGGCGTCGAGCCGGATCTCTGCCGCTTTCTCCACCGGCTCCGACTCCCCCGTCAGCGCCGATTCGTCGACGCGGAGGTTGACCCCCTCGAGGATGCGCCCGTCCGCGGGGACGATGTTGCCGTCTTCCAGGAGCACGATGTCCCCCGGCACCAGATCCCGTGCGGAGGCCTCGAGCACCCGTCCGCCGCGGCGGACCCGAACAACGGGCACCGCCATCCGCCTGAGTGCGGCCATGGACTGTTCCGCCCGCGCCTCCTGCATGTAGCCGAACACCGCGTTCAGAAGAACGATGCCGAGGATGACAACCGCCTCCAGCCAGTCGCCCAGCAGGCCGCTGACCAGGGCCGCGACCAGCAGGAGCACGGTCAGCACCCCGCTGAGTTGCTCGGCCAGGATCTGCCAGCGCGTCCGCCCCTCCTTCTCCTCCAGCTCGTTCCAGCCGTGTTCCAGCCTGCGCGCCGGGATCTCCTCATCGGGGAGTCCCCGGGAAGCGTCGCTCCCGAGAATCTCCAGCACATCGGATGCCGCCAGGGTATGCCATTCGTTTTTCATAGGTGACGAATTATAGTGTCCGCAAAACCGGGACACCAAAGAATTCCCCGCCCCACCCGCGATTTTTTCGGCGAAGACGTCATTGTGGCCCGCCCCCCCGCCGGGGATAATGACAGGATGAAAAAAAGAGACGCAGATATCGAAAAACTGGCGCTCCTCGTTGAAAAGCTCCGCAGCGAGGACGGGTGCCCATGGGACCGGGAGCAGACCAGGGAAACCCTGAAGCCGATGCTGATCGAGGAGGCTTTCGAGGTGCTGGAGGCACTCGACTCGGACCAGCCCGAAGAGCTGAAAGACGAGCTGGGGGACCTGCTCTTCCAAGTGGTCTTTCACGCCCAGATCGCCCGGGAGCGGGGGGAGTTCGACCTGGCCGCCGTCATCGACCGTTCCTGGGAAAAGATGACGCGCCGGCACCCACACATCTTTGGAAAGGCCGACCTGAAAACGGCGGACGAGGTCCTGAAGAACTGGGAGGACATCAAGGCCGAGGAGAGGGGAACCGCCAGCGCGCTGAGTCCCGATTCGGACCGCTCGCTGCTCGACGGCATCCCCCCCAGGCTCCCCGCCCTCCACCGCGCCCACCAGATGACGGCCAAGGCCTCCCGGGTCGGGTTCGACTGGGAGAGGCTGGAGGACGTTCTCGCCAAGCTCGAGGAGGAGGCGGGGGAACTGCTGCAGGCCCGCTCGCGGGCGGACGACGGCAAGGTGGCTGAAGAGGTTGGGGACTTGCTGTTCGCGGCGGTGAATGTCTCCCGGTTCCTCGGGATCGACCCGGAGACCGCGCTCCAGCGCAGCAACCGCAAGTTCCAGCGGCGCTTCCGCTACATGGAATCGGCGCTCAAGCGCCGGGGGCGGGCTCTGAAGGACGCCTCGCTGGAGGAAATGGACGCGCTCTGGGAAGAGGCCAAGGACCGGGAGGGATAAGGGCGGGGGCCCGCGGCCCCCGCCCTCTGTGGTCTAGGTCACGATGTTGTAGTGCTCGATATGCAGCGTCGGGTCGGACTTCACGATGATGTCCCGCTTGAGGAGATGCCCGAGTTCCTCAACAACGCATGACTCCGATTCGCGCAGGGCGCGTGCCACGTCGGGATGCACTCGGATCATGAGATCCCCTCCCCGGTCATCCAGGTGCTTGCGCATCTTCTCCATTTCATAATAAATATTGTGGCAGGTCGTGGCGATCGACTTGACCATCCCGGAGCCCGAGCAATAGGGGCAGGGCTGGCACAGGGACCGTTCCAACGACTGCTTGACCCTCTTACGGGTGATCGCCACCAAGCCGAACTCGTTGAACTCGAGGATCTTGGTGGGAGACTTGTCCCGGGCGATCTCCTCCGAGAGCGCATCCATCACCCGTTTGCGGTTCTTCCGCTCGTCCATGTCGATGAAATCGATCACGATGATGCCGCCGAGGTCCCGGAGCCGTACCTGCTGGACGATCGCCTTGACCGCCTCGAGATTGGTCCGCGTGATGGTTTCCTCGAGGCTGTTGCCCCGGCCGACGAATTTCCCGGTATTGACGTCGATACTGACCAGGGCCTCGGTCTGGTTGATGACGATGTAGCCCCCCGATTTCAGCCAGATCTTGGGCTGCAGCAACTTGTCGATCTCCGGGCTGATGCCGTACTCGTCGAAAATGGGGTTTTCCTTGGTGTACAGCTTCACCCGGTGCACCAGGTTCGGGAAGATCTTGTCGACGAACTCCACGATCCGCTGGTATTCCAGTTCGTCGTCAACGCGGATCGAGGCGAACTCGAAGGAGAACTGGTCGCGCAGCAGCCGCTGTACTAGGTTCATCTCCGCATGGACGAGGGCGGGGGCCGAGAGCTTTTCAGCCCGCGCATGCATGTCTTCCCACAGTCGGACCAGGAAATTGAGATCGTTCACCAGGTCCTCTTCTTTATGTTCCGCCGCGGCGGTTCTCACGATCACCCCGCCGGTGAAGCGGTCCCGGTGCCTGAGGAGGATCTCCTTCAGCCGGAGCCGTTCGGCGTCCGACCCGATCTTGCGGGACACTCCGATATGCTCCACCGTCGGCATGTACACCAGGTAGCGGCCCGGAAGCGCGATATGGCTGGTGACCCGGGCACCCTTCTTCCCGATCGGTTCCTTGGCCACCTGGACCAGCACTTCCTGCCCCTCGTGGAGCATGTCGTCGATCGACTGCTGTTCGGCCCGGTGGGAATGACGCGTCGCCGTATATCTCTTCCGCCGCGTCCCCGTGCCCCGGCGCCGGGTAAGCCCCGGCCGGGAGCCCTCATCAGCGGCAAACGGCAGGATCTCACCGTCGTCGCGGATCGCGGCGGCATCCCCAGGCTGTTCGGGCGCGCTCTCCGTCGCAGCGTCATCCCCGGGCGGCGCGGGAGCGCTCTCCGTCGCGGCCGCGACAGGCTCGGCTGGAGCCTCGCCCTCGGGCGCCTCGGCCGAAGCGGGCTGCCCCTCTCCGGGCGCCCCCTCCACCGGATCCGCCGAAGACTCGGCCCCACCCCCCCCGGACAGGACGTCCGACTCAAAATGAGCCTCCACCTCCCGTTCAGTTTCGGCGCTGATGTTCCATTGCTCGAGCGGGGGCTCGGAGGGGGTCTCCGCAGCCTCCGGCTCCCTGCGTGCCTCGGATCGCTCCTTCCGGTCACGCCAGCGCCCCCGTTCCCCTCGCCGCTCCCGACGCCCCGGGCGCTCCGCGGCCTCCGGCTCCGGCGCCGGCGCCGCTTCGGCCGGCTCCTCGGGAGCGGGGAAAACGGTTTCACACTCCTCGCTCTCCTCGATGAAATCCGAAACGTAGAGGAAAGCGTCCTTTTCTAGCCCGATGTTGACGAAAGCCGACTGCATCCCGGGGAGAACCTTGGTCACTTTCCCCTTGTAGGTATTGGCGAGGATACCCCGGTTGCCGTGCCGTTCAATATAGAGTTCGGCCAACTGGTCGTCTTCCAGGATGGCGACTCTCGTTTCCAGGGCGGTGCTGGAAACGATCATATCCTTGATCATGATTGTGCTCCCGTGTCTGGGACACAGGCGCAGTCGATACTTACCGGTGAGAATCCATGCGGGTCAGAACGGGCAGGGCCCCGAGAACCACAGGCACTTCAGACTATGGAAACAATGGAAAAACAAAAGCAAACCTGCCTTTTCGGGAAACCGGGCGATCAGCGCGTTCATCCCCGGTGACGGGATCGGAGGCGATGGGCACGGGTATCCGTTTCCGCACTCCCCCCGCCCGGCGACGCGTCTATATTCCGCTTCCAGGCTCCCGAATACACCCGTTTCGTTGATTTCCGCCCTCAGTATCGAGCAAGCGACTGGTCATTCTTGTAATGGTCCTCAAGGGACCCGATAACTCTTTTCAACATCCATTAATTATTATGGCTGCACCGCCGATATCCGACGAACCCCGGTCCCCCGGGGGATAGTATTCAATATTGAATGGTAATGGGCGCCCGGGCCGAATGCAAGCAATCGTTCCGGGAGAAAGGTTTAGTTGACATAGCGCCTCATCCGGACTCCCATGCACAGCCCCATGCCGATGAAGAAGGAAATCAGGGAGGAGCCGCCGGCGCTGACGAAAGGGAGCGGTATGCCCACGATCGGCAGCAGCCCCACGACCATCCCGACATTGATGCTCAGGTGAAACAGCAGCAGCGCCAGTACGCCGGTTACGATCAGGGCGCCAATTTTATCCCTGGCCTCCGACGCGGTGCGGAACAGGCGGAAGGTCACGAGGAGGAAAAGGCCGAGAACGGCAATGCTGCCGACGAACCCCTTTTCCTCGGCCAGCACGGCGAAAACGAAATCGGTGAAGCGCGCGGGCAGAAAACCGAGGTGTCCCTGGGACCCCCGCCCAAACCCCTTGCCAAGCAACCCTCCCGAGCCGACGGCGATCTGCGACTGGATCGTCTGGTAGCCGAAACGCTGCGGGTCGCTGGACGGGTTGAACACCGTTTCGATGCGGTCCCTCTGGTAGTCCTTGAGCACAAACCAGGTGAGCGGGGCGGCGACGGCGGCCGCGAGGATGAGCACCACCAGGTGTTTCCGGCGGATCCCTGCGATCGCGGAAAGCGCCGCGTAGATCGGCACGAAAGTGATGGCGGTCCCCAGGTCCCCCTGCAGCTTGACCAGAGCCGCCGGCACTAAAACGATCAGTCCACCGGTCAACAATTCCCTGAATTCCAGGTAATCCCCCTCCCGGCCGGCGTAGTACCGGGCCAGGGCCACGATGACCACGATCTTCACCAGTTCCGATGGCTGGACCGACAGGATCCCCAGGTTGATCCAGCTCTTGTTGCCGTGGATGCTGACCCCGAGCAGGAGGACCAGCCCGAGACCAGCGATGGAGGCCAGGTAGAGGATCACGATGAAATCGGAAAATCGACGGTAGTCAAAACAGGTGACGATGAAGAAAAGCACCAGCGCCGAAACAAGGTAGATCACCTGCCGGCCGAAGTAGGTGTCCAGCCCGACGCTCCCGGTGGTGCTCCAGATGGCGACAATGCCCGCCCCCGACAGCAGCAGCAGCGCCGCAAACAGCAGCCAGTCGAACCCATGAAACAACCGTTGCTCCGATTTAGTCATTCCCGTCCGCCCCCGGGGACCGCAGGTTCAGGTAATAGGTCCGGAAGATCTCCCGGGCGATGGGGGCCGCAGCTCCGCCCCCACTCCCTCCATGCTCGACGAAGACAACCACCGCGATCTCGGGATGGTCCCGGCTGCCGAAGCCGGCGAACCAGGCGTGATCTTCCAACCCTTCCTTCATCCGTTCCCGGGCCTCCTTCCCCACGACCTGCGCGGTTCCGGTCTTGCCGCAGATATCCTCGCCCGGGACCGCCGCATTGTGCCCCGTCCCCCAGGCGTTGACGCTTTCCCACATCCCCTGCCGGATTTTCCGGGCGTGAGCCTCCTCGATCGGAAGGATTCGCACCGGCCACCGCCCCGGCTGATCCGCGGCGTCCCCCTCGGCCCGGAGAAGCACATGGGGGGTGACCAGCCGCCCGGCAGTGACCAGGGCGCTGACCGCGCGGAGAAGCTGCACCGGCGTCGTGCTGACGGCCCCCTGGCCGATCGCGACCGAAATGGTCTCCCCCGGATACCATCTGGCCCCGCGCGTCTCGAGCTTCCACTCCGGGCTCGGCATGATACCACCCCGTTCCCCCGGCAGGTCGATGCCGCTCGGGGACCCAAGCCCCAGCGAGCGGGCGAATTCGGAGATCCTTTCGATCCCCAGGTTCCGTCCCAGCTCGTAAAAATAGATGTTGCACGATTTCGCGATGGCCTGCTCCAGGCGCAGGGCCCCATGACCGCTGCGGTTCGCGCAGTGAAACACCCGCCCGTAATAGGACGCCCCCCCACGGCAGACCACGGCCGGGTCGTTATCGAGCATCCCCGCGCCGAAGCCGGCGCCGGCCATGATCAGCTTGAAGATGGAACCGGGGGAGTGACTGTTCTGGATCGCGCGGTTCTGCATGGGACGGTCGGGGTGCCGGACCAGTTCGTTCCAGTCGGATCCGGAGATGCGCCGAGAAAAGGAGTTGGGATCAAAGGAGGGGGAACTGGCCAGCGCGAGGATCTCCCCATTGCGGGGGTCCATGGCCGCCACCACTCCCACCTTGCCCCGCAGGGCATCCTCAGCGACGACTTGGAGCCGGAGATCCAGCGTCA
Source organism: Acidobacteriota bacterium (assembly GCA_012719455.1). GTDB lineage: Bacteria > Acidobacteriota > UBA6911 > UBA6911 > UBA6911 > UBA6911. Next base: position 19,935 of record JAAYAJ010000021.1, on the reverse strand, counting down.
GCCGCATTTCGCCGCCGATCACCGGTTCCGATTCGTCCAGGATGCCGACCTCGCGTCCGACGCTGTCCACGAGCACCTGGCGCCGGCCGTCCTTCCCCGCAAGCAGCCGGTCGTAAAACCGCTCCACTCCGCTCCGCCCCACCAGCCGCCCCGCTTCGACCCCCGGGAATCGTTTGCTTTTCAGCTCCTCCTCGGAAATCTCCCCCAGGTAACCAAGGAGGTGAGCCGCCAGCGTGCCGTACCGGTACTGGCGCCGGGGTTCGGGCACGACCTTGATCTCCGGGTGATCCCTCCGGTGCGCCTCGATGACGGAAATATCCTTCATCTGGGCGTCTTCCTTGACGATGAACGGGCGGTACAGCCCCGTGCCCCGGTGCCTCTCGAACTGCCGCTCGACCTCCTCCGGGTCGATCCCCAGTTTTTGGGTCAGGAAGCGTACGGTGGCCGCGCGGTCCTTCATGTCCTCGCGGTAGAGGAGCACATCGAAGGATGGGCGGCTGTCCACCAGCGGAACACCGTTGCGGTCGAGAATGTTTCCCCGCGGCGCCACCAGGGTGATGTTCCGAATCCGGTTCCGCTCCGCCTTCAGGGCGTATTCGGACCCTTGGATGATCTGCAACTGCCAGAGCCTCGCCCCGAGAACCACGAAGATCAGCAGGACCGGTATGCGGAACAGGTTCAGGCGCCGCTGGATCAGTTGTCGGTTGGATTCCTGCTCGAGTGCCAAGTCTCGCTCAATGCGCCCGATCGGTCTGAATTCGCCTGTAGGTGTCCATCGCCGCGAACAGAGCCACCCCCACGCCGGCGGTGATGACCGCCTGCAGGAGGCTGGCGCCGAGGAATATCCCGCTCGCGGTGCGCTGCATGAACCAGAACAGCAGGTAGATGCTCATGGAGTTGATGCAGGAGGCAGCGGCGAAGATGGAGAACCTGACCCACGGCTGGTCCGCCGTGTTGAATCTCTTCCAGGAATGCCCGATGACGAAAGCGGCCAGGGTCCGGCCGAACCCGTTGTAGCCCAGATGCCAGCCCAGGGCGGCGTCGAGCAGGAGACCGGTCAGGGCTCCCACGAACAGGGACTGGGTCCGGCTGCGGTAGATGGCCCAGTAGGCGGTCAGCAGGAGCGCCAGATCAAGGAAGTTGAACAGGACAAAGTTTTCCCCGGCGATCATCTGGGCGACGATGGCAAGAAATGATGATACCGCCAGGAATATGTACTTCATGGCATCCGGCTCGACGTTTCATGACCCTTCGGGTCGAGAATTACCGCCACCTCCTCGAGGTGGATCAGGTCCACGAGCGGCTCCACCCTGATCTCCTGGAAAACCCCTTTCCCCCTGGCGACCTCGACCACCCGTCCGACCGACATCCCCTTGGGGAAAATACCGTCCAGGCCCGAACTCAGGACGACCTCCCCGACGGCGACCGGATTCGTATCGCCGATGTAGTTCAATTCGAGCAGCATGTCGCCCGTGCCGGAGAGGACCCCGGGGGTCCGGCTGTGCTCCAGCATCACGCCGATCGCAGCGTCGGGGTTGCTGATCAGCTGGACCTGGGCCTGGTCCGCCGACACCAGCAGGACCCTCCCGACGATCCCCTCCCCCGAAAGGACCGGGGAATCGACCCGGACGCCCTGACGGGAGCCCCGGTCGATGGTAACCAGGTTGGCGAGGAAACTGGGCGCGCGGCCCGTCACCCGGGCGCCCAGGACTTCGAACGGCAAGGGGTCGCTCAGCGCCAGCAGCCGGCGCAGCCGCACGTTTTCCAGGCGGGACTGTTCGTAGGCTTTATTGAGCAGGGACAACCGGTTCACGGCATCGCGCAACGATTCGTTCTCGGCCCGCGCGCCGACCAGCCAGACATACCTGTGCCAGAGGTCACTGATCCCGTGGGCGGCCTGGGAGGAAAGGGAAAGCACCGGGGCCTGGGCAGCCAGGGTCCAGCTCCGGAACAGAATCGTCCCGGAGGGCTTTTCGATCTGCAGCGACAGCAGCGCCAACTGCAGTACCAGCAGCGCGATCAGCACCGCCACCGTCCGTTCCCCGTTCACCCTTGGCGACAATTCACTTGACACAGATTCTCCGGAACAGTTTTAGGTCCGTCAACATTTTGCTGGTTCCGAGAACGACCGACGAAAGGGGATCCTCGGCCACGAAAACGGGAAGCCCCGTCTCCATCCCCAGCCTCTTGTCAAAACGTTTCAGAAGCGCTCCGCCACCTGTCAGCACGATCCCCCGGTCCATGATGTCGGCCGACAGTTCAGGCGGCGTCCTTTCCAGGGCGACCTTGATGGCATTGATCAAGATCGCAATGCTGTCGCTCAGGGCCTCCCGGATCTCCTCGTCGGAGATGGTGACCGTCTTCGGCACCCCCTCGATCAGGTTACGCCCCTTGATCTCCATGGTCATCGGCCGCTCCAGTGGTGCCGCGGACCCGATCTGGATCTTGACGGCCTCCGCGGTGCGTTCCCCGATCAGCAGGTTGTGCTTCCGCTTGATATACTGAATGATGGCCTCGTCGAGCTCGTTGCCGGCGACCCGCACCGATCGGCTGTAGACGATACCGGAGAGCGAAATGACCGCGATATCGGTGGTCCCCCCGCCGATATCGACGATCATGTTGCCGCACGCCTCCGTGATCGGCATGCCGGCACCGATGGCGGCCACGACCGCCTGCTCCACCAGGTACACCTCGCTGGCCTTGGCGCGCAGCGCGGACTCCTGCACCGCCCGCTTTTCCACCTGGGTGATCTCCGAGGGGATGCCGATCACGATGCGGGGGCTCAACAGGTGGTTACGGCTGTGCGCCGCCTTGATGAAATACTTCAGCATGACCTCGGTGACATCGAAATCCGCGATCACCCCGTCCTTCATCGGCTTGACGGCAATGATATCGGCGGGTGTGCGCCCGAGCATCTCCTTGGCCCCGTGCCCCACGGCGAGCACCCGCTTGTTGTTCCGGTCAAGCGCGACAATGGACGGCTCGTTGACAACGATCCCCCGCCCCTTCGCATAGACGAGTGTGTTTGCAGTCCCGAGGTCGATGGCCAGGTCGCTGGAGAAAAAACCAAACAAAGTTCTTAGATTCATAGTGTTACTATACGGCGACTTTGATGCTGTTTCTGGAAAGTTCCTTCGCGCGATACATCGCGGCGTCCGCCTTTCTGATCAAACCCTCGGCGGTCAGCGCGTGCCGGGGGCAGTTGGCCACCCCAAGGCTGACCGTCAGGCGGATGCTCAGGTTCCGGGCGGCAAACTCGAATCTCTCCACCCTTTTCCTGATGCGTTCGGCGACTGTCAGCGCCCCGCGGAGCGAGGTCTCCGGCAGAACGATTACAAACTCATCCCCCCCATACCGTCCGACCACGTCGGTCTCGCGGACGCATTTCTTGAACACCTGCCCCATCTCGGCCAGGGCTCGGCTCCCGACCAGGTGGCCGAAGGTGTCGTTGATGCTCTTGAATTCATCAATATCTATAAACAGTAAAGATACTTTTTTCTTGTACCGGAGGCAACGTTTTACCTCCGCTTCGATGTATTTCTTCAGGTACCGGTAGTTGTACAGCAGGGTCAGGTCATCGGTGATCGTGAGTCGCTCGAAGCACTCGAACCGGTTCAGCGTCCGGATGGCCGCCGCGAGCGGGTCCGCCGCCAGCTCGATCAGCTCCCGCTTCTCCGGGGCAAACCCTCCCCCCGCCCCGGCGACGAGTTCGAGCACCCCAACCTTCCGGCCACGGCAGGTGAGGGGTAGACGGAGCATGGACCGGGGGACGTCCGCCTGCGGGATTTCCGCCCCGGGCTGACGGCGGTCCTCCTCCTGCGGCGTCCGATCCTCGAACACCAGCTGCGCGGCCGCCAATCGCTCTTCGGAATCGGGCGGGTCGCCCTCGTACCAAACGCACTCGAGCGCGCCACCGGGAGCGGACGGAAGGTACAGCGCCGCCGCTTCCGCCCCGATGCGGTCGCGGATCCGGCTCAGCAGCGGGTCCAGGGCCGCTTTCCGCCCGGCAAGGTCGGCGCAGGCGTCCAGGGCGCCGACAAAGGAGTCCATAAAATCCCACGCATCGCGCTCCCGCCGGGAGGCGGCAGCCGCCTCGCGGCGACGGGCCTCGGCCGCTTCCAGGCGGTCGAGCAGCAGCCGCACCAGGGGAAACGGGGCCGGCACGCACAGCTCCGCCGTATCCCCACGGGTCTTCACGGCCGGCTCCGCGGCCGGCGGCGCGACCGAGCGGAAACCGACCGCTTCCGCCCCCGGGAAGGCCTCCGCCAGGCGGCCCCGGATTCCGTGAAGTTCAGCCTCGGCCGGGAAGAAGACCGCCAGGTAATTGTCCCCCGGCTTCCAGCCCGTAGCCAGGACCTCTTTCTCCTCGAAAAATTCCGCCCTCCAGGGCATCCCCTCGGGGATGCCGCCCTCGAACAGTTCGGGGACCCGGCCCCGGTAGACGATTCCGATTTTGGGGCGATCCAACATGCTATTTAACCCCGGCGCGGGAACGAAAGCTGTGTTTGGCCGTTAGGGTGCTCTTCCGGCCCGCCAAGTTGGTCGCCTCGAGGACGATGGCGACGGTTTCGGCCGTACGGGGAAAAGGATTGGTGAAGTGCGTGAACGAGCCATCCCCCTCGACCTCAACCTTTTCGCCGTTCACGCTCAACCGGCTCCCCGGCTCCACGTACCCGACCAGTTGGAGACTCTGCCCGAACGGGACGATCCGTTCGAGGCGCAGGGAAGGGCGCAGCTCCCCCACTCCCGCCCGGTCAAGGGAGGACCGCCCGCCCGCTTCGGAGCCTCCACGTTCCCCCTGCTCCCCGGGCTCGGAAGTGGCAGTCATCCAGACCTCCATCTCGTTGCTTCCCGTCGGCTGCACGCCGAAAATCGTATCGGCGCGGATGGAGGCCTCGGTTCCGTTGGGGTAACGGATGCGGGCACTCCCCCGGGCATCGGTCCGGACCAGGTCGCCGCTACCCAAGCGCTCCCCCACCTTCGCCTCCCGCCATTCGGAGTCCCCGGCGGCAAGAACCCGCACCACTCCCGACATAGCCACGATCTCGGTGAAATCGCGGGGAAGGGCGTCTTCCCGAGTCGTCACTTTGGTGGCCGTCCACCGAAAAAAGAGGAATGCAAGCAGGCCCGCAACAACCAGGATCAGGACACCGTAGGCCCGGACCCCGCGCCGCCACGGGCCTTGACCGGCTACTGAACCGCTGGAATGATTCTTCATGTTCCGCCGCTTACAGGGGAGGTGGCGGGCGTCCCTCCACCCTTTTTGAATACACGTATCCCTTTGCCCGCTCTCAACCCTAATCGGCTATGGGAAGAGACGCCTTATTATATATTCGGGACGGAAAAAGAGAACCCCAAAAGGGACCGAAACCCCAAGGGAGCCCGCACCGGCTTTCCCGGTCCTGTTTTGTTTTCGGTCTGTGCTATACTTTCCGCTTTCGGTCACAAACTGGAGGGGTTGCTTCCCATGCTGGATCTCATGCGCCGCAAAAGGCAGCTGAAACTGGTTCTTTGGCTGGTCATCATCGCCATGTCCCTGACCATGATGATCTTCTTCATCCCGGGGGTGGATCTGGGGGGCATCGCCACGACCTCGTCGGTCGCGGAGGTCGATGGGCGCCCGATCCCGACCAGAAGTTTTGTCAACCTGTACAGCAGGACGGTCGACCGCATCAATGCGGGGGGGACGAACCGGATGGACCGGAAGACGCTGCAATCGATGGGACTTCCCCAGCAGGTGCTCGAGGACCTGGTGTCGGCCGAACTGATCGATATCCTGGCCGATCGCCTCGGCGTCCGCGTCACCCCGGAAGAAGTCCGCCGTGCGGTGGAAACCCACCCCAATCTCCAAAACCAGGGGAAGTTCATCGGGATCGAAAACTACAAGGCGCTGCTGGCTGCCAACAACTATTCGGTCGCCGATTTCGAAAGCGAACTGGAGCGCTTGCGGCTGCTGGACAAGGTGCACGCGATCGTCACCAGCTCCCTCGACGTGGGCGAGCGGGAGGTGCGGGAGGAGTTCTCCAGGTCGACCCTGAAGACCCAGGTGGACTTCGTCATGCTCACCAGGGAGGAGTTCCGCAAACGCGTCTCCCCGACGGCGGCTGAACTCGAGGCGCACTTCAACGCCCACGGGGACTCCTATCGCGTCGGAGAGAAGCGGCACGCCCGCTACCTGCTGGTTCCGGCGGAGGCGCTCGCCGCGGACATCACCGTGACCGAAGAGGACGTCCTGCAGGAATGGAAACAGGTGCCCCACGAGGAAACGGCCGAAGCCTCCCACATCCTGCTCCTGGTTGAAGACCCGGCGCAGGAAGCCGAGATCCGTCAGCGTGCGGAAGAGCTGCTCAGGCAGATTCGCGCGGGGGCGGATTTCGCCCGGATGGCCCGCGAACACTCCCAAGACACCGGAAGCGCCGCCAACGGGGGATACCTGGGACCCTTTCAGAGGGGGCAGATGGTCCCCGAATTCGAGGATGCCGCCTTTTCCCTCGAACCGGGGAAGGTGTCGGACCTGGTGAAGACCCAGTACGGGTTCCACATCATCAAGGTGCTGAAACGCGAAACACCGACGCTGGAATCCAATCGTCCGCAGCTCGCGATGGTCGCGCTGCAGAAAAAAGCCCTGGCGCTCGCCCGCCAGAAAGCGGAAGAAGGCGCGGCCCTGCTCCGGGACGGGAAGAAACCGGAGGAGGCGGCCCGGGAGCTGGGCGCCGGCGCGGAAGTGCGCGAAACGGGCCTCTTCACGCAGGGGGACAACCCCTTCGACTTCGGTATCTCGCAAGCGATGATGGACGAAGTCTTCACCCTCAAGGAAGCGGGCGGTGTCGGCAAGGCGCTCGAGCACCCGCTCGGCTATGCCGTCTGCATCCTGGAGGGGATCGAACCGGCCCGCCCGGGACGTTTCGAAGAATTCCGGAACCAGGTCACGAGCGATTACACCGACGCCCGGGCCGGGGAACTGATGCAGGCCGAGGCACAGAAGCTCGCGGCGGAGGCGCGCAAGCAGGGGAGCCTACGCGAGGCAGCCCGCGGAACCGGCTTCGGCGTCAGGAAAAGCCAGGAATTCACGGTCACGGGGACGGCGGATCCCGAAATCGGAGCCAACTCGCCGTTCAACCGGGCCGCCTTTGAACTGGAGCCGGGGCAGGTGGGCGATCCCCAGACAGTGCTCGACAACATGGTGGTCTTCCAGGTCCTCTCCCGGACCCCTTTCGACGAGGCAGCCTTCGCGGAAGCGAAGCCCGAGTTGAAGCAACGGATGCTCGAGTCGCTGCGGGACCCTTACTTCCAGGAATATGTCGGCAGGCTCCGGGCGGAGCTTGAAAAGGCGGGCAAGCTCAAAATCTACAACGAAATCCTCAACCGGGCGGCGTTGAACTACTGATCCCCGCCACGGTTCAGTGAGTAGAGGAAGCGCAGGCCGTCGAGCGTCAGCCAGGGGGCGAGCACTTGAATGACCGGTGTCTCCCGGGCGATGACGGGGGCCAGTCCCCCGGTGGCGACGACCCTGGTGCCTGGGCCGAGTTCCGCTTGGAAGCGCGCGACCATCCCCTCCACGAGCCCGACGTAGCCGAGCAACAGCCCCGACTGGAGCGACTGCGTCGCATTCCTGCCGATGACCGAGGCGGGGTGGAGCAGTTCGACCCGCGGCAGCTTGGCCGCCCTCATGGCCAGGGCCTCGGCCGCGATCCCGATCCCCGGAGTGATGGCGCCGCCAAGGAAATCCCCGTCCGCGCTGACGGCGTCGAAGGTGGTGGCGGTGCCCAGATCGATGATGCACACCGGCCCACCGTAAAGGGCGTACCCCGCCGCGGCATCCACGATTCGGTCGGCCCCGATCTGCCTCGGATCGTCGTAGAGAATCCGCAGCCCAGTCTTCACCGAGCTGTCCACGATCAGGGGCCGGCAGCGGAGGCATTGTCCGCTCACTTCCTCGAAGACCCTGGTCAGGGACGGGACCACGCTCGAGATGGCCACCGCCCTGACCCTCCCGGCATCGATACCCAAGCGGCGCAATGCCTCCCCGAGAGAAGCGCCGTACTCGTCCGCCGTCCGCTCGTGGTCGGCGGCCAGGCGCCAGCGGGGGCCCGGAACGTCCCCATCGTACAGGCCAATGGTGATGTTGGTATTGCCGATATCGATCGCCAGAAACATGCTGTCCGCCACCCGAGACGAATCCCCGCTTCCCGCCGGTCAACCCCGCGTCGTCACTCCGGCTTCCCGGCCGGTTTTCCCCTGGAGTCGAAGCCCCCCAGTCCGCGGCAGTTCTGGCACTGGCCGCTACCGTGGGGGTAGCAGGAAGTGCAGGTTTTCCCCTTCTGCAGTGCCAGCCGTCCCGTTCCATGGCACGCCCGGCACTGGCCGGTGCCCTTGCAGTGCGCACATACCCGATAAGATTCCGCCATTGCCCTACCTCCCCGTGCGCCCGCACCGTCCCGGGACCCTTCCCGGGAATCAGCGCTGGCATTGCCGACAGAAAAATGTGCTTCGGTTCCCCTGGCTCATCCTCAGGACCGGGTTCCCGCACCTGATGCACCGCTTCCCCTCCCTCAGGTAGACGGCGAGGAAATCCTGGTGCCCCCCGGCTCTCCCGTCCGCATCCCTGAAATCAGAGAAAGTGGTCCCCCGGCGCACGATCGCATCCCGCATCACCTTTTGAACGCCCGCCGCCAGGCGATCCCTTTCCGTGTCGCTGAGGGTCGCGCACCTCCGCCCGGGGTGGATGCGGGCCTCGAACAGCGCCTCGCAGGCGTAGATATTTCCCACACCGGCCAACACCTTCTGGTCAAGAAGAACCGATTTGACCTCGCGCCGGCTGCCGCGGAGCCTCCGACCCAGCCATTCGCCCGTGAATCGCGGATCCAGGGGGTCGATCCCCAGGGCGCGGATTTCAGGAATCGACTTCGGCGTCGCTCCCCTGTACACCGCCAGCAACCCGAATCGGCGGGGATCCCGGTATTCCAGCCCGTCCCCGTCCGCAAAGAGGATGGAGGCGTGCGTGTGCTTCGCCCCCTCCGCCCGGCCGGGTTCATGGTAGAGCAGCCTTCCGCTCATCCCCAGGTGGATCAACCAGAACGCCTTTGGCTCGAGGGTCAGAACCAGGTACTTGCCGTATCTCCGCACCCGGCGGATCGTGCGCCCGACAAGATCCGTCTCCAATCCGGGGGGCATCGGCTTCCTCAGCGGCAGCCCCGAAAGCCGGACCGCGGCGATCCGTTTGCCCACGACCCTCCTCCGGAGCTGCCGAGCGATCGTTTCCACTTCGGGCATTTCGGGCATAGGACCCGCCAAGGCTCCCGCGCTAGAGTTCGTCCGACTGGGACCAGGGCTCCCCGTCCGGCCCGCTGGCTTCCGCCGCCGCCCGCTCGGCGAGTTCGTCGATCTCCCCACCATCGAGATCGTCCCCCAGCTCGCCCCCCATTTTTTTCACCCAGCGGGCCACGCTCCCGGGGTCACTCTCATCCAGCCCCGCAAGGCTCGCGGGATCGGCCAGCGACTCCAACCGCTGCTCCTCCGATTTCGGGGAGGAGAAGCGGGAAAAGAGCCGTTCGAGTTCCCGGCCGCCGCAGAACCGGCACTCCGGCTCGAACGTCGACGGCGTCATCACCAGGAAGCTCATCCGCCGCCGGCAAGCGCGGCAATGATATTCGTAAATGGGCATGGCGAAACCTCCCGCCGGACCTTCCAGCCGGGCTCAGGATTGCTTGCGCCGGTAGGGACCGCTTTTCCCCCCGCTCTTTTCCAGCAGCCTGACCCTGCCGATCGTCGCCCCCTTCTCCACGGCCTTGACCATGTCGTAAAGGGTCAGGGCGGCTACCGAAGCGGCCGTCAGCGCCTCCATCTCGACCCCGGTGGAGCCGGCGGTGGAGACCGTGGCGACAAACCGCACCCCCTTGTCCCCGGCCTCGGCCTCCACGTCCACATGGGAAAGGAGGAGCGGGTGGCACAGGGGGATGAGATCGGGCGTCCGCTTGGCGGCCATGATGCCGGCCAGCCGGGCCGTTTCCAGCGCGTTCCCCTTGGGCAAGCGCCCCTCGGCGAGCAGCGCCCCGGTCGCGGGGGACAGGGAGATGAAGGCTTCCGCGACCGCGCGGCGCACCGTGACGGGCTTGTCGGTGACATCCACCATGCGCGCCTTCCCTTCTTCATCCAGGTGCGTCAGCCGGGCGCTCTCCTTCTTCGCCATCTTCCCTCCCCATCAATGGGTCACCGCTGCCTGACAAAAAAATCGGGCAAAAACATGATTTCGACCTTCTCCCCGCGCCCCATCCGGTCGAGGTGCTTCGGGAAGATGTAGGCGGCGTTGGCCCCCGTGAACCCGATGATATCGGCCGAGCTCTTCCACGGCAGCGGGTCGACCACCCACCCGTCCTCCCGCCAGGACACCCAGGCGGGCAGGAACGCCGTCCTCCCGGGCGCCTGCCTCACGTCCCGGAGCAGTTCCCCCTTCATCCTCGGCAGCTCCGGGCTCATCATGCCGCACAGGCGCCCAAGGACCGGGCGGACGAAACACTCGAAGGTGATCAAAGCCGAAATCGGATTGCCCGGCAGGCCGAAGACCAGCCGATCCCCCTTGCGCGCGAACACCGTCGGCTTCCCCGGCCTGATCGACACCTTGTTGAAGAGGATCTCGAGATCGAAGTCGCGGAAGACGTCGCGGACCAGGTCATACTCCCCCATGGAAACACCGCCGGTGATGATCAGGATATCCCGTTCGAGCCCGGCCGCAACCTTCCGGTGCAGATCTTCCCGGGTGTCCCGGGCGATCCCGAGGTAATCGGAAGGGAACCCCAGAAGCTCCAGCTGTGCGGCGAGGCAGTAGGCGTTGGAATTGCGGATCTGGTCGGGGCGCGGCTGCCGATCGACCTCCACCAGCTCGTCCCCCGTGGCCAGGATGGCCACCGTGGGCTTGCGGTAGACGTCGACGCGCGCATAGCCGAAAGTGGCCATGACGGCGATCTCCGCGGGCCCCACGCGATGCCCCTTGCGGAGCACCGGCTCCCCCGCCCGGGCCTCGCACCCGCGGGGAGCGATGTTGTCCCCGCAACTCACCGGCTCGAGAATCGCGACCCGGCTCTTGTCAGCCGCGGTCCGGCACTGCTCCACCACCACCACCGCGTCCGCCCCCGGGGGGACCGGGGCCCCCGTCATGATCGACACCGCCCGCCCCGGCGCCAGGCTCCCAGGCATGCCGCCGCCCGCCCGGCTCTCCCCCGCCACCGGGAGTTCCACGGGGGCGGGGCGGGTATCGTCCGCCCGCACCGCGTAGCCGTCCATGGCGCACCGGTCGAACGGGGGGATGTCCGAATTGGCGAGGAGGTCTTCCGCCAGCACCCGCCCGAGCGACGACCTGAAATCCACGGTCTCCACCCCTGGAGCCGGCAGATGGGCCCGCAAAATCCGCAAAGCTTCTTCCACGCTGATCATACGCTCTCCCGCCGTCGGCAAAGGGAACAGGAAACCGGGATCACCTCTTGTACCCGATCTTCCGCAGGAACTCCTTGCGGGCCGCCGCGTCCGATTCGGTCTCCACACCCCGGGGCGGCAGACCGTCGACGACGCCGACGACACCGCGACCCTGATCGGTTTCCGCCACGATCACCTCGAGCGGGTTGGCCGTGGCGCAGAAAATATGACACACTTCGGGGCAATGTTTCACCGCATTCAGCACGTTGATGGGAAAAGCGTCCCCGAGCATCACGACGAAGGTGTGGCCGGCCCCGATGGCCTCGGCGTTTTGCGCCGCGACCTCCCGGAGCCGGGCGTCATTGCCATCCACCCGGACAAGGCAGGGGCCGGAAGCCTCGCAGAACGCGACCCCGAACCGGGCGCCCGGGACTCCGGTGGCGATGATTTCGCAGAGGTCCTCCACCGTCTTGATGAAATGGCTCTGCCCCACGATGATGTTGCTGTCGGCCGGTATCGTCAAACGGACATTGGAGAATTTCACGGTTCCCTCCCGATCCGGGCCGCACCCCCCGGTCCCGCGCACAGCTAAAGCCCCGGGCGGCGGGCGGCCGATAGTATATTGCAGGAGCGGCGGTGGTTGTTCCGTGCACGGCCATCTGATCACCGCACATTCGGCGCGCACGGCGGGGATTGTAGCATATCTCCCCCCGGCCGCCGGAACTGTTTCAGGCCGGGAGCGGCGCCTGTCATCCAAGAGGGAGCTTTCCAATCCACTCCTGCCTAATCCCGACGGCCATCCCGCTGTGCTGTCCCACGAGATCGCGCCGTTGCGCAGGTGCGACGAGGACCAGCCGCGCAAGCGCGCCAGGAGCGTCACGCGCGAACAGCCCGGGATAGAGCATCCACACCATTCCCCGGACCGCCCCTGGAGCAAACCGACGGGCACCTTGCATGGTCAAGTCCGGGAATGTTATACATTTAAGCTCGAACTTCACTGGCCCGGGAGTCAGGACAGGATTAGTTTATGGACACGATGCAGGCAAACCATTCAAATATAAAGCATTATCATCGACCGGAGGAACGCCCCTTCACGGAGGAGGAGCGCTCCCGGGTGACGATCCTGGTCGGCGGGCTGACCCGGAAACACGAGGAACTCATCCGCGCCGTTTTCCAGGGAAGCGGCTACAGTTGTGAACTCCTTCCGGTTCCGGACCAGGAAGCGTTTCACCTCGGAAAGGAATTCGGCAACAACGGCCAGTGCAGCCCCGCCTATTTCACCTCCGGAGCCCTGATCCAGTACCTGCGCAACCTGGAAAGCGAGGGGATGTCGCGCAAGGACATCGTCGACAACTACCTCTACTTCACCGCCGGATCGTGCGGACCCTGCCGCTTCGGCACCTATGCGGCCGAATACCGGCTCGCGTTGCAGAACGCCGGCTTCGACGGCTTCCGCGTCCTCCGCTTCCAACAGGACGAGGGTATCCGCCAGAAGACCTCCGCCCCGGGGTTGAAATACACCATCGATTTCGGCCTCGGCATGCTGAAGGTGCTCTTTCTCGGGGACGTCCTCAACGACCTGACCCACAACATCCGCCCCTACGAGGTGATCCCCGGTGAAACCGACCGGGTCATGGGCCTCTGCATGCAGGAGCTGTGCGACCACCTGCGCCAGTACAAGGCCCCGGATCTGGTCGACCGGGTGCCCGGGTGGTTCGTCCCGACGCTGGAGAAGAGGGCTTTCCTGCGCCACCTGCTGAGCTTCCTGTACAAGATGAACCGGCATCTCCGGGGGAAGGAATTCCAGGAAGTACTGGAGCGGTGCCGGAAGCGCATCGATGGGATCGCCATCGACCGGACACGCCAGAAACCGATTGTCAAGATCATCGGGGAATTCTGGGCCCAGACCACCGAAGGGGGGGGCAATTACCGGATGTTCGAGTTCCTGGAAAAGGAGGGGGCCCATGTCCAGCCCGAGGCGATCGGGACCTGGATCGCCTACCTGCTGGCCCACGCGCGCATGCAGATGGCCCCCCGGCGCGGGATGAACTCGGAATGCGAGGAACCGGCCCCCTGGGACCTCCGGCAGCGCTTCAAGAACGAACTCGCTTTTCAGCAGAAGCGGGCGCTCCTCATCATCGGCGAACGCCTCTATACCTGGCTCTACCACCGGGTGATCCGATCCCTGGGCGGCATCGCCCACACCCTGGTCTCCCAGGATACCCTCGCCGAAATGGCCAGCCCCTACTACAAACCGCTGGCGCGCGGGGGGGAAGGTTATCTCGAGGTGGGAAAAAACATCTACTACCACTCGCAGAAGCTGTGCCACATGGTACTGAGCCTCAAACCGTTCGGCTGCCTCCCCTCCTCCCAGTCCGACGGGATACAGTCGGCCGTCATCAGCCAGCACAAGGACATGATCTATCTCCCCGTCGAAACCTCGGGCGAGGGGGAAAACAACGCGCACAGCCGCGTGCAGATGGCGCTCGGCGAGGCGAAGGCCAAAGCCAAGGCGGAGTTTCAGCAGGCCCTGGAGAGCACCGGGAAGCACCTCGACCAGATCCGCGCCTTCGTAGCCCAGCACCCCGAATTGAGCCGTCCCATGTACCGGGTCCCGCGCCGCAGGGGTACCGCCGGCGTCGCCGCCAACTTCGTGCTCCATGTCGGGGACCTGATGGCGGGGCGATGAGGCGCCGCGCCGCCGGGAGACCGGGCGGGGAAGCCGCCGTCGAGTTCAATCCACTTTTTGTTCAGGGTTAGGCGTTGGTTATGACCAGATTGATTGCCGGAATTGACGTGGGTTCCACAACAGTCAAGGCCGTGGTGGCCGATGCGGAAACCAATGCGATCCTGTGGAAGGACTACCGCAGGCACGAGACACGCCAATTGGAGACGCTGCTCGATTTCCTGGAGCGCATGGAGCGGGAAACCGGCCTTGCGCCCGACAACGGCAGGGTGTTCACCACGGGGGCCGGCGCCTCCATGTTCACCGAGCTGATCGGGGCCAAGTTCGTCCAGGAGGTACTGGCCGCCTCGCTGGCGGTGGAACGGCGCTGCCCGGAAGCCGCCTCCTTCGTGGAAATCGGGGGGCAGGACGCCAAGATCGTCATCCTGCGCAAGGAGACCGAGGACGGCCCCGCCAAGAAGTTCCCCTCCATGAACGACAAGTGCGCCGGGGGCACCGGTTCGGTCATCGACAAGATCAGCATGAAGCTGGGCATCCCCCTGGCCGACCTGTCCGGGCTCCACTACGACGGGATCCGCCTGCACCCGATAGCCGGCAAATGCGGCGTGTTCGCCGAAACCGACATCAACGGCCTTCAAAAACAGGGGATCCCGGCCGAGGAGCTGATGGCCTCTCTTTTCGAGGCCTTCGTAATCCAGAACCTGCAGGTGCTCGCACGCGGCCACACGCTCCTCCCCCACGTGCTGTTGCTGGGGGGGCCGAACGCCTTCATCCCCGGGATGCGCCAAGCGTGGGTACACAACATCGCGCTGATGTGGCGGGAGCGCGGGATCGAGATCCCGGATGGGACGCGTCCCGAGGACTTGATCCGGGCCCCGGAGGACGCCGAGTATTACGGCGCCCTGGGGGCCATAGAGTTCGGCCGGGAGGAGGAGCCGGAAATCGGGCGTTACCTGGGGCTGGAAAAGATGCGGGCCCTGGCGGCCGACCGCTCGAGCGGGCGCAGCAGGAACGGCACCGGGGTCCCGGCCCTGGCCGGGTCGGAGCAGGAGGTGGCCTCTTTCCTCGCGGCCTACGCTCCCCCCCCGTTCGTGCCGCCGGTGTTTTCCCCCGGGGACGTCGCCCGGGGCTTCATCGGCATCGACGGCGGGTCGACCTCCACCAAGGCGGTCCTCCTGACACCCGAGGGGAAGGTCCTGGCCCGGGCGTACCAGCTCTCGAAAGGAAACCCCATCCAGGACACGGTCGAAATCCTGGAAAAGCTCCGCGGCCAGGTCGAGGAGCAGGGGGCCCGGATCGAGGTGCTGGGGGTGGCTACCACCGGTTACGCCAAGGACACCCTGCGCGACGTCATCCGCGCCGACGTGGCCCTGGTGGAGACGGTGGCCCACACCAATTCGGCGCTGCACTATTACGACATCCCGGATGCCATTGTGGACGTGGGCGGACAGGACATCAAGCTCATGGTGCTCAAGGACGGGCGCGTCAAGGATTTCAAGCTCAACACCCAGTGTTCGGCCGGGAACGGCTACTTCCTGCAGGCGATCGCCGAAGGATTCGGGTACCGCGTGGAACAGTTCGCCGATGTCGCCTTCACGGCAAGGGAAATGCCTGTCTTCCCTTACGGCTGCGCCGTGTTCCTTCAGTCCGACATCGCCAGCTTCCAGGCGCAGGGATGGAAACCCAACGAGATCCTCGCCGGGCTGGCGGCCGTGCTCCCCAAGAACGTCTGGCTCTATATCGCCAAGATCCCCAACCTGGCGGAACTGGGCACGCGCTTCATCCTGCAGGGGGGGACGCAGAACAACCTGGCGGCGGTCAAGGCGCAGGTGGATTTCATCCAGGAGCGCTTCCGGGGGACCGGGAAGACGCCCGAGATCATCGTCCACAAGCACGCGGGGGAGGCGGGCGCCATCGGCGCCGCCTTCGAGGCCGTCACCCTCTGGCGCCAGGGGCGCAAGACCTCATTCATCGGCCTGGACGCGGTGCGCAGGATCGAATACCGGACGACGGTGGGGGAGGAAACCCGCTGCAGTTTCTGCAAAAACCACTGCCTCCGGACGTTCATCGACATCGGGGGTGAGGGGGAAAAGCCCCGCCGCCTCATCATCGCGGCCTGCGAAAAAGGGGCGGTGGAAGACTTGGGGGCCATGAAGGCGATCCAGGCGGATCTCGACGCGGCGCGCGACGCCAACCCCAACCTCCTGGAATACGCCAGCCGGGAGGTGTGGAGAGCGCACGCAGGCAGGAAACCGACCCCCGTCCCCGCCCGGAACTTCCGCCGCAGAGCGGTCATGGAGCGCCGGGCGCGCTTCCGCGTGGGTATCCCGCGCGTGCTCGGGATGTACTCCTATGCCCCGCTCTTCAGCGTCTATTTCGAGTCCCTGGGGATCGCGCCCGAAAACATCGTCTATTCCGATTTCACCAACGAGGAGATGTTCCGCGCGGGAACCAAACGGGGGTCGATCGACCCCTGCTACCCGTCCAAACTCGGGCTGGCCCACGTCCACAACCTCCTGTTCGAAAAGCATCGGAAAAAACCGCTCGACTGCATTTTCTTCCCGATGCTCGACGTGCTGCGCACCCCTTTGAGCATCCGCGCCGCCAACGCCTGCCCGACCACGGCCCTCACCCCGGAAGTCGTGAGGGCGGCCTTCACCAAGGAATCCGACCTGTTTGCCGAAAGCGGCCTCCTCTATCTCAATCCCCTGCTGGACATGTCCCGGCCCCAGCTCCTGGCGCGCCAGCTCTACGCGGCGCTGCGCCCGCTGCTCGGCCTGTCCCTGAAGGAAAACCGGGAGGCCGTCCGTGCCGGGTACGCGGCGCTCGATGAGTACGAGGCGAAAGTGCGGCGCCGGGCGCGCGAGGTCATCGACCGGCTGGAAAGAGAACGGCGCATCGGCATCGTGCTGCTGGGAAGGCCCTACCACCATGACCCGGGAATCAATCACGGCATCCCCGAGGAACTCCAGAAGCGGGGATACCCGGTGTTCTCACAGGCCACCCTACCCATGGACGACGACCTGCTCGAACGCCTCTTCGGAGACGAGGTGGCTGCGGGCGTCATCGAACACCCGCTGGACATCTCCGACGCCTGGAAACATTCCTACTCCGCCAACAGCGCCTACAAGGTCTGGGCGGCCAAGTTCACCGCCCGGCACCCCAACCTGATCGCCGTGGAAATGTCGAATTTCAAGTGCGGCCACGACGCCCCCATCTATTCCACCATCGAGCGCATCATCGAGATGTCGGGAACCCCTTTTTTCGCGTTCAAGGACATTGATGAAAACCGGCCGACGGGGTCCATCCGGCTCCGGGTCGAAACCATCGATTATTTCCTCAAACACTACCAGCAGGATCTCGCGGCGGGGTCACCCGCCGGGGAGAACGACCTTCCGGTCGCTCTCGAAATGCCGTAAACCCACTATCCTGGAGAGACACATGTTAAAGGAATTCAAGGAATTCGCCATGAAGGGCAACGTGCTGGATATGGCGGTGGGGATCATCATCGGCGCCGCCTTCGGCAAGATTGTCACCTCTTTCGTCGCCGATATCCTGATGCCCCCCATCGGAATGCTGATGGGAAACATGGACTTCAGCAACCTGTTCTTCACCCTCTCCGGCGGGGAATTCGCGAGTCTGGCGGCGGCCAAGGAAGCGGGTGCGGCGACGCTGAACTACGGCGTGTTTCTCAACACCATCATCGATTTCCTGATCGTGGCGTTCGCCATATTCCTGCTCGTCAGGCAGGTCAACCGGTTCAAGCGCAAAGAGGAAGCCGCCCCGGTGCCCGATACCAAGGAATGTCCCTTCTGCACCTCCGCCATCGCGATCAGGGCCACGCGTTGCCCCAACTGCACCTCGCAGCTCGGGTAGCGGAGCCCGCCAGGGATCGGGGAGGCCCGCGGGGCCGGCCATGGCCGGCCCCGTGCTTTTTGGGGAATCCTTACTTCTTGAAGAGGTCGAGGAAGGCCTGGCGGTGGCTGTTCTCCACCCGGGGCGCGGGAGCCCCGCTCCCCTGCTTTTCGATGAGGACCTTCGGCTCGAAAAGGGGACAGAAATTATTGGCGCTCTTGTTAGACACCCGCGCCTCCACCGGCTTGATACATTCGTTGCGCGCCGAAGGATCGAAATTCAGGCAATTGCGGCAGGTGTGCAGGTCGGTACCGCAGCTCTTGCAGGTGTCGGTGACCTGGATCTTCTCCGCCACCTGGATTTCCGCCGCGCAATTATTGCAGCGGGTGACCAGGTGGAACTTGGTCTCGATCCTCGCACCGGCTCCCCTGGGGCCCCTGTGTTGGGGCGGGACCTTGGGCCGCTTCTCCCGGTCCGCATCCATGTAACCGGACTGACGATATTTTCTGGACATTGATCTCCTCAACAGTCCGGCGGATTCCACCGGTCTCCATGAAGACCCGCGGAGGATTTCCGCCCGGCACAAACCTCATGATGTTCAGGTCCTGCTTTTGGGGGAGAACCGATCTCTGAATCTTGGGCCGCTCCAGGCAGGACTGGTGCGACAGGACTCATGGATTCAAACGAACCCAAGCTGAAGGCGGCCTCCGAACCCTCATTCGAAGCATTGCACTACGATTGGTTGGGTGTCTTCCTAGACCAGCAAAACTAAATCTTACCACAAGCGGAGCCGGGGGTCGAACATTTTCCCCCTCCGGATCAGGTCCCCGAACCCTCCAGGGCCTCCAGGTCGGCATGCAGCCGTTCCCATTCCGCCATCGAGTGCTCCAGCACCCCCTGCAGCTGGTTGTGCTCCTCCATGGTCGCACGA
The DNA here is from genome assembly GCA_012719455.1 of Acidobacteriota bacterium. Taxonomy (GTDB): domain Bacteria; phylum Acidobacteriota; class UBA6911; order UBA6911; family UBA6911; genus UBA6911. Next base: position 1,054 of record JAAYAJ010000021.1, on the reverse strand, counting down.
AAGAGCTGGTGGTCCCGGTAGAGTTCCTCCGAGGCCAGCATCTGGCCCAGAACCGCGATCCGGGTCTCGTCGAGCTGGATCTTCCCCTCCAGCGATTCGATCTCCTGCCTCAGCTTGCGGACTCGAATGGGGTTGGCCCTGTTCTTCCGCGGCTCCGACGGTGCGGCGGCGCGTGCGGCGGGCAATGGCTCCGGACCGGCTGCCGGGACCGGGGCGTTCCGGCCCGGTTCCTCTTGCGTTTTCTTCCTCAAGTAGTCCCCGTAGTTGCCCAGGTAGGCCACGGCCGTCCCGTCGCCGATCTCCAGCACCCGGGTGGCCAGCCCGTCGAGAAAGTAGCGGTCATGGCTGACGAACACGAGTGTCCCGCCGTAATCCCGGAGTGCGTCCATCAGGATGTCCTTCGACCGGATGTCGAGGTGGTTGGTCGGCTCGTCGAGCAGCAGGCAGTTCGCCGGCGACAGCAGGAGCTTGCACAATACCAGCCGGCTCCGCTCCCCGCCGCTCAGGACCGATACCGGTTTTTCAATCGAGTCCCCCGAAAAGAGGAAGCATCCGAGCAGCGTCCTCAGTTCGGGCACGATATGGTTGGGCGCCACCGAGTAGACCTCGTCCCAGACGGTCCCGGTCGAGGAGAGGAGGTCGTCCTGGTCCTGGGAAAAATAAGAGACGATGACGTTGTGTCCTTCCCTACGCTCCCCTGCGGAGAGCGGCAGGCGCCCGGCCAGGATTTTCATCAGCGTCGACTTCCCCGCCCCGTTGGGCCCCACGAGCGCGACCCGGTCCCCTTTTTCCAAGATGAAGTCGACGCCGCGGAAAACCGGTTCGCCGCCGTACCCGGCCGACACCCCCACGAGCTCGAGGACGTTGCGTCCGGTGCGCGGCCCTTCCGGGAACCGGATCCGGATCGGCTTGGTGTCCGGTGGGAGTTCGATCCGCTCCATCCGCTCGAGCTCCTTCAGCCGGCTCTGCACCTGCGCCGCCTTGGTCGCCTTGTAGCGGAACTTGTCGGCGAAGGCCTTGATGCGGGCGATCTCCCGCTGCTGCGCCTCGTATT
>JAAYAJ010000020.1 GCA_012719455.1 Acidobacteriota bacterium | reverse complement strand
GGTCCTCGAGCCAGGGGAAGGCGGAGTTCACCATGGAGTTCAGCCGGTACGTTCCGGTCCCGGCCGAGGTCTCCAAGGAACTGATCAAGAAGTACGGCACCAACTTGGACAAGGAAGAAGAGTAGCCGGGAGGGACGAGCCATGTATCGAAAAGAGCTGAACGAACGGAGCCCGCTGAGGCTCCTGGAGAAGTCGATTCACGGAGGTCTGGGCCGCGGCAACATCGGGGTGGTGGCGGCAAGGCACGGGGTGGGGAAGACGGCGGTCCTGGTCAGCATTGCGCTCGACGACCTGATGCGCGGACGGCGCGTGCTGCACGTGTCATTGGACGACGGGATCGACAAGATCAGGGGGTTCTACGGCGAGATCTTCCTCGAACTGGCCAAGAGCGCGGGACACGAGAACGTCGATGCCGAGCTGATGGAGATGGAGCGCTTTCGCAACATCCACAGCTTCGTCGGCGCCAGCTTCTCCGTCCCCCGGCTGCGGGAAACCGTCGCGCGGATCGGCGACCAGATGAATTTCTTCCCCGCCACGCTGATCCTGGACGGCTTCGACTTCGAACGGGCGACGGGGGAGGAGATGGCCGACCTGCGCGCGATCGCCGGCGAGATCGACGGTGAACTCTGGATGTCGGCCGTCATTCACCGCGATTCGCCGCGCAACGAGCGGGGGATCCCCGAGCCGCTGACGCGCTTCGAGAACAACATCGACGTGATCCTTGCCCTGGAGCCGGAGGATAGGCAGATCGAGCTCCGGCTGCTCAAGGACCACGACAACTTCGATGTCGGCCCGGTCCAGGTTACGCTGGACCCCACCACCCTGCTTCTTAAATAGGGACGTCCCACCCGTTTCCCAATTTCCCGGGCCGGGATTCGGCCCGGGGATGCGGGAAGCGAAACCGGCGGTTGCCGCCGCGTTGTCCCGTGTCTTCCGTCATACGGGGATAATAGGGAAACGAGTGGGACGTCCCCAAAAAATATGTTGAATCCTGAGCATATCCGTTCCCTGATCGCACTCACCAACGAGGGCCCCTATTTCCGGCTCCTCTCGATCGAGGTCCTCGACATCGGCCCCGGTTTTTCCCGGAGCCGGGTGGAGCTCCAGGAAAAGCACCGCAACCCGTTCGGCATGATCCACGGGGGAGTCTACTCGTCGCTGGTGGACACCGGCGCCTACCTGGCCGTCTACTGCGACCTCGAGGAGAACGCGGGGCTCGTCACCCTCGACCTCAGCGTCCACAACCTGGCCAAGGCCCGGGACGGCTACCTGTACGTGGAGGGGAAACGGATCAAGGCCGGGCGGAGCATCTGCCTGGCCGAGGCGACGATCGCCGACGCGAACGGGAAACTGATCGCGCACGGCACCTCCAAGCAGATGATCACCCCGGGTCTGCAAACGATGGCGCAGGCCGCGGCTGCAATGGGCCGGCCGCCGCTCCCCCCGAAATTCCTAATAGGGACGTCCCACCCGTTTCCCATTTTCCCGGGCCGGGATTCGGCCCGGGGATGCTGGAAGCGAAACCGGCGGTTGCCGCCGCGTTGTCCCGTGTCTTCCGTCATACGGGGATAATAGGGAAACGGGTGGGACGTCCCCAAATCAATGCACCGGGAAGCCCCGGTCGCGCATCAACGCGTTCGTGTCCATGTCGCGCCCGCGGAAGGCGCGGTAGGCGATCTCGGGATCGACCGTGTTCCCCCGGCTGAGCACGTGATCGTAGAAGCGGCGCGCCACCTCGCGGTCCCACGGCCCCTTCCCCTCGGCGAAAGCCTCCCAGGCGTCGGCCGTCAGGGCGTCGGCCCAGAGATAGGCGTAATAACCGGCCGCGTATCCCTCGCTCGAAAAGATGTGGGAGAACTGCGGCATGCGGTGGCGCATCGGCAGCTCCCTGGGCATCCCGAGCGCGGCGAGGGTCTCCCGCTCGAAGCGGTCGGGGTCGAAGCCGCTCAGGTCGGCCAGGGTGTGCACCTTCATGTCCACGAGCGCGCTGGCCAGGAACTCGACCGTCAGGAAGCCCTGGTTGAACGTCCGCGCCTTTTCGATCCTGTCGATAAGCGCGGCCGGCATCGGCTTGCCCGTCTTGTGGTGCAGGGCGAAGCGGTTGAGCACCTCGCGCGTCCCGAGCCACTGCTCGTTGATCTGCGAAGGGAGTTCGACGTAATCGCGCGCCACCGCCGTGCCCGAGAGCGACGGGTAGGTCGAGTCGGCCGCCAGGCCGTGCAGCGCGTGGCCGAATTCGTGGAACATGGTTTCGGCGTCATCCCAGGAGAGGAGCACTGGTTCCCCCGGCGCCCCCTTCACGAAATTGGAGTTGTTCGAGACGATGGTGGTCTCGCCCCCGTCCAGGCGGTGCTGGCTCCGGTAGGCGTTCATCCAGGCCCCCGAGCGCTTCCCCGGCCGGGCGTAGGGGTCGAAGTACCACAGCCCCACGTGCCGGTCGTTGCGCTTCACCTCCCAGACGCGCACGTCGGGGTGGTAGACCGGGACGCCGGACACCGGTTCGAAGCGGAACCCGTAGAGCTCGCCCGCCGCCCACATCATCGCTTCGCGGAGCTTGTTGAGTTCGAGGTGCTCCTTCACCTCGCGGGAGTCGAGGTCGTATTTCTCCTTGCGCACCTTTTCGGCGTAGAAACGGTAGTCCCACGGCTCGATCCGGATCTTCGCTCCCTCCCGGTCGGCGATGGCCTGCATGTCGGCCACCTCCTCGCCGACGCGCGCCACGGCCGCCGGCCAGACCTTCATCATCAGTTCCATGGCCGCTTCGGGGGTCTTGGCCACCTGTTTTTCGATGGCCCGGTGGGCGAAGGTCGGGTATCCCTGCAGCCGGGTCCGCTCGGCCCGCAGCTCCAGGATCCGGGTGATGACGCTGTTGTTGTCGTAGGTGTCCCCGTTGTCGCCGCGGTTGTAGTAGGTGCGCCACACCTGCTCACGCAGGGCGCGCTCGGTGGAGTAGGTGAGGAAGGGGTCCATCGAGGAGCGGGTGTTGAGCACCGCGTATTTCCCCTGCCGGCCGCGCTCGGCGGCCGCCTGGGCCGCTGCCTGGACGTAACTCTCCGGGAGCCCGCCCAGCTGGTCGGCGGCCAGGTAGAGGACGTAGGATTCCTCGTCGTGCAGCAGGTTGTTGCTGAACTTCGTGTAGAGGTCGGCGAGTTCGCGGTTGATTGCGGCCACCTGCGTCTTCTGCTGCGCGGTGAGCCGGGCCCCCTCGCGCACGAAATCGGTATAGTAGTCCCAGACCAGGCGCTGCTGATCGTCGTCGAGGCCCGAATCCTTCCGGGCCTGGTACACCTTCTCGATCCTCTCGAAGAGGCGCGGGTTCTGCATCACCTTGTCCCGGAACTCGGCTAGTTTCGGCGCCATCTCCTCCTCCACCGCCCGGAACTCTTCCGTGGACATGGAGGTGGACCACACGCCGTAGACGGTGGCGGCGCGGTCGAGCGCCCGCCCGCTCCGCTCCATGGCGGCGATGGTGTTTTCGAAATCGGGCGGGGCGGGGTTCGCGGCGATTTTGTCGATCTCCGCGAGCGCCAGCGCCATCCCCTCCTCCAGGGCGGGCTTGAAATCGCTCACCTTCACCCGGTCGAAGGGGGGGACCCCGCCGTAGGGGCCAGCCCACTCGGCCAACAGGAGGTTGGAGGTCCCGGCCGGAGCGGCGGCGTTTTTGTCCCGTTTGGAGCAGGAGGTGGTGGTCAAGGCGGCTAATCCCAGTAACAGCGCCGCGGCCGCGGCGCACGACGGCAGAAAACGGTACGAAAGTTTCATGGCGGTTTCATCCTTCTCAGTCAGTGACAGCAGGTTCCAACGACGCCGCGCGCAATCTCCGGGAGGCGTCATCTTTCCTAATCGTACAAGCATACAAGAAAAAACCGGGACGTCCCACCCGTTTCCCGTTAAAATGAGGACGGCCGTCACCGCCCCCCTTGAGCCGGAGGAGGCGAAAGAGCCCGGAGAGCGCGGTCTCCAAAGGGACAGGGGCGACTATCCCCATCGATACCAGGGATATCTCAATCATCACCAAAGGAGCTACAGTGAAAAAGATCAGGGAAATCAAGGCGGGCACGATGAATGTGGACGAGTTTATCGCGGACAAGATCCGGGACATCCAGCTGGCGGTGGGGGATGGGCTGGCGATCAACGCCCTTTCGGGCGGGGTGGATTCTTCCGTGGTCACGGCGCTCGGGCACCGGGCGCTGGGGGATCGGCTGAAGACCTTCTTCATCGACAACGGGCTGATGCGCCAGGGGGAGCCGGCGCGCGTGGCGGCCGATTTCAGGAAACTGGGGATCCGGGTCGAAGTCCTGGACGCTTCCAAGGCGTTTCTCACCGCGCTGAAGGGGATTGCCGACCCCGAGGAGAAGCGCGAGGCGATCACCCAGACTTTCTACAAGAAGATCTTCGGCCGGCTCGTCGTCAAGAGCGGGGCCAAGCACCTTCTGCAGGGGACGATCCTGACCGACGTGGACGAGACGGTGGCGGGGATCAAACGCCAGCACAACGTGTTCGCTCAGCTCGGCATCGACCCGCAGAAGGCGTTCGGGTACCAGATCCTGGAACCGCTGATCGAACTGCGCAAGGAAGGGGTGCGCAAGGTCGGGCAGGGACTGGGGCTCCCCGAGAGCATGTTCGCCCGCATCCCCTTCCCTGGCCCCGGCCTGGCCGCGCGCGTCATCGGCGAGGCGACCCCCGCCCGAATTGCGCTGGTGCGCCGGGCCACGGCCATCCTGGAGGCGGCGCTCAAGGACGTGCCGGCGTTCCAGTACCTGGCCATCCTGCACGAGGACCGGGTGACGGGGATGCGCAACCGCAAGCGCGTTTTCGGCAACCAGATCGAGATCCGCTGCTGGGACAGCCTCGACGCGCGCACCGCCCGTCCCACCCGGCTCCCCTACGATACCCTGGAGGCGGTGGCGAAGAAGATCACCCGGACGATCCCGGAAGTGGTCAGCGTGACCTACAACATCACGTCCAAGCCGACCTCCACCATCGAGGCGGTTTAGGGAGCGGAAGCGCCCCGTGTCCCGGCGGGATGCGGGGTGCCGGCCCCGGCGAAGGGTGAAGAGGATGTCGGGCACCTGGGGACAGTGGCGACGGTCCCCATGATAAAATGCCGGCCATGAAACAATCGCTCTGTTCCGCAATCCGGACCCTCCTCCTGCCCGGCGGCACGGCCTGGAACAGCGACGAAGAGTGCGCCCGGGACCTCTCCGACGCCAGCGCAAAGATGAATCCGTGGGAGAAGGGGGCGCGGGAAACGGGGAATTACCGCATCATTACTCTTGGGATGCCATGACGGTGCGGGACTCGGACATCTTTGCGGGAAATGCGGATGCCGACCTCGTCGTGATCGGCGGCGGGGCGGCGGGGATGATGGCCGCCTCGGCCGCCGCCCGGGCGGGGGCCCGGGTGCTTCTGCTCGAAAAGACCGACCGCTGCGGCCGGAAGCTCCTCGTGAGCGGCAAGGGGCGGTGCAACCTCACCAACGCCGCTGAAATCGACGACTTCATCGCCATGTACGGTTCTAACGGCCGCTTCCTCCACTCCGCCTTCGCCCGCTTCTTCCGCCCCGAGCTGCTCGCGTTCCTCCGCAGCCGAGGCCTGGAAACGCGGACAGAACGCGGGGGGCGGATCTTCCCCGCCTCCGGGGACGCGCGCGCCGTCGTCGGCCTGTTCGAGCGCGAAATGGCCGACGCGGGGGTGCGCGTGCTCTGCCACGCCCCCGTCGCCTCCCTGGCGCCGCACGGGGGAGGGTTCGCGGTGGAGAGCGGGCGGGGGCGCTTTGCGGCGCCTTGCGTCGTCCTGGCCGCCGGCGGGGCCTCCTGGCCCGAAACCGGTTCGGCCGGGGAGGGCTTCGCGCTCGCCGCCGCAATCGGACACTCCGTCGTCCGGCCCCGTCCGGCCCTGGTCCCCCTCGTTGTGCGGGAGCGGGCCCTGGCCCGTTCCCTGGGCGGAGTCGACCTGCGCAACGTGCGCGCGGCGGCTTTTGCCCGGGAGGCGGTCGAGGTCGACGGCGCTTCCATCCCCGCCCGCGACTACGGGCGCGGGGAAAACAAGAAACCCCGGCCGCCTCTCATCGAAAGCCGCTTCGGGGAGCTCGGCTTCACCCCTTTCGGCCTGGGGGGCCCCATCATCCTGATGATGAGCCTCGCCGTCGTCGATGCCCTCGCCTCCGGCCCGGTCTCCTTGCTGATCGACCTCAAGCCCGCGCTTTCCAAGGAACAATTGCGCCGGCGGCTGCAGGCCGATCTCGACACCGGCGGCCGGAAGAGCCTCCGGTCGATCTGGGCCGATTACCTGCCGCTCAGGATGGTCGACCCGCTGCTGGAGCTGGCGGGGCTCGACGGGGGCGCGCCGGCCCGGGGGATCGGCGCCGCAGGGCGGGAGCGGCTGATCGGCCTGCTCAAGGCGCTCCCCTTCAACGTGGAACGTCCGCTCCCTCTCGCCCGGGCGATCGTGACGGCGGGAGGGGTGGCGCTCGACGAAATCGACCCGCGCACCCTGGAGTCGCGCAAGGCGCCGGGGCTCTTCCTGGCCGGGGAGGTGATCGACCTCGACGCCGACACCGGCGGCTACAACCTGCAGGCCGCCTTTTCCACGGGCCACGTGGCGGGGGAGAGCGCCGCCCGCCGCGCCCTATCCTCCCGCTGAGCCTCCGGCCGCACCTCTGCCCGGTCCCCGCAAGGCCGAGCTTGTACCGGGTTGTAGTGTCCGGAGCGGTTCGACCGGGACCTCGTTCCGTTCACATGGAGTTTCGTGGCCACCGGCGGCTCCCGCCCCCTCGGCGCGACCGGTTGTCGTTTCCCCCATGGGATCCTCCTTTTTGTGGTGCCGTTCGATGACAGGGCCGCCCCTGCAGTTGAACGGACCGTGTCCCGGAAGCCGGGACCGTTCCTTGATCCGGGGCGGGTGGTTTTCGCCTTTGAGCACGATCGTATGTTTCTGGTTTCAATCGCGACCAAAAGCGGGAGCGGGGGACTCCTGCGCGGTTGTCAGGCGACGGTGGTTACCCCCTCGGCGCGGATGCGGAGCGGTTCGACCGCACCCTTCCCGAACAGGGGGGTCATGAGCTTCTCATAGCTCCGGAGGTCGTCCCGGTGAATGTAGGCCTGGATGGTCCCGGCGAAACCGCCGCCGTGGATGCGGCAGGCGCCCCGGCCGGCGCGGGAGAGGAAGTCGTGGGAGAGAGCCAGCGCCAATGCCGCCGGCTGGCTCCGGCCGGATCCCTCGGGCGGGAGGGTGTTCTGCAGCAACCCGGCGCTCGACGCGCCGCTTTCCGCCGCCAGCCGCAGGTAGTCGTCGAAGCGGCCGGCGGCCAGCGCTTCCGCCATCCGGCCGACCCGGCGGTTTTCGGTGAAGAAGTGCAGGGCTCGGAGCGCGGCCCGGTCCCCCGCGCGGCGGCGCACCTCGTCCAGGCGCGCGCGGAAGGCGCGTTCGGAGACCCCGCGCAGGTTGGGTTGGCCGAACAGGGCGGCGACCGCCTTCATTTCCGCAGGAATGGCGGCGTAGGCGTCCGTCAGTCCCTCGTGCCCGGCGCCGGTATGGACGACCGCGAGCACGTAATCCGACCGGGGGAAATCGGCCGGCACCCGCACCACGGTGGGGGCGTTTTCCTCCTCGAAGTCCAGGGCCAGCACCCCTCCCAGGGCCGCCGCGGCCTGGTCCATCAGCCCGCACGGCTTGCCGAAGTAGTCGTTTTCCGCCCGGCGGCCGATTTGGGCGAGGGTGAGCCGATCGACGCGGCCGTCGTTGTAGAGCGCGGCGAGGATCCCGCCCAGGAGGACCTCGAAGCTGGCTGAAGAGGAGAGTCCCGAGCCGATCCCCACCTCGCCGTGGATGATGGCGCTGAAGCCTCCGATGGCGAACCCTTCCCTCCTGAACCCGGCCGCCACGCCGCGGATGAGGGCGTGGGGGGTTCCCCTCTCCTCCGGGTGCGGGTCGAGGTCCTCGAGCTTCACGTCGATGAGGCCGGGGAGGGCCGAGGTGCGGAGCCTGACCCGGTTGTCGGCCCGGCGCCCGCAGAGGGCGACGGTGTCGCGGCTGACGGCGGCGCAGAGCACGCGCCCGCCGTTGTGGTCGGTGTGGTTTCCCCCCAGTTCCGTCCGCCCGGGGGAGGAGAGGTAGAGCGCGGGCTGCGGTTTTTCGAAACTTCCGGTGTAGGCGCGTAGCAGGTCGCGGTAGCGCCGCCGCTGGCGTCCGGAGTCTTCCGGCCCGTAGAGTGCGGTTATCGTCGTGTCCGGGATTTTCATGCCCCCTCCTGCCGGAAGATCCGGTACCGCACCAGGGTGACGGTGACGGCGATGACGGTGGCGCCGATCCCCATCACGACGAGGCCCCCGGGCGGGCGGCGCCCCCCTGGAAGAGGTCGGCCCGGGCAATGGTTTTCATTCCTCCCCAGGTCGCGCAGAGAGCGGCGATGCCGCCGATGAGCCGGACGGGGGTTTCAGTGGACCATGGTGCTCTTGGGCTGTTTCAGGTAAGAGCGCTTGCGGCCGAATTCCTCGTTGAGCTGTTTGTTCACCCCGTCCACTACGCTGCAGAACTGGTTCATGGTCTGGGCCAGGACCTCGTGGTGCAGCGGTGAGGCTGGAATCTCGGCCACGGCGCCGATCGTCCGGTTGAGAATGAAGAAGTGCATGGAGCCGAAGCCCGAATTCAACTCGTTGAGGCGCTTGAGCAGCGAACGGCTTTCGCGCGCGCCATGCACCAGTGGAGCGTAGAAGCGGACGGTGGGGGGATTGCCCAGGATGCGGATGAACATGCTTACATTGTCGAAAATGAGCCCGATGTCCCCGTCCTCGTCGTAGTCGAGGTCCGCGATCCCGGTGAATTTCCGGAGGCAGGCAAGCAGGCGCCGCGAGATCCTCCCGGGGTTGATCTGAGGCCGCTTCTCGATGCGCCGGATCCCCAGTTCGGAAAACTCGATGGGCCTGCCGTCGGCATCGAAGGCGGCGTACTCCAGCATTTCAGGGCGCGGGATCCGGAGAACCCTCGTCAGGGCCGCGATTGTCTGTTTCGAGATCCGTTCCACTTCCACGGGGGCGGGGAAGTCGATGAAGAAGTTGGGGGAGCCCTCCAATTCGGTGTCGGCCGTGAACCGCTTCGGAGTGTCGGTGGGCTTGGCCCATCCCGCGCTGACCAGTTCGGCCGCCTGGGCCCGGCTCAGCCGGTCCCCGGGGGACAGGTTGGCGTTGCTCGAGATTTCCGCCCTCATGCCGTCCGCCCCATGCGCCACGAACTGCACGAAACGGGTGGTGATCGGGTCGGAAATCACCAGGAACTGGTCGGGCCCGAGTTCGGCGAGCACCTCGGCCAGTTTCCGGGCAAACGACGGCCACTCCTGGGTCATGATTGCGGTTCCTGCTTCGTGATCCCTGTCGCTCACGCTTCTTCTCCAGCCTCCCTTTCCCTCCCAAGTGTAGCGTATTCGGCGGCCGCTGGCATCCCCTAGATGCCTTTCCGTGGTTTCCGGGTCCGTATCTTCCCTGCCTTCTTACCGATCCGCGCTTTCTCACGCTCCCGACACTTCGACCTCCAGGCTGGTTCGAGCGGAGGCTCCGCCGGTGTCGGCAGTTGAGGTCACTCCGCCTCGGCGATTTGGCGCGCGGTCTCCCGGACCCGGTTGCGCAGGTGATCGGGGCGGGCCACCCGGACGCCGGGGCCGAAGCTCAGGATCCAGCTGACCAGCTCGGGGGTGTCGGCGACCTGGAGCCGGAGGGTGAGGCGGCCGTCCCTGGACAGGGTGGCGGTCTGGCTGGGGTGCCAGATGCGGTCGCGGCTCCAGGCGGAGGTGCGGCGGTCGAAGCGGAGTTCCACGTCGATGGTCTCGCTGCCGCGCATGGCGGTCAGGGCGCCGCGAAGGTACTCCTCCACGTCGAAGCCGAGGGGCATCTGGCAGGGGAGGTTGGTCACCGTGAGCGAAATGATGCGGTCGATGGCGAAGATCAGGACTTCCTTCCGGTTGTGGCAGTAGCCGATCAGGTAGAGGGCGCCGCCGACGAAGCGGATGTGGTAGGGATCGACCTTGCGGCGCGAGGTGGTGTCGCGGGCGGCGGTGAAGTAGCGCATCTCCACCGTCCGCTTCTTCGCGATGGCGCGCGCTAGCTGATCGATCTTGTCGCGGTGCTCCCGGTAGCTCTTGTGCGTGCCGGGCGCGGCCGAAAACCATCCTTCCAGGGACGAGAAGTACCCGTCGGCCGTGACCGGGAGCGCGCCTCTCATTTTCAGCAGCGCCGAATCGAGCGATTCCTTGATCGGCGTCCCCGCCAGGGGCCGGGCCAGGTCGCTCGTGAATACCATCGCCATCAGCTCCGTGGCCGAAAACCGCAGCGCCGGGACATGTCCGAAGCCCTCCATCAGTTTCCAGCGCACCCGCCTGTCGACCGATTCGGTGAAGAGCGGGAAACAGACCGATAGCGCCTCCAGGTCGCGGCGAATGGTGCGGGAGTGGCAGGCGTAATCGCCCGGGAGCGAGGCGACGATTTCGTCGATGGTCGCACCTCCGGGCCGCTCCAGCATTCTGAGGATGAACCACTGGCGCATCACCTGGTCGTTGCGGGACATCGGCATCCTCCACGAAATAGCGTGATTTCCATCCGGCTCATTTCTCCCGTTCGCGCGGAGCGGGAAGGCAGTCCGGTTACCTTAAGGCAACCCAGGATTTTTTGCAATATGTGATTCGGGGACGGACCAGGGCATATTATTGTTGTAATTGATGATATAGCTGAATCAGGGGCAGGGAACGTCCCCCGGGGGAACGTTTCCTCACGGCTCCGCGGGCCATTTCTTCCCCTCTCTTTCCGGAGGGATCGGATGTCGTGAACTGTCCCCAGGCCTGATCATTTCTCCCTTCGCGTTGTCCGGAGCCGGCGGACCCAGGTTCCCAAAAACACCGTGGTTGCAATGAAGCCCGCGTCGTACTGCAGCCAGCGATAAACTCCTCCCCGGATCAGGCGATAGTCGACCACGGGGCCGTAGGGATGCAGCGGACGAATGCCGTTGCAATATGTGATTCGGGGACGGACCAGGGCATATTATTGTTGTAATTGATGATAAAGCTGAATCAGGGGCAGGGAACGTCCCCCGGGGGAACGTTCCCTCACGGCTCCGCGGGCCATTTCTTCCCCTCTCTTTCCGGAGGGGTCGGATGTCGGGAACTGTCCCCAGGCCTGATCATTTCTCCCTTCGCGTTGTCCGGAGCCGGCGGCCCCAGGTTCCCAAAAACACCGTGGTTGCAATGAAGCCCGCGTCGAACTGCAGCCAGCGATAAACTCCTCCCCGGATCAGGCGATAGTCGACCACGGGGCCGTAGGGATGCAGCGGACGAATGCCGTTGGATACCATATCGGTGGCGAGATGGGTTACCGCGGCAAGCCACAGAATCTGCGTCATCAGAATCCACCGTTCTCTGAACCATTTGCGGCAGATGAGGGCAAAGACGGGGTAGGCGGCCAGAAGAAACCACACTGTATGGGTCCAGCTCGCATGGCGCGCGGCAAGGGAAAGATGGGGATGCAGCAGGTCGGGGAGAGCTCCCGCGCACCCGATGGCGACCAGGCACCTGGCGGGGAATAGCGGCCGCCGGCCGCGGTGGATCCGGGTCACGTCCACGGCCAGGGCGACCGCGACCGGAGCGAGAGCATGGGTGATGACATTCATCGCCGGCGCCTATTTGAGCGTTCGGCGCCGGCGGGCGGCGTCTCCCTTTGCAGGTGATTCGTTTCGGTTGATGGATTTTGTTTAGAATGAATCATTTGCCCTGGTCCGTCCCCGTTTTTTGAGAATGTTCCAAACGGTGGTGGTTAAAAAACAGCGGTCCATGTTTTCGAGCATCCCCAGAAACTTGGGCCAGGGGGTGGAAAAGGTCAGGAGCGAGGGTTTCATATACGGGCGCGCGGAGGGGTCAAGACCGCCCAGCACCGCCCGCGGTTCGGTGCTGTCGAGTTCCTTCATGGCAAACCCGACCAGGGTATTGCAGCCGGAGGAGAAGGGGACCAGGACCGCGTGCGGTGTCATGCTGTCGTAGTTGGCCAGGGCATGCAGGCCCGAGACGGTATCGGGGTCGGCGAAAAAACAAACGACCTGCGGGGTATCGGTTTTCCCGAGTGCATCCCATCTCTTGAAGATCAGGTGTTTGCCCCGGGCGGGCAGGGAGGGATTCCCCTGCATCATGGCATCGACAGTCGCCGCGCTCTGGTAAAACTTTTCCTTGGTAACCAGAAAATCGACCAGGTAGGCGGCCTCCTCCCGCGTCGGGGCGTTTACGGAAAATCCCAGGGCTCTGATGGCGCCGGAGCAGCCGAGGTTCTCCCCGTTGAACGCGCGCGGGTTGCCCGCCCGCACGGCTGCGAGCTGGCCGAAGACGCAGGAGTACCCCTTGTCACCGGGCTTGGGCAGGGCGGCCGGTTCCGCTCCGCACAGACTGTCGGAATAGAAGCAGGCGATGGGCAATTCACTCCCCGGAAAGTATTTCTCCCATTTTTCGATGAACCCGGTTTTGATCGTTGCATCCATGGTGTGTTCCTCGGCAGGTGTTCGATCGAAGGACGGTATAGGATTACTATAAGCGTTTTCCCTCCGCGATGGCAAAGGATCTCTCGGCGACAGCCCTTGCGGTTATGTGCCGGCCAGGCGCATAACCAAAAACAGCGGCAATCCGCCCGACTCGGGGACGGTTCACAAAGTGGTCGTCATCGTTTAACGATCGCAAGGATCGGGGGAAAACCTGGATAGTTTCAATGTCTCCAACGATTGGTTCTGGTCCGTCCCCCTTTTTTCCCCAATGCCTTCAATGATTTGTTCTGGTCCGTCCCCGATTTTTGTGGTCTGTTCCTGGGTTTTCGGCCAGAATGGAGCCAATTTTTCGAATGGAAGGGGCCGATGGAAATGAAATCGATGATGCGGTTTTGCCGGGTATCCTGGGTGCGTTTCGCGGCTGGATTGTGTCCGGTAGTGGCGTTGCTTTGGGCGGGGCTCCCCACGGCGGGCGCGCAGGTTTTCGCCGATCGCGCCTCGGCGCTGGTCGACTATGCAAAAGCGGACCTGGCGCCGGCAAAGCTTTGCGAAAACATGAGCGCTTTCAAGGCGAAGGACCTCGTCCAGCTCTCCGCGGCCCCGGTGCCCGCCGCCGACGGCGTCCCCGGCTATTGCCGGGTCTTCGGCCTGCTTGACCCGGAAATCGCCTTCGAGGTCAGCCTGCCCGAGAGATGGAACGGTCGTTTCTACATGATCGGCAACGGCGGCCACGCCGGGGAAGCGCTCGACGATCCCGGGCGCGTGTCGCAGGTCCGCGACGCCCTGAAGGTGGGCTTCGCCGTCGCGCAGACCAATACCGGCCACGACTCGCGCAAGGAGCCGGGAGCAAGCTTCGTCATGAGCAACCCGCAGAAGGCGATCGACTACGCCTACCGTGCCGTGCACCTCACGGCCCAGGCGGCCAAGGCGATCACCAAAGAGTACTTCGGCCGGAGTGTAGACTACGCCTACTGGAACTCCTGCTCCAACGGCGGGCGCCAGGGCCTGATCGAGGCGCAGCGCTTCCCGGGCGATTTCGACGGCATCGTGGCCAATGCCCCCTGGGTGGACCAGACCGGCTTCACCATCGGCGCCCTGTGGAACCAGCGCGCCCTGGACGAAGCGCCCCTGACGGCGGCTAAACTGAACCTGCTGGCTGAAAAGGTCATGGCCAAATGCGACGCGGTCGACGGGCTCAAGGACGGTCTGATCGACGACCCGCGCAGGTGTGATTTCGACCCGGCGCGCGACGTGCCGGCGTGCGCGGCGGGAACCGACGAACCCGGCTGCCTCACGGCGGCCCAGGCCGCGACCGTCGCCAAGATCCAGGGCGGCCCCGTGAGCAACGGCAGGAACTTCTTCCCCGGCTTCGAGCTCGGGAGCGAAGCGTTGATGCCCAACTTCTTCGGCGGCGGGATGTCGAGCGGGTGGCTGAACATGATCGTGAGCGCGCAGCCGGGCGGCAAGTCGGCCGATTTCAGCCTGGCGGAGGACACCATGCGCTACCTCGTGCACCAGCCCCCCCAACCCGGATACGACTACAAGACCTTCGACTTCGACCGGGACATCGGGATGCTCGAGCGCTGGGGCAAGCTGGCCGATGCCAAGGACCCGGACCTCGCCAAGTTCAGCAAGCGGGGGGGGAAGCTTCTCATGACCTATGGGTGGGCCGATCCCATCCTGCAGCCCCGGATGGGCATCCGTTACTTCGAGGAGGCGGTGCGTAAAAACGGTCCCGGCACGACCGATTTCTTCCGCCTCTTCATGGTGCCGGGGATGTCGCATTGCAGCGGCGGGATCGGCGCCGACCAGCACGATCCCATGACCGTCATCATCAACTGGGTGGAGAAGGGGAAGGCGCCGGACACGATCATCGCCAAGCAAGTGGTGGAAGGGAAGGTGATCCGCACCCGCCCCCTCTGCCCCTACCCCCAGGTGGCGCGCTACACGGGAGAGGGGAGCATCGACGATGCGGCCAACTTCCGTTGCGTTGAGCCGTAGCGGGGGCGACTGGGCGGATTGCGCTGATCGCCCGCTCCCGAGACCTCGAGGAGGCGCGGACCCGCATCACCCTGAAATAGTGGACATCCACCTTTTGCGCAAAAGGTGGATGTCCACTTTATGCGGTGAATCCGTATAACATTGGGCGATCCCGGGGGATGGCTCCGGCCGGGTCCGCCTGGGCCGTCCCAGCCGCCGGGTTTCACCCCGGGTTTCGCCGCTCCGGAACCGGTAGCCTCCTCCCGGTACCTGCCCTGATTCGCCGGGCCGGTTCGTGCCGATTTCCTATTCCTTGGACGCCGCCGGAATCGGAAAGGCTCTCTTGGGCTGGGGGGGCGGCGCCAGGTCCACGTCGTAGCCGGCGATGTCGGTCTGAGACGGCGCCTTGGCCACCAGCTTGAGCGCCTTGGCCGGGCAGACGCTGATACACGCCTGTTCTCCCCCGGGGCCCCCCTTGTGGTTCCAGTACGGGGCGTCGACGCACAGGTCGCACTTGGTCGACTTCTTCTTCCCCGGGTCCCACACCGTCCGGTGGGGCCTCTGGGGGCACGACTGGATGCAGCGCTGGCAACCGATGCATTTCTCCTGGTCGATGCGGCGCACATTGCCGTTGGCGGCATCGACGTGACAGGCGCCGGTCGGGCAGCTCTGCACGCAGACGGGGGTGACGCACTGGCGGCAGACCGACATCACGATGTCATAAGGGTACTTGGTGAAGGAGGGGGCGTCGCGGATGATCTGGATCCTCGCAAGCGAAGGGTTCGCCACCCCCTCGTGCGTCATCGAGCAGGCGTACATGCAGCTTTGACAGCCGAAGCAGAGCCGGCTGTCGTAGACGATGTACCCTTTGGAGGGCTCGTAGGAAACGGCGGCTGTTGCCGCCGGCGGGGCCGCGGCGAGCGGCGCTCCTACGGTCAGGGCTCCCGCGGCGATGGCGGTCCCCCCGCTCTTCAGAAAATCGCGCCTCAAGACCTTCTTTTCGTTGACCATGCCCGTTCTCCCGTCTGGCTCGTCACCGCTTCATGAATGTGGGTCCTCTCCACTCCTAGGCTTTTCCGAGCGCCCGGAGCACCTTGTCCGGGGTTATCGGGGGCTCGATCCACTTGCCGATGGCGTTGGCCACGGCACAAACCGGGAGCTGCGGGGCTGCCATGCAGTGGCTGATGCCGGAGGCGCCGTAGCAGGCGTTTCCGGACCGGCTCTCCACGGCACAGGTCTCGATCGGCCCCAGGTCGAGGATCGTAGGCTTCCTATACTCGATCATGTTGGTGCTGAGTTTCACCCCGCTGGCCTTGTCGTAGACGAACTCCTCCGAAAGGCCGCCCCCCTGGCTGAAGAACATCGCCTGGTGCAGCTGCCCCTCGAACGACGTCATCCGGAGCACCTTGCCGGGGTCGCACGCCACCACGAACCGGGTCACCTCGACCGCGCCGGTCTCGGTGTCCACGGCCACTTCGCAGAAGCTCGCGTTCATGACGTCGAGCACCTTCCCCCCCTGGTGCCAGGTCGTCTCGGGGGGGCGGCCGAAGAAGGTCGCGGCTATGTCCTTGTCGTGGTCGCCGAAGCCCTCGTCGGCGATAAACTGGCCGAACGGGATCTTCCGGCTCGGGTCGGACTTGAGGAAAACCATGGTGTCCTTGGTATCGAGATCCTCCGGCCTGGCCTTCATCTTGGCAGCGGCCAGTTCCAGCAGGAGCTTCCGGCATGCCACGGCCGCCTCCTTCATGACCCACGCCGAGGCGGTGGTGCCGTCACTCCCCCCTCCGACCGGGGTGAAGAACGCCTTGTTGTCGTACTGGAGGATCACGTCCTCGATCCGGGCCCCCATCTCCTCGGCGACGACCAGGGCGCAGGCGTCGGCGGCGTAGACCCCCATCCAGGGCCCCTTGAGCGGCACGTACACCTTGTTGTCCCCCTGGATGGTGACGGTGGCCG
>JAAYAJ010000106.1 GCA_012719455.1 Acidobacteriota bacterium | reverse complement strand
GCCGCGAAAATAAAGGGGAAAATAAGATAGTAGAAAGAGATACGGGTGTTAAACCCGTTCAAATTTGTTCGGGTGGGGCTCACTCATAATCAGCGGGTCGGGGGTTCAAGTCCCTCTGGGCCCACCAAAAAACAAAGCACTTACCGCCAAGCAGAAATCCTCCCGGGTTCCGGTTCCATGCCGATTCCATGAAAATGGTCATGGATGCGAAGCCTGTCAGGGAAGCATCCTGCATCCGCTGAACTGCCGACCCTCCTGCCTGTTCATGAACTTATAATACCCAAGTCCACAACGCCTCTGTTTGCGCGATTATTCAATTGCGGAGTCGGAATCTATCGAAAGTCCTTGCTCGCCATTAAACACAAATTTAATATGTCTTTTATAAAAGACATGAGTTATATATTGCTGTCAAAAGCGTAATAGTGGATGGCGATCGCGGCCAATGGTTGGCTGCCGATTGCCGATGAAACAGGAGAAGAAATGATGGTCCATGTTATAGAGGCCCATGTTGCGCCGTCCCGCAGCTTCGTGGAAAGGGTCTCGTCTTTCACCCTTTCCGCCAAAAAGGCAGGATGGCTGTTGTTTGGTTTTTTCCTCTTGGCCATGCCGCTCTATGCCCAGGATTCGGAGCTGCGCGGCGTCATCACCGATCCCTCACAATCGGTTGTTTACAATGCTTCCGTGGAAATCATCAACGTTGAGACCCAGAGAAGGTGGGTTGCCAAGTCCGACGATAAGGGAAGCTACATTATTTCCTCCGTGCCTGCGGGCGCCTATCAGGTCATAGCGAGAGCTTCCGGATTCAGCCCGAGTGTAAATGAAGTCAAGTTGGCTTCCGGACAGTCGCTGACCCATGACATACAGCTTGCCGTCCGGTCTGTGGAAACGGAAGTCAGCGTTCAGGCAACCGTTGCGACCATTCCGGAAGCCGACCTTTCAGTAGGCCCGCTATCGAATAAGCAGCTGATGGAACTTCCTTATTCCGTCACCGTGTTGACCAATGATGTCATCGAAAACCAGCAGGCAACCAGTTTCCGGGAACTGATCAAATACATGCCTTCCGTTCAGATCGAGGAAAGGGGCGGCTCGGATGTGGGCCGTCCACAGACACGCGGCTTTGAAGGAACGGTCGCCGCGAATACAAGATTTGATGGCTTGAACATGGTGGCGACTACCGCTCATCCCATGGAGATGTTTGAACGGATCGAGGTGCTCAACGGATTATCGGGAAGCCTCACGGGACCGGCACAGCCGGCCGGCGCGTTTAACTTTGTAATTAAGCGCCCCACGGATAATCCCTTGCGGCAGGTGACCGTTAAATACGACAACGAGAACAGTCCGACGATCTACGGCGATTTTGGCGGTCATGTCGGGAAAAACAAGAAGTTTGGATATCGGTTCGTGCTTCTTTATGCCGATGGCGAGGGATTTGTCGAAGACAGCAATCTGACGCGCGGTCTGGCCAGCATGGCGTTTGACTGGCGCTTCCGGAAAAACACAGTCGCCGAAGTCAACTTCAGCTACTACAGTTTCGATAAAAAGGGTTTTCCGGGCGGATTCTCCTACGGACAAGCCATTACGCTCCCCGATGCGCCGGATGCCTCCAGGGTCGGGTATGGCCAGAAATGGGCGGGGTCGGAGCTTAATACGCGGACCGGCAGCATCCGCGTCCGGCACGATTTTAATCAGAACTGGCATCTGGTGCTGGGATTCCTTGACCAGCGGGCGGAGAGAGGATTTACCACCCCGACCAATACGCTTACCAACAACCTCGGTGATTATACGAGTTCATTGAATGTCGGCCCGGCAGGCAGACACGAAGTAACCAGCAATATCGGATACCTGACCGGCCGCTTTAACACCGGCGCAATATCGCATGAGATTTCGACGGGAACGAACGGTTTTCAATGGCGCACTTATGGCGCTTCGTCCTCCAGGAGGATGACGGTCGGCTCGGCAAGCATCGCCGAGCCCGTCGCCTATGCAAAACCGGATCTTTCCACCACGGGCGGCGTCTACAAATCGGGGCGCACTTTCCAGCAGTCGCTTCTTGTGAACGACAGCATTTCGTTCAACAAGTCATGGAGCGTCCTGCTTTCGGTCAACCACAGCTGGCTGAGGGCCCATAACTGGAATGCGAGCGGTGTGAAGACAAAGCAGTATAACGACAACGGAACGAGCTTTGGAGCCAGTCTTCTCTATAAACCCACTGAAACCCTCACCGCCTATTACACCTATGCAGACAACCTTCAGCAGGGCGACATAGCGCCCTCCGTCGGAGTGGCAAATCCCAGCGAGATACTGGCGCCCTATCGAAGTGAACAGCATGAGGTAGGCATTAAAGCCCTGGTGGGGAGAGCCAGTTTCACACTGGCGGGTTTCCGCATCGAGCGTCCCTTTGCGTTCACGGATCCTGCGGACAATGTTTTCCGGGTGGGTGGAAACCAGCGGAACTACGGATTTGAAATCATGGCTACGGGGGAAATCTTCCGCGACCTGACGGCCTATGGCGGCATGATGATGCTGGATCCCAGGCTGAAGGATACGGGCAGGGCGGCCACCAGCGACAAGCAGGTGGTCGGAGCTCCCAAGATTCAGTCCAACCTGCTTCTTGAATACAGGCTGCCGCTGCTTCGAGGCCTCTCGTTCAACATGAACTGGCATCATACCGGCAAGCGCGCCGCCAATGACCTCAACCTGTCCTGGGCCGCCGGTTATCACACCGTTGATCTGGGCGCACGATATGTAACCCGGTTCATGGAAAAGGTCCCGCTGATCTGGCGGCTGCAGGTGAACAATGTGGGGAACACCTTTTATTGGGCGTCCATTTTCCCGTCCAGCATCAATGGAACCAGCGGAAGCTATAGCGCATTCCTTGGTCCAACGCGCACCGTCATGGCTTCCCTGCAGGTCGGGTTCTAGGCGGGATCGGAGCATCCGGCGGCCCGGGTCGGGGCCGCCGGAATTTTTCTTTTCCAGGGAAGGTCCCCATGAATGTCAGCCGTCATACTCCCGTCTTTTCAATGCCTCTGCTGGTATTGGTCTTTTTGTGTTTCGCCTGTGCCGGGGGGAAAGAGGGCCCGGTCGGATCCAGGACAATTTCCTATTATTCGGATCAAACCCTGGTTGTTCCCCAAAAGATAAGCCGAATAGCCTGCGGCTGGAATGCGCAAAACTCCATAATCGCCATGCTCGGTTATGGAGAGCAGATTGTTGCGACCACCGACATGATCCGAAAGAGCCCGATCTTCGGCAGATTTGTTCCAAGCATCAAAAACGCCGCCGTTTGCGTTTCCTCCTCCGGAACGCTGAATGTTGAAGAATTGATCAAGGCAAAACCGGATGTGGTTTTTCTCACGGAGAACGCCGGGGGCCAGCAGCTTCAGCAAATACGGCAAATGGGCATGCCGGTGGCCCTCCTGAAAGCCAACTCCATTAAAAACCTGGTGGAACGCGCGGAAATAACCGGCCGGATTCTCGGAGATGATGCCCATGCCCGCGCTTTAAAATATGTCGAATACTATAACAATAACGTAAAAAGGGTCGGAGAAAGAGTCTCCCGCATTCCGCAAAAGCAGCGAATACGCGTTTATCACACAATGGGAAGTCCCTTCATGACGGCGGCGGCGCCCAGCCTGGTTCAGGATTGGATGGATCTGGCCGGCGTAATCAATGTCGCCGAAAACTGGAAATTGACGTCCTCCTCCCCCGGAACGGCTTCTCGAAATGTCGACCTGGAGCAGATCATTGCGGCCAATCCCGAAGTGATTGTTTGCATGAATTCCGCAGATGCGAAGACCATCCGGTCCGGCCCGGCATGGAAAAGCATTCAAGCCGTCAAAAACGGCAGGGTCCATGTGAATCCCCAGGGGATGTTTCTCTGGTGCCGTGAGTCGACCGAAGAAGCTCTGCAATTTCTTTGGCTGGCTAAAACGGTTTACCCGTCCTTGTTTCAGGATGTTGATATGGAAAAGGAAACCAGGCACTTTTATGAGACTTTCTACGGCTACAGGCTCAGCGACGATGATGTCCACTTGTTTTTGAACCCGATCTAAACGCCCGCAAGGCCGGCACTCGGCCCGGCACGCACAGGCATGGTAATGACTCGAAACAGAAACGCGAAATTCGTAAAGCGGGCGGGACCAGCGTTCACCTTCATCGCTCTTGGCACCACTCTTGTCGCCGCGGTGATTGTATCCCTGGCGATCGGACGGTATCCCATCCCGGTTGCACGCGCCCTTCGCATCCTGATCGCCTTGGCAATTCCCGGCACTCAGCCCGACGGCCCGGCCTGGGATGAAGAAGAGCGGATCATCATACAAATTGTAAGGCTCCCGCGAATTGCTGTGGCCGCGCTTGCGGGAGCGGGACTTGCCCTCTCCGGGGCCGTCCTGCAGGGCCTGTTTCGCAATCCCCTGGTGGCGCCGCAGATCATCGGCATATCGAGCGGGGCCTCTTTCGGCGGAGTCCTTGCCATTATGATAGGACTCTCCTCCTACGGAGTTGTGGGATTGGCGTTCGCCTTCGGAATTCTCTCCATGATTCTTGTTTTCGGTCTATCCCGTCTCGCCGGGGGAACGGGCATTCTTTCGGTGGTGTTGTCCGGGATCATTGTGGGGGGCATGTTCAGCGCCTTCGTCGGACTGATGCAATACCTGGCCGATCCGGACAAGAAGCTTCCCGGCATCGTCTACTGGCTGTTGGGAAGTTTCGTAGGAGCGGACTGGACAAAAGCAGCCGTCATTGGATTTCCCACGGTCTGTGCCGGAGCGGGGCTGCTCCTTTTGCGCTGGCGCATCAATCTGCTTTCCCTGGGCGATGACGATGCCTCGGCGCTCGGCGTGCCGGTGGATGTTCTTCGATGGGTTTGCCTGGGGCTCGTATCGCTTATTGTCGCCGCCCAGGTATCGGTAAGTGGCGGCATCGGCTGGGTGGGTTTGGTCATTCCTCATTTCGCCCGGATGCTGGTAGGTCCCGACCACAGGAGGCTCCTGCCGGCATCGGCGATTATGGGCGCTATCTATCTCCTCCTGATGGACGATCTCGCCCGCACCATGGTTTCTCAGGAGATTCCGATCGGCATACTGACGGCCATTGTAGGAACGCCCATATTTGGGTTTATGTTTTGGAAGACTCAAGCCAAAGGATGGAGCCATGACTGACGCGGCTCTTTCATTCGAAAACCTGGGTTTTGCCTACAAACCCGGCACTTGGGTTTTCCGCGGATACAAGGGCGTCGCGCATCGCGGCCAGGTCCTTGCCATACTCGGCCCCAATGGCTGCGGCAAAACCACGCTTCTCAAGCTCCTGACCGGCATCCTTTGCGCCCAGGAAGGCCTGGTCCGCCGTAATGGTCAAATGGGTTTTGTGCCTCAGCTGTTCCAGGTAAGGTTTTCCTACAGTGTCTTTGATATGGTTCTCATGGGTCGCGCCCGGCGCGTCGGATTGTTTTCCGTCCCCTCCGCCCATGATGAAAATATTGCCATGGAATCGCTGCGGAGACTGGGCATCGACAATCTGGCCGACCGCGCTTTTGACGAACTCTCCGGCGGACAAAGGCAGCTGGCGATTTTTGCGCGCGCATTGGCCGCCGAAGCGGACATCCTGGTTCTTGACGAGCCTACATCCGCTCTCGATTTAAAAAACCAGGGCTTTATTCTTGATTGGATCCGGCGTCTTGCGCGCGAGGAAAACCTGACCGTCGTCTTCACCACGCATCATCCCGATCATGCTTACGCGGTCGCGGATTTGACGCTGCTCATGCTGGACGCATGCGATTTTCTTTGCGGATCGACGCGTGCGGTCATGACGGAAGATCGCCTGCATCAGCTTTATGGAACCGACCTGAAGCGCCTCCGGTTTGAACACAAAGGGCAAACCGTCGAGACATTCGTTCCGGTTTATGGCGCCGTCAGGCATGGCCCGACCGAATGACGTTTTGTCCGGCGGAGAAAAGGGGAGGTTTTATGGAACCGTTGATCAACTGGGATGCAATTCAGGAACTTGCAATGCCGCCCATGATGGCCGGGCCCAACGCGGATCCCGCCTGGGAGCAGCGCTTCGCGGATTTTTACAATAAGGTCGCCGCGATGGAGAAGCGCCACACGCTGAATCAGGTAAATGCCCTCCCGCTTCTGCCCTCCGACACTTTGTTGGATGTGGGCTGCGGACCGGGGAGGTTGTCGGTGCCGCTGGCGCAACGCGTTAAAAGCGTCACCGCCCTCGATAATTCCGAGGCCGTGTTGCGCTATTGCAGAATGAACGCCGAGACCGCCGGCCTGGCCAATCTCACCGCCCGGAAAATGGACTTCCGGGAGGCGGTTGCGGGCGAAAGCCTCGAGCTGCACGACGTAGTTCTTTGTTCGCGTTCCGGCGGATTGCGGAATATAAAGAAACTGGCCGCTTTTGCGCGCAGGCTCACGGCCGTAATTACGTTTGCCAATGCGCCGACCATCCCTCAGCTTCTATCAAACATTTTTCGCGGAACAGCGGCCGACCCGCAGCATAAACCGCCCTTCGCCCGATACGGAATGGATCGGAGAATCAATTACAATGTGCTTTACAATATTGCATACGATCTGGGGTATGAACCCAACGTTCACATTGTTGACGACGGCTTTACCAAGGATTACGACTCCAGGGAAAATGCCTATGACGATATCATCGCCTTGGGCAAGGTTGATGAGGACAAGGCGGACATCTATAGAAGGAACCTGGACCAATACCTGACTGCGAATGACAAGGGCGGCATTACATTCTTCATCGAAACCCGGACCTGCGTTATCTGGTGGCTCAACAATCCCAAAAGATTCTTCGCCCCGGCGGGGCATACGGCTTTGGATTAACAGCCAAGTGCCGCACTCCTGACCGCTAAAGGATTCATTTTACAAATAACACGATTTCCGGTAGCTTTCCGTCAGGGATCGGGCGGGCGCGCCGGCGGTCCGGTCCGCGCAACCACTTCGAGTTTGGAGGCGGGCATGAGTGCCAGCATCGAG
>JAAYAJ010000105.1 GCA_012719455.1 Acidobacteriota bacterium | reverse complement strand
GCGCGCTCCGCCAGGGTTTCTTCGAACTTGCGTTCGAGTTCAGCGCGCCCCTCATCGCGCAGGGCTAGTTCATCCCGCAGGTTTTGTTCGAGGGAGGCGCGTTCCGCCAGGGTTTCTTCCAGCCACCGTTCGAGGTCGCGGCGGCTTTCCTCGCGTGTCGCCAATTCGGCCCGGAGTTCTTCGTCCTGCCGTTCGAGCCGCGCCCTGGTTTCCTCCAGCGCCGCCGCCATTTCGCTTTTCTGGCTTTCGGTCTCGCGGACCCTCTGCTCCCATTCCCCCCGCGCCCTTTCGTGCTGCGCTTTTTCCTGCTCGAGCAGGTTGGAAACGGCGGCCAGCGCGGCCTCCGCTTCAGCCAGCCGCTGCATGAAACCGTTCCGCACCTCCTGCAGCCGGCCCTCCTCGGTCTCCTGCTGCTCGAGCAGTTGCGCCTGGGAGTCCCTCAGGGCGGCTTCCCATGCGGACATCTTGAGGCTGCTCTTTTCCTGGAGCTCGTGGAAGCGCACCTCGTAGGTGCGCAGCATCTTGGTCAGGTCGTCGTATTTCCGGCGCATCGCCTCTTCGGCCCCGGCGTCCCCCTCGAGGGTCCGGGGAGGATGCAGCGTAGCCAGGGCTGAGGCGGGGCCGCCGGGATCGTGCCGTAGCGGTATGGCCTGGAGTTCCACGCCCGGGGTTGATCCGTCGATACCCGTCCACTTCAGGCTGACGGAAGCGTTGGACCATGCGCCGACGGTGGCCAGGAAATTCTGAACCTCTTCCCGTTCCTGCGGCGGAACGAGGTGAAGCAGGTTCTTCCCGATGACCTGGTCGCTGCGGTACGCCCCGATCAATTCCAGCCCGGTGCGGTTCACCGCCAGGAAGGCGCCATCGGGCGCGATCAGCGCCACCCCCACGGGAACGGTTTCCACGATCAGGCGCAGTCGATCCCCCTGCTTCTTGAGCGCCTCTTTTTCGTGCGCCATCCGGCCGATCTCGACGGCCCTTTCCGCGGCCATGAGGGCAGGGTAGAGGACGGCTCCGAATCCCGGGCGATTGGGGATGAAGAGATCGACCCCCCCGCCGAACTGCTCCTTGGCGGCCTCGCCGTCCGATTCCGGGGTGAGGACCACTACGAAAGCGGGGTTCTTTTCGTGTTTCAACCCCTCGGCCATGGCGGCGACTTCCGGGGGAGGGATGGAGCCGTCGACCAGCAGCGCATCGAAAGCGCCGGGGTCGCTGATGCGCATCTCCGCATCCGCGACTCCCGGGGAAGGGTGGATCTCCACGGCGGGGGAGAAGGGCTCGAGTTCGCGCCGGAGCGCGGCCTCTTCACGAGAATCGCTGCTGACATAGAGTAGGTTCATATCGACCCCGGTCTGCGTTTGCGTTCCAAGCCCGATGCCGAACAGCAGGGGGCGTTCCTTCTCTGAATATACACCCTGAGCCCGAAGTTCTCAGGGATTTTACCAGTTGTTCGCCTGCAGCATCTTGTCCAGGTCCGCCTCGAAACCGGCCGACGCCAGGACCGTCAGAACGGCGGGGTCCTCCTGGGCATTGTCTCCATCCTCCATATGGGACAACGGCTTGATGTCTCCATAATCCTCGAAGAGGTCCGGGGTCGGAGTCGAGCCCGGATCGTGCGCGGATGCGTTTTCGTCTATCAGGTCGTCCAGGACGGCCAGGGGGCTCTCGAAGGTGATGGCGGATTCGTACAAAGGGGAGTCCGAGATCGAACGGATGCTCGAGCGCAGCACGAGGCCGGGGATTCTGAAAGTGCCTTTAGTCGTCACGATTTTCAGAAGGATCTTCATGTTCGGACGCAGGCGGAATGCCGTGTGGAGCAGCATTCCCCCCTTGGAGATATCTATCACCCGGACATCGGTCTCCTGGTTGATGGACACCCCCTTCAGCGAGGGGATGTCATCCGGTGCCACGCGCCGCCACTGTCTTCGGTTGGCGCCGTCAAACGATTTTTTCTTTTGTTTCATAGTATCAGCTTTTCCCGTCTCGCGATTGCGCACGGCCGGCATCGCCGCCCGATGCGGACCGGCGTCATATCCCGGCACACCTTCAGATCGGCGGATATCGGGTGAGAGTTTAGGTCGAATTCCCCTGTTTATGGGGCGATGGTGTGTTTGCCCCAACATGGCGGCGGCATTAGGTTTGCAATCAAGGCTTCCGAACAGGCCGCAGGCGCATGGGTGGAGCTGCGATCCCGTCCAAACGTATCCTCTGCGACCTGATTCCGGGGCCGGCCCCCCCCGGAATCGGGACGGGGGGCGAACCGGTACCCTTCAGCGGCTGATCACGAACAGCGCCATGTCGGCCATCAGATTGGCGTCCTCGGTCACTACCCGTCCTTCCTCGGTGTCCAGCGCGATCCGTTTGTGGATGGTGATGTGGTGATCCCGGCAGAAGTCCTCGAAATCCGCGATGGATAAAAACCGGATGTTCGGGGTGTTGTACCACTCGTGGCGCAGCAGTCCGGAGGAGATGGGCGCTTTCCCCTCCTCCTGGAGCATCCGGCGCAGCTTGTGGTAGGCGAAGTTGGGGAAGCTCACGATGGAGCGCCGGCCCACGCGCAGCATTTCACTGACGAGGAGCTCGACGTCCCGGATCGCCTGGAGGGTGTGCGAGAGTACGACGCAGTCGAACTGGGCGTCCGAAAAGATTTCGAGGCCCGAATTCAGGTCGGCCTGGATGACGTCGAACCCCCGCTCCAGGCAGCGCAGTACATCTTCTTCGTTGATCTCCAGCCCCACGAGCTTCCGGTTCCCCTCCTCCCGCAGCCTGACGAGGAGCGATCCCCGGCCGCAGCCGAGGTCGAGCACGCTGGCGGCCCGGGGGATCAGGCGCACGATTTGGTTGTAATCGATCCGGGGATGGCGCAGGGCGCCGAAGATGCTCGTGGGTGCATCGGCGTCCACAGCGTCCTCCTCTTCGGTCGGCCCGGAGGCTCCCCGAAGGTTTTGTAGGAAGGCGCGCATGAAACCCCCGTAGACCGGGAGTTCGTCCGGGAGCAGGAAGGCGTCGTGGCCGCAGGAGCTGGCGATGTTGCAGTAGCTGACCGGCTTGTTGCGCGCGATCAGCGCCCGGACCAGGTCCTGCGACTGACCCGGGGGGAAAAGCCAGTCGCTGGTGAAACTGAGGATGAGCCACCGGCACCGGGACCGGCCCAGGTTCTCGGACAGGGCCTCCAGGGTTTCCCCGAGATCGAAGAGGTCCATCGCCAGCGAAAGCCGGATATAGCTGTTGGCGTCGAACCGTTCCACGAATTTGTCCCCCTGGTAGGCCAGGTAAGAGCCCACGCTGAACCGCTTTTCGAACATCGTGGCCAGTTCCCGCGGCCGCAGGCGGTCGGCGCCGAACTTCTGTCGCATCGCCTCGGGGGACAGGTAGGTGATATGCCCCAGCATGCGCGCCAGCGCCAGCCCCACCGCCGGCGTCGTGTTCTCGCTCAGGTACCGTCCGCCCCGGAAATCAGGGTCGCGCTGGATCGCGTTGCGGCCGACCACGTCGAAAGCCAGCGCCTGCGTCGTCAGCCGGGCGCTGGTGGCGATGGCCACGGTCCCCGCGACCCGCTCCGGGTGCCGCACGGCCCAGGTGAGCGCCTGCTGCCCCCCCATGGAGCCGCCGACCACCGCCAGCAGGCGGTCGATTCCCAGGTGGTCGAGCAGCAGCCGCTGCACTTCGACGATGTCGCCCGTGGTGATGGTCGGGAAATCGGCCCCGTAAATCTTCCCCGTGGCGGGGTTCAGGCTGTTGGGCCCCGTGGTGCCCCGGCAGCCGCCGAGGGCGTTGGCGCAGATGACGAAGTAGCGGTCGGTGTCGATCGACAGGCCCGGGCCGACGACGAGGTCCCACCAGCCGGGGTCGTCGTCGGCCGTATGCCGAGCCACGTGGGAATCCCCGCTCAGGGCGTGGCAGATCAGGACGGCGTTGTCCCGCGCCTCGTTCAGCCGGCCGTAGGTCTCGTACGTCACGGTGACGCCCTGGAGTTCCTCTCCCAGCTCCAGGGGGAGCGGGCCCGGGAGCGCAAAGGTGCGGGCGTGCCTGAGCGGGCGCCCGGTACGCAGGCTGTCGCTGCTTTCAAAGAGGTCCGAGGCCATGGGTCACTCCGCCCGCTGTCCCTGGGGCCGCGACGCCCGCAGCGCCTGGGCGAAGTCCTCCCGGATATCCTCGATGTCCTCGATCCCCACGGAGACGCGGATGTATTCGGGGGTGACGCCCGTCGCCCGCTGCTCCTCCTCGGTCAGCTGTGAGTGGGTGGTGGAGGCGGGGTGGATGACCAGGGTGCGTGCATCCCCGATGTTGGCGAGGTGACTCGCCAGCCTGACGGCGTCGATGAAACGGACCCCTGCCGCGTGGCCGCCCCGGATTCCGAACCCGACGATGGCCCCCGCGCCTTTGGGAAGCAGGGCGCGGGCCCGGTCGTGGTAAGGGTGGCCCGCAAGTCCGGGATAGTTCACCCATGCCACGTCGGGATGGCCTGCGAGCCATTCGGCCAGGGCCGCCGCGTTACGGACGTGCCGTTCCATGCGCACCTCGAGCGTTTCCAGTCCCAGCAGGAAGAGGAAGGATGCGAACGGGCTCATGCAGGCGCCGGTATCGCGCAGCCAGTGGGTGCGTGCGTGCGTGATGTAGGCGAGGTTGCCCAGGGGCTTCAGGGCCTCGGTGAACACCATTCCGTGATAGGCCTCGTCGGGGGCGGTGAATTCGGGCCATTTGGCGGGGTTGTCCGCCCAGGGGAACCTGCCGCTGTCGACGACGGCGCCCCCGACATGCACGCCGTGGCCGCCGAGGAACTTGGTCGTGGAGTAGAGGACGATGTCCGCCCCGAGCTCGATCGGGCGCAGCAGCACCGGGGTGAGCAGGGTGTTGTCGACGATGACGGGCAGTCCGTGCGCGTGCGCCAGCGCGGACACGGCCCGCAGGTCCGGGATGTCGTTTTTCGGGTTTCCGATCGACTCCAGGTAGACCAGCCGGGTGTTGGCGTCGATCAGGCGGGCCATGTTTTCCGGCTCGTCCGGGTTGAAAAAGCGGACCTCGATCCCCAGCTTTTTGAAGGTCTGGCTGAACAGGGTCCAGGTGCCGCCGTAGAGGCTGGTGGCGGAGAGAAAATTCTGGCCCGAACGGGTAAGGGTGAGGATGGCCGCGGTGATGGCGGCCTGGCCGCTGCTGAAGGCCAGGGCGCCGATCCCCCCGTCAAGGGCGGCCAGCCTTTTTTCCAGGACCTCCGTGGTGGGATTGGTCAGCCGTGAGTAGATGTTCCCCTGCTCGCGCAGCGCGAAAAGGTCGGCGGCGTGCTTGGAGTCCCTGAAAACAAAACTGCTGGTCGCGTAGATGGGCACGGCCGAGGAAAGAGTCGTCGGGTCCGGGCGCTGACCCGCATGCAGCGCCAGGGTTCCCAGCCGGTACCCTGCTTGTGCGTCGTCCATTTTTCGTCCCTTCTCCCGCGAGGGTGTCACGTCAAACTCCGGGTCGACGGAAAAGTTATGGATCCGTCCGGCGCCCGTCGGTGCAGCCGCTCCCGTCAGTCGTTTCGCCGCCCCCCTTCCGGGAGGGGAGCGAAGAAGTCCGCGGGGAGGGTCTCGCGCGTCGCCCCGGCCAGGGCGTTCTCCACGAGGCGCGCCACGTCCAGCCCGCTCTCCGCGCGTTCGGCCTTTTCCGGGTCGGCCGCGGTTTCCGGATGCCTGGGGATGAACAGGGAACAGCAGTCCTGGTCGGGCTGGATGCTGGTTTCATAGGTCCCGATGGCCCTGGCGATACGGATGATCTCCTCCTTGTCGTTCCCGATCAGGGGGCGGAGCATGGGCATGGTCGCGACCGCGGAGATGGTCCGGATATTGTCGAGCGTTTGGCTCGCCACCTGTCCCAGGCTGTCTCCCGTAACCAGCGCGGCCGCCTTTTCCCTGCGGGCGACCGCTTCGGCGATCCGGACCATGAAGCGCCGGTAGAGGATGACGCGCAGCGCGGGGGGGGCATAGGCGACGATCTCGCGCTGCACCTCGGCGAAGGGGACCATCCAGAGGGTCGACTCCAGCTGGAACCGGGAAAGGATTCCAAGCAGGCGCCGGACCTTTTCCTGCGATTCCACCGTCGTGTGGGGATAGCTGTGAAAGTGAACGTGGTGCACCCGGCAGCCGCGGCGCATCATGCGCCAGGCCGCCACGGGGGAATCGATCCCGCCCGAAAGCAGGCTCAACACCTTTCCCCCCGACCCGGAAGGGAGTCCCCCCGCCCCCGCAATCCGGGAGAGGAAGAGGAACGCCCTCCCCTTGACGATTTCGATCCCGAATACCGCTTCCGGCCCCTCCATCCGGACCGCCGCCCCGGTGCGCCCCTGCACGAAGGCCCCCAGGCGACGGTTCAGTTGCTGGGAATCGAGCGGAAACTCCTTCGTGCCGCGCCGGCAATCCATCTTGAAGGAGCGAAAAGAGGTGGAGGACACCAGGGCGGCCAGTTCCGCCTCTATGGCCTCGATCTCCGCCGGCACCTCCCGGGCGACGGCAAAATTGGCGATGCCGAACACCATCGCGAGCCGGCGCGTGATTTCCTCGACCGGAGAACCTTCGACAAGCTCGACGAGCAGGCGTCCGGCGAAGCGCCGGACCGAACCTGTTTCCAGCCCTGCGAGAATGCGGACCACGTGGCGCTCGAGACAGGCTTCGAACCAGCGGCGGTTATTCCCCTTGAGATTGATTTCGTGGTAATGGATCAGGATTGCGCGTTTCACGGTCGTAATCTTATCGCATCGCCGGAAATTTGCCGCATGAAAAGAAGGGGGCGTTATACAATGGCGTACATGCGGCTGACGCGCAGGGAATTCCATCGAATGACGGCCATGGCGGGGATGTCGCTCATCGGCGGCGCCCGCCGGGGACCGGGGGCGGCAGGCTCGCCCGTCGCCCTGGTGAAAACGGGGAACCGCCACTACGGCATACACCGGGCGGTGGAGTTGCTGGGGGGGGACGACTTCGGGGGGCGTGACGTCTATCTCAAGGCGAGCTATAACAGCGCCGATCCCTTTCCCGCTTCCACCCACCCGGAAGCCCTGCGGGCGCTTGCCGGGGTGCTGTTCCGCTTCGGGGCCCGCAGGGTGACGCTGGTGGAACGGAGCGGGATGGGGCGTACCCGCGCGGTGTTGCGTCGGGCGGGCGCCCTCGGGCTGATCCGGGAGCTGGGGCTCGGATTCCTCCCCCTGGAGGAAGGGGGGGGCGCCGACTGGCGCCGCGTCGAGCTTCCCGGGTCGCACTGGAGCCGGGGGGTGGAGATCCCCGCTTTTCTCGACGACGAAGCCTGCGTGGTCCAGCTCTGCAACCTCAAGACGCACCGTTTCGGGGGGGGCTACAGCGCGAGCCTGAAGAACTCCGTCGGGTTGCTGGCGAAGACCAGCCCGGAGGACGGCTACAACTACATGGTCGAACTCCATGCCTCCCCCGATCAATGCCTCATGATCGCCGAGGCAAACCAGGCCTATATCCCCAGGCTCGTGGTAATGGATGCCGGTGCGGTCTTTGTCTCCGGGGGACCGGAGGCGGGGGAGGAAGCGCATCCCGGCGTCGTCGCGGCTTCGGCCGACAGGGTGGCGCTCGACGCCGTCGGCCTGGCGATCCTTCAAGCCTCCGGGGCCTGGATCCCGGGAACGCAGAAGGGAATTTTCATGCAGGGACAGGTCGCGCGCGCGGCGGAACTGGGCCTGGGAGCCCGTTCGCCCGCGGAGATCCGTCTCGTCACCGGCGACGCCCCGAGTGCGGCGTATGCCTCCCGGCTGGAGCGCCTCCTCCTGCAATCGGCCGAATCGCGGTAAACCATCTTTGACCCCGATGTTTCCTCCCTCCATCTGAAAACCAGGGCCGGAGCGCATGCCCGGTTTCCCGTCCCGGCGGCAAAAAATAATTCCTTTTTCGGCCGTAACCTCCCGGGGATTTGCGGCGTATTGATATCAGGGCGCATACGGCATTGTCAGGGCGTCGGGCAATGGGATTGCCGCTGTGGCTTTGGAGGGAAAATGAAGAGGGATTTAGAGTCAATCATCCTCACCCGTCAGGAACTGCAGATCATGAAGGTGGTCTGGAAACTGGGGTCGGCGACGGTGAAGGAGGTGCAAGCGGCCATGTGCGAGGAGAAACCAACGGCCTATACCACCGTCCTGACCCTGATGAGCATCCTCGAGGCGAAAGGGGCGCTGACCCATTCGCGCTCCGGGCGAGCCTATGTCTTTCGTCCGCTCCTCTCCCGCTGGCAGGCGACGCACAACCAGCTCGAAGACATTCTCGCGCGCTTTTTTGAAGGCGATACCGAAAAGCTGATCGAATACGTGCTGGAAAACGAGATCAAGGGACCCGAACAGATGAAAAACATTCGGAGCCTCCTGGAAAGGGGAGGGGAAAACCAGGTCGC
This sequence comes from Acidobacteriota bacterium, assembly GCA_012719455.1. Taxonomy (GTDB): domain Bacteria; phylum Acidobacteriota; class UBA6911; order UBA6911; family UBA6911; genus UBA6911. The sequence goes on along the minus strand of JAAYAJ010000105.1, from coordinate 90,997 downwards.
CTGAACCCCGGTCGCCGCGCCCAGCGCCGCGTCAGTTGGAGGGAGCGTAGTACCCTCTGCGGTAATTCAGTTTCAGGTTGTTGTCCTGGACCTTGATTTCGATCTTCCGGTAGCTCCCGTCCCGGAGCGGGTTGGTCGAGTGGTACCCCAGGTTGTACTGGCTGCGCAGCTCCAGGCTGATCTGGCGGAAGGCTTCGTCGAGATCTTCCTCCTGGATGGGAAAGAAGACCTTCCCCCCCGTTTCCTGGGCCAGCTGCCGCAGGATCCTGTCCCCCTTCTCGGTGTCGTCCCCCGTTCCGAACAGCCCCCCCTTGCTGATGCTGATGGGGAAAATGGTCGATTCCGCGCGCAGCGCCATTTCCAGGGCCTGGCGCATGTCGGTACGACTGGAAATATCCTCCCCGTCCGAGACGATGATGATGGCCTTGCGCCCGGTCTCCCGGATCAGCTTTTCGTCGCACGTCATGGCGATGGCGTCGTAGAGGGCCGTCCCCCCGGCCGCCTGGAGCTTGCGGATCTGCCGGGCCATCTTGTTGGGATCGTTGGTGAAGTCCTGAAGCAGGGTCACCGAGGAATCGAATTCCACCAGCATGGCGCGGTCGCGGTCGCGCAGCACGGTCTGGAAAAAACTGGTGGCCGTGTCCTGGATGAACTTGAGCTTGGGGGTTACGCTCTCGCTGGTGTCGACCAGCATCGCCAAGGTCAGCGGAAGGTTTGTTTCCCGCGCGAAGTTGGTGATTTCCTGGGACTTGCCGTCCTCGTAGAGGGCGAAATCCTCGCGTGCCAGGTTGGTCATGAAGGAGTCGGTCTTCCGGTCGAACACGGAGCAGAGGACGTTGACCAGGTCGACGCTGATGCGGTAGGTCTGGTCCGAGATGCCGGCGGGGAGCGGGGTTTGCGCCTCGAGCGGAGGCACCAGGTCCCCCGGGGACGGGCTGCTTGCTGTCAGCAGGCCCCCCAGGAGGAGAAGGACCGATACCCTGGAGAATCTTAGAAGCATCCTATTTCCCTAATGTTATAGGGACCCGACCATGAATCCCCGGTGATTATAAGAAGGCGCCGGGAACGAGTCAAGCGATCTCGCGCCGGCCTTTGCCCGGGCGGCGTTCCTTGCGGACCAGGGACAGGAACCTCTCGAGTTCCCCGGGGAGCGGGGCCGCGAAGGAGAGGGGGGCGCCGGAGCGGGGGTGGGCCAATTCGAGCCGGGCGGAGTGCAGAAAGGGGCGCCCGAGCCCCGCGGCCGCCGGTACGACGGCGGGAGGCAGGTCCGCGGTTCGGTTCCCCCCGTACACCGCGTCCCCGACCACGGGGTGCCCGCTTTCAGCGAGATGAACGCGGATCTGGTGTGTGCGGCCGGTCTCGATCCGCACCTCGAGCAGCGCCGCGAACCCAAAATCCTCCCGGACCTCGTAATGGGTGATGGCGGGGCGCCTGTGCCGGGCCCGGGACGACATCCGCTTCCGGTTGCGCGGGTCCCGGCCGATGCCCGAGGTGATGGTTGCGCGCGGCGCGCGGGGGGAGCTGTGCACCAGCGCGACATAATGCTTGCGGACCTCCCGGTTTTTAAACTGGTCCGACAGGGCGCGATGGGCGGAAGGGTTCTTGGCCGCCAGCATGACGCCGCTCGTCATTTTGTCCAGGCGATGGACGATGCCGGGCCTTTCCGGGTCCCCGGCTTCCAGGGTTCCCAGGTGATGGAGCAGCGCGTTGACGAGCGTGCCCGAGCGCACGCCGGCCCCGGAGTGACACACGAGGCCGGCCGGCTTGTTGAGCACGACCAGGTCATCGTCCTCGAACAGGATGTCGAGCGGGATCGCTTCCGGGAAGAGCCCGGGTTCGGGAGGGGGGGGGAGTTCCAGTGTCACGCGCTCCCCCTCCCGAACCCGGTGCCCGGTCTTGACCGCGGCGCCGTCCACCGTTGCGTGCCCCTGCCGGATCCAGTTCTGGATCTGGGAGCGGCTCTGCCCGGGCATCCGCTCGGCCAGAAAGCGGTCCAGGCGCACACCGGAGGAGTCCGCGTCGGCGACCCAGGTTCCGGCGCGCGCGCTCACTTTTCCGGCGCCGGGGCGCGGAGAATGAAGTAATAGGCCGCGGCCGCTCCCAGCAGCGTGAGGACGGCGATGAACTGCGAGGTGGACAGCAGCCCGTAAAAGAGGTACCCGCGCTCGTCGCCCCGGAAAAACTCGATCACGAAGCGCAGCAGCGCGTACAGGCAGAGGTACTCCACGAGGATCTGCCCGGGGCGGTGGCGCTTGCCGAAGCGCCAGGAGAGGAGGAAGAACAGGCACAGGGTCCCGGCCGATTCGTAGAGCTGGGTCGGGTGCAGCGGCAGGTTGAGAGGGACTCCCACGTTGTCGTAGGCGTAGGTGTCCGTGAAGGTGATGCCCCACGGCAGGTCGGTGGGCCGGCCGTAGCAGCAGCCGGCCGAAAGGCACCCCAGGCGCCCTATGGCCTGGCCCAGGGCGATGCCGGGGGCCGCCGCATCGGCCACCTTCCACGCCGGCAACTGCTTGCTGCGCAGATACCAAGCGGCGGCCACGAGCGCCAGCAGCAGGCCCCCGTAGTAGACCCCCGCCGAACGGAGCGTCGACAGGGAAAAGATTTCGCGCGGGTTGCGGCTGTAGTAGCCGAAATCGGACAGCAGCAGCAGGACCTTCGAGCCCACCAGCGCGGCAAAGATGACCACAAGACCCATGTTCCAGATGGTGTCCGGATCGACCCCCTCCCTGCGGGCGTTGCGGCTGGCGATCCATATCCCCGCGATGAAAGCGGCGGCCAGCAGCAGGCCGTAAGTGTGGATGGTTAGGGGGCCGATTTCCAGGATCTTGGGATACATGCGGCTATTCTTCCTCTTCCTTTTTATCCTTGCTCGATTCCTCGATGATCTTCTGCGCGATCTGGGCCGGGACCTCGTCGTAGTGCGAAAACTGCATGCTGTAGCTGCCGCGGCCCCCGGTCATCGAGGTGAGCACGGGGGAGTAGGTGACCATTTCGGCCATCGGCACCTGGGCCTTGATGATCTGGACGTCGTGCTTGATGTCCATCCCCTGGAGCCGTCCGCGGCGGCTGCTGAGGTCGCCCGTCAGCGCGCCTGCGTACTCTTGCGGGGCGTAGATCTCCACGTCCATCACCGGTTCGAGCAGGACGGGGCGCGCCATTTCCATGGCTTTTTTGAAGGCGATCCTGCCCGCGATCTTGAAGGCCATTTCCGAGGAGTCCACGGGATGGAAGCTGCCGTCATAGAGCGTCACCTTGAAATCGACGACGGGGTTTCCGGCGAGATAGCCCCGTTCGGCCGCTTCCAGGATCCCCTTTTCGACGGCCGGAATGAAATTGCGCGGGATCGCCCCGCCGAAGATCTCGTCCACGAATTCGAAGTTGCCGCCGCGCGGGAGCGGTTCCATCCGGATCCAGCAGTCGCCGAACTGCCCGTGGCCGCCCGTCTGCTTCTTGTGGCGTCCCTGGACGTCGGCCTTGCCGCGGATGGTTTCCCGGTAGGGGATGCGGGGCGTCTTGAGCAGGACTTCGACCCCGTAGCGCTTGCGCAGCTTGGAGACGGTGACCTCGACATGAAGCTGGTCCGAGCCCGCCAGCAACAGCTGCTTGGTCTGCGGGTCGCGCGTGTAGCGGATGGCGCCGTCCTCCTCGATGATGCGGGACATGGCGTGGCTGATCTTGTCCTCGTCCCCGCGGCTCTTCGGTTCGATGGCGAAGGTGATCGAAGGTTCCGGCAATTCGACGCTCGAAAACAGGATGGGCTGGGCGGGGTCGCAGAGGGTGTCCCCCGTGGTGGTTTCCCGCAGCTTGGTGACGGCGAAAAAGTCGCCGGCGTGGACCTCCTCGATCGGGGTCATCGTCTTCCCCTGCAGGATCTGCAGCGGGCCCAGCTTTTCGTTCTTTTCCTTGGTTTGGTTGTTGTAGACGGTGTCGGAACGAATGATTCCCGAATAGAGCTTGATCAAGCTGATACGGCCCGCGAAGGGATCCGCGATCGTCTTGAAGACGTAGGCGGCGTACGGTTCCTCGTTGGAGATCTTCCGCTCGATGCTCTCGCCCGTTTTCGGGTCCGTCCCCGTGGTCGTCCCCACCACGGCCGGGGAGGGGAAGAGTTCGGTGACCGCGTCGAGGATCTGGGGGATGCCGATGTTGAGCGTGGCGCTCGAGTAGAAGACGGGGCGGATGTCCCCCTGCTTCACGCCGATCCTGAGCCCTTCCAGGATCTCGGCCTGATTGAGCGTCCCTTCGGCGAAAAACCGCTCCATCAGCGCGTCGCTCCCTTCGGCCACCATCTCGATCAGCTTTTCGCGCCGTTCGGCCAGTTCGTCCTCGTACTGGGCCGGGACGTCCATTTCCTGGAACTTGCCCGACCCGTCGCGTTCGTAGCGGTAAGCCCTGCCGGTGAGGAGACTGATGACGCCGGTGAATTCCTTTTCCATGCCCATGGGGATTTCGAGCGGCACCACCCCGCGCCCGAACTCCTCCTCGAGGGAGGCCAGGGTGCGTTCGCTGCTGGCATTGTCCCGGTCGGCCTTGTTGATCACGATCATCCGCGGCAGGGAGTACTCGTCGCAGAACTCCCATACTTTTTCCGTCTGCACCTCCACGCCCGCCACCGCGTCGACGACGACGACGGCCGCGTCGGCCGCCCTCACCGACAGCCGGGTCTCGGCCAGGAACGGGCGGTACCCGGGGGTATCCAGGATGTTGATCTTTTTCTTGTTCCATTCGCAGTGGGCCAGGGCGCAGCTGATGCTGATCTTGCGCTCGATTTCCTCGTCTTCCCAGTCTGTCACGGTGTTGCCGTCCTCGACGCGGCCGAGGCGGTTGACGGCGCCGGAGTCGAACAAGATTGCGGATGTGAGAGAGGTTTTGCCGGCTGCGCCGTGACCGATGATGCAGATATTTCGGATGGAATCGCTCTCAAAAACCCTCATAAAGCTCTCCTTTCGGGAGGAATAAACACAAAAGGAGCTCATACTACCACAGGCGGTATTCCGCCGCAATTAAGGAGTGCGGGTCGGCCGCCGGGCGGGGTGAGGGGCCGGCAGGGAGGCTAGTCCAGGGATTCCTTGAAGGCGCATCCTTCGCTGTTGCAGAAGCGGATCGTCCCGGTCCGCTTGGTGGTCTTGGTGAGGGTGAAGGGGGCGCCGCACAGCGGGCAGGGATCGTCCAGGGGCTTGTTCCAAAGCACGAAATCGCAATCCGGGTAAAGGGAACATCCGTAAAAAGTCTTGCCGCGGCGCGATTTCCGCTCGACGATTTCACCCGTGCATCCCTCCCGCCCGCAGGGGACGCCGGTGGATTTCAGCTTGATGTACTTGCAGTTCGGGTAGTCGCTGCAGGCGGTGTACTCGCCGAAGCGCCCATGCTTGAGCGCCAGGCGATGACCGCACACGGGGCAGGTCTCGTCGAGGAGGACATCCTGCTTGACGGTGACCTGGTCGGCCGATTTGACGATCTTCTTCGTGTTGCGGCATTCGGGATACCCGGAACAGGCCATGAATTCTCCGAAGCGCCCGCGCTTGAGCACCATCGGCTTGCCGCATTTCTCGCACTCGATCTCCTCGGGCCGGGGGGCTTCGCCCCCCCCTTCACTGCCGGTCGCGGCGATCTGCCGGGTGTTCTTGCAGTCGGGGTAGGCGGAGCAGGCGAGGAACCGGCCGAACCTGCCCCACTTGATCACCATCATGCTGCCGCACTTGTCGCACACCTCGTCGGTTTGCACCGCTTCGGTCTTGATGTCCCTCATTTCGACCGCCGCCGTCGCGAGCCGGTCCGAGAATCTCCGGTAGAACTCCGCGATCGTCTCTTTCCACGATTCGTGCCCCGATTCGATCAGGTCGAGCTGGTCCTCCATCCGGGCGGTGTATTCGTAATCGAAAAGCTCCTGGAAGCTGCCGACGAGCAGGTCGAGCACGACCTCCCCGATTTCGCTGGGATGGAAGCGCCCTTCGTTCTTGTCGACGTACTCGCGGTCCTGGATCGTGCTCAGGATGGAGGCGTAGGTGCTGGGGCGCCCGATCCCCTTGGACTCCAGCGCCTTGACCAGGCCCGCTTCGTTGTACCTTGCCGGCGGCTGGGTGAAGTGCTGCACCGGGAGGAGTTTCTGCAGCTGCAGCCGCTCCCCCACGCGGGTCTCGGGAAGTACCAACTCCGCCTCTTCCCGGGCGTCTTCCGGGTCGTCTTCCGGACGCGATTCCTGGTAGACCGCCAGAAACCCGCGGAACTTGGAGATCGACCCGGTGGCGCGGAACTCCACCCGTCCGGCCTCGATGTCGATGTCGGTCTGGTCGAACAGGGCGGGATTCATCTGCGAGGCGACGAAGCGGTTCCAGATCAGGTTGTAGAGCTTCCAGAGGTCCGGTTCGAGCATCCCTTTCATGCTTTCGGGCGTGCGCGCAACCGAAGTGGGGCGGATGGCCTCGTGCGCCTCCTGGGCCGTCTTCTTTGATTTGTAGTGGATCGGGCGGGGAGGCAGGTAGTCTTCGCCGTAATTCTTTCGGATCAGCCCGCGCACCTCCTCGAGGGCGCTTTCAGCCACCCGGGTCGAATCGGTCCGCATGTAGGTGATCAGCCCAACCGCGCCTTCGTCCCCGACCTCGATCCCCTCGTACAGCTTTTGGGCCGCCACCATGGTCCGCTTGACCGAAAAACCTAGCTTGCGGGCCGCATCCTGCTGCAGTTTGCTGGTGATGAAGGGGGGGACGGGGTATTTCTTCTTTTCCCGGCGGTTGATCCTGCGGACGACGAAGCTCGTGTCGGCGAGTTCGCCGACGATCCGGTCGGATGATTCCCGGTCGGCGACGGCCCACTTCTTCCCATCCAGGAGCCGGGCCCTGGCCTTGAATGCCGGGGGATGCTCCCCCGACAGTTGTGCGTCGAGCGTCCAGTATTCCTCCGATACGAAGGCGCGGATTTCCCGTTCCCGGTCGACGATCAGGCGCAGGGCCACGGTCTGGACCCTGCCCGCCGACAGTCCGCGGCGCACCTTCTGCCAGAGCAGGGGGCTGATCTTGTAACCCACCAGCCGGTCCAGGATGCGGCGCGCCAGTTGTGCGTCCACCTTGTTCTGGTTGATTCTCCCCGGGTTCTTGAAGGCCTCCAGGATGGCGTTCTTGGTGATTTCGTGAAAGAGCACCCGGTAGATATTTTTGGACTTGCCCGCCAGTTCTTCGTAGAGGTGCTGGCAGATGGCTTCCCCTTCGCGATCGGGGTCGGCCGCGAGATAGATGTCGTCGATCCCCTTGGCCGCGGCGCGCAGTTCCTTGACCACCTTCACCTTGGCCGGGATCACGCCATATTGGGGCGTGAAGTCGTTCTCCACGTCCACGCCCAGTTTGCTCTTGGGCAGGTCCTTGATATGGCCGACCGACGCTTTGACGACGTAATTCCGGCCAAGGTATTTGCCGATGGTCTTCGCCTTGGCTGGGGATTCCACCACTACCAGTGCCTTGCTCATAGGAGGCGCAAACTACACCAATCCAGCCGAAATTCCAATACTAAATCGCGCCGCCGGCCGGCTCTATAGACATATCCTGTTTATTTGGTTAGCTTTACATAATAATTGCCCGGGAGCTGGCGAACCCGGCCTTTCGCCTCCAGGTCCAGCAGCAGGGCCGACAGGCGGGAGATGTCGGTTCCGCTCCGGCGGTGGAGATCGTCGAACAGCACGGGTTCATCCCGGGCGAGCAACCCGAGCAGCGCGCCGGCCCCGTCCGGGAGCGGCTCCTCCGGTTCGGGGAGAGGCGCATCCTCCCGGAGCTCGATTTCGCGCCGGATCCGCGGCGGGAATTCCTCGACGATGTCGCGCCAGGACTGGACCAGCTTGGCCCCCTGCTTGATGAGGAAGTTCGGCCCGAAACTCTGCGGGGCGGTCACGTTTCCCGGGACGGCGAAGACCTCGCGCCCCTGGTCGGCGGCCAGGCGGGCGGTGATCAGCGACCCGCTCTGAGTCGCCGCTTCGACGATCAGGGCGCCGAGCGCGAGGCCGCTCACGATGCGGTTGCGCGCCGGGAAGTTGCGGGGCGCCGGCGGGGTGCCGGGGGGATACTCCGTCAGCAGCACCCCGCGGCGCGCGATCTCCCGCGCCAGCGCCGCATGCTCGCGCGGGTAGATGACATCGATGCCCGAGCCGAGCACGGCCGCGGTGGTCCCGCCGGCTGCAAGCGCCCCGCGGTGGGCCGCCGCGTCCACCCCCCGCGCCATTCCCGAGACCACGGTGATTCCCCTGGCGGCGAGATCGGAGGCGAGGTCTTCGGCCATCCGCAGGCCGTACAGGCTCGGTTTCCGCGTGCCCACGACGGCGACGCACGTCCGGAGGAGGGTTTCCGGATTTCCCCGGGCGTAGAGCACCAGCGGCGGGTCGAAGATTTCCGCCAGCATTCCGGGGTACCCCCCGGTCCCCAGGACCAGGAACCGGTAGTCCTGCGCGCCGGCCCGCTCGAATATTTCGCGCGCCCGGCCCCGGCCGGCGCGCGCGCGCAGGGCCGCACATGCCTCCGGCCCCAGCCCCAGGGCCGCGAGCGCTCCCGCGTTCATCCGGAAGAGGCCCCCGACATCGGGGGCCGCATCCCGGATCCAGGCGCGGGCGGCGGCCCCCACCCCGGGGAGAAGGGTGATCTCCAGGGCGTTTTTGATCAGGACATCGCCGGCTGATTCCGTCATAATGACCGCCGGGGATACTGTTTCGCGGTTTGGGCGCATATTTCCGCCATTGTGGAAGCCATGGGAGTGAAAGCGGGAATCGAGGTTTTCCTGGAAAACGCGCGGACGCTGGCGCAGGGCGCACGGGTGGGCGCCGTGGTGCACCCCGCGTCGGTCCTGTCCGACCTCCGGCACGCGGCCGACGCCCTCCGGGAGTGCCGCGACTTCCGGCTGGTTTCGTTGTTCGGCCCGCAGCACGGGGCCCGGGGTGAAAAGCAGGACAACATGGTGGAATCGGACTTCTACCGCGACCCGGTCACCCTCCTGCCGGTGCACAGCCTCTACGGCGAAACCCGCCGCCCCACGGAAGAGATGATGCGGGAGATCGACCTGCTGCTGTTCGACCTCCAGGATGCCGGGACGAGGGTCTACACCTTCATCCATACCATGGCCTACTGCATGGAAGCGTGCGCCCGGTGGGGCAAGAGCATGATCGTGCTCGACCGACCCAACCCCATCGGCGGGGTGCGGGTCGAGGGGAACCTGCTCGATGCGGACTATCGCTCCTTCGTCGGCCTCTACCCGGTCCCGATGCGGCACGGGATGACGACGGGGGAGATGGCGAGGTTCCTCAACGCCGAATTCAACATCGGCTGCGACCTGGCCGTGGCGGAGATGGAGGGGTGGCGCCGGGAGTTCTGGTTCGACGACACCGGTCTTCCCTGGGTGCTCCCCTCGCCCAACCTGCCCACCCTCGATTCCGCCACTGTCTACCCCGGGACCGTGCTGGTCGAGGGGACCCTCCTGTCGGAGGGGCGCGGGACAACGCGGCCGTTCGAGCTCATCGGCGCCCCCTATATCGACAGCCGCGACTACGCCGACACGCTCAACGGGCTGGGCCTGGGCGGGGTCCGCTTCCGTCCCGCGTACTTCGAGCCCACCTTCCAGAAATGGGCGGGCGAAATGTGCGGCGGCGTCCAGATCCATGTCCTGGACCGGGAGGAGTTCGAGCCCTACCTCACGGGCATCGCCGTGATCGCATCGGCCCGGTCGCTCTATCCGGACCGGTTCGCCTGGCGGCGGCCCCCTTACGAGTACGAGTACGAGAAGCCGCCGATCGAGATCCTGTGCGGGGGGAAGCGGATCCCGGAAATGATCGCAAGGGGCGCCCCGGTCGGAGAGATCCGCCGCAGCTGGCAGGGGGAGGTCGAGCGGTTTCTCCGCCGCCGGGAGCCCTATCTTCTGTATTAACCCTGGTTATGGATGTGCTACTATAACGGTCCCATGATCATAGGACTGACGGGCACAAACGGGGCGGGCAAAACCGTGGTTTCGGATTACCTCCGGAGCCGCGGGTTCGAGTTCCATTCTCTTTCGGATGCCATCCGCGCCGAAATCCGGGAGCGGGGGGAGGAGATCACCCGCTCGAGGCTCATCGAGGTCGGCAACGAACTCAGGGAGAAGCACGGGGCCGGCGTCCTGGCGGAGCGGATCCTGGCCGTGGTCGAAAGCGACCACAATTACGTGATCGACTCCATCCGCAATCCACACGAAGTCGAAGTCCTGCGCCGCCGCCCCGATTTCCGGCTCCTGGCGCTCGAGGCCGACGCGCGGCTCCGCTTCGAACGCAGCCGGTTGCGGGGGAGGGAGAACGCGCCGGAGACGCTCGAGCAGTTTCTGGCCGAGGAGGCGCGCGAGCTCGGTTCCGACAACCCCGCGGGCCAGCAGCTGGTAGCCACGCGGAAGCTGGCGGACCTCTGCGTGACGAACAACGGGACGATCGAGGAACTGCACCGGCGGCTGGACGAGGTCATCCCCCCGCTCCTGAGCCGCTTCATCCGCCCCTCCTGGGACGAGTACTTCATGAATATCGCCAAGGTGGTGGCCACGCGCAGCAACTGCATGAAGCGGAAGGTGGCCGCCCTCATCGTCAAGGACCGGCGCATCATTTCCACGGGGTACAACGGCACTCCGCGGGGGGCGCGTAACTGCAACGAGGGAGGGTGTCCCCGCTGCAACGGCCTGGCTCCGAGCGGCACGGCCCTGGACGAATGTCTCTGCTCCCACGGGGAGGAAAACGCCATCACCCAGGCGGCCTACCACGGCATCAGCCTGAAGGGGGCCACCCTCTACTCCACCTTCGCCCCCTGCCTGCAATGCACGAAGATGATCATCAACAGCGGCATCGTGGAGGTGGTCTACAACCAGGAGTACCCGCTGAACGGGTCCGCACAGGATTTGCTCAAGGAGTGCGGCGTCCTGCTGCGCCAGTACCGGGTGTGAAGCCGTTTCCCAACCGCCTGAGGGGCGGCCTCCGGGCCGCTGAAACGAAGTGAGCATAGAGACTGAAATCAAGGTGGAGATAGGGGAGCCGGAGGCCTTTTGCCGCACCCTGGACGCGCTCGGCGCGACGCCGGTGTCCGCGCGGCATTTTGAAGACAACCGGCTTTTCGATTTTCCGGACGGCCGGCTGGTGGCGCAGCGCTGCACCCTCAGGGTCAGGATCGCCGGGGGGCGGGCGACGCTCACCTTCAAGGGGGCGCCCCGTGCCGGGGGAGTCTTCAGGGTGCGGGAGGAGTTGGAAACCGGGCTCGGGGACGGAGCGACGGCGCTGGAGATCCTCGGGCGGCTCGGGATACGGCCGGTGTTCCGCTACCAGAAATACCGTCGGGAATTCGCCCTGGACGGGGTCCTGGTCGCCGTGGACGAAACCCCGATCGGCAACTATACGGAGCTGGAGGGGTCCAAGGAGGCGATCCGCGCGCTGGCCCACGCGCTCTCGTTTTCCGAAGACCGTTTCATCCGCGCCAGTTACCATGCTCTCTACCTGGAGTTTTGCCGGCGGGAGGGAACGGCGCCCGGCGGCATGGTTTTTTGACCTGGGATCCAAGCGAGGAGGGGCCTCATGCCCGTTGTCTATGTCGAGCAGATCGGGGAATGGGAGGGAAAAGAGGTCACGCTCCGAGGCTGGGTTTACAACCGGCGCAGCAGCGGGAAGCTGCAGTTCCTCCTGCTGCGCGACGGCACCGGCGTCATCCAGTGCGTCGCCTTCAAGGGGAATTTTCCCGCGGAGGAGTTCGCCCTCCTCGACGGGCTCGGGCAGGAGTCGAGCCTGGAGGTCCAGGGGACGGTCCGCCGGGACAGTCGGTCCCCGGGAGGGTTCGAGGTGGATATTGCGCGGTTCCGGGTGTTCCAGGCGGCCGAGAACTACCCCATCACCCCCAAGGAGCACGGGACGGCCTTCCTGATGGAGAACCGCCACCTGTGGCTCCGGAGCGCGCGCCAGCACGCGATCCTCAAGATCCGCCACGAGGTGATCCGCGCCTGCCGTGACTATTTCGATGACCGGGGCTTCACCCTCGTGGATACGCCTATCTTCACCCCCAACGCGTGCGAGGGGACGACGACGCTGTTCGAGACCCGCTATTTCGACCAGACCGCCTACCTGTCCCAGAGCGGCCAACTCTACAACGAAGCCACCGCGGCTGCGTTCGGAAAGGTCTACTGTTTCGGGCCGACCTTCCGGGCGGAGAAGTCCAAGACCCGGCGGCACCTGATGGAATTCTGGATGGTTGAGCCGGAGGTCGCCTTCGCCACGCTGGAGGAGACGATGGAGTTGGCGGAAGGGCTGATCTGCTTCATCCTCGAGCGGGTCCTCTCCCGCCGCCGGGCCCAGCTCGACGTCCTGGAACGCGACATCGGCGCCCTGGAGCGGATCGTGCCCCCGTTCCCCCGCATCTCCTACGACGAGGCGGTGAAGTTGCTCCAGGCCTCTGGATCGGCGATCGAGTGGGGGGGGGATTTCGGCGGGGGGGACGAGACGATGCTTTCGGAGCGCTACGACGCACCCGTCATGGTGCACAGGTATCCCGGCGCGGTGAAGGCGTTTTACATGCAGCCGGACCCTGAGCGCGCCGAGGTGGCCCTGTGCGTCGACATGCTTGCGCCCGAGGGGTACGGCGAGATCATCGGGGGGGGCGCGCGCATCCACGATTCCGACCTGCTCCTCGAACGGCTGGCGGAGCATGGGCTCCCGCCGGAGCCGTTCGGCTGGTACCTGGACCTGCGGAAATACGGCTCGGTGCCCCATGCCGGTTTCGGGATGGGGATCGAGCGGGTGGTGGCGTGGATCTGTCGTTTGACCCACCTGCGCGAGACCATTGCCTTCCCGCGGACCCTTTACCGGATCTATCCCTGATGCTGCGGACGTGTTCCCCATCGGGCGGCGACGCGCGCGTCCAGAGGTGCGTGTTCCTGGCGGGTCTCGCGGTCGGCGTCCTCTTTTTCGCCTTCTACTACTCCCGGGGGCTGACCCTGGCGCACTACGACGCCAAGGCCCACCTGCTGGTGGCGCGGCGCATCGTGGATTCACTCGAGCCGGGTTACTCCCAGATGGGGGGGCAATGGCTCCCCTTGGTCCACCTGCTGTACCTCCCCTTCGTCATTTTCGACGCCCAGTACCGGTCGGGCCTGCTCCCCAGCCTGATCTCGGTGTTGTGCTTCGCGGTCTCCGGCGCGCTCGTGTACCGGATCTCGCTCCGGATCACGGGATCCGGGACGGCGGCGCTGTGCTCGGCCGTCCTGCTCATCGCGAATCCCAACCTGCTGTACCTGCAGAGCTGCCCGCTGACGGAACCGGTGTTCATGGCGCTGTTTCTGTTGGCGCTCGACCGGCTGCTCGAGTGGCGCGCTTCCGACCATTCCCGCCTGCCGTGGGCGGCCGCCGTCTGGACCGCCCTGGCGGGAATGTGCCGCTACGAAGGGTGGGGGCTGCTCCTCGGAATCGTCGCGCTGCTCCTTGCCGACGGGTGGACGCGGCGGGTCCCGCGCCCGCAAGCGGTGCGGGCCGCAGCGGTTTCCGCGGCGGTGTTCGCGCTTCCCGCGCTCGCCCATTTCGGCTACATCCTCGTGCGGCTGGGGGACGTCTTTTTCAGCCGGGTGGCGGCGGGGGCCCCGACCCCCTACCTGACCCACCGACGCCCTTTTCTCTCCCTGCTGTACCACCTGGCGCAGGTGGAGCAGATGGCGACGCTCCTTCCCCTCGTCCTGGCCGGCGTCGGGATCCTGGTTTTCCTCCGCGAGCGGGAGCGGCGTTGGGAGCGGGCGCCCCTGCTGCTGCTCTGGGTCCCGTCGCTCGTCAACATCGCGGCTCTTTACTGGGGCCATGTCTACCGGCTGCGCTATTCGGTCCTGCTTCTGCCCGCCGTGGCGGTGTGCGCCGGGCTGGCCATCCGGTCGGAAAAGGCGCGCCGGCGCGCGCTGCCGCTGCTGTTCCTGCTGCTGGCCGTTCTCCCCTGGGTTTCGTGGGCCACCTACGTGCGGGATCCCCAGCGGATGCTGGTCCCGGGGCCGGGGGCGGCGGTGCTTCCCGTCCTGGGGCTCGGGCTGTACGCGGTCGCGCGCCTCCGGGGTGGGTATGCCCGGGCGCTGCTGCTGCTCTGCGTCGCGGGGATGGTCGTGCCCCCGCTCGCGCGGGAGCGGCTCCCCATGATGGCGGAGACGCTGGAACACGAGTTCATCGAGCCGGAGCGGGACGAGATCCTGCAATACCTGCGCCGCCATTACGACGGGGGGAGGATCCTGGTCGACATGGGGCGGCAGGCGCCGCTGGTCTACGATTCGGGGCTGCGGGTGAGTGAGTTCGTCTACAACGACGGGGAGGGGCGGTGGTGGCACCGGGCGCTGGCCGATCCCGTGCGGGTGGTCGGGTGGCTGTGCGCGCAGAAGGGGGACGCCGTCTGGGAGCGCATTATGATGGATCCCCGGATTCGTACTCACTATACTGTAGCCGTGGATACGGAGCATCTGGCGCTGTACCGCCTGAAGGTGCCGACCGGCAAGGTGGAGCGATACCCGTGAAAAACCAAGCCCCGGCCGGGGAGAAGCAGAAAAAATTCGATTTTTCCCCCTCCCGGCCCCGGCCCCTCCTGTCCGGCCTCCCGGGCAGGATCGACAGTTACGAGGAGGGGGTGGCGCACTATTTCCGCTGGAGGACCGGCCTCGACTACTACCACGCCCTGGACCAGGTCGTCGATTTCGTGGTTCAGACCGGGAGGATCCGCGTGATCGACCTCCTGACCGACACCGCCGCCTTCTCGCTGAGACTGGCAGGGCGAAAATCGTTTCACGGGCGGATCTATTCCTTCGACACCAACATCACCCTGCTGGAACGCGCCAAGCAGCGGGCGGCTCACCTCGGCCTCGAGCAGATCGTGGAGTTCCGCCACTTCCAGGAACCTCGCTTCCCGGTCCCGGACGGGCACGCGGAACTGGCGGTTTCCGTGTTCGATCTCCACCGGCACCCGCTGGAGCGGTATTTCGGGGAGGCGATGAGAATCCTCGCCCGGGAAGGGCATCTGATCCTCGCGGAATACCTGGAGCCGAAGGGGGCGCGGACCTCGCTCGCCGGCCTGTGGCGCAGGGCGCACCTCCGGTTCGTCCAGAAGAACCCCGTTGAGGCCAGGGCGGTCTACCCCGATCGGGAGGAGCTCATCGGTCTGCTGTTCCGCTCGGGGTTCCGCCAGGTCATCGTTCAGGAGCTCTGCGCTCCCCGTTCGCGGCATTCGGGGGCGTTCAGCATCATCGCCGCCACTAAATAGGAGAGGAGCGGGTGTGAGGAGACCAAGCACGGTGTATTTGCGGATGGCGCTGCTTGTGCTGCTGGCGCTGCCCGTTTTCGCCGGCGGGGAGCCGGTCGCGCGGATCAAAAAGATCGGGAAGGCGCCCAATTTCATCGCCCTCAGCCCCGACGGCGCGCGGCTCTACGCGACCTCCTACGCCACGGACGAGCTGCTCGAAGTGGACCTCGAGCGGAACATCGTCACCCGCAGGGTGGAGGCCGGCGGCGCCCCGTTGGGACTGGCCCTCGCCGATGGCGGGAAGACGGCCCTGGTGGCCTGCAGGGATTCGGGTACCGTGGCCATGATCGACCTGGACTCCTTCCAGGTGCTGGCCGATGTTCCCGCGGGCGCCCAGCCCAATTCGGTGGCCGTGGGCGCCCGGGGCTACAACGCCTACGTGGTGGATTACGGGCGGAGCCGGGAAGGCCGCCTGCACATCCTCGACCTGCGCCAGCGGCGCATGGTTGGCAGCATCACGCTGGGAGTCAGCCCCTTCGGCATCGTGGTGAGCCCGACCTCCGAGATGGTGTTCGTCCTGATGGGCGGTGACAACCAGGTGTGGGCCTTGGACCCGTCCGGCCCCTCCGTGGTCGCGAAGATCACGGTAGGGGAAGGACCGGACGGCATAGCCATCACCCCTGACGGGAAGCGGCTCTTCGTCGCCAACAGCCGCACCCACGACCTTTCGATCATCGACGCGGAAATGCTGCGCGTGCTGGTCACGGTCCCGATCGGGAAGATGCCCTTCGGCGTCGCGGTGAGTCCCGACGGGAAACGGGTGTTCGTCGTCAACACCCAGAGCCGCACCGTCTCGGTTCTCCCGGCCGATCTCAGCAGCCTGTCAGGGCATACGTTCGATATCGACAAGGGATCGACCGATATCCTGGTGGCGCCGGACAACCGGACCGTTTACGTGGTCAGCGAGGCAACCAACAGCATTCTCGTCGCCGATGTGCCCGCCGCGGAACCCTGAACCCCTCTCCCCGTGTTATGATTCCCCATATGCTACGGGTGGGACTGACGGGAAATATCGCGTCCGGAAAAACCCGCGCCGCGGAGGCGTTTGCCGACCTGGGGGCCCGTGTCATCGACGCGGACCGGGTGGCCCACGGGCTGCTCGAACGCGGCGGGGCGGCCCATGGCCGGATCGTGGAGACCTTCGGGGAGGGCATCCTGGACCCGGAGGGAGGGATCAATCGCAAGCGGCTTGGGAACATCGTCTTTTTCAACGAAGAGAAAAGGCGGCTGCTCAACCGGATCACGCACCCGCTGGTGGACCGGGAGATCGAGCGGCGCATCAAGGAGGCGGAACGGGAAATGCCGGACGGCATCCTGGTCGTGGATGCCGCCCTGATGGTGGAAACGGGGGGGTACCGCAGGTTCCATTTTCTGGTTGTGGTCGCGTGCGACCCCGAACTGCAGCTTCGGCGCCTCATGCAGCGCGATTCGTTGACGGCGGCCGAGGCGAAGGCCCGGATGGAATCACAGATGCCGGTAGCGGAGAAGCTGAGGCTGGCGCACTACACGATCGATACCTCGGGAACCCTCGGCGAAACGCGGAAACAGGTGTCGGTCGTATACCGCGACCTCCTGCGGCAGGCGCGGCGGCTGAAAAGCGGGCGGGGGGATCCCCGGCCCCCCGCCGGAACAGCCTGAGACTACCCCACCTTAACTTCGATCTGCCTGGGTCTGCTCTTTTCCGCTTTCGGCAGGGTGATCGTTAATACCCCGTTTCTGGATTCCGCCGTGATCCGGTCCTGGTCTACGGCATCGCTCAACTGAAACTGGCGGAAATAACCCTGCAGCCCGAATTCCTCGCGCAGGGTCCGCTGCGGGGGTGCGTAATCGGCTCTCCCCCTGATGGTGAGAATGCCGTCCTCCACCCGGATATCCACGGCATCCCTGGGGACTCCCGGAAGGTCCGCTACGACGGTCAAGGTGTCCTCCGTTTCGAAGATGTCCACGGGAGGGGCGATATAGCGGGTATCGTCCCTGGTGGCGAGAGGTTTTTCCCCGGCTGATGCCGGGACGCCCTGTTTCTCGGTTGTCAGGGCAACAGTCTTTTCAGTCATGGTTGCACTCCTCCTTACACTTGCACTCGCTGTTTTAGCCCACCTTCACAGCAATCTTTTTCGGCTTCGCGGCCTCCATCTTGGGCAGGACGATCTTGAGAACTCCGTCCACGTAGGTTGCCTGGACCTTGCTGCTGTCCACGCTCGAAGAGAGGGACAGCGTCCGGGAGAATTGTCCCGCCGAGCGTTCACTGCGGTGAACCAGTTCCGATTTCACGCTTTTGGGCAGCGGCTTTTTCTCCCCCCTGATCGACAGCTGGTCACCGGTCACCGACACGCCGAGCGTGTCCCGGTCGAGCCCCGGCGCCAGTGCGTCGACGTAGAAGTTGTCGTGGTCCTCGCCGATATTCATCAGCGGGTAGGCCCGATGGGCCCGGCCGGGAAGAAAGGAAATCCTGGAGTAGGGGAAGGTCCATGAGGATGCCCTGTCCTCTCCCAGGATTCGGTCGATCTCCCTGCGCATCCTCTCCATTTCATCTAAAATATCGAAAGAAACGAAATTCATAGGTTTCACCTCCATAGCACATACGATGTCGTTTATTGCCAACATCCACTAACTATGTAAGTTCGGCGCGCCCTTTTGTCAAACGGCGGGGCGCTGCCCGCGGCGGAAATTCTCCAGGGCGAACTCCCAGTTCATGAGTTTGTCCATGACCGCCGCAGCGTAGTCCGCGCGGCGGTTCTGGTAGTCGAGATAATAGGCGTGTTCCCAGACATCGATGGTCACAAGCGGCGTCAGCCCGTCCTCGAGCGGGGTATGGGCGTTGGCCGTCTTGGTGACCTTCAGCCGGTCCCCCTCCCTGACCAGCCAGGCCCACCCGCTGCCGAACTGCGAGGAGGCGGCCTGCGCGAGTTCCTTCTTGAGACCCTCCAGGCCGCCGAAGCTGCGGTTGACGACCGGGGCCAGGTCCGCCGGCATGGCGCATCCGCCGGGCTTGAGGCTCTTCCAGAAGAAGGTGTGGTTCCAGACCTGGGCCGCGTTGTTGAAGATGCCCGATTGCCCGGGGTCCCGCGCGCTGCGGGTCACGATCTCCTCCAGGCGCAGGTCCGCCATCGGGGTCCCGGCGACGAGCCGTTCTAGGTTGGCGGCGTAGCCCTGGTGGTGCTTGCCGTAATGAAATTCCAGGGTGCGGGCCGAGATCACGGGTTCGAGAGCGTCCTGCGGGTAGGGGAGCGGGGGGAGCCATTGCCCGGCGGCCCGGGCGGGACGGGGCCCGGTCGCGGAGGCGGCGAAAAGGACGCCCGCGGTTCCCAACAGCGCCTGGCGGCGCGTGATCTTTCCTGTAAGCGTTTCGTGGATTCGGTTGTTCATGGGGCTTTCTCTCCCTTAGGGTGTACACTGTTAGACGTTCCTGTATTTAATCGAGTCGGCGGAGTGATGGCAAGGTCCTTCGCTTTGAGGGTCCGGAAGGGGGGATTGGGGTTCATGATCAGCCTCAACGCGCGCGCCGCGGGGATCGTCGGGCGGATGACCGGGGATGCCGAAGCCCTGGGCATCCGGGTGGGCCGCCTGCCCGGCGGCGCGACCGTGGTGGATGCCGGGATCAACGCAAGGGGGAGCCGGGAGGCGGGACGGCTCCTGGCCGAAGCCTCCATGGGGGGATTGGGGCGTGCGGCCTTCTGTCACGAGCGTTACGGCGGGGAAGAAGGGGAACTGATCTTCCCCTCGTTGTCGGTGGACGTTGCCCTGCCGCACCTGGCCTGCATGGCCTCGCAGTACGCCGGCTGGCCCCTGCGGCTCGGGGACTATGCCGCCATCGCCTCCGGGCCGGCGCGCGCCTTGGCCGGGGGGGAGGAGATTTTCGACACCCTCGGCTACTCCGACCCGGCCGATGTCGCCGTCCTCATGCTGGAGGGGCGCACGCCGCCCGACGAGGTGGTCGCCGCGCACGTGGCCGGTCGGTGCGGCGTCGCCCCGGAAAAGGTGACGCTGATCGTCGCCCCGACGGCTTCCATCGTCGGCTCGGTCCAGGTCGCCGCGCGGTCGGTCGAGACCGCCCTGCACAAGCTCCACCGTCTCGGATTCGACGTCCGGCGCGTGGCGGCGGCCTCCGGCTTCTGCCCGATCGCCCCCGTGGCGGCCGATGACGTGAGCGCCGTCGGGAGGACCAACGACGCCCTTCTCTACGGCAGCCGCGTGTTTCTGAGCGTGCACGCCCCGGAGGAGGATATCGCGGCCCTGATCGGTGTGGTGCCGGCCGAAAGCTCGCCCGATTACGGGTCCCCGTTTCTCGACCTGTTTCTGCGTCATGGGGGGGACTTCTTCGGGATCGACCCGATGCTGTTCAGCCCCGCGCGGATCGAGATCCACTGCCTCGAGTCGGGACGCACCCTGTCCGCCGGGCGGGTGGCCCCCGACCTGCTCAGGCGCTCGCTTCCGGGGGCTGACCAGTGACGCTATTTCCGATGACAACATCAGTCCAGTCGTTCAACAAACCATTCATCGACGAGGAGACCCTGTTATGGATTTTACAAAATTGATACATGCGCGCTACAGTTGCCGGTCCTACCGGCCCGACCCGGTTCCGGAAGAGATGGTGCAAAAGGTGCTGGAGGCCGCCGCGGCCGCCCCCACGGCCGTGAACCGGCAGCCCTTCCGGATCCTCGTCATCGGTACGAAAGGACGGGAGGCGGAACTCGGCCGGATCTATGGGCGCGAATGGTTCCTGCAGCCCCCCCTGGTCCTTTGCATCTGCGTCGAAAGGGAAGCGGCCTGGCGCCGGAAGCAGGACGAGAAAAGTTACGGGGATGTCGACGCCGCCATCGCCTTCGACCACCTGATCCTGGCCGCGACGGAACTCGGGCTGGGCACCTGCTGGATCGCCGCCTTCGACCCCGCGGCGGCGCGCGAGGTGCTCGCCCTTCCCGATGGGGTCGAGCCGCTGGCGTTCACCCCCCTTGGTTTTGCCGCCGACACCCTTGGGCCGAAGAAGCGAAAAGGCCTTGAGGAGATCGTGCGCCGCGAGCGCTGGTGAACCCGGGGTGTCCCTGGCCCGGGGTGAAAAAGATTAATGCGATAAGTTAAATATATGCATATAAGTGCCTATGAAATAACATTATCGTGCTCGGTCGGGGCGTCGACGCCGGATTAGAAGGTCATGCGGAAGGTGTCGGCGTAATGGGGGGAGCCTGAAACCGGCAAAACGATCTTCACCATCCGGATGGTTATGGGCATAAAGCAAAGGGGAAAGACAATGGGTACATTCGTGCAGTTTTTCGCGACCCGCCGGGGCATTGCCCTCGTCGGGGCTGTCATCGGCATCCTGGCCGCGCTCCTGCAGAAGTGGGGGAATCCCGCGAACATGGGGATCTGCGTGGCCTGTTTCGAACGGGACATTGCCGGCGCCCTGGGGCTTCACCGCGCGGCAGTGGTCCAGTACCTGCGCCCCGAGATCATCGGGTTCGTCCTTGGGTCGATGGCGGCCGCCTACATGTTCAGGGAATTCCGCGCGCGCGCCGGCTCGGCCCCCATCGTTCGTTTCGTGCTGGGGGCCTTCGCCATGATCGGGGCCCTGGTGTTTTTGGGTTGCCCCTGGCGCGCGGCGCTGCGGCTGGCGGGCGGGGACGGGAACGCCATCCTGGGCCTCCTCGGCTTGGTTGGGGGGGTCTGGATCGGCGCCCTCTTCCTCAAGGGAGGGTTCGACCTGGGGCGTTCCCAGCGGACCTATGCCTCGGTCGGGTGGCTGCTCCCGCTGGTCATGCTGGGCTTTCTCGCTCTCCTGTTTGTTTTTCCGCAGTCGGCGGGGGAGGAGAAGAGCGGCGTGCTCTTCTACAGTCTCAAGGGCCCCGGATCCATGCACGCCCCGCTGCCGGTTTCCCTGGGGATCGGCCTGCTGGTGGGATTTCTGGCGCAGCGGAGCCGCTTTTGCACCATGGGCGCCATCCGCGACTTCGTGCTCTTCCGTCAGACCCATCTCCTGGGCGGGTTCGCGGCCCTGATCGTGGCCGCGTTTTTGTCCAACCTGGCGCTGGGGCAGTTTCACCCCGGGTTTGCGGGGCAGCCGGTGGCGCATACGATGGGGCTCTGGAATTTCGCCGGCATGGTCCTGGCGGGACTGGCCTTCGCGCTTGCCGGGGGGTGTCCCGGCCGTCAACTTTTCCTTGCGGGGGAGGGGGACGGGGACGCGGCCGTTTTCGTGCTGGGGATGATCACCGGCGCGGCTTTCGCCCACAACTTCGGTCTGGCCAGTTCCGCCGACGGAGTGGGGGCGCACGGGATCGCGGGCGTGGTCATCGGGATGCTGGTCTGCCTGTTCATCGGGTTCACCATGAGGAAACAATCGGCATGAGCCGGGGAGGGATACCATGAGTTCGATCGTCGACGCCCGCGGGCTGTCCTGCCCGCAACCCGTCCTGATGACGATGAAGGAAATCCAGAAGGTGCGGCAGGGGGAGATCATCGTGCTGGTGGACACGGATACCGCGAGGGAGAACGTCACCCGCGCGGCGGTCTCGAAAGGCTGGACCCTCAAGGGGGTGGAGCCGGACGGGGCCGGCTGCCGCGTCGTGTTGACAAGGGAATGACCCCGATGGCGCCGCCCGGAAGACCGCGACGGCGGAAATCCCCCGTTGCGTCCGCGGGACGCCTCTGGAATCCTTAGGACCGTCATGAAGACTGCAAAAGAGCGCAGGGAGTACGGAGTTGTCCTCTTTCATACGAACTCGGCCGCGCTCCGGGCCGAGAAGATCCTGTTGCAGCACGGGTTTCTGATCAAGATGATCCCCACACCGCGCGAGTTCTCGAGCGACTGCGGCGTGTCGCTCCGCTTCGAGTGGGGGGAGGAGGCGCGGGTGCGACGGCTGCTGGAATCGGCCCGGGTCGAGATCGGCTCGCTCCATCGCATGTCCTGAATCGGCCGTCCTTACGCGGCCGCCCGCGCTTCTGACATCATGGAGGATCGTGAAAAGGCGGCGCTCTATGTCCGTACGGCGTTTCTTCGGCGGCCTTCGGGCTTTTTCCCGGGATGCCCTGCCCGCGCTTGGGCGCTGGCTGTTGGTGCAGGCTCAAGACGCCCTGCTGGTCGGGGTGATGTGGCTCGTGGGGCTGCTTGTCATTGACGTCCCCCTGGCCCCGCTCTGGGCCCTCCTGGCCACTCTCTTCCAGTTCATCCCCCATTTCGGGACTCTCCTGGCGTTGCCGGGCCCGGCCCTGGCGGCGGCCGCGAGGCAGGGCTGGGTCGGGATGGGTTACGTCTTCTTACTGTATGCCGGGATCGTCGTGATCGACGGGTTGGTGCTGCAGCCCCTCCTGATGAAGCGCACGGCCAAGGTCCCCCTGTGGGCGTCGATCGTGGTTCCCCTGGTAATGGGGGCGGCGTTCAACATCTGGGGCCTGCTCCTTTCTCCCCCGCTCCTTGCGGTCTTCTACGGCTGGCGTGCAAAACGCAAGGCGCGCGGGGCGGGGGAGTGACGGCTCGATAGGGCGCGGCGCCGGCCGTCCGCTCCGCAATGGTTTCCCACTGCGGAGCGGACAAGCGCTGCTACCGGGTGGCGGCTTCCTTTGTGGGCTGAGCCTGGCGCTCGACGCAGCTGCCGTCGCGCCGGGTCAGTCCGCGGCCCTTGCCCTGGCCCTTGCCTTGACCCTGCCGGTTGCCTCTGCCGTCCCGCAGCCCCTGGGCTCTGCCGCGCTTCGGACCGTACCCCTGGCCGTTGCGCGGGCCGTTCCCCTTGCCGTCCCGCAGTCCCTGCCCCTGGCCGCTGCCGTCACGTGGTCCTGCGCCCGGAGTGGCGCACGGGGTGGAGTCCTGGGCCGCCGCCACCGGGCCGGCGGCGAGCAATCCAAAAACCAGAATCGAGGCCGCAGCCATACCTGCCGTTCTTTTGTTCATATTCCTCTCCTTTCGCGGCCCCCTATTGAACCGCATTCGCCTATGGATAACGCAATTCCCGTGCCAATCGGTTTTCGGCCCAAACAGGGCGAAAAAGGGGGGGGAAGGATGCATGGTTTGCACCTTGAACGCCAGGGTGTGCAGAATTTGCACTTCATGGTTTCCTTTTCCGGCGGCGGTTCTCCCGATTGAGTTTCCAGCCCCGGTAGAGAAGCACCGCGGCTAGCCAGGCGAACAGGGCCGCCAGGGGGTAGGCCAGGATCCGGGGCCAGAGAAAGGCCAGGAGCGCCAGTGTCAGGAAGAAGGCGCCGGCGCCCGCCATCAGGCGGGATTCGACCGGGTCGAGCACCCGGCGGGTGGCCAGGGCGGCCCCGACGGCGTTGCCGATGCGGAAAGCCCCGGCCGCCGCCCGCCCGGCGCTGCCGCCGCCGCTCGTCAACGGGGTGTGCCGGTGAGGACGGCCGGCGCTGCGCGCCTTCCGTCCGGAGTAGAGGACGATTTCGGTCGCGTTCTCCAGGTCCTCGAGGTACATTGCTTCCATCGCTTGTGCGAATTCGGCGTCTTCCACCGCCGCGTCCATTTCGCAATTGCCCATCCAGCTGGCCAGGTTGAGGTTGCTCGAGCCCACGCGCGCCCAGTGTCCGTCGGCCACGGCCGTTTTCGCGTGCAGCATCGTCCCCTTCCACTCGAAGATACGGACCCCCGCCTCCAGCAGCGGGCGGTAGCCGGAGCGGGACAGCGGTTTGATCAGGGGGATGTCGGTTCCGTCCGGCACCAGCAGGCGCACGTCGACCCCCGCGCGCGCCGCGGCGCTGAGCGACTGCATGTAGAGGGAGGTCCCCGCGAAGTAGGCGTCGGTCAGCCAGAGCCGTTGCCGGGCCAGCGCGGCGACCAGCTGATCCAGCCGGAACAGGCCCGCGGTGGCCGGGACGCTGGCGATGATGCGAAGGGACGTCGAGCCCGCGGCCTCGGGCTCCGGGGTGTTGGCCAGCTCAACCTCGGGGATCGGCGCGCCCGTCATGGCCCAGACTTGGGCGAACGCCCGCTCCAACTCGGCCACGGAGGGGCCGCGCAGTTCGATCCCGGTGTCCCGCCAGGGCTCGATCTTCTTTTCGGGGATCCCCTCCCATGCCTTCCCGACGCACAGCCCCGAAATGAAACCCACGCGGCCGTCCACCGAAAGGGCCTTGCGGTGGTCACGCGACAGCCAGCCGAAAGGACTGTCCAGGCGCGGGGGGTTGTAGCAGCGCACGTTGACCCCGGCCGCGCGCATCCGGTTCCAGAATCCGCGCGACGCTTTCCCGAAGGATCCCAGCCAGTCGTAGATGAGGCGCACCCGCACGCCCGACCGCGCCTTGGCGACCAATGCCTCCGCGAACCGGCGTCCCGTGTCGTCGTCCTGGATGAAGTAGTTTTCGAAGTAGATATGGTTTCGGGCCGCGGCGATGGCTTCGAGCCAGGCGGGGTAGTTTTCCCGGGCGTCCCGGAGCAGCCGGACGCGGTTCCCCCCGATGAGCCGGGCGCCGGTGGTGCGGGCGAAGGCTTCCTCGGCGCCGGCGCGCAGGTTGCAGGCGGTGTTCGAAGGAAACATCGCAGATCCTCCCGACCGGACCGTCAGCGCAGGGTGAAAACCGTGATCTCGGGGCGCGCTCCGAGTCGCGCTCTCCCGATGCGTCCCAGTCCGCGGTTCACGTAAAGCTGGGTTTCCCCCACGGTGTAGAGTCCCGCGGTGTAGGGACGCCGCCGGGCTTTCCAGGGGGTGCGGGGCATCCGCTCCACCAGGCTGCCGTGGGTATGGCCGCTCAGCACGGCGCCGGCGCCGAAGCCCTGCATCCGGTCCGCTCCCCGAGGGTTGTGCACCAGGGCCAGCGCCGTCTCCCCCGCGGGGACCTGTGCAAACGCGCGGCGGGGATGAAAGTCGCCGGGCCAGAGATCTCCGAGACCGACGAGCCAGAGCGATTGGCCCCTCACGTCCACCCGCGCCGATTGGTTGCGCAGGACACGGACGCCGCTGCGGCGCATGCCTTCCGTCAGGCGGCGCAGCAGGAGGGGACGCTGCCGCGCGGGCAGCTGCATGCCGTAGTCGTGGTTTCCCAGGCACGCGTAGACCCCGCCGCGGCTTGTCAGCCGGCCGAGCAGGGTGGTTACCTTGTGGCGGTAGCGGCCGCGGAAATCGTAGGTGATGTAATCGCCCGTCAGCACGACCAGGTCGGGATCGAGCCGGTTGATCCGTTCGATGCAGCGGGCCAGGTAGGGGCCGCTCACCGTATTGCTGTAGTGCAGGTCGCTGATCTGTGCGATGCGCAGGCCCCGCAATCCCTCCGGCAGGCGGCGCAGGCGGAGGTCGATTTCGGTGACCTCGAGCCATTCGGGGCCGGTCCCGTGCCGATCCACAGCCCAGCGGGTACAAAACCCGAGCGTCCCCAGGGCGCTGCCGCGGATGGGCGGGCGGCGCCGAGGCTTCACTCTCCCGAGGGGATTTCGTTTTCTGCGTGAGTCCATCAATCGTGTCATTCCTTTCTGGTTCCTGGGGGGGCGATCCTTCGGTGGCGGGGCGGGTTCAGCGGCTCCGGCTCCGGCTCCGTTTCCGGCGATTGCGCGGCCGCGCTGTCGACGGGGAGCTTTTCGCAGCCGGTCGGCGCGGATGCGGGGCATCCTCGGGCTGCTCTACCGGCGCATGAAGCGTCTGCTGGTAATAATCATCGAGCAGCATCGCGATGATGGCCAACTCGTCCTCGTTTTCAGCCAGGGACCGGCCCAGCGGCACGAAGCGCTGGCTGCGTTCGATCAACAGCTTGTCCCGGTTGCGCAGGCGGGCTTCGAGCAGGGCGGTGACCCGCTCCGCCACCACCGCCTCCACGTCGGCGGGCTTGGGCAGGGGCCGTTCCTGCAGGTCGATGCCGTAGCGCCGGCCGATGCGGTCGAGCTCTATCTTCTCCAGGTCCGTCACGAGCGAAACAGCGACCCCGGACGCCCCCGCGCGCCCGGTGCGCCCCGCGCGGTGGATGTAGCTCTCGGGGTCCTCCGGCGGTTCGTACTGGAAGACGTGGGAGAGTGCGGGGATGTCCAGCCCGCGGGCAGCCACATCGGTGGCGACCAGGAAGCGCAGTTTCCCCTTGAGCACCCGCTCCAGCACGCGCTCGCGCTCCTTCTGTGACAGGTCGGCGCTCAGTTCGTCGGCGTCGTACCCGAAGCGCTGCAGTACGGCGGAAACGTAATGGACCTTGGACTTGGTGTTGCAGAAGATGAGGGCGGAGGGGGGATTTTCGACTTCGATGATGCGCACGAGGCCGCGGTCCTTTTCCATGCCCGGCACGAGGTAGAAGACGTGCTCGGTATCGGTCACGTGCACGTGGTCGCGGCTGAGCGAGATGAATTCCGGCTCCTGGATGAACTCCCGGGCCGTACGCATGACATAGTCGGGGAAAGTGGCGGAATACATGCTGGTATGCACGCGGTGCCGGGGCAGGAAGCCCTGCATCTGGCGCATGTCGGGGTAGAAGCCCATCGACAGCATGCGGTCGGCTTCGTCGTAGACCAGCATCTTGAGGCGGTCGAGGGAGAAGGTCCGCCGAAGCAGGAGATCGAGCAGGCGCCCCGGGGTGCCCACCACGATCTGCGCCCCCTGCTGGAGGGCGTCCGTCTGTGGGCCGTATCCCACTCCCCCGTAAACCACCGCGACGCGGAAGCCGACGTCGCCGCACAGCCGCTCGGACTCCTCCCCCACCTGCCGGGCAAGTTCGCGGGTGGGAACCAGGACGAGGGCCTGGCAGTACGGTCCTTTCGGGTCCAAACTCTCCAGCATGGGCAGGATGTACGCGCCGGTCTTACCGCTCCCGGTGCGGGCCTGGATCATCAGGTTCCGGCCGGAGAGCATGCGCGGGATCGCACGGGCCTGGACGGGCATCAAGTTCGTCCAGCCCGCGCCGGCGGCCGCCGCGCGCAGCGCTTCGGGCAATTGCTCCATGGTGACATCGCTTGGTTGGACCTCTTCCGGCATCTGCGGATCTCCTTTTTCCTTTCTAAGGATAAAATGCAAAACTTCATTATACAGTCTGGGAAGCGTTTTTTTGAGAGGAATAGCGGCGTGGAGGCTCTCCCGGGTGCGCTTCCTCCGGGTTCTAACCGGCATTGGGTCATTTATGGGGCGCAAGTTGGGGCGGGAAGGGATGGGTGACCGGGGGGGCGGCCGCCGCCCCCCCGGCGGATGAAACTTAGTGCTTGATCTTGCCGAAGACGATATCCTTTTCCTCTTCAAATTCCGGGCAACGGTCTTCGGTGTGGCATTTCAGGCAGAGATCGATCTGCGGATCGGCAACCGGGATCGGCTTCATGCTGGCCAGGTGTTCGGTCGCGTCTCCGTGGCACGATTCGCACTGCACGTTTACGAGCGCCATCTGCTGCTCCTTCATGTTGAAGCCGTTCGGCTGCTCGAAGCGGACGGTGTGGCAGGAGAGGCACTTGGGATCATACTGCTTGGACTTTCCAGCCAGGGTGGCGTAGGCCTTTGCATGATCCGTCGTCTTCCACTGCGCCACCTGGCTGCTGTGGCAGGGAGCGCAGGCCTCCACCCGCAGCGGCACATCGGCCGATGCGGTCCGTTCTTCGGCGCTCCCCCCGTACATCTCGGCCACCTTGTCGTTGTAGGCCGCGATCATTTCCTTGATCTGTGCATCGTCGGCGACGTCGTCGCCGAGCGGGACCAGGGTGTTGGCCGGTTCCTGCGAACCGTCAAGGGAGACCTCGATCATGCCCAGGTACTGTCCCTTCTCCCCCGCCCGGACGATGAGGGTGTCGCCGGCCACCTGGGGATCCTGGTTCTTCAACTTGTCATGGCCGCCGACGATCAGGTGGATCCCCTTGACGCGGCGGGCGATGACCCAGTCGCGGTTGGCGATCTGGTGCGTCAACGCGATTACGTAGTCGGCTTTTCCCGAGACTTCGGCCACCACCGCTTCCGCCGCCTTGATGGGATCCTGGACATTGAGTTTGCCGCCCGTGATGTCGGCGAGCTTGCCCGCCATCTCCGAGGTGTCGCCGTAAAGGCCCATGATGGCAACGGTCTTGCCGTTGACCTTCTTGAGCACGTAGCGCTCGAAGACGGGTTTGTCATCGGCATCGACCAGGTTGGTGGATACGAAGGGGAAGGAGTGCTTCTTTTCCAGTTCCTTGAGATAGTCCAGTCCCAGGACCAGGTCGAGCTCCCCGACGTTGACGGCGTCGATCCCGATGGTCTTGTAGACTTCCAGGATCAGTTCCGCCTTGAGTTTCGCGCTTTCGATCACCGACTCGGGAAGCTCTTCCTCCTCGTTGAGCAGGTCGCCCGAATCCACGATGACGAGCCCGGTGTGATCCTTGCGGTATTGGTTTAGATGAGTGGCCTTCTTGTACAGCCCGCCGAGCTGTTCGCCCGTATCCACTCAACCGCACGGTTCCAGGTAGCCCAGCAGGTTGCTCGTGTAAGCCACCGTGATCCCGGAGGCGTCATCGGCGCGCGAGGGGCCCACGCTGATGGCGGTCGATAAAAGGACGGCAGCGCCAAGAAACAGCAGCAAAACACCAAAAGTCTTCTTCATCAAGCCTCCTGCGGGTCTGGACGGCACGGAGCACCGGCGATCCCCGCGGATCTTCGGGCCGTCGCATGCGCCATCATGATAGCACTCCCGGGCGGTGTCACGCCAGCAATTCATGGTGCCGCGCCGCCGGCGTTTTCATGGATCATTTATGCCGGGAAGAGCGGGGCTGTATAGGCCTGGCCAAAAAACAGGCCCATCTTTCCGCCCGGGGGGAGAGACATGGGGGAAACCTTCGATTGCGCCCCGGGGGCAGTTGTGCTATTTTTCCTGCTTATTCATATTCATACGTTTCCCGTTCAAAGGAAGGCACCTTGAGCGCTAACAACAAGATGACTCGCAAGGAAATACTCTCGGAGGATCCGGTTCATGAGGCCATGCTGCGCCTGGTCGGTTTTTTCCGGGACCACCGGGCCAGGATCGGCGTTGCCGCCGCGGCCGTCGTCGTTCTGGCCCTGGGCGGCTATGGATTGTCGCGGGTCCTCGAGGCCAGGGAATCCCGCGCCCAGGTCCAATTGGGGAAGGGGATCGATTTTTTCCATGCCGCGGTCGCAGCCGACGCCGGTGCCGATCCCTATGACAAGGGTCCGAATCCGGTCTTCCCCAGCGAGCAGGCGAAGTATGAAGCGGCGGCTCAGGAATTTTCGGCCATTGCCTCGGGGCATGGATACGGCAAGATTTCGGCCGTGGCCCGCTACTACCTCGGCCTGTCCCAGCTCCGGTTGGGGCAGCGGGAGGAGGGGATCAAGAGCCTGGAGTCGGTGGCTTCCAGCTCACGCAACCGTACCGTCGCTTTTTTGGCGCAGCGGGTGCTGGCCAACACCCACTACCAGGCGGGCAATTACCAAGGCGCGCAGGAAATACTCGGCCGGATGGTAAGGGACCCCAAATGCGATCTGCCCCGGGAGGAGCTGAGCCTGGAGCTGGCGCGCGCGCTCGAGGCCCAGGGGCGCCGGGATGAAGCCGTGAAGGCTCTGCGCGAGGCCGACGAACAAAGCGCCGCCTTCGGGCCCTACAAGCAGAAGCTGATCGCGGAGATCGAGCGGCTCGGCAAGGAGCCTTCGTCGGCTCGGGAGCACGCGCCGCAGCCCTAAGTGGTGCCAAAACGCCGATTACGCTGCTTCGGGCGCGCCTCCACGAAGCCGTAAGTCCTTGAGTTGCACGGGCTTTATCCTTGACAAAAGTCCCGCCGTCAATATAATTTCCCACTTCGCTCAAGAAGGCAGGAGTTTTGTCGTGTTCATTGAAATTGAGGATCTGAAAGCGGAACCGCTTCATGTCCATCATGTATTCCCGATCGACGAGATCGGGTTTTCCCACGAGGACGCTTCATTGAGCTCGGGGGTGACCGTCGATTTCGTGCTCACCCACCACGAACGGGAGCTGCGGATCGATGGAACGGTGGAGACGACGATTACGTTCAGCTGTTCCCGGTGCACCAGGGAGTGCGACCGTCCCTTTTTCGCCCGCTTCGGCCTTTTCTACCAGCCGCAGCCGGATTGGGGAGCCAGGGGCGCCGAAGTAGAGCTGAAGTACGAAGATATGGAAGTGGGGTATTACGATGGCGTCACCTTTGACGTGAACGCCATGGTCCTCGAGCAGATCGAGCTCGCCATACCCATGAAGGTTGTCTGTCGCGAAGATTGCCAGGGGCTCTGCGATCAGTGCGGGGCCGATTTAAATGAAGGGGCGTGCCATTGCAGCAGGGAGGAGCTGGATTCCCGTCTGTCCGTTCTGCTCGATTTTCGGAAGAAGAACGAGCGGAAGGAGGACTAGGCGGGAGGGCCGCAAATCCCGACTGAGGGCATCAATCCCCATGCATGATGGAGAAGAGTCGCCATGCCGAATCCAAAAAGGAGACATTCCCGGTCGCGCCGTGGAAAGCGCCGGGCTCACGATTTTCTGCGGCCTGTAAATCCAAGTATATGCCCCAATTGCCAGATGCCCAAGGCGTCGCACCAGGCCTGTGCCAATTGCGGCTTCTACAAAGGGAAGGCCGTCATCAAGGGCGAAGAGGAATTCTAGGGCCTTGGTGGTTTCTCCCGGTTCATTATGGGTTCCCTTGCGCACATGATCAATATCGCCGTGGACAGCATGGGGAGTGACAACGCCCCCTTCAGCGAAGTGGAAGGGGCCGTAATGGCGGCCCGCGCCTACAACGTCGCCGTCACCCTCGTGGGAAAGGAATCCCTCCTGGCCCCGCTCCTGAAGGAGGCGGGGGGAAGAGACCTTCCCATCGAGATCCGCAACGCGACCGAGGTGGTGGCCATGGACGAGTCCCCGGTGGCGGCCCTGCGCAGGAAGCGGGATTCCTCGATCCGGGTCGCCGCGGACCTGGTGCGGGACGGTTTGGCCAGCGGGCTGGTCAGCGCCGGCAACACCGGTGCCGTGATGGCGACCTCCAAGATGGTATACGGCACCGTTCCCGGGGTGGACCGCCCGGCGCTGTCGACGATCCTCCCTACGCTGAAGGGGCACGCGGTGCTGCTCGATGTGGGCGCCAACATCTCCTGCAAGCCGCAGCACCTGGTGCAGTTCGCCGTCATGGGACACCTTTTCAGCAAGAAGATCATCGGCGTCGCCTCCCCCCGGGTCGGTCTCATGTCGGTCGGGGAGGAGGAGTGCAAGGGGAACGACCTCACCAAGGAGGTCCACCGGGAACTGAAGCGGCTCAAACTGAACTTCATCGGCAATGTCGAGGGGCGGGACATTTACAACGGGCGGGCGGACGTCATCGTTTGCGACGGGTTCACCGGCAACGTTGCGCTGAAGACGAGCGAGGGGCTGATCGAGACGGTACTGAATCTGCTCCGGGAGGAGCTCTCGAGGAACCTCCAGGCCAAGCTCGGAGCCATGCTCAGCCAGCAATCGTTCAAGCGGCTGAAAAAGCGGCTCGACTATTCGGAGTACGGCGGCGCGCCGCTGCTCGGACTGCGCGGCGCCACCATCATATGCCACGGCAGGTCCAGCGCCAACGCGATCAAGAATGCGATCCGGGTGGCCAAGGAATTTTCCGACAATCGGGTCAACTCGATACTCGAAGCGGAACTCAGCCAGGTGGATCAGGACCCCAGGGGGGCGATCCCCATCGGCGAGTGAGACCGCACGGGATCGGATGAGGCCGTCGGGGGCGGGCCACGGGCCTCAGCCGCCGCCGGCGACAAAATGTGAGTGGTCCGGCGCGGCCCGAGGGCCCTGCGGCGGACGAAACCAAATGGGGAGGAAGAGGGATGGCTTCGGTAGAAGAAAGAGTGAAATCGATCATCGTGGATCAGTTGGGTGTCAACGAGACGGAAGTGACGCCGGCGGCGTCTTTCGTTGACGATCTGGGCGCGGATTCCCTGGATACGATCGAACTGGTGATGGCCTTCGAGGAGGCCTTCGGAATCGAGATCCCGGACGAGGACGCCGAGAAGATCAAGACGGTTCAGAACGCGATCGAATACGTGGAAGCCCAAGTCAAAAAATAGGGCGGTGGGCGCCAGGTCTTTCCTGAAGGGACGGCTGCACGGGGTTGTGCGGTGCGCCGTTCATTTTGAAAACGTCAAACCGGGGAATCGGTCATGAAGATTGTCGTATGCGTCAAATATGTTCCGGATACCGCCATCAAGGTCAAGATCGCCGCGCAGGCGGCCGAAGTGGACCTTGCGGAGGTTTCTTTCATCGTCAATCCCTACGATGAATTCGCCGTGGAAGAGGCCCTGCAGCTGAGGGAGAAGCACGGGGGCGAGGTGATCGTGGTCGGGGCGGGAAGCGAAGGGGCCGCCGCCGGTTTGCGGACCTGCCTGGCCATGGGCGCAGATGCGGCCGTTCTCGTCAGTGACGGTTCCCTGGAGCGGGCGGATAGCTATGTCGTCGGCACCGTCCTGGCCGCAGTCTGCCGGACCCTTGCGCCGGACCTGATTCTCTTCGGGAAGCACGCCATAGGCGTGGATAACGGCCAGGTGCCCGCGGTCGTGGCCGAGGCGCTGGACCTCCCCCAGGTTTCGGTGGTTACCAGCTTGGAGATCGAGGGGGGCGCCTTCCGGGCAGAGCGGGACATCGAGGGGGCCCACGAGATCGTCGAGGGGACCCTGCCCGCGGTCCTGACGGCGCAAAAGGGGCTGAACGTTCCCCGCTACGCCTCCCTGAAGGGGATCATGGCGGCGAAGAAGAAGCAGATCGAGATCCGCACGGTGCAGTCGCTGGGGCTCGCGACCGAAGACCTCCAGCCGCGGGTGGAGACCCTCGAGGTCGCCCTGCCCCCCTCGCGTCCCCCCGGGAAGATCCTCAAGGGCGATGTTTCCGAGGTGGTGCCGCAGCTGGTGAAGCTGCTCCACGAGGAAGCCAAGATCATTTAATCTGCATGCGCCACGCGTTTTGTGCCATGATGACTTAAGGAGGGGAAATGGCTCAGGGAATCCTGGTCTTTATCGAGGAACGGGAAGGCAGGGTAAAGAAACCGTCGCTTGAAGCGTTGGGCGCGGCGCGTCGGTTGGCCGACGGGCTGCAGGAAGCCGTCATCGCCCTGCGCATCGGGACCGAAGAGCCCTCGGAAAACCTGGCCGCCTACGGGGCCGACCGGGTCATGACGGTGCGGCACGATCTGCTCCAGGCCTATTCGACCGACGGTTACGCCGCGGCCCTGGCCCAGGCGATCCGGTCCATCCAGCCGCGCTTTGTTCTCAGTTCGGCCAGCGCCATGGGGCGGGACCTGCTCCCCCGGGTGGCGGCCAAGCTGGGGGTGGGGCTTGCCCAGGATTGCATTGAAATCCACGCGGACGGCGGGCGGCTCGAGTGCGTGCGTCCCATCTACGCGGGGAAGGCTTACGCCCGGGTCCGGCTGCCGTTGAGCCCGGGCATGGCCACGCTCCGGCCGAACGTTTTTTCGCTGGGCGATCCCGACTCCGGGCGGAGCGCCGAAGCGATCGACTTCGCACCCGAACTGACCGCCGGGCAGTTTCGCGCCGTCGTCAGGGAGGTCAAGGCCTCCGCGGGGCAGAAGGTTGAGTTGACCGAGGCCAACATCATCGTTTCCGGGGGGAGGGGAATGAAGGGGCCGGAGAATTTCCCCCTGATCGAGCAGCTGGCCGGGGTCTTGGGCGGGGCTGTCGGGGCTTCGCGTTCGGCCGTGGATTCGGGGTGGATCGATCAACAGCACCAGGTCGGGCAGACGGGGAAAACCGTGTCGCCCACCTGCTATATTGCCTGCGGCATCAGCGGCGCCATCCAGCACCTGGCCGGCATGTCATCGTCCAAGTACGTCGTCGCGATCAACAAGGATCCTGAAGCGCCCATTTTCAGCGTCGCCGATTACGGCATCGTGGGGGATCTCTTTGCCGTGGTTCCCGCTCTCACGGAAGAGATCAGGAAACTCAAGTCTTCATAGGATGGTTCCCGGGGATCCGGCCCGCCGGATCCGGTGAAAGGTCTATGGCGACCTAAATGGCTATCTCTGCAGGGTTGGAGAAGTGGGGGGAGAGACCCCGGCGGCGCTGGTATCTCGAACTGCTGGAAAACCTGCGCAGCGGACTGACATGGGTCGACGCCTTGGCCGGGTTTTGCGCCACCGCCGTCATTGCCCTGATCCTCATCGGGTTTCGTTCCCAAGCCATTCCCGATTACGAGGTCGGCCAGATCGCCGGCCAGGAAGTGCGTGCGGCGCAGGATGTGTTCTACGAGGACCGGATGGCCACCGATCTCCGGCGGGCGGAGGCGGAGGCCGCGGTTCCGGCCGTGTACCAGCTCGAAACCGATCTCATCTCCGGCCATCTGAAATCCACCGCCGACGCCTTCTCCGAGGCGCGGGACATTCTGGCGGAAGCCGGCGCCCTGAAATCGAAGGCGCGCCGCGCGGAACTCCTGAAAACGCTTGGGGCCCGCACGGGGGGCGCTTTCCCGCCCAAGGTGCTCGAGGCCCTGCTCCGGTACAATTTCAGCCCCGATCTCGAGGCGCGGATGCTGGAACTGCTCGAAACGGTGCTGCGCGACGGGATCATCCGCGACCGGGGGGAGTTCCTGAAGGATCTGCGCTCGGGCATCCTCGTGCGCGATGGATCCTACGCCCTGGAGCGTTTGCTGACGGACGCCTACCGGGTCCGCGAGCTCTCGGCGGCGAGGGAGTCGATCCGGCAGTCCCCGATCGATTTTCCCGGCTTGTCGGCGCGTGACCGGTCGACGCTCCTGGCCTACCTGGAGAGTGCGCTGTTTCCCACGCTCTTGTGCGACCGCGAGGAGACCGATTCCCGCCGCGCCCTGGCCTCGCGCCAGGTCAAGCCGGTCGAAGTGCAGCTCAAGCAGGGCCAGACGGTCGTCCGCGGCGGGGAGCAGATCACTCCGCAGATCCTGATGCAGCTGAGCGCGCTCAAGAACCTGCGCCGGCCCCGCTCCCTCGTCTGGCAGTTCGGGGGATACTTCCTGATCACGGCGATCCTGCTCTACTCGCTCTGGCGCTACTTCGTCTACTACCAGACGCGGCACACAAAGATCCGCAACCTCGCCGTCCTGATCCTGGTCGTGATCGCCTCCGAACTCCTGGTCGTGCGGCTGCTGACCTCCCTGGCGGACATTCTCGGGGAGCGGTTCCAGCGCTTCCAGGACCCCTACGTCCTGTATTTCGGCATTCCTTTCGCTTTCGGCGCCCTCCTCATCACCCTGCTCGTCGACGTCAACCTGGGGGTTCTTTCCTCGGTGGTGCTGGCCATCCTCTGCGGGCTCTTTTACGGTCACGTGGAGTTGTCGGCCTACTGCCTGATCGGTTCCCTGGCCGGGATCTACAGCATCCGGCAGTACAAGGACCGGGCCGCCATCATCAAGAGCGGTCTCACGATCGCGGTCGCCAACATCATCTGCCTGGCGGCGCTGGCGATCATGCGGCAGGCGCCGCTCCGTTTTTCCGACGCCCTGGATTACGCCATCCTGGCGCTCTCGAGCGGGATGCTGGCCAGCGCCCTCTGTTCGATGCTGCTCCCGGCGCTGGAAACCCTGTTCAAGGTCACCACCGACATCCGGCTCCTGGAGCTGTCGAACCTCAACGCCCCGCTTTTGCGGCGGTTGGCCGTGGAGGCGCCGGGGACCTATCATCACAGCCTGATGGTGGCGACGCTGGCGGAAGCTGCGGCCGAGGCGATCGGAGCCAATCCGCTGCTGGCCCGGGTGGGCGCCTA
The DNA here is from genome assembly GCA_012719455.1 of Acidobacteriota bacterium. Taxonomy (GTDB): domain Bacteria; phylum Acidobacteriota; class UBA6911; order UBA6911; family UBA6911; genus UBA6911. The sequence continues at coordinate 55,116 of JAAYAJ010000105.1, read as the reverse complement.
CTACCACGATATCGGCAAGCTGACCAAGCCGGAATATTTCGTCGAGAACCAGGCCTACGGCGGCAACAAGCATGAAGACCTTTCCCCCAGCATGAGCTGTCTCATCATCTCCAGCCACGTCAAGGATGGGCTCCATTTCGCCCGGGCGGCGGGGTTGCCGCAATGTATCAGCGACATGATCCCGCAGCACCACGGAACGCGGATCATGACCTTCTTTTACCAGAAGGCGAAGGAGGCGGCGGACGATGACCGGAGCAAGCTGTCGGAAGCTGATTTCCGCTATCCCGGACCCCGGCCCCAAAGCCGGGAAGCCGCTATCATGATGCTGGCCGACAGCGTGGAGGCGGCTTCCAGGACCCTGGGGGACGCCCCCGCTCCGGCCCAGATCCGGGGGATGATCGACCGGCTGGCGGGGGCGATCATTGACGACAAGCAGTTCGACGATTGCGACATCACCTTCAGGGACGTCGAGCTCATCAAGGAGAGTTTTTTCAAGATTCTGGCCGGCATCTTTCACCATCGAATCGACTATCCGGGATATGACTTCAGACAATCGAAGGACGGATCCGGGGAGACGGCGCCCGAAAATCCAGATCCTCAACAGGCAAAAAAAGGTTAGGATTGATCGCGCGGCGGCATACGTTTTCTGCGCCGCGCTGCTCGAGACGCTGGGCCTGCCCGGCGACTCGCTGTCCGTGGTGTTCGTAGGGGCGCGGACCATGCGGGGGCTGAACCGCCGGTGGCGCGGGAAGGATTGCGCAACGGATGTGCTCAGTTTCGAATACGGGGACACGGCGGCCGGACCGGGCTTCCTGGGAGACATCGTGATCGCCCCGGAAATCGCCGCCCGGCAATCGTCCGACTCTCCGGCCGGCATGGAGAGGGAGGTCAGGTTGCTGCTGGTGCACGGGGTCCTTCATCTCGCGGGCTATGACCATGAAACGGACGGCGGCGAGATGATGCGCATGCAACGGAAACTGACACGCCGGAAGTTTTTCTCGGCCCCCCCCCTCTCGTGAGGCCGGAGGAAGGGTGATGGAATTCTTCAACATCGAGCTGGCCGTCATCGCCGTTTTCCTGGGGCTCCTATTTTTCTTCTCCCTGGTTGAGAGCGCCGTCATCCAGGCAAGCCCGATCCTGTTGCGCATGATCCTGGAGCAGGACGACGGGGCCGCCCCCCCGCTTCTTTCGGCGATCCTGGAAAACCGCAACCAGGTCTTCGTGCCGCTTCAGTTCGGGACCCAGTTCTGCGCCATCACCGTCGTGGTACTCTCCACCCACCTCTGCCTGGTCCTCTGGCCCGGTTATGGATGGGTCTACGCCTTCCTGGCGAATATCGTCCTCTCGGTGCTGTTTCGGCAACTGCTGCCTCGACTCCTCACCCAGAACGGGTCGGAGGAGAAGCTGGTGGCGCTGCTGCGGCTGTTCCAGCCCCTCAACCTGGTCCTCGGCCCGGTGGCGCTTCCCCTGTCGCACGTTCTCCGCCTGCACAAGAGGATGCACGAGGAGGTCCGCGGGGGGGGGAAGGAGGACGACGACGAGGCCACCGAAGAGGAAATCCAGGCGTACCTGGAAATCGGGGAGGACGAGGGGATTCTCGAGGAGGAGGATTCCCGCCTGATCCAGTCGGTCGTCGAATTCGGCGACACCCTGGTCCGGGAAGTGATGACTCCGCGCACCAGGATCGTGGCGTGCGAGGAAGGAGCCACCATCGCGCAACTGTGCGATATCATGGTAGAGCATCGCCATTCACGTATCCCGATCTATCGCGGGAACCTCGATCACATCGTCGGGATCGCCTACATCCGCCAGCTGATGGCCCGGTTCGCAGCGGGGGATGGGTCCGATTCCATCACCGGCCTCATCCACCCCGTCCTGTTCGTTCCCGGGACCAAGCCGGTTTCCAAGCTCCTCAAGGAACTCCAGGAGCGGGGGGACCATACCGCCATCGTGATCGACGAATTCGGCGGGGTGGCCGGGCTGGTGACGATCGAGGACCTGGTCGAGGAGATCGTCGGGGAAATCTGGGACGAGGACGAAGCCAAGGTGAACCAGGTGGTGAAGGAGGATGCCGGCACCTTCCTGGTGCATGGGAGCACCGAGATCTTCCGCCTGGAGGAACTGACGGGGAAGGAATTCGAGGACTCGGGCTGTTCGACGGTTGCGGGCCTGCTGATGGGGTTTTTGGGCCGGGTTCCGGCGCCGGGCGAAGCCTTCGAGATGGAAGGGCTGCGGGTGCGGGTGCTCGACGCCGATCGCAAGCGGGTGCACTGGATCCGGTTCCACCTCCCCGGGGCACCCGGCGCGGGCGCCGGGCAATGATCGCGTTGGGGCTTCATGTTTGACGATGCGGACCGCAGGCATATGAAGAAGGCGCTCCTCCTCGGGGAGAAGGGGATCGGCAGGTCCAGCCCGAATCCCAGTGTCGGCTGCGTCATCGTCCGGGACGGGCGGGTTGTCGGCCGGGGGTGGCACGATTACGCCCTCCGGGACCACGCCGAGGTGGGGGCGCTCAGGATGGCGGGGCGGCGGGCGGCCGGCGCCGTGGTGTATGTCACGCTCGAGCCCTGCTCCCACGAGGGGCGCACCCCTCCCTGCGCCGACGCGCTCGTGCGTGCCGGCGTCCGTCGCGTCGTGGCGGCCCGGACCGATCCCAACCCGGCTGTTTCCGGGCGCGGCGTGGAAAGGCTCCGCTCCGCCGGCATCCGGGTGGACGTGGGGCTGTGCGCCGAGGAGGCCGGCCGGCTCATCGAACCCTTTGCCTGCCACATCACCACGGGACGCCCGCTGGTCGTCTCCAAGGTGGGGATGACGCTCGACGGGAAGATTGGGACCGGCAGTGCCGCGGGGCGCGCCATCTCCTCTCCCGGGGGGCTGGCGTTTGGACAGCGGCTGCGCCTTGCGAGTGACGCCATCCTGGTCGGCGTCGACACCGTGCTCTCGGACGATCCCGAACTGACCTACCGGGGGAGAAGGAAACGCGCGCGCCCCCTGGTCCGGGCCATCCTGGATTCCCGGCTGCGTACCCCGCCGGACTCGAGGCTGCTGCGGGTTGCGCCCGATTCCCCCGTCCTGGTTTTTTGCGCCCCCGATGCTCCCGGGGCTTCCCGGAGGAAGCTGGAAGGAGCCGGCGCCGAAATCGTGGCGGTCCCCCGTTCCGCGGAGGGGCTCGATCTCGGCGCTGTCCTCGGGGAGCTGGGCGCTCGGAACATCCTGGGCCTGCTCGTCGAGGGGGGGAGCCGCGTCCACTGGGCCTTCCTGGCGGCGGGGAGGGTGGATGTCTTCCATTTCATCATCGCCCCGATGGTCCTGGGCGGCCGGACGGCCATTCCCGCGGTGGGGGGGCGGGGGTTCGGCTCGACGGCCGAGGCGCTCCGCTTCAGGATCAGGCGCACGCTGCGCACAGGCCCGGACGTGGTGCTGGAAACCTATCCCGAATGCTCCCGGTCGATCATCTCCCCGTGGCTCTCAGGAAACGCTCCATCTCCCGGGCCAGATCCGGCGCCCCCATCAGGGCCGAGATAACCGCAACGCTCGTAGCTCCCGCATCGAGGGCCGCGGCCACCTGGTCGAGGCCGATGCCTCCGATTGCCACCACCGGAAACGCCGACTCGCGGCAGGCGGCGGCCAGGCGCCCGAGACCGACGACCGGGTCGGGGCGGTCCTTGGTGGTCGTGGGGAAAACGGGGCCGAAGCCGATGTAGTCGATGGGCAGGGAACGTGATTGACGCACCTGCCCCAGGGTGTGGGTGGAGTATCCCACGATGGCGCCCGGGCCCAGCAGGCGGCGCCCGGCTTCCGGGGGAAGGTCTTCGCGACCCAGGTGCACCCCCTGGGCGCCGGCAGCCAGCGCCAGGTCGCAGCGGTCGTCGACGATGATCGTGATCCCCCGCTCAAGGGCGAACTCCACGCACCGGGAGAGATCGCCGAGCAGTTCGCCGGCCGGGGTCGTCTTGTCCCGGATCTGCACGAACGTGGCGCCGCCGCGCGCCAGTTCGCGGAGCACGGCCAGGTGGGTCGTCTTGCGCGCCAGGACCTTGTCGGTAATCGGGTATATGGGAGGGGGAGTTGTTTTCATCGCCGAAGGCTGGATTGTAAGGCAGGAGGAGTCGGGAAGGGAAGGGGGAAAGAGGGGCGGCGCATTGCGCCGCCCCCCTCCCGGGATTACTTGACGATGCGCGGCGTCACGAAGAACAGGATCTCCTGGGTCGTGCGCGTGACGGACGTATTCTTGAACAGGTGTCCGATTATGGGCAGGGAACCGAGACCCGGGACCTTGTTTTCGCTGTTGGCGTCCTCGTCGAGGAGGATGCCCCCGATCACCGTGGTGCCGCCGTCGGTGACGAGCACGCGGGTGGAGGATTCGCTGGTGCGGATGGAGGGAACTCCGTCGACCGCATTCCCGAAATCGGCCGTGTTGTTTTCCACCTTCAGGTCCAGCACGATATTCCCCTCGTAGGTGATCTGCGGGGTGGCCGTCAGGGTCAGGGCGGCGTCGAAGAACTGGATCGTCACCGTGTTGTTGGAATTGATCGGGACGGGGAAGCGCAACCCCTGGGTTACGACCGCGCGGCTGTTGTTCTGCGCGATCACCTTGGGCTGCGAGATGAGCTTGGCCATCCCCTTGGTCTCGCCCGCGGTGATCGCGGCGTCGAGCAGGAAGGTGTCGAAGATGTTACCGACCGAAATCCCCAGTCCGCCGAAGGCCCGGGTCGCGGGGAGGTTTACGTTGTAGTTGCCCTTGTTGGTCGCCTGGGTCCCGGTGCTTACCGCGGCGCTTTCAGATACGGTTCCAGCTTCGTTACCGGTGACGCCCGCTCCCCTTCCCGTGGCTATGTTTCCGGCGGCATAGGCCTTGTCCGGGGTGGCGCTGGGCCGGGTGCCGCCGATGGTGCCGAACGTGTTGGGACCGCCGACGGTGACCCGCTCCATGTTCCCCTGGACGAAGCCGAACTGAACGCCGATGTCACGGGCAAAATTGCGGGAGGCGGACACGATGCGGGCTTCGATTTCCACCTGGGCCTGCGGCATGTCGAGGGCCTCGATCAGGTCGATCTGCCTGGCGATGGAGTCGGGGATGTCGGTCAGGATCAGGGAATTGGTCCGTTCGTCCACGACCACGGTGCCCCGGACCGTTTTCTGGTCGGAGACCGCTTCGATCAGGTCTTTCGCCTTGGCGTAGTTCAGGCGCTTGATCCGCGTCTGGAGGTCCGCTGCCAGCAGGTTCGCCTTCTTGAGGGCTTCCTTCTGCCGGGCCTCCTCCTGGAGGGTGGATTTCATGGCGACGCGCACCATCGTCCCCTCGATCTGCTTGTCGAGGCCGTTATTGAGCAGGGCGGCCTCGAAAATCTGATCCCAGGGCATCTTGACCACCTTCATCGACAGGGTCCCCTTCACGGCGGGGTCGAGGACGATGTTGATCCCCCCCTCGTCGGCCATCAGGCGGAAGAAATCGACCAGCGGGACATTGACCAGGTCGAGCGTGAGGGGGTGTCCCGAGAAGCGGGAGCCGTTGGAACCGCTGCCGTTTCCGGACGGGAGCGCTGATTGCGCCAGTGCGGCGATCAGCGGTGGCGCCGCGGGCGCAGACGCCTGCGGCTGCGGTGCCGGTTGGGTCGCCTGGGCATCCGGCTGCGTCTGGATCGGGCGCGGCTTTACGGCGGCGGCCTTCGGCGCCGGATCGGCGGGTCGGACAGCCGCAACTGCCGGAGACTGAACGGTCGAGGCCTGGGCCGCGGGTACCACGGCCGTTTTAGCCGCCACGCCCGGTTGAGCCGCCGCGGATGGTGGAGAGTAGGGCTTGATGGCATACTCCCGCTTGGCGGCGGCTGCACGGGCCGTCTGTCGCGGAGCGGCGGAATCCTGTCCCGGATGGAAAACCAGCCGGACGGAATCGCTGTTGACCGACAGTTCGTGGGTTCCATGCCCCTCTTCGAGATCGAACACCATCCGGGTGATCAGGGAAGGGGAGGTCTGGTACTGCTGTACCCGTAACCTTTTTACCGACGCCGTCTGTATCGGCAGGCGCGTGAACGGGATCCGGTTCCGGGTGTTGGGGAAGTCGAGGACCAGGCGCTTCGGGTTGTCCAGCATGAATTCCTCGGGTGCAATCTGCCGGTCGGCGGCCACTGTAATCACCGCCTGGCCGTCCTCGGAAACGAAGCGGACGTCGGTGAGGGCCGCGGCCGGGAGGAGCTCCCTGGCCTGCGTGCCGGCCTGCTCCTGGGCAAGGTTGAACCCGGGGATGCAGAAGGCCAGCAGGAGGAGAAGGATTCCACACGTCGCACCCTTCGCCTTGATCGGTTTTCGGTTTGTGATCTGGGCATGTCGCATATTCATACCAGCCATCCTATTGTGTCCTTAATCGCTTGGTTACCTCTTGAGACACGGTTTTGCCAGAGCGCATTTTTGTTTCACGAACCAACGTGACGGAATCGTCGTGAATGGTTTTCAGATAACCGTCAAAGAGCCGGGCGCCTTCCCGGAGAAAATAGGCACGGGCGTCCGCCCCGCGGATGACGGCGGTTTTCCTGTCGTCGCGGATCGAAATGCCTTCCAGGGCCGCCTGTGCGATATATGTTCCGGCGATCCCCCGGGGGGGCAGCCCACGGGGCACTTCCTCGTCCACGGGCTTGGACCCGGACTTCTTTCTTTCCGGATGCCAGAAGGGGTCCTGGCGGTTGGCGGGCTGATACGGGATGCCCGTAAAGCGGATTGGGGATTCCGCCGCCTTGACGGCCCCCTCCTGGTTGTGGGGCGTGCGGGCGTCCCGGGCCGGCACCGGCGCCGCCAGCGGCACCGACAGGCATAGCAAGGGGAGCACGCGGCCCAGAAACGGCGCGCATCCGCGCCGGCGGATGGAGAGGCCGGGCATCCGGGACGACGTGGCGCAATATTGGCGTATCAACGCTTGGTCTCCTTTTTGGTCGAGTTGTCGTTGGCCTGATCCATCGGCGTATCCCTAAAAACATAGGTGGTTGCGGTGCAGCCGGCGATCAGGGTGCGGCTGGGATCGGTCTGGTCCTTGGTGTTCTCGAGTGAGAGAGTGCCTACGTCGATGATCCGGGTGGCCTGGCTGACTTTTTCGAAAAACAGTCCCAGGCCGTGGTAATTCCCCTCGACGACCATGTCGATCGGCCAGTCGGAATAGAAATCGCGCGGCACCATCGCCCGCGGCTGAAACTTGTTGATCTTGAGGTTGCTTGCCGCGGCCATCTGTTGGATGCCGCGCAACAGGCTCGGAGTCTCCTTCTCCGACGGGAGGATGCTTTGCAGCACCGCGAGCCGCTGTTCGAGCTCGGCCAGATCCTTCTTGAACTGCACGAGCTGGGTCTCGATGGCGGTCCCCTGCTGCACGGACCTTTCGAGCTTCTGGATCTCCGCCCGGATCTGGTTGTGCTGCTTGATCCGGTCTTTCAGGTAATACATGTAAAACACGAAAGAGAGACAGAGCACGAGGGCCGCGAGTACGCAGATCTGCGTCGTGCGCGACAGGTTTTCAAAACGAAAATTGCTGATGGCCATTCCTTCACTCCGCCTGGGGTTGCTGGACGCTGGTGCAAATGAGCGAAAAATCCGAAGCGTTTTCCTGCCGCTCGATCAGCTCGAGGTCGACGCTGGCGAAGATTCCGCTCGCCTTGAGGTTGCTCATCAATTGGGGGATGAGCCCCGGGACTCGTGTGCTCCCCACGATCTTGATGATGCCCGCATTCTGCCCGAGGGAAGTGAGCCAGAGGTCGCCGTCCCGGGGGATGCTCCGGATCACGGTGTTGAGCAGGAGGACGGGACCGCTCTGCTTTTCCTTCAGCGTCTCGATGATGTCGATCCGGCTCTGCCGCTGCTGTTTCAGCTGCTCGTATTTCTCGACTTCCTTTTTCAGCAGTTCGAGGCGCGCCACCTCGCGGCGGAGCTCCTCCCTCCGGACAGTGTCGACGGAAATCTGGCGGTTGACCGTGAAGGCCCACGCCCCCATGATTCCCGCCGCCGCCAGCAGGAGGATTCCGAAAATTAGCCCGGTGCGTGACACGTTCGGCTTGATGAAAGCCTTGCGCGTCCGGACTGATTGATCCTTCAGCAGGTTTACTTTGATCATAGCCGCCCTATTCCTCGGCACTCCGGAGTGCCAATCCGATTGCGATCGCCAGGTCCGGCGCCCGGTCCTCGATGAGCGAGGGGGGGAAGCGCTTGGGATCGAACGAGATCTTTCTGAAGCTGTTGAATTTTTCCGTGGGCAGGTCGAATTTTTTCTGGAGCGCGTCGATCAGCCCGGGCGTGTGCGCGGCCCCTCCACTGACGATCATTCGGTCGATGCGGTCCACCGTGGTCGTCGATTTGAAGAAATCGTAGGTCTTCTGGATTTCCATGCAGAGGATCTCGGTTACGGAAGCGATCACGTGGGACGCATCCTGGGGGGCGATGTTGTCCATCTTCTCCCCGTGCTTCAGCGCCAGCGCCTGGTTGTAGGTGAGGTTGAACTCCTTTTGGAGGAATTCGGTGTACTGGTGTCCCCCGACGCCGACATCGCGGGTAAAGAGAAAGTCGGTTCCCGACACGATGACGATGGTCATGGTGCTGGCGCCGATGTCCAGCAGCGCCACGGTGCTGCCGTTTTGGGGTTCGTAGTTGACCTCGTACGCGTTCTGAAGGGCGAACGCGTCGACATCGACGATGGCCGGGTGTTTCGCCGCCATGTTGAGGACGCTGGTGTAATCGGTGAGCTTGTCCTTCTTGACGGCTACCAGGAGGATGTCCAGGTTTCCGGTCCCGATGTTTTCGCCCAGGACCTGGTAGTCCATGTTCACGTCGGCGATGTCGAAGGGGATGTATTGCTCCGCCTCCCAGCGGATCGATTCGGCCAGGTCCGCCTCCCCCTGCACCGGGAGCGAGATCTTCTTGATGATGACGGAGTGCCCGGAGAGGGAGGTGGCGATCCGCTCGTTCTTGATCCCCTGCTCGGTGAAGATGCGTTGGATGGCGTCGGAAACCGGTATCTTGGAGATGATGACCCCGTCCACGATGCATTCCGGGGACAGTTCCTCGAAGCCGAGGCTCTGCAGTTCGTAGCCGCCCTTGCGCGTCGGGCGCAATTCCGCCGCTTTCAGTGCGCTGCTGCCGATATCGAGGCCGATGGGCTGCCGGTTGCGATTAAAGAATCTTAACATAGTTGTGTTCGCCGATCCTCTGTCCATTCCCCGGTCCCGCCGGAAACCCCGGAATCGTCCGGGGGCCCCGAAGGGCAGGAAGGAATGAACGCGTTTGACATGTTCCGTTCGTCCGGGTAATGCAAAAACTGTCCCACCGCAGCAATTCTTCTACCCGTGCCGCGGGCTTCCTGCTATCCTTATCGTTCCGAAGCGCAAACCTGTTGCGTTTTTTATTAAAATATAATGGTGACCGGGATCACCGATACGGGGAATGTTTCCCGCCCCGGGCCGATATTTCAGGGGAAAGCGGCGTGAACAGGCCCGCCGGTAGGGGACGGAGCATCCGCCGGCGCCAGCCCGAAAAATGGCTGCCTGTTCCAAAACCACTTGACACGCTATCCGCTCTTGGATAGCTTAAGGGGTTATTCTGCTTGGAATTTACTGAGGGAGAAAGTGATGAAGAGTTTTATCCCCGGAGAGAAGGATATTCGGAAACGCTGGTACGTCATCGACGCCGAAGGGCAGATCCTGGGCAGGATCGCCACCAGGGTGGCCACCCTCCTTACCGGCAAAAACAAGCCGATATATACCCCCTTTCTGGACACCGGTGATCACGTCATTATTATCAACGCCGAAAAGGTGACGCTGACGGGCAACAAGCTCACGGAAAAAAAGTACCGCCATCACACCGGCTATCCCGGCGGATTGCGGGAAGCCACCGCCATCGAGCTTCTGTCCAAGGATCCCGGGAAGTTGTTGCGCAAAGCGGTGTTCGGCATGCTTCCCAAGACGAAACTGGGTCGGGCGATGAGGAAAAAACTGAAAGTGTACCCGGGACCTGAGCACCCGCACGAAGCCCAGCAGCCTACGCCGCTGGCTTTGTAGTCCTTTAAACTATGGAATGCTCCGCATTCTGCGTCGAGCCGAGGAATGGAATGGCGACAGTCGAGTATTACGGAACAGGGAAAAGGAAGAGTTCTACCGCGCGCGTACGGATTCTGCCCGGCACCGGCCAGGTGGTCATCAACAAGCGCGACCTGAACGATTATTTCAGGAATGAGGCCCAGCGTACGGTGGTCCGTTACCCCCTTTCGGTCACGGAAAACGTTGGCAAGTTTGATATCCGGGTTATTGTAAATGGTGGCGGCACTTCGGGCCAGGCTGGCGCCATCCGGCTTGGCATCGCCAGGGCGCTCTTGCAGTTCAACTCCGAACTGCGCCCCCGGCTCAAGAAGGCGGGCCTGCTGACCCGGGACTCCCGTATCAAGGAACGAAAGAAATACGGTCAGAAGGGGGCTCGCAAGAGATTCCAATTCTCGAAACGATAGCTTGAGGAGGTTCTACTTGGTTTCGGTAACCATGAAACAAATGCTGGAAGCCGGAGTGCACTTCGGCCACCAGACCAAACGCTGGAATCCGAAGATGAAGGAGTATATCTTCGGGCAACGGAACGGCATCTACATCATCGATCTGCAGAAGAGCCTCAAGCTGTTCAAGCAGGCCATTCAGTTCGTGTATGAGCTGGGAGCCCAGGGGAAGACGGTTCTGTTCCTCGGCACCAAGCGGCAGGCCCAGGAAGTGATCCAGGAAGCGGCCAACCGCACGGAACTGTACTACGTCAACCAGCGATGGCTGGGGGGGCTGCTGACCAACTTCGTGACGATCCAGAAGAGCATCAAGCGCTTCCGTGAACTGGAGACGATGCGGAGCACGGGCCAATACGACCTCTTCTCCAAGAAGGAAGTGGCCAGGTACGAGCGCGAGCGCAAGAAGCTGGAAAAGAACCTTTCAGGCATCAAGGACATGGGCGCCCTCCCCGACGCGTTGTTCGTCATCGACACCAACATGGAGTCGATCGCCATTAGGGAAGCGGCCAAGCTGGGCATTCCGATCATCGGCGTCGCCGATACCAACTGCGACCCCGATCCCATCGATTACATCATTCCCGGCAACGACGACGCCCTGCGGGCGATCCGCCTGATCACGGAGACGGTGGCCGAAGCCTACCTTGAAGGCAAGGCGGTTTTCGCGGCCCGACAGAAGGAAATAGCCGAGCAGGCGGAAAAGCAGCGCCAGGCGCAGGCACAGCAGGCCGCGGCGGCCCGGGCCGCCGCCCATGCCGCCGAAGGGGGAGAAACGGCGGGAGCCGAGGATGCGTCCTCGGCGGCCAGGCCCAAAACCACGGTGCGCAGGACGCTGCAGCGCAAGCCCAGAGTGAAAAAGTCGGAGACCGCCGCAACGGAGACCGCGGAAGCCGTGTCCGCCGATGCCGCCGTCCCGGCCGCGACTGCTCCGACTGAAGATACGGCCGCTCCGGCTGAAGTCCCGACTGTCCCGTCCGAGGCTGCGCCGGCTGAAGTCCCGGCCGCTCCGGCTGACGAGCCGGTTTTAGCCGCTGCGGAAGAACCCGCCCCCGCGGCCGAGCCCGGGCGGTCGGAATAACCGGCGTTCGCTAGAGGGCTTCCCGTCCATCGGGAAGCCCGGTCTCCGGCCCGCGGACAGGGCGGCGCGGGCTGCGGCTTGTTTCCATTCAATCATTGTTTCCGTTTCGGGCGGCTCGGGACCGTAGGGACACCGCCGGAGGGCGGCCGGCGTCCGCGCACCTCCGTCGTCGACGAATGCCGGACACAGGAATCTTAGGAGGAAGGGATATCATGGCTATTTCCGCGGATCTGGTGAAGGAACTCAGGGAAAAAACGGGCGTCGGGTTCATGGAGTGTAAAAACGCCCTGCGGGAAGCGAACGGGAACGTCGAGGAGGCGGTAACCATCCTGCGCAAGCGGGGGCTGGCCTCTCTGACCAAGAAATCGGGGCGCGAAACCAAGGACGGCCTGATCGGTTCCTATGTCCATAACGGCAAGATCGGGGTCATGGTCGAGGTGAATTGCGAGACCGATTTCGTCGCGCGGAACCCTGATTTCCAGGCGCTGGTTCGGGATATCGCCATGCATATCGCCGCCAGCGATCCGCGCTTCGTCTCCAAGGAGGACGTGACCGAGGACGTTCTGGCCAAGGAGCGGGACATCTACCGGGAACAGGCCAAGGCCAGCGGCAAGCCGGAGGGCGTGCTGGACAAGATCGTGGAAGGAAGGGTCGCCAAGTACTACGCCGAGGCCTGCCTGCTTGAGCAGCCATTCGTGAAAGAGCCGTCCGTGAGCGTTCGGGACCATATCGCCTCCCATATTCAGAAGATCGGCGAAAACATCCAGGTGCGGCGCTTCGTGCGCTACAAGCTTGGAGAATAACCGGGGACGATCCCTCCTGGCATCGGGCGGCGCAAAACGCCCGGTATGCCCGGTGCACGGCCGTCCGGCAAGCGAACGCGTCGCGACGGCACCCGGGTGCGGCGGCGATGTTTTTGCCAAAATAGCCTCCTCCTCGTTTCGCGATTAGCGTAAAATCACTCTGCGCGCCGGCCGTGGCGGGAAACCTCCGGCCGTGGGCCCCGCCATGGGCTCCGCCGGGGGGCGGGACGGGGGCGCATCCAGGCGACAACGTGCATCATCAGAGGCGGGAGGACCTTATGGAAGCAACGGTTCCGGGAGACAAGCCGATATTCGAGCGGGTTCTGCTCAAACTGAGCGGGGAAGCGCTCATGGGGGAACAGGGCTTCGGGGTCGACCCCGCGATGGCGTCACGGATTGCGGAGGAGATCGCCGAGCTTCATGCCATCGGGGTCCAGGTCGCCGCGACCGTGGGCGGGGGAAATATCGTCCGGGGGATCTCGGTCAGCGCCGCGGGCATGGACCGGGTCAGCGGCGATTACATGGGGATGCTGGCGACGGTCATCAACGCGCTGGCGTTGCAGAACGCTCTGGAACGGCTGCATGTTTTCACCCGGGTGCAGTCCGCCATCGAAATGAAGGAGGTGGCCGAGCCCTATATCCGCCGACGCGCCATCCGGCATTTGGAAAAGGGGCGGGTGGTCATCTTCGCGGCCGGGACCGGAAATCCCTACTTCTCCACCGATACCGCGGCCGCCCTGCGCGCGATGGAGATCGGCGCCGAGGTGATCCTCAAGGCGACCAAGGTAGACGGCATCTACGATTCGGACCCCATGAAGAACCCCTCCGCCGTGCTTTTCCGGTCTCTTACCTACCGGGAAGTCCTGGAAAAAGACCTGAGGGTGATGGATACGACGGCGGTGACCCTATGCATGGAGAACAAGATGCCGATCGCGGTGTTCAACCTTCTCCGGCGCGGGAACATCCTCGATGTGGTGATGGGGAAGAGCGTCGGTTCCGTGGTCCGGCTGTAGCCGCGGAAATCGGGCATGTCAATGCCCAGCGAAAGGAGTGACCAACGATATGGTGCAACAGATACTTGATGACGCCCGGAAAGGGATGGACATGTGCATTGAGGACCTTGGGCGGAATCTCGCCACGATTCGGACGGGAAGGGCTTCCGTCAACATTCTCGACGGCGTTCAGGCCAGTTATTACGGCACCCCTACGCCCTTGTCCCAGATGGCTTCGCTCTCCACCCCGGACCCGAGCCTGATCCTGATCCAGCCCTGGGATACCTCGACCATCGCCGCCATCGAGAAGGCGATCCTGACCTCCGACCTGGGACTGAACCCCACCAATGACGGCAAGGTGGTCCGGCTGCCCATACCTCCGCTTACCCAGGAGCGGCGCAAGCAACTGGCCAAGAACGTCGGGCAGATCGGCGAGCAGCACCGCGTCGCGGTGCGCCTGGTGCGGCAGCAGGCGAACGACCAGATCAAGAAACTCCTCAGGGACAAGGAGATATCGGAAGACCAGGAAAGGGACGCCCTGAAAAAGGTGCAGGACCTGACCGATAAGTACGTCGAAAAGGTCGGGGAACTGCAGAAAAAAAAGGAATCCGAAATACTCGAGATCTGATCCGGTGCCCTGCGCCTGCCATGGGCCCGATTCCGCGGAGCAGTGCGGGGATGTCGGCAAGATCCTTCGGCTTGTGCCGGGGGAAGGGTTTCAGTAACATGACGCATTCAAAACGGGGATAGCGAATGATTTCTGCGACACAGATCAAGCGGGGCATGGCCATCAAACTGAATGGGGAGCTCTACCGGGTCTTCTCTTTTCAGCACATCACGCCCGGAAACTGGCGCGGCATGGTGCAAACGAAGCTCAAATCGATAAAATCGGGAGCGATCATCGAGCACCGTTTCCGGTCCGAGGACCGCGTGGAGCCGGCCTACATGGAAACCCACGAGGTGGAATACCTCTACTCGGACGGATCAGACTATTATTTCATGAATACCGAGTCCTTCGAGCAGTTCCACCTTTCGGCGGAATGGCTCGAGGACGCCATCCCCTACATGACCCCGAACATCAAGCTCAAGATCGAATACTGTGAAGGGAAACCGATCGGTGTGGAGCTCCCCCCAAGCGTCGAGCTGCGCGTGACGTCCACGGAACCGGCGCTGCGCGGGGCGACCGTGAGCAACGTAAACAAGCCGGCTACCCTGGAGACGGGGCTCGTGATCCAGGTGCCCCCATTCATCAACGAAGGGGAACTGATCCGCGTGGATACGAGCGAGGGGAAATACCAGGAGCGGGTCAAATCGTAACTGCGGTCTTTGTGGTGGAGCCGATCGATGAAGGAAATAACGACTACTCTTCGTCTTTCTCCAAGCGAGATTCCCAACCGGATCTACGGGGTGGAGAACTGGAGCGGGGGTTATTTTGGCATCAGCGAGCAGGGGGCCCTCACCGTGCACCCCACCCGCAATCCCCTGATGGGGGTGGAATTGATCGGGCTCGTCCAGACGCTGCTCCAGCGCAGGGTGAAGCCCCCATTCCTCCTTCGTTTCCCGCAGATTCTGGATACCCAGATCCGGGAGCTGCACGAAGCGTTCCGGAACTCGATCGCGGAATACAGCTACGAGGCCCGGCATCGGGGCGTTTTCCCCATGAAGGTGAACCAGAACCGGAGCGTCGTGGAGCGCCTGATGGCCGCCGGACACCGCTATGAATACGGGCTCGAGGTCGGCACCAAGGCCGAACTGGCCGCGGCGCTGACCCTCTCCATTCACCCGAACGCGCTGATGGTCTGCAACGGCATCAAGGACCGCCGCTACCTGGAATGGGCCATGCAGTCGTCCCGGATCGGAAAAAACCCGGTGCTGGTGATCGAAGAGGTGTCGGACCTGCAGAAGATATCCGAGGTGTCCGCCGCCCTGAGGATCCATCCCGACCTGGGATTCCGGGTCCGGGTCTTCTCCCGGGGCACGGGCAAGTGGGAGGAATCCGGGGGGGAAACCTCCAAGTTCGGCATCAACACCATCCAGCTGCTCGATTGCCTGAAAACGGTCTCCGACCGGGGGTGGACCCGGCAGCTGAAGATGCTCCATTTCCACATCGGGTCCCAGGTCACCGATATCCGCAGGATCAAGAACGCCATCAAGGAAGCGGCGCGGGTCTACGCCAAGGTGCGCAAGATGGGGTTTCCGATCGAGTACCTCAACGTAGGCGGGGGACTCGGCGTCGATTACGACGGGAGCCGCACCGCGTCCGATTGCAGCGTCAACTACAGCATGCAGGAGTTCGCAAACGACATCGTCTACACCATCAACGAAATCTGCCTGTCGGAAAACGTGCCCCCGCCTACGATTGTGACGGAAAGCGGCCGGGCGGTCGCCGCGCATCACGCCCTGTTCATCATGAACGTGATCCGGACGCTGAACCCCGGGCTGGGGGGGACGGAGGTCGATCCCGACAAGGTCGATTCCGAGGTCGTGGAGGAGATGATGGACCTCTACCGGGAGATCACCCCCAAGAACTTCCGCGAGTACTACCACGACGCGCTGCAGCACCGGGAAGAGCTCCAGTCCCTGTTCAACCTCGGCTACCTGAACCTGCAGAACCGGGCACAGGGGGAATGGCTCTTTTGGGAGATCTGCCGCAAGGCGATCAAGTTCTCCCATTCCATGAAGGAACGCCCGGAGGAGTTCATCGACCTGGAAAACATCCTGGCCAGCAAGTACATCTGCAACTTCTCGGTTTTCCAGTCCACGCCTGACAGCTGGGCGCTCGACCAGCTGTTCCCCATCGTCCCGCTCACCCGGTTGACCGAAGAGCCTACGGTGCGCGCCATCCTGTGCGACATCACCTGCGACTCGGACGGGCAGATCGACAAATTCGTCGACCTGCGCGACGTGAAGCAGGCGCTCGAACTGCACCACGTCAACGCGGATCCCTACTTCCTGGCCATTTTTCTCGTCGGGGCGTACCAGGAATCGCTGGGGATGAACCACAACCTGCTCGGATCGGTCAACGAGGCGCATTTTCTCGTGGATGACGCCGGGAGGCCCCACATCGACAGGGTGATCCGCGGCGAATCGATCCGGCAGGTGCTTGCAACCGCCGGGTACCAGGCGCGCGACCTGGTGGAAAACCTGAAACAGATGGCCCAGAGCGCCGAGACGCAGAATAAGATCACCGCCGAGGAGCGGGAGTCCTTCTGCGCGTCCTACGAATCGGCGCTGGAAGGCTACACCTACCTGGAAGATTAAGTTTCCCGGGAATCAGGAGCGGATTCTCCTGCGGAACGCGCCCAGGGCTTTCCGCACCGAGGCTGGGGCGGTGCCGCCCGGTTCCTTCCTGCGCGCGACCGTGCGCTCGAGCCCGAGGGCCGCGTGAACCCCTGCCTCGAACCGGGGGGAGAAGCTTTGGTATTCCCGCAGGGGGAGTTCTTCCAGAGGAATGCCGAGTTCCGAGGCCCGCATGACGATCTTTCCCACCAGGCCGTGGGCTTCCCTGAAGGGGAGACCCCTGGCGACCAGGTAGTCCGCGAGTTCGGTCGCGTTGAGATGACCGTGCACGGCCGCCTCGCGCATGCGGTCCGGCTGGATCAGGACCTTTTCCAGGACCCGCCGGACCATCCGGATGCAGGCATCCACGGTCCGGACCGCGTCGAACAGGCCCTCCTTGTCCTCCTGCAGGTCCTTGTTGTAGGTCATCGGCAGGCCCTTCAGGACCGTGAGCATGCCCACGAGGTGGCCGAACACCCTCCCGGTCTTTCCCCTCACGAGTTCGAGTGCGTCGGGGTTCTTCTTTTGCGGCATCAGGCTGCTGCCCGAAGACACGCTGTCGTCCATCTGCACAAAGGCGAATTCCGAGGAGTTATAGAGGATGAAGTCCTCGGCCAGCCGGCTGAGGTGAACCATCAGGACGCTGGCGAAGAAGAGGAAATCGAGCACGAAGTCCCGGTCCGCCACGGCGTCCATGCTGTTGTGAGACGCGGAGGCGAACCCCAGGTCGGCGGCGAGCGCCTTGCGGTCGACCGGGTAGACGGTGCCGGAAAGGGCGCCGGAGCCGAGCGGGCTTACATCGATACGCCTGAGCGCCTCCCGGAGCCGGTCGCGGTCGCGCAGAAACATCTCCCCGTAAGCCAGCAGGTAGTGGGCGAAGAGCACCGGCTGCGCCCGCTGCAGGTGGGTGTAGCCCGGGATGACCACGTCCGGGTGGCGCTCGGCGAGGTCCGCCACCGTTTCGAGCAGACGGTCGAGCTCCCGGGCGATCCCGGTCTCCTTCCGCTTCAGGTGGAGGCGGAGGTCGGTGGCCACCTGGTCGTTGCGGCTGCGCCCCGTGTGGAGCTTCAGCGCCAGGGTTCCGGCGTGGGCGTGCAGGGCCTGTTCCACGTAGCTGTGCACGTCCTCGGCCCCGCTCCGGAGCACGGCTTCGGGATCCCGTACAGCTTCCTTCCATACCGCGCGCAGGCCCTTCTCGACCCGAGCGCGTTCGGCGGGCGAAAAAATCCCGGCCCTTTCGAGGGCGCGGGCGTAGGCGAGGCTCCCCTCGATGTCGGCTTCGAGCAGCTCCCGGTCGAAGGGGAGGGAATCGTTGAACTGCGCGAAAAGCGGGTCCTCGTCCGAGGAGAATCGTCCTCCCCACAGCTTCTTTCTGGCCACGTGCACCTCCATTGTCAGCGCGATTTTCTCAGATCGGGGAGTTGGAGACAATGCCAATTGCTGCGTCATTGGCCGGCTTTGGGCGGGGGATCGCCCCGCATCTTCATTTTGCGCAGTTTTTCGACGAACGTCGTCCGTTTCAGGTGCAACAGCTCCGCCGCTTTCTTCTTGTTCCCGCGGGCCGTCTTGAGGCTCTGGAGGATCAGGCGTTTTTCCAACTCCGAGATCACCGTGTTGAAATGGATGCCGCCTTCAGGGATCACGATCCCGTTGCGCTCCCAGTCTGACCCGGGCCGGCCGGCGATGAGGGGGAAATCCCGGGTTTCGAGCACCGGACGATCGGCCGCAAGTGCGACGGCCGTCTCCACCGTGTGTTCGAGCTGACGCACGTTTCCGGGCCAGTCGTAGTCGAGGAGGCCGTAAAGCGCGTCGTGCGACACCTGCCTGGGGGCCAGCGCCCGCTCGGCGCAATACCTCTGGACGAAGTGGGCGACAAGCTGGGGGATGTCGTCCCGGCGCTGTCTCAGCGGGGGGATGCGGATGGGAATCACGTTGAGCCGGCCGTAAAGGTCGCTCCGAAACTCCCCCCTGCCCACGGCGGCGGCGAGGTCGGTGCCGGAAGTGGCGATGATGCGGACCACGACGGGGCCGCCGTTGCGTTCTAGTTCCCGATCCTCTAGTGCGCGCAGCAGCTCGATCTGCAGGCCGATCGGCAGGCTGGAGACCTTATCCAGGAGAAGGGTCCCGCGCCGGGCTTCCGCGAGGCGGCCGGAGAACTCCTCCCGGAACAGGTGGGGGGGGATGGCGCTGCAGCGGATCGTGACCAGCGGCTGGTCCTTCCGGGGGCTGTTGGCGTGGATGACGCGCGCGACCAGTTCCTTGCCCGTCCCCGGCTCCCCCTCGACGAGTACGGTAGCGGTTTTGCGGGTGATCAGGCGGATCAGGTTGCAGACATCCCGCATCGGGGCGCTGTCCCCGACCAGGCTGGAAAACCGGTGCTTCTCTCCAAGTTCGTTCCGCATGCGGTCGTTTTCCCGCTTCAGCTGTCGTTCTTCCATCCCCCTCTCCGTTCGCAGGACCAACTCCGCGGGCTGGAACGGCTTGGGGAGGAAGTCGGAGGCCCCCCGGCGGACAGCGTCCACGGCCGACCGGATATCTCCCGGTCGCGCCATGACGATGACGACGGTTTCGGGGGAGAGCCGATGCGCCTCCTCGAAGAGGGCCTCCTTCCCCGTACCGGGAAGAGCGGGATCGGTGAGGAGCACGTCGTAGGGGAATTGGCGGAGCATGTCCATGGCCGTCTGACCGTCGGCGGCCTCATCCACCGCGTACCCCTCCAGGGCGCTGCGGACCACTTGGCGTATGGGATCCTCGTCATCGACGACCAGGATCCGGGCGTCTCCAGGTTTCATGGTTCTCCCGTTCTGGACGGGGCCATGTTATCAACTTTTCGGTGAAAGTGTCAAAATAATGACACTCAAAGTGCTGAATCTCGCGCGCAAGATCGACATTTCCGCGCGGGATGGTGATTTTGGCCTCCTCCCCGGGGTGGTTCCCCGGCCTGTGGAGGGCGGGGGTGATGCCGACAGATGAAACAGTTTTTCGGGACGCGGGCACGGTTTTGTCCAGTGTTTATGCGGCCCGGGCGCGGCTGTGCGCATGACGCCGCAGTGCCGGAAATCAGCCGGACCCGAAAAACCGACGCTTTTCGTTCGAATTGGAATGGGAATTGCAAAGATCAAGGGCGTGATTCAGGAAATGCACAAGAGATCCGGAGAGCCGATGCGTGCTGCAGGGAAACCAATGATTGACCATTGCTTCAAAGGCTTCGTCCAACTCCACTTGGTGAGCCGATCCGGGGTGACGGGAATACCGGCGGTCGCGGCGCAGCCCATGCCTGCCGCGACGGCCACCCTCCCCGCAGACCTGAGTCGCGGATTTCACTCCCCGTCAATTCCGGGGGGTGTCCTGCAGCCGTTGTGCTTTTCGGAGTTCCCGTCACCCCGATTGAGGTCCTGTTTATGACACCCCCGGATCGATGGCGCACATACGCCGGCGGGCGTGAACCCGCCACCAGTGACACCGGGATTGCGGGTTCCGCGCGCAGCCTGGCGGCGATAAAGGGGCGCAGCCCGCGCGTCCTCGCGGTGACCAGTGGAAAAGGAGGGGTCGGCAAAACCCAGATCGTCGCCAATCTTTCGGTGAGCCTGGCGGAACTGGACCGCAAGGTGGTCGTGATGGACGGCGACTTCGGACTGGCCAACCTGGACATCATCTTCGGCCTTGCCCCGCGGCACCATATAGGTCACGTGCTGTGCGGCGGCCACGCGATGAGTGACATTTGTGTCCAGGGACCGGCGGGGGTGAAGGTCATCCCCTCGGGGAACGGGCTGCAGGCCCTGTCGGACCTGACCCGGGCGCAAAGAAAGCGGCTGGCGGAGGAATTCGCCCGCCTCGATGCGGACACCGATTACCTCCTCGTTGACACCGCCGCGGGCATTTCGCGCAACGTGATCGATCTCCTGCTCGCGTCCGACGAGGTCGTCGTCGTCAGCACCCCGGAATCCCCGGCAATCATAGACGCCTACGCGGTGATCAAGATCATCTTGGCGGAGGCGCCCGACAAGAACATCCAGGCCGTCGTCAATTGCGCGGAATCCGCCTCGGAAGCCGAGGAGGTGTTCCGCCAGATCAACTCGGTCGTGCAACGGTTTCTCGGCCGCGAAATCGAATACCTTGGGCATATCGAGCGCGATGCCCGGGTGGTGGAAGCCTTGCGCGACCGGATGCCGGTGACGCATCGATTCCCGGATGCCCCCGCCAGCCGCTGTTTCCGTGACCTGGCGCGCCGCATGACGCGGAGGGAAGGGGAGGTCAGGTCATCCGAAGGTTTGCTTTGGGGGAAACTGATCAACGACTGGATTAACTGAAACGCTTTTCGAATAGCCCGCGGGCCGGCCCGCTTTCTCGAACCCGGCCCCGACATGAGGATACGACAATGCAGAATTTAGCACAGCAAAGAAAGAGCTTCGAGTCCTTCGATCTGAGCGGCGCCGAGCGCGACGCCCTGATCCTGGAGCACCTTCCCCAGATCAAGTACATCGCCCAGAGAATCTCCACCAAGCTCCCCTCCCATGTCGAACTCAACGACCTGGTGAGCGCCGGAATCCTCGGGTTGCTCGACGCCATCGAAAAATTCGACCCCAGCCGCGGGGTCAAGTTCAAGACCTACGCCGAGTTGCGCATCAAGGGCGCGATCCTGGACAGCCTCCGCAACCTGGACTGGGCGCCGCGGTCGTTGCGCAAGAAGAGCAAGGACCTGGAACGGGTCTACCGGGACCTGGAGCAGCGGCTTGGGCGGCCGGCGACGGAAAAGGAAGTGTGCGACGAGATGGGGATCTCGCTCGATGAGTTCTACGAGCTGGTCGACCAGATCAAGGGGCTGAACATCGGCAGCTACCACGAACTCTTGGGGCAGGATGATGACAAGAACATCGACCCGCTGGTCAAGTACGTGCCCGACGCCCCGCACATGGACCCCTTCTTCCTCTGCCACAAATCGGAGATCCAGGAGATCCTCGCCACCACCATCGAAACCCTGCCGAAAAAGGAACGGCTCGTGGTATCCCTCTACTACTTCGACGAACTGACGATGAAAGAGATCGGGAAGGTACTGGGGGTGAACGAGTCGCGGGTGTCGCAGCTGCACACCAAGGCGATGATGCGGCTGCGTACCAAGCTCCGCAAAATCAATGAATAGGAGCGGCGCCAGCGGGGTGTAACCCCAAAAGGACGCCATGGAGATCGAGTGCAACCGGCCCCGTGATTGCCCGGGCGGCGGAAGGGTCGCCGGTTGCGCGCCCAGATCTTCCCAACCCCATTCCCCCATATAAACAGCCAGGCCCGCCACCGCGCGCGGTTCGAACGAGAAGGCGCGCTGATTCCGGTCGTGAGGTACTTAATGGGATTCAGCGCTGCCAGACATAGGCGCCGAACCGCATGCGGGGGAGGAAGCCGAGCCGGCGGTACCATTCCAAGGCGCGCGTGTTGCGCTCGGTGACGGTCAGGCTTGCCGAGCGGAAGCCGGCGGCGCGCAGCCGGTCCAGGGTGCGCTCCATCAGGGCGTTGCCCAGCCCCGCGTGCTGGCGCGCGGGGTGGACGGCGATCTGGGGGATCATCGCGCGGCGGGTGGAAATGCGGCTGCAGACGATGTAGCCGCAGAGGGAGCCCGCGGTGTCGAGGGCCATGAAGGAGGCTTCGGGCATGAAAATGCCGCACCCGGGGTTGCCGACCAGGCTCCTCAAGTACGCTACGCATCCCCCCCGGGTGCCGTAATCGGCGCAGATCTCCGCGTCGGTCTGTTCCCGGTAGGCGGCCAGCGTCATTTCCCCGGCGTCTTCCAGGCGGGAGGGGACCCAGGGGATGATGGCCGCCGCGGCGGGGGCGTGGTTTTCGTCCCCCGGGGCGAGCGGGCGTTCGAGAAAATGGCGCGGGTAGTGGCGGAAATCCCGGCGGAGGAACTCTTCGGTGGGATCGCGCCGGTGGAAGGGCATGATCTGGGCTTCCACGCGCCGTATGGCGGAGGTTTCTTTCATGCCGTCCACGGTGAGGGCGAGGAGGCGGTCGAGCGGCTCCTCCGGCGGGAGGTCCCTGGAGGCGTACAGGGCTCCGATGACGCCCTTGGAACCGGTGACGAGAAAATAGCTGTAAGCGACGGCCCGGTGTGCCCTGTCCAGGGCGGCGTAGCCGGGCAGGAGCCTGCGCCGGGCCAGCGAGACCAGGATCTGCCGGATCGGGGAGTAGTCCCACCGGAGTTCGGCGAGCCAGGCCGCCCCCTCTTCCTCGAAGAGCGGCAGGAGGCTCTCGAGGTCGACGCGGCTGACGGGAACGACACGGAGGCCGGCCATGTTCAGGGTCGCGCTTGGAGCCGCTTCTGTTTTTCGGCGATTTCGGAGAGGACGTCCGAGTGCTGGGATCGCATGAGCGCGCGGATCGGCTCGGAGTCCTGCGCCGGGCAGATTCCCGGGGGGAGCGCCGCTTTCCGGGATAAAAGGATGCGTCCCTGACGGAATACCTGGGTCGAGACGTGGGCTTCGGGCAGGTCCAGGTACTCGGTCTGCACGTGAAGCGGTGTGCCCAGGAAGTCGAGGTTGTCGTTGAGGCCGGTGATCTTGATCAGGGGAGCCGGCGGCTTCTTTTCGTTGGTCTGCATGCGGAAACGCTCCAGTCTATCGAGCCGCCGCCTTATCGACGCGTCCGGCCCGGGCCATTACCAGGTGGGCTGAAACCGGCATTATCATACCGCATGTGCGACCGCGTGCGCCATTGGAGCTGCCTGCGGCGCGAACCCTTTCCAGGCCCGGTGAAGTCATGCGCGTTTAAGCGCCCGCGGGCCGGGGGTCCGGAAACAGCCACGGGTGCAGGACGGTCGATTCCAGGAAGCGCCACACGTAGCGCGGCCGGAGGTGGTAGGATACGTAGGCGAATTCCCTGAGCCGATGCAGGTCCTCCGTCCCGATGGAGGGATGGCGGAAGACGTTGGTCCACCCGTTGAAACATTCCCAATCTTTTTCGAAGATGTCGCCCTTGACACTTTCGTAAAAGGGGGTGCCGGGGTAGGGGGTGGTGACCGTGAACTGGATGGCGAAGGTGTTCAGCTTCTTGGCGTAGCGGATCGTGTCCCGGATCCCCTCCTTGGTGTCGGTGGGGAGCCCGAAGGTGTAATTGGCGATGACGCGGATCCCCAGTCGGTGGCAGCATTCGATGACACGCTCCTGCTGCTCGCGCGCGATGGCTTTGCGGTGGTTGGCCCGCAGGGTGTCCGGGTCGGAGGACTCCACGCCCACTTCGACGCTGCGCAGTCCCGAGCGATAGAGGAGCTCGATGAGCTCGGGGTCCAGTTTGTCGGTGCGCGCCTCCATTCCCCAGCGGATGTCGAGGTTGTGCCGGAGGAGCAGATCGGCGAACCGCTGCGCCCGGCTACGGCTGAAGGTCATGTTGGGGTCGCGGAAGGAAATGCCGCGGATGCCGTATTTCCGGTGCAGGTAGTCGATTTCGTCGACGATGCCTTCGGGGTTGCGGACGCGGTATTTCGAGTTGACCCGGTACGGGCAGTAGTTGCAGGTATAGGGGCATCCCCGGCTTCCGAGCATGGGGAGGGTGATACCCCTGCCCGTGACGATCTGGTACCGGAAGCGCTGGATGTCGAACTGGTCCCAGCGCGGAAACGGCAGGCTGTCCAGATCCCCGACGAAGCCAGCGTCCACGACGCCCGAGGGGATCTCCCCGCGCGCCAGGGCCGGCGCCAGGTTCTCGATCTCTCCCCGGACGATGAAATCGGCGCTGTCGGCGTAAAAATCGGGTACGGCCGAGGCGAAGGTTCCGAAATAGCCGACGCGGGCGCCGAAACGGCTCCTGGCCATTTGGCCGAGTTCATGTTCGAAATTACAGTCGACGATCGAGGAGGAGATGAGGTAGAGGTCGGCCGGGACGAGCTGGTCCGCGCGCCGGACGTCGAGGATGCGGACCGAAGCTCCCCCGGCGGTCAGCATCGAGTCGAGGTAGGCCAGTGTGATGTTGGGGATTGCGGCAATCCGGCGCTTGGCGATCTCCAGCAGCCGGGCGAAGGGGGAGTTCCCCACGGTGAATACGGTTCCGAACCCCCCGGCGACGTCCTTGAGGGTGCAATTGCGGTGCCTGCTGGCGCTGAGAACGACGATGTTCACGGATATTCCTGCCTTTGAGATGCTCGAAGGGGGCCCCCCTACCGGGAAATGGAAATTATATCAACTGCGTGTGCAAATGCCAATTGTACACGCAGAAATAATTGCACCGGGCCCCCTGCCGGGAAAAGAAGGGCTGCAAGCGGGTGGGTGACGAGGCATAATGAGGCCTATGAGCAGCAGGGAACTGATCGCGCTGGGGACCAGCAGCCAGGTCCCCACGCGGGAGAGAAGCCATAACGCCTACCTCGTGCGCTGGGAGGGTTCGGGCATTCTCTTCGACCCGGGGGAGGGGGCCCAGCGCCAGATGACGCTGGCGGGGGTGCCGGCCGGGGTTGTCGACGCCATCTGCATTTCCCATTTCCACGGGGACCATTGCCTGGGGCTTCCGGGAATCGTGCAGCGGTTGTCGCTGGAGTCATGCCGGCACCCGGTGCACCTCTTCTACCCGGAGAGCGGGCAGGCGTATGTGGACGCGCTCTGCCGCGCCGCGATCTACAAATCTTCGGTGGAACTGGTGCCGCATCCCATCGCGCTGCGGCCGGGGGAAACGGCCGAAGTCTGGCGCACCGGGGGGTGGGCGCTGCTGGCGGGGGAACTCGACCACTCTGTCCCCACACTGGGCTTCCGGATCGAGGAGCCCGAGGGGCGGCGCTTCCTGCCCGAAAGATTGGCGGCGGCGGGAGTGAGCGGGCCGATGGTGGGGGAAATCGCGCGCCGGGGGCGCGTGCGGACGCCGCGCGGTACCGTCCGCATCGAGGAGGTGAGCGCTCCCCGGCCCGGCAACGTTTTCGCCTTCGTCATGGATACGCGCCCCTGCCGGGTGGCCCTGGAACTGGCCCGGGGGGCCGACCTGCTGCTCATGGAAGCCACCTTTCTCTCCGCCGACGGGGAACTGGCGGCCCGGTACGGGCACGCGACGGCGGCGGATGCGGCGCGGACGGCGAGGGATGCCGGGGCAGGACAGCTGGCCTTGGGGCATTTTTCGCAGCGTTACCCCGATACACGGGCCCACTTGGAGGAGGCCCGGAACGTCTTTCCCAATGTGACGGCGCTTGCCGACCTGGAGCGGGTCCCGATTCCGCGCCCCGTGCGTGCGGGAGGTGGGGCTAAAAGCATTTGAGTTTGAGCGATGGGTCTGGTAGCTTGAAAATCCGGGCATCGAATGCCCGATATCGAGGAAATAGAGCGTTTTACAATGAGCGAAGACAGCACATTTGAAACCGAAACCCCCGCAGGGATTCGCGATTTCAAATTGGCGTTCGAGATCAAGTCCTGGCTCCGCGATATTCTCGTCGCTTTCGCCATAGCGATTTTCATCGTGGTTTTTGTCATCCAGCCGGTCAAGGTCGAAGGGACGAGTATGCAGCCCCGGCTGGCGGACCAGGAGCGGATTTTTGTAAACCGTTTCATCTACCAGTTCGCGGACATAGCCAGGGGGGATGTGATCGTCTTCTCCTACCCGCGCGATCGCTCCAAGAGCTTCATCAAGAGGGTGGTGGGGGTCCCGGGGGACGCAATCGAAATCCGGGACGGCGCCGTGGTCGTGAACGGGGAGCGGGTTGACGAGCCATATATCAAGCCCGAGTATATGGATACCCGGTCCTTTCCCAGGGTGGTGGTTCCCGAAGGCCAGTACTTCGTATTGGGAGATCACCGCAACTCCAGCAATGACAGTCGTAATTGGGGTTTCGTAGCCGAGGGGCTGATTTACGGCAAAGCGTTTTTCAGCTATTGGCCCGTTGCCCGGGCCGGAATGGTGCACTAGGTTCACGCCTGTGTATTGCTTGGCCGTGATCGCCGCCGTCGTGGATTAGGGGGTCTTCTTTTTTCCGGGCAGGTCGAGGGTGGGGAACAGGTCGAAAACCTCGTTCCGGTCGTCGATGAGCTTGATCCCCTCGGTGTAGAGGCGCACGAAATGAGTACAGTACTTGCGGTTTTCCCCCCCGAGACACGATTCCGCGCAGAAGAGATCGGTGTCGGTGCAGTTGGCGCACTCGCCCAGGGAGAGGCAGACCCTGGGAACGGCGAGGCCGCAGCGGCGGCAGAGGGCGAAGAGTTCCGCGCTCTCCTCGTACCGGGCGCATTGGCGCGCCTTCTCGGGGAATTCGACCGGGCCGAAGAGGCGGCATCCCATGAAGAGATGGGGATGCTCCCGGTCCGAGGCGATGTCGTCCAGGGACTCGTCCACCCAATGGCGGCAGTTTTTGCAGAAGATCACGGCCGTTGACGGGGCTCCGTTCCCCGGGCCGACTATTTCTGGGCGGAAGCCTGGGGGACGGGGAGCCCGATCAGGGTCCGGAATCCCGGATGCGACTCCAGCACAGAAAAGTCGGAATCGTTCTTGGCGTGCACCCGGCTGTCCTCGTTGAGTGCCACCGCCCGGTGCAGTTTTTCGATCGCTCCCTCGGCTTCCCCCTTCATGGCCAGCGAGGCCGCCATGGAGTAGTAGATGTAGTCCGCATCCGGGTGCTTTTCCAGGGATTTGCTAAAATAGCTGAGCGCCCTGTCGTAGTCGGCCTGGTTGTGTGCCATGATCCCGATGGCATAGAGCTCGTCCGCGCTTGCCGGGGCTTTCTTTGGGCCCGCCTCCTCCCGGTCGCAGATCTGCAGGTAACTGCGCGCCCGCGCCAGGATCTCGAGTTCCGTGGGGTGTTGGTCGATGAGGGTGTCGAATTCCGAGCGCGCCTTCTGGATTTCCTTCTTGAAGAGGAGTTCGATCCCTTTTTCCAGCAGGGCCAGGGCCGCGGTGGTGTTTTTAGTCTGGCGCAGCAGCCTCGGGGTCGCGGAGGATTCTATCAGGGAGATGCCCGTGGGAGCAGCTCCCGGTCCGGCCGTTCGTTTGCGCGCCGGCGTGGCGGCCCGCTTGCCGCCTGCTGCAGATTTTGGGGACTTGCTTTTCGCCGCCGGGGCTTTGGATTTCGGGGCCGCGCTCTTCTTGGCGGCTTTGGAGGTCGTTTTCGGCTTCTCCTTCCCCGCAGCCTTGACCGCCTCCCTGTTTTTCGGTTTTGCCTTCTCCTGCTGTGCCGCCACCCTCGCCATCAATATCCCACTGCGTCCTAATAAATCATTAAAGATAAAACATTTAACCCATCGGGGCCCAAGTTCCCCAAAATTGACGTTATTATTAGGAAAATTCCGCCGATAAGTCAAGTGCAAGATATGAGCGGCCCCACCCCGGCGGGGGCGGGCGCCTGTTCCGGGACGCGCGTGGGTGATGGCGGGACCATGGTTCCATTATTACCCTATATGTTGATTGTAAACACTTTATGTGAGCAGGGGAAACGTGAGTTCTCCCACTTTCGGTTTGCATGAGCTTGAGTTTCAGCGCATCCAGGCGATCCTGTCCAAAATGCGGAGGGAACTGCGGGCGGAACTGGTGTTGCTGATCAGCCGGAGCGGGCAACCCATCGTCATATCCGGATCAAGCGAAAATATTGATTGCACGGCACTTTCATCCCTGGCCGCGGCCAATCTCGCCGCTACCGACGGCCTGGCCAATATTGTTGGGGAACGGGAGTTCTCCGTTCTGGTCCACCAGGGGAGACAGCGCAGCCTGTTCATATCGGACCTGATGAAGAGGTTTTCCCTGGTCCTGGTCTTCGATGCCACGGCTTCCTCCGGGCTGGTGCGGTACAAATGCAAGCACACCTCCCTGTTGATCGAGGACGTGATCAGGGATTATCAGCGTAGAATCGAAAAAACGGAGCCGGTCTCCTCCCTGCCCCAGTTCAGCGACGCGGAGCTGGAAGAACTCCTGGGCAGCTAATCCATTCCATGTAGCATAAGGGATTAACGGTGACTTTCATTAATTACGTAGCACGGGAAATCAACTGCAAGATTGTCTATTACGGACCCGGGCTGGGGGGGAAAACCACCAACCTGCAGTATGTCTACCAGATTACCAGCGCCGAAAACAAAGGGAAGCTGATCTCTCTGGCCACCGAAACCGAGAGGACCCTGTTCTTCGATTTCCTCCCGATCGAATTCGGCCAGATTCGTGGGTTCCGCACCCGGTTCCATCTCTACACGGTGCCCGGCCAGGTCTTTTACGACAGCAGCCGTAAGCTCATCCTCAAGGGGGTGGACGGGGTGGTCTTCGTCGCCGATTCCCAGGAGGAGCGCATGGACGCCAACCTGGAGTCGATTTCCAACCTTGAGGACAACCTCAAGGAGCAGGGGTTCGATCTCGCCAAGATCCCGTATGTCCTGCAGTTGAACAAACGCGATCTTCCCGGGATCCTTCCGGTTGAGGAACTGAAGCGGCAGCTGCAGGTCAAGGGGGAGCCCTGCATAGAGGCGGTGGCGCCCCAGGGGATAGGAGTGCTTCCCACCCTCAAGGCGGTGGCGCGGCAGGTGCTGGTCGAACTGCGAAAAAGCGCCTGAGGCGCTCTCCGGTTTATTCGGCGAAGAACCGGCCCGTTTCCTCGATGAAGAGCGCCGGCCGGTCATGGTGCAGCCAGTGGCCGGCGTCCGGTACGCGGACCAGCCGGTGGTCGGCGATCGCCTCGAGCATCCCCGCTTTTTCCGGGTCCTCCGTAAAACTCTCCAATCCATAAAACAGGAGCACCGGGCAGCGGATCCGGCTCCAGATCTCGCGCGCTTCCCCCATGTTGAAGGAGTAGGGGGGGATGGCACGGATGAAATTGTCGAACTTCCAGCTCAGGGTCCCGTCGGGGTTCCAGTTCGACCCGAACCGCGTCAGGTGGAGCGCCATCTCGTCCGTCAGATAGGGACTCTCCCTGTGCATCCGCTCGCTGGCTGCCCGGAGATCGGGGTATCGGTGCGGCGTCCGCCGCTCGCAGGCGCGCACGGCCTCGATCCAATCCCGCATCCGCTCCCAGGCCGGGCGAGGCAGCGCCTGCTCGGGCGGGGGGACGACCCCTTCGATCGCCACTACCCGGTGGACCCGGTCGGGGAAGAGGCCGGCGTACTGCAGCACGATGGCGGCCCCCAGGGAATGTCCGATCAGGCGGACGGTACGGCCGCCGACGATGTCGACCAGGGTGGCGAGATCGAGGATGTATTCGGCGAAGGTGTAGGCAGCCCCGAAGGCCCAGCTGCTGTCCCCGTGCCCGCGCAGGTCGGGGGCGATGATCCGGTAGTCCGGGGTGAAGGCGGCGGCGATCCGGTCCCAGCTGCGGGCGTGGTCCATCCCTCCGTGGACCAGGATCAGGCATGGCATCCCGGCGTCCCCCCAGTCCCAGAAATGGAGTTTAAGCCGGTGGGAATAATAAAACTGGGAAATTGGTTCCCTGGGCATGGCGGCTCCCTCGTGAAAGCTTCGGTTCCGGCACTCAGCGCGAGGCGGCACGGCGCAGCCGGTCCATCAGCGCCCGCCCCAACCCCGTTTCCGGGAAGGGACGGGCGAGGATGCGGTCCAGGGCCATCCCATCCAGGCGGCGCAGCGCGCCGAAAAAGCGCGCCGCACCCTCTCCAAGGTCTCCCGTCGGGGAGAGGATCTCGACGGCGGCATACCCGCGGGCGTCTTCCGGGCCGAGGCTGAGCAACCCCACCCTTTCCCCCGCGGCCGGCCCCCCGGCATCGGTGATTTCGAGCGGCGTGCGGGTGGCGTAGTGCCGCTTCATCTGGCCCGGGGCCTGGGGCTTCGCGCCCGGGTCGGTCGCAATCTCCACCGTCCCCAGGAGGGCGGTCAGCGCCTCCAGGGTGATCCCCCCGGCCCTGAGCAGCGCCGGAACCTCCCCGTCGAGCGACAGGATGGTCGATTCCACCCCCACCGAGGAGGGACCGCCGTCGAGAATCAGGTCGACGGCGCCGCCCAATTGCGCGGCGACATGGGAGGCTTCGGTCGGGCTGACATAACCGAAGGGGTTGGCGCTGGGGGCGGCGATGGCCCGGTCGGCCGCACGGATCAGGGCCAGGGCGGCGGGGTGGGACGGCACGCGCAGGGCCACCGTCTCCAGTCCGGCCGTGACGATGTCGGGGACCGCGGGAGCTTTCTTCACGACCAGGGTCAGCGGTCCGGGCCAGAAGCGCTGCATCAGGCCGTGCGCCGGGCCGGGAAAGATGCCGTAGCTGGACGCCTCCGCGGCTCCGGCGACATGGACGATCAGGGGGTCGAGCCTTGGCCGTCCCTTCACTGCGAAGATGCGGGCCACGGCCAGCGGATCTAGGGCGTCGGCGCCCAACCCGTAGACCGTTTCGGTCGGAAAGGCGACCAGGCCTCCCCGGCGGATGATCCGGGCCGCTTCCCGGATCGCTTCCGGGTCCGAAGCATCGGCGATGCGTGTGGCCACCCTGTCCCTCCGTCCCCGGGGTCTAGATTCCCCCGGCCCCCCGTCCCTCGAGGAAGGCCTTGACGTTGATCTCGTGATGCCGGGCTGGAAGCAGCTCCCGGATCGCCTCCAGCCATTGTTCCGGCCCGGGATCCGTGAAGAGAGCGGACAGGGTCCCGAGGAGTACCACGTTGGCCACCTGGATGTTGCCGAGCGCGCGGGCGATGGCGGCGCCCTCGACGAGGCGCACGTTCTCCCCGAAATGTTTCCGGAATGTTCCCGCGATGTCCGGCGGGTATTCCATCTTCCCGAGGCTCACCGCGGGCGGGAGAATCCGGTGGTTGTTCAGCACGATCCTGGCTTCGGGCCTCAGCCAGTCGATGTAGCGCAACCCCTCGAGCAGTTCGAAGGCCACCAGGATATCAACCTCCCCCTGCCGGATGAGGGGGGAGTACACGCGGGCGCCGAAGCGGAAATGGGTGGTGACGTCCCCCCCGCGCTGCGCCATTCCGTGTACTTCGGCTTTTTTGACGTCGTACCCCGCCCGCAGGAGGACCTGACCCAGGAGGTTGCTGGCGAGGATGGTCCCCTGCCCCCCCACGCCGGAGAAGAACACATTCGTGGTGGCTTGACTCGTCGACATGCGGCGTACCCTCAGCTTTCCTTCGGAACGATGCTCTCGAACGCGCACACCTGGCCGCACACCCCGCAGCCGACGCACTGCTCGAAGTTGATGTCGGCCGTCCCCTTGCGCTTCACTCCCTCCGCCGTCGTGCCCGGTTCCGGCCGCCAGCTGATGGCGGGGCAGGCGACGTTGAGGCACGCGCGGCAGCCGCGGCAGGACTCCTGCTGCACCCGGTAGTGCGGGTGGGGGAAGCGCTCGCGTGGGCGCGCGCGCCGGAGCAGGATGCAGGGGCTGTTGCGGGTGATGATGACCGAGGCGTCGTCACGCTCGAGCTCCTCGCCGAGGACCGCGAGCGTTTCCCCGATGTTGTAGGGGTCGACGTGGCGCACGTGCCGGACCCCCACGGCGCGGGCGATTTCGGCATAGTCGACCATCGGGGCTTCCTCCCCGCGGATGGTGCGACCGGTCCCGGGGTGGTCCTGCTGCCCCGTCATCGCCGTGATCCGGTTGTCCAGGATGATGGTGGTGGAATAGCCCCGGTTGTAGACCGCATCCATGAGGGGGGCGATGCCCCCGTGCAGGAAGGTGGAGTCTCCCAGGACGGCGCACACCTTGCCGAGCCCCTCCCGGCCGAGGACCTTCCCGGCGCCGTAGGCCCCCCCCACGCTCGCCCCCATGCAGGTGGAGACGTGCATGGCTGCAAGGGGGGGGGCGACGGAAAGGGTGTAGCACCCGATATCACCGAAGACGAAGACCCCCAGCTTTTTCAGGGCGTAGAACAGGGGCCGGTGGCTGCACCCCGCGCAGAGATTGGGCGGACGGCCGGGGAGGTCCCCCGCCAGGGCGCGCGGCCGCGGCGCGCGGGACTTTTTCCCCGTGACCGCCTTTGCCAGGGCGCCCTCCAGGATTGCTGGGGTCAACTCCCCGATCGAGGGAATCAGGTCCTTCCCGTGGCGCACCTTGATTCCCATGGCCCGGATTTCGGTCTCCAGGAAGGGGTCCAGTTCCTCCACCACGATCACCTTTTTGACCTTGCGGCAGAAATCGGCGATCCGCTTCCGGGGAAGGGGCCACACCATGCCCAGCTTCAGGAAGGAATACCCGGGGAAGAGCTCTTTGGCGTAGAGGTAGGAAACGCCGGAGGCGATGATGCCGACCGAAAGGTCCCCGAATTCGGTGACGTTGCCGGGAAACTCCTCCTCGGCGTAGGCTTCGAGTTTCTCCAGGCGCCGGTCGATCTCCACGCGCCGCAAGCGGGCGTAGGCGGGGACCATCACCTGTTTGGGCGCGTCGGCGCGGCTGAGCCCCTTCGGGAGCGTCGATTCAATCCGCTCCCCGGTTTCCACCGGGGAGTCGCTGTGGGACACGCGGGTCTCGCTGCGGATCAGAACGGGGGTATCGAAGCGTTCGCTCATGTCGAAGGCGACCCGGGTGAAATCCCTGCATTCCTGGGAGTCGGCGGGCTCGAGCATCGGCAGCTTTCCGAACCGGGTCCAGTGGCGGCTGTCCTGCTCGTTCTGGGAGCTGTGCTGCCCGGGGTCGTCCGCCACCACGACGACGAGCCCCCCCTTGACGCCGGTGTAGGCCATGGTCATCAACGGGTCGGCGGCCACGTTCAGGCCTACATGCTTCATGGCGACAAGAGCTCGTCCTCCCGCCAGCGAGGCCCCGAACGCCACTTCCAGGGAGACCTTTTCGTTCGTCGACCATTCGGTGTAGATCTCCGGGTACCGGGCGAGCTCCGACATGATCTCGCTGCTCGGCGTCCCGGGATAGGCGCACCCGACCGTCACCCCCGCCTCCCAGGCGCCCCGGGCGATGGCCTCGTTCCCCTGAAGAATTTTTTTCATGCCTCTCTCCTTGGCCGGGCGGGTGTCGCCGGCCCGAGCGGATTTTAGCATATTCCCCCGGGGTCTGCAGGGTCATCCCCCCGCCGATTGGCGGGAAGAGAGGAAATGGATTGCCCTTGGACGGAGGTTGTGACACACTACGCCTCTATATCAAAAATCATAATGGGAGCACGAGCCGTGAACAGACCATGGGTTCTTTGTCTTGCGCTGATTTTCTTGTTGCCGGCCGCCTGCCGCGACGGCAGAAAGGATGGCACCCCTGTGACAACGGAACATTCCGGGGACCTCCCCGTTACAACGGACTCTTTCGGGAGCCTTCCCGACGGGCGGGGCGTGACGAAATACACGCTCCAAAACCGCGCGGGCGCCGTCGTCGAGGTCATCGACTACGGCGCGGTGATCACGCGGATCCTGGTGCCCGACCGGGAAGGGAACATGGCGGACGTGGTGCTCGGCTACGATACGGCCGAAGGCTATGAGCGCGGCCCCAACTACCTGGGCGCCGTCGTCGGACGCTACGGCAACCGCATCGCGGGGGGGCGCTTTACGCTCGACGGCGCGATCGTCCAACTCCCGGCAAACGACGGCCCGAATCACCTGCACGGTGGAAGGCGCGGCTTCGACAAGGCCCTCTGGACAGGGACGGTGGTCGAGGACCCGGACGGGCCGTCGGTCGCGCTCCGGCTGGTCAGCCCGGACGGGGAGGAGGGGTACCCCGGTAGGGTGGAACTCACGGTCACCTACACCCTCACGGAGCGGAACGGATTGCTGATCCGTTACGAGGGGACCACGGACCGGCCCACCGTCCTCAATCCCACGCAGCACTCCTACTTCAACCTCACGGGGGATTTCACCCGGACCGTCATGGGTCACCACCTCTCCATCGCGGCGGACTCCGTGACGGAGGTGGGCCCGGGGCTCATCCCGACCGGGAAGCTGCTGGACGTGGCCGGGACCCCCTTCGACTTCCGCTCGTCCACGGAGATCGGCGCCCGCATCGGGGAGCCGGACCGGCAACTGGAGCTGGGGGGCGGATACGATCACAACTGGGTGTTGAGGGGAAAACGCGGGGAGGTCCGCCGCGTGGCGGAGCTGTACGAACCGGAGAGCGGGCGGGTGATGACGGTGGACACGGACCAGCCCGGGATCCAGTTCTACAGCGGCAATTTCCTGGACGGGAGCCAGACGGGGAAGGGGGGCGTCGTCTACGGCGCCCGGACGGGGCTGTGCCTGGAAACGCAGGCCTATCCCGACACGCCCAACCAGCCGCACTTTCCGCAGGTGACGCTGCGGCCCGGCGAAACCTATCGTCACGTAACCATCTACCAATTTTCAACCAGGTGATACGCGGAGGAGACTCGGCATGACGGTGCTGCATCCTATCGACTGGCTGGTGATCGTCGGCTATTTCGCCCTGATCGTGGGGGTCGTGGTCTGGGTCACCAAGAACCAGAAAAAGACATCTGACGGCTATTTCCTTGCCGGCAGGGAACTGGGTTGGTTCATCATCGGGGCTTCCATCTTCGCCTCCAACATCGGGTCCGAACACCTGGTGGGACTGGCCGCCTCGGGAGCCACCGACGGCGTCGCCATGGCCCATTACGAGTTGCACGCCTGGTGCCTGCTGGTGCTCGGCTGGATCATGGTCCCCTTCTACATGCGCTCGCGCGTCTTCACCATGCCCGAATTCCTGGAGCGCCGCTTCTCGCCCGCGGCGCGCACGGTCCTGTCGTTCATATCGCTGGTGGCCTACGTCCTGACCAAGATCGCGGTCGGAATTTTCGCCGGCGGCATCGTCTTTTCAGTGCTCCTGCCCGAGATCAACCTGTGGGGGCTGGACAGTTTCTGGATCGGTTCCTTCCTGGTGGTCGTGATCACGGGGCTGTACACCATTGTCGGGGGGATGAAAGCGGTGGCCTACACCGAGGCGGTGCAGACCATCGTGCTGGTCATCGGCAGCGCCCTGGTCACCATCTTCGGGCTGCATGCGCTTGGGGGCTGGTCGGAGCTGCGGGCCATCGTCCCGAGCGACATGTTCAACCTCTGGAAACCCCTGGTCCCGGCCGGGCTCGAGGGGACCTGGGCGCCGGTCAGCAACGCTCGCCAGATGGCATGGTATTTCAACGACAACTACCCCTGGCTGGGGATGCTGATCTGCGCGCCCGTGATCGGCCTCTGGTACTGGTGCACCGACCAGTACATCGTCCAACGCGTACTGACGGCGAAAAACGAGACCCAGGCGCGGCGCGGCAGCATCGCCGCCGCCTTTTTCAAGCTCCTCCCGGTCTTCATCTTCATCATCCCGGGCATCATATGTTACGCCCTGGCCATCTCCGGGCGGATACCCCAGTTCCAGAGCCTGCTGATCGGGCCCGACGGCGCCATCATCCGGGACAACGCCCAGCAGGCGTTTCCGCTGATGGTGGCCACGATCTTGCCCGTCGGGGTCCGCGGCATCGTCGTGGCCGGGCTGCTCGCCGCCCTGATGAGTTCCCTGGCCGGGGCCTTCAACGCCAGCGCCACCCTCTTCACGATCGATTTCTACGGGCGGCTGCGCCGCCACGTGTCCCAGGAGAGGCTGGTGTGGGTGGGCCGGCTGGCCACCGCGGTCATGGTCCTGATCGGCGTCCTTTGGATCCCGGTGATCCGGGGGGGGCGCGGCCTGTACGATTACCTGCAGGGGGTCCAGTCCTACCTGGCCCCGCCTATCTTCGTCGTCTTCTTCCTCGGCGTATTCTACAAGCGGCTGAATTCCACCGGCTGCCTCTGGGCCCTCGTTTCCGGCTTCGTGCTGGGGATCGCGCGCCTGGCCATTGACACCCCGGTGAAGATGATCCCGGGGTTCCAGTACCAGGAAGGGTCGCTCTTCTGGATCATCAACCACATCTTCTTCCAGTACTACAGCATGATCATCCTCGTCGTGTCGGCCGTGGTTATGATCGTCGCCAGCTACCTGACGGCGGCGCCCGACTACGCCAAAATCAGCGGACTGACCTACGCGACGCAGACGGTGGAGCACAAGCGGGTGTCGCGCGCGAGCTGGAACGGCGCTGACGTGGTTTTTTCGGCGCTGGTCCTGGTCCTGATCCTGGCCGCCTACCTCTATTTCGTGGGCTAAGGGGGGAACGACCATGGCTCGCTACACGATCGGGCTCGATTTCGGCACCAACTCCTGCCGGGCCCTGCTGGTCGACGTGGGGTCCGGCAGGGAGCTGGCCACCCGGGTCTTCGCCTACCCTTCGGGATCGGACGGCGTCTGGCTGGACCCGGCCGAGCCGAACCTGGCTCGCCAGGATCCGGCCGATTACGTCCTGGGGATCGAAGAGGCCGTCGTCGGGGTCCTCCGCGAGGGGCGCGCGACCGACCCAGATTTCCGCCCGGAGGCCGTGATCGGCATCGGCGTCGATACCACCGGCAGCAGCCCGATGCCGGTGGACGGCGCGGGGCAGGCGCTCTGTTTCGACGAGAGGTTCCGCGGGAACCCGGACGCCATGGTATGGCTCTGGAAGGACCACACTTCCTATGCGGAAGCGGCGGAGATCACGCGCTTGGCCGCCGAGACACGGCCCCATTTTTTGTCCAAGATCGGCGGGGTCTACTCGTCGGAGTGGTGGTGGAGCAAGATCCTCCGCTGCCGCAACGTCGCCCGGGAGGTGTTCGACGCCGCGTCGAGCTGGGTCGAGATCTGCGACTGGATCCCGGCGGTGCTGACGGGCAACCTGGAACCGGCTTCGATCCGTCGCAGCGTGTGCGCCGCCGGGCACAAGGCGATGTTTCACCCGTCGTGGGGAGGGCTGCCCGACCGGGAATTCCTCGACGCCCTCGCTCCCGGCCTCGGAGCGCTGCGCGCACGCCTCTACTCCGAGACGGCGACGGCGGGTCGGCGGGCCGGCACGCTGTCGGAGGATTGGGCGCGCCGGCTGGGGCTTTCCCCCTCGACCGCCGTCTCCGTGGGAGCCTTCGACGCCCACATGGGCGCGGTCGGCGCCGGCATCGCCCCCGGAACCCTGGTGAAGATCGTCGGCACCAGCACCTGCGACATCATGATCCATCCCGCCGGGGAGCCCCTGGACGACATCCCGGGGGTTTGCGGCATCGTTGACGGGTCCGTGATGGAGGGCTATTACGGCATCGAGGCCGGGCAGTCGGCCGTTGGGGACCTCTTCCTGTGGTGCGTCAACCAACTGGCGCCGGCGGCCTATGGCGGGACTCCGGAGGAGCGCTTCGATCGCCTCGGGCAGGCGGCGGCGCAGCTGCGGGCCGGGGAAAGCGGGCTCATGGCCCTCGACTGGAACAACGGCAATCGGACGGTGCTGGTGGACGTGCGGCTCACGGGCCTGCTCCTCGGGCAGACCCTCCATACGCAGGCGCACGAAATCTATCGGGCGTTGATGGAAGCGACCGGGTTCGGGGCGCTGACGATCATCGACCGGATCGAGGAGTACGGCGTGGCGGTCCGGGAGGTCGTCAACTGCGGCGGGCTCGCAGTCCGGAACCCTCTTCTGATGCAGATCTACGCCGATATCGCCGGGCGCCCGATGAAGATCGCCCGGAGCGAGCAGGCACCGGCGCTGGGCGCCGCGATCTTCGCCGCGGTCGCCGCGGGGGCGGCGGCCGGGGGGTACGACTCCGTGGCCGAGGCGCAGCGGGCGATGGCGGGGACCGGGAGGGTGTTCACCCCCGACAGCCGAAGTCACGCGGTGTACCGCCGGCTGTACTCGCTGTACCGCCGGCTGCACGACGCCTTTGGAACCCCGGGGGGATCGGGTAACATGTACAGCGTGATGAAAGAACTTCTCGATATCCGGGATGAAGTGCGGCGGACATGACGGACCTGGATGCGCTCAAGGACGAGGTTTTCCGGGCCAACCTGGAATTGGTACGCCTGAGACTGGTGACCGGGACTTGGGGGAACGCCAGCGGAATCGACCGGTCCCGCGGGGTCGTGGTGATCAAGCCGAGCGGTGTCGACTACGACTCCCTGACCCCCGGTGAGATGGCGGTCGTGGACCTGGAGGGAAGGGAGATCGGGGGCGGATTGCGCCCCTCCTCCGATACGGCGACGCACCTGGAAATCTATCGGTCGTTCCAGGGTGTCGGCGGGGTGGTCCACACCCACAGCGTGCATGCCACGATATTCGCGCAGGCCTCGAGGGAGATCCCCTGCCTGGGCACCACGCACGCCGATCATTTCCTGGGAGCCGTCCCGGTGACCCGCTTCCTCTCGGAAGCGGAGGTCCGGGGGGATTACGAGCGGGAAACCGGCAGGCTCATCATCGAGCGTTTTCAGGGGCTCGACCCGCTGGCGACGCCGGGAGTTCTCGTCGCCGGGCACGCGCCGTTCTCCTGGGGTGCGCATGCCGCCGACGCGGTCCATAACAGCATGGTTCTCGAACAGGTGGCGCGGCTGGCGCTCGGGACGTTCGCCCTCGATCCCGGAATCGCCCCGCTTCCGGCGTATATCCAGGAAAAGCACTACCGCCGCAAGCACGGCCCCGACGCCTATTACGGCCAGGGGAACAACCGCCGTTCATAACGACAGGAGCCTTCATGAACAATATTCCATCCATCAATGTGGGGATCGTGGCAGTCAGCCGCGACTGTTTTCCGATCGAGCTGTCCCGCGAGCGGCGGAGCCGGGTGGCGGCCGCCTGCAGGGAGATGCGGGTGCCCATTACGGAAATCGAGACCATCGTCGAGAATGAGCGCGATGTCCTTGCCGCCCTGGAGGAGATCGCGCGGAAGCGGATCAACGCGCTGGTGGTCTATCTCGGGAACTTCGGGCCGGAAGGGCCGGAGACGATGCTGGTCCAGAGGTTTTCCGGGCCCGCCATGATCGCTGCCGCCGCCGAGGAGAGCGGGGACAACCTGGTCCACGGTCGCGGCGACGCGTACTGCGGTCTGCTCAGCGCTTCCTACAACCTCGGGCTGCGGCGGCAGCGGCCGCACATCCCGGAGTACCCCGTGGGAGATCCGCGGGAGATCGCGGTCATGATCGCCGAGTTCCTCCCGGTCGCGCGCGTGGTGGAAGGGGTGCGCAACCTCAAGATCATCTCCTTCGGCCCCCGCCCGTTCGATTTCCTCACCTGTCACGCCCCGATCCAGCCGCTGTTCGACCTGGGGGTCGAGATCGTGGAGCACAGCGAGCTGGACCTCTACGACCTGGTGCAGGCGGAGGACCGGGAGGCCGACGTCGAGCGCATTGCGGGCGAAATCGTCGCGGAGCTCGGCGCCGGGAACACCTATCCCGACCTGGTCCCGAAGCTGGCCCGGTACGAGAGCGCGCTGGAAGAGGCCATGCGGGCGAACCTGGGGGCGAGCCGGTATGTCGCCTTCGCCAACAAGTGCTGGCCCGCCTTCCAGAAATACTTCGGCCACGTCCCCTGCTACATCAACTCGCGGCTGGCGGCCCGGGGCATTCCCGTGGCCTGCGAGGCGGATATCTACGGCGCCCTCAGCCAGTACATGTGCGTCTGCGCCACCGGGCGCCCCCCCGGACTGCTCGACATCAACAATTCGGTTCCCCGGGACATGGTCGAGCGCAACCGCGCCGTCACGGGCGATTACGCGCTCTCCGATCTCTGGATGGGATTTCACTGCGGCAACACCTCCTCGAGCTGCCTGCTCGAACCGGTCATGAAGCACCAGTTGATCATGCACCGGCTGCAGGAGTCCGGGCGGGCGCCGGACATCACCCGCGGCACGCTCGAGGGTCGGATCCAGCCGGGGCCCGTTTCTGTTTTCCGCGTCCAGTCGACGTCCGGGGCGCGCCTCGGCGCCTACGTCGCCCAGGGGGAGGTGCTCGACCTCGATCCGCGTTCCTTCGGTTCCATCGGCGTGTTCGCCGTCCGGGAAATGGGACGCTTCTACCGTCACGTGCTGATCGAGCGCCGGTTCCCTCACCATACGGCCGTCGCCTTCGGTCACGCGGGGAAAACGCTTTTCGCCGCCTGCCGGATGCTCGGGATCGAGGATCTCTTTTACAACCACCCGAAGGGGTTGCCCTACCCGGGCGAGAACCCTTTTTAGGGACGGGCGAGCCATGCGCGATATCGAAGTGCCCGAATGGGTCCGGGGGTTGATTTTCGACTGCGACGGGACGCTGGTGGATTCCATGCCGCTGCACATGCGCTCCTGGGAACAGGCGGTGGCTTCCCTGGGCGGGGCATGGGACCCGGAATTCTTCACCTCCAAGAAGGGGATGCCGGAACGGCACATCGTCGGGCTCTATAACGAGCGCTACGGTACGGACTGGGACCCGGAAACAACGGTCCGGATCAAGCACGGCTTTTTTCACGCCCACGCGGACCTGTTCCAGCCGATCCCGCATGTCGTCCGCATCGCCAGGGAGTATTGCGGCCGCCTGCCGATGGCGGTGGCTTCGGGCGGGATCCGGGAAATCGTCACCCTGGAACTGGAGGCGATCCAGGTCGCGGATTGCTTCCCGGTTGTTCTCACCGCCGACGATGGGTTCCGGCCCAAGCCGGCCCCCGACCTCTTCCTGGAAGCCGCGCGCAGGCTGGGCGTTCCCCCGGAGTCGTGCCAGGTTTTCGAGGACGGCGACCTGGGGCTCGAGGCGGCGCGCGCGGCCGGGATGCTGGCGACGGACGTGAGATAGGGCCTCCGGCAGGGGGGCGCATTTTCGGGGGGCCTATGGCAGCGGCCATTGTGCTGGAAGGGATCACCAAGACATTCGGCCCCACCACGGCCGTGCGCGATTTCACCCTCGAGATCCCCGCCGGGGCGCTGTGCGGCGTCATCGGGCCGAACGGGGCCGGAAAAACCACCCTTATCCGCATGATCCTGGGGATCCTCTTCCCGGACAGCGGCCGGCTGTCGGTGCTCGGCTGTGGCTCTGCTTTCGGGGCGAGGGACCGGGTCGGCTACCTCCCGGAGGAACGGGGGCTCTACCGGAAGATGCGGGTCCGGGAATTCCTCGCCTACATGGCCCGGATCAAGGGGATGCCGGACGGCGACATCGCCACGGAAGCCGCCGCCTGGCTCGGGCGGGTCGGGCTTGCCGACGCCGCCGACCGCCGCTGCGAGGAACTGTCCAAGGGGATGCAGCAGAAGGTCCAGTTCATCACCTCCGTCATCCACCGGCCCGAGCTCCTGATCCTGGACGAACCGTTCAGCGGTCTCGATCCCGTGAACCAGCGGCTGATGAAGGACCTGGTCCTGGGAGAGCACCGGCGCGGGGCGACGGTCCTGTTTTCGACCCATATCATGCAGCACGCCGAGGAGCTGTGCGACCACATCGTGATGATCCACCGGGGAGCCAAGGTGCTTGACGGGTCGCTTCGCGCCACGCTGGAGGCGCGCGACGCCCGGATCGTCGTCTTCGAACCACTCGATTCCGGAGCGGACCCGGCGGCGCTTGAGCGCGTCGAGGGCGTCCAGGGGGTCGAACGTGATGCGGCCTCCTGGAACGTCCTCCTCACCCCCGCGGTGGACCTGGCCGTGGTGATTCCCGCGCTCGCCGCGGCGGTAACCCCCGTCCGGATCCTGCTCCGGCGTCCCACGCTCGAGGACATCTTCATCGACATCGTCTCCGGAGCGGCGGGTGCGGACGGGTTGCGGGCCGGTCTCAAGGAAGCGGTAGGGGAAGGGAACGCATGAGAAAAGTATTCCACGTGGCTGCGCGCGAATTCATCGCCACGGTGACGGCCCGGGGTTTCCTGTTTGGGATCCTGCTGACCCCCGCCATCGTCCTCTTCATGGTGTTTCTGCTCCCGCGCTTCACGACGAAGAGCCCGCCGCGGGTGGACGGGGTCGTGGCCGTCATCGACCGATCCGGCGAGGCGGGCGCGGAGCTTGCCCACTATCTTTCCCCGGCAGCGATCCGGGAGCGACGGCTGGAGGAGCGGCGGCGTCTCCGGGAGTTCGCCGCTTCCGAGATCGGTTCCGGGGTGACGGCGGGCGCCATCCTGGGCGCCGCCCCGGAGGAGCCGCTCGGGGAGGTGCCGCACATCACGGTGGTCACGCTTGCGCCCGACGCGGACCCGGAAAGGGAGAAGGAGCGGTTGAAGCTGTCGCTTGCGCCCCGACCGGCGGACGGAGTGCTCCTGGCCGTCGCCCTCGTCCCCGCCGGCGCGGTGGTCAGGGAGGGGGACGGGTTCGATGATTACCACCTCTTCGTACGCAGCGGGCTGGACGACCGGCTGGTTGACGAACTGCAGGCGGGGCTCGAGGGCTGCATCCGGGGCGCCCGGTTGCGCGGTTCCGGGATCGCGCCGGAACTCGTGGCCGAACTGGTCCGGGTCGAGCGCCCGCCCGCGCGGGTGGTGACCGCCGAGGGGGAACGCAAAGCGAGCCCGTTAATGAACCAGATGCTGCCGATCGCCTTCATGGTGCTCCTGATGATTTCGGTGATCACCTCGAGCAGCAGCCTGCTCACCACCACGATCGAGGAGAAGTCGAACCGCATCGTCGAGCTGCTGCTGAGCGCCCTCTCCTCGCGGGAGCTGATGACGGGGAAGATCCTGGGCCAGATGGCGGTGGGACTTCTGATCCTGCTCCTGTACACGGGGATGGGGCTCGGGGCGCTTGCCTCCTTCACCCTGACCGGGCTGGTCGATCCGGTCATCCTCCTCTTCCTGCTGGTTTTTTTCGTGCTGTCGTACTTCACCGTCGCGGCGCTGATGGCCGCCGTCGGTTCGGCCGTGAGCGAAATGCGCGACGCGCAGCCCCTGATGATGCCGGTCATGATGGTGTTCATGGTCCCATGGCTGCTGATGGTTCCTATCGGCAGCCATCCGAACTCCCTGATGGCCGTTGTTTTGAGCTTCGTCCCCCCGATCGGGAGCTTCGTGACGCTGCTGCGCATGGCGTCGGGCACGCCCCCCCCGCTGTGGCAGGTGGTGCTGGCCGTCGCGGCGGGCGCGGCGGGCGCCACGGCCTCCCTCTGGTTCGCGGCGAAGGTGTTCCGCGTGGGGGTGCTGATGTACGGTAAGCCCCCGACGCTGCGGACGCTCATACGCTGGGCCCGGATTCCCGACTGAGGGATCGGGCGGTCAGAAATCGCGCACGTTCCAATACACCAGGGCGGAGCGGACCTCGGGCGGCCACAGGTACCGGCCGCAGCGCCAGCGCAGCCGGCGCCGCAGGAGCGTGAGCAGGTAACCGTCGTGCTCCGGGCTGTCGGCGAGGCCGAGAAAGCGCTTCAGGTCCCGGTGGGCGTCTTCGATGCTCGGGCTCACCCGCGGCTTCCAGAGCCCGGTGTCTTCCATCAGCACGTTGGCGTAGATGCCCATTCCAATGAGGATGTTGTAGGCGATCGTGAAATTGGGGCTGTCCAGGGGCTGGCCCCACACGTGGCGCGCCGCTTCGGCGCGGATCCCGTCGAGCGACGGCGCCCGCAGCAGTAGGAAACAGGTGCGGCGGGTGCAGGCGATCATCCGCAGGATGAAGGCTTCCAGGTCCGGGGCCCCGTACATGGCGTGGGAGCAGAGGGAGAAGTCGTGCGGCTCGACGTAGACCTCGGGCCAGCTCCCCTCCACGATCGACACGTTGCGGATCCCTTCCTCCTCGAGGCTTGCGGAGAGAACGGCGATCATGGCCGGGGAGGGTTCCACGGCCGTGACCCGGCGCGCGCGGCGGGCGAGCAGCGCGGCCCAGGAACCGGTGCCGGCGCCGATGTCGAGAACCGTTGAGTCGGCATCCAGCTGCGAGAGGATGAAGTTGCGGCTCGAGTCGGGCCGCTGCCAGCGGCGGAGGACCCCCTGTTTGAATGCAAGCGCCCGGTCGTTCCAGGGATCCCTCGGCGCGGGCGAGACGCCGTTGGAGCGGCTCGCCGATTTGATTGCGACGAGTTCCTTCCACAGCTGACGCCAGTCGGTGATTTTTTCCATGTCCTTTCCATTCTATAATAAAAGC
Source organism: Acidobacteriota bacterium (assembly GCA_012719455.1). Lineage (GTDB taxonomy): Bacteria > Acidobacteriota > UBA6911 > UBA6911 > UBA6911 > UBA6911. The sequence goes on along the minus strand of JAAYAJ010000105.1, from coordinate 10,769 downwards.
GGGCAATGTGAAGCTCGAGCGGCCCGGAGATTCCGCCCGCCGGCGGACGGGTGCTGCGGGCGGGAGAGAGGCATGCGGGCGCTTTCGGACATCCTTGACGAACTGAGCGGGCACGGGGAACTCTATGAGCGACTCGACGGGGGCCGGCTGCGCTGCCACGCCTGCGCCCGGCGCTGCCTGATGGCCGACGGGACGCGGGGCGCCTGCCGGGTGCGCAGCAACCGCGGAGGGGAACTGCGCGTCCCCTTCGGCTATGTCTCCGGGGCGCAATGCGACCCGATCGAAAAGAAGCCCTTCTTTCACGTGCGCCCGGGCGCGCGGACCTACAGCTTCGGCATGCTCGGGTGCAACCTCCGCTGCGACTACTGCCAGAACTGGATCACGTCCCAGGCGCTGCGGGACCCCGGCTCGGTCGTGTTCCCGCGGGAGGCGACGGCGGGCGGGCTGATCGCCGCGGCGCTCGCGGGCGGGGCCGAGGTCGTGGTCAGCACCTACAACGAGCCGCTGATTACGGCCGAGTGGGCCGCGGCGGTTTTCCGGGAGGCGCGCGCGGCGGGACTGCTGACGGGCTACGTCTCCAACGGTTTCGCCGCGCCGGAGGCGTGGGAGTATATCGGCCCCTGGCTCGACCTGTGCAAGATCGATCTGAAGACCTTCGACGAGAGCGGGTACCGCCGCCTGGGAGGAGGGCTCGAGCCGGTGCTCGATTCGATCCGCACCCTTTTCCGCCTTGGAATCTGGGTGGAGGTGGTGACGCTCCTCGTCCGCGGCTTCAACGACTCCGGGGAGCAGCTCAGGGGCATGGCCGAATTCATCGCGGGGGTCTGTCCCGATATCCCCTGGCACGTGACCGCGTTCCACCCGGATTACCGGTGGATCGACACCGATGGCACCTCCCCCGCCGACCTGGTCCGCGCCGCCGAAATCGGGCGGGAGAGCGGACTCCGCTACGTCTATGCCGGCAACCTCCCGGGCCGGCTGGGGGAATGGGAGAACACCCGTTGCCCCGGCTGCGGGAGCCTGCTCATCGAGCGCCGCGGCTACCGTGTCATCGGGGGCGCCCCGGGGGAAAACGGCCGCTGCCCCTCCTGCGGCCGTGCCATTCCGGGCCGGTGGCGGGACCGGCCGGCGCCTCAGCCGTAGATGTAGAGGATGTCCACCCCTTCCGGGTGTTTGTCGAGCGCGGCGCGGAGCAGCGCGGCCAGCTCCCCGTCGATCCCTTTGCCTTCGAGGTAGTCGAGCGTATCCCGGTTCAGGAAATAGTCGTCGTCCTCCTCGAATTCCTCTTCGAGGTTGTCGATGAGAAAATCGAGCTGGGCGTCGGTGATCGATCCCAGCAGCATCCGTTCGTGGGTGTCGGGATGCACGGCGAAAAGCTGTGTCTGGCTCATCGTTCCTCCCAGGGTCTGTATGTTGGCATCACCCGTAATCAGGCCGGGCCCTGGTCCTAATCTTCCATGGAATCAATTGGGGAATCAACCGGCGCGCAACCGGAAATGTCCAGGACCCGGCGGACTTCCCGTTCCACCCCGGGGGCGCAAAGGACGCAGTGTTTCCGGTCGATGCGGCCGTCGCCCGGGCGCGTCAGGAAACAGGCGCCGATTTCGTCGGCGACGATGCGGGCGGGAGCGTAGTCCCATTCCATCCCCCGGCCGCTCAGCCAGATGTCGGCCTTCCCCCGGGCCAGCATCATGACGTTGCAGGCGCCCCCGAAGGCGCGCACGGTCCAGCACTCCTCGAGCAGGCTCCTGATCCCATCCACGGGCCAGGCGGCCGCCGCCGCGTTGAGCCCGCTGACGGTCAGGATGGAGTGGTCGATCCTGGAGACCTCCGATGCGGTGACGCGGACCCCGTTCCAAAAGCAGCCCGCGCCGGCGGCCGCGTGGAGGGTCTCCCCGAGAGCGGGGCAGTGAATCACTCCCAGGATCACCCGCTCCCCCTGTTCGAGCGCCAACTGGACGGCCCAGGTGGGATTGCCGCGGATGAAGTCCTTGGTCCCGTCGATGGGATCGACGAGCCAGCGGCGGCCCGAACGGGAGGGGTGCCCCGCCCCCTCTTCCCCCAGGATGCCGTCCAGGGGGAACCGCTCCCGGAGCATCCGGACGATATACCGTTCGGTTTCGCGGTCGGCGCGGGTGACGGGGGACGAGTCTTCCTTCTCTTCGGCGGGCGGGGGGGCGGCGAAATGCCGCAGGGCCAATTCCCCCGCGTTCCTGGCGATTTCCAGGGCCGTTTCCAGTTCGTGCTCGCAGGTATTCATGATGCACACACCCTACACCATCGGCGCTGCGGCGTCCATGAAGGAAAACGGCCCGATTGCGTGCGCCGTGTGCAGGCGGGACTTGATTTGTCTTTCGCGCGGCGCCTATGATGTAGGGTTTATGAACACGATGACGCTCGAGATCAACGGCAGGACACGCCAGGTCCCCCCGGTTGCCAACGTGAGCGAACTGCTCCTGGCGCTGGGGATCGAGGGGACGCAGGTGGCGGTGGAACTGAACCGCAGGATCGTGCGCCGGGCGGAATGGGACGTGACGCCGATAGCCGACCGCGATCGCGTCGAGATCGTCCAATTCGTCGGCGGAGGATAGCAGCATGACTTATGCACGGGAAACGGATCCACTGGTTCTGGGGGGGAAGACGTTCCACTCGCGCCTGATGGTGGGCACGGGCAAATACGAAACCTTTGCCCTCATGAGGGACGCCCTCGATGCTTCGGGGGCGGAGGTGGTGACGGTGGCGGTGCGGCGGGTGAACCTCGACCGTTCCTCGGAATCGCTCCTCGATTACATCGATACGACGCGCTACACGCTGCTGCCCAATACGGCCGGCTGCTACACCGCCGATGAAGCCGTCCGGACGGCGATGCTCGGGCGGGAGGCGGGACTGAGCGACTGGGTGAAGCTCGAGGTCATCGGCGACGAGAAGACCCTTTTCCCCGATACCGTGGCGCTGCTCGAGGCTACGCGCACGCTGGTCAGGGAAGGGTTCGTGGTCCTCCCCTACAGCAACGACGATCCCATCATGGCCCGGAAGCTGGAGGACGCCGGCGCGGCCGCCGTCATGCCGCTGGGCGCCCCGATCGGGTCGGGAATGGGGATTCAGAACCCCGCCAACCTGCGGATTATCCTGGAAACCGTCTCCGTCCCCGTCATCGTCGATGCCGGGGTGGGGACCGCTTCGGACGCCAGCCTGGCGCTCGAACTGGGCTGCGATGCGGTGCTGATGAATACGGGGATTGCGGAGGCCAAGGACCCGGTTGCCATGGCCCGGGCGATGAACCTGGCCGTGGAGGCCGGCCGGACGGCGTACAAGGCGGGGCGCATCCCCCGGAAACTCTACGCCACCGCCAGCAGCCCCCTGGAGGGGATCTCGCGTTAGACTAGAGTCTCCCCGCGGAGCGGCGGCACGCCGTCCATTCATCCGGGAACCGTAATCGTGAAGACACTCACCGTTGATCTGAAGGAACGCAGCTATCCCGTCGTTGTTGGAGGGGGGGCGCTTGCAGGCGCCGGGACGCTGCTGGCGCGGCTGGGGTTCCAATCTCCCCCCGTCGTCGTGGCCAACGGCACCGTTCTGCGGCTCCACGGCCCCCGGCTCCTCGGCGCGCTCGAGGGCGCTTTCGGCCCCTCCCCCGTCATCCGGATCCCGGACGGGGAGCGCTACAAGAACCACCAGACCCTGGCGAAGATCTACGACGGCCTGTTCCGCGCCCGCGCCGACCGCCGCTCCTGGGTGCTCGCGTTCGGGGGAGGGGTGACCGGGGATATCGCCGGTTTCGCCGCCGCCACCTTCATGCGCGGCATCCGCTTCGTGATGGCGCCGACGACGCTGCTTGCCCAGGTGGACAGCTCCATCGGGGGGAAAACGGGGATCAACGTCGCACAAGGGAAGAACCTCGTCGGCGCCTTTCACCAGCCGTCGGCCGTCATCGCCGACACCGCGGTGCTCGCCACGCTCCCGGGGCGCCAGCTGCGGTCGGGGCTCTACGAGGTCATCAAGTGCGGGGCCATCCGCAGTCGGCCGCTGCTCGATTACATCGACCGGAAGCTTCCCGACATCCTGAACCGCCGCCCCGGGCCCCTGGAGCACATTGTTGTGGCCGCGGCACGGATCAAGGCGGAAGTGGTCGCCCTGGACGAGACCGAGGGCGGGCCGCGGATGATCCTGAATTACGGTCATACCATCGGCCATGCCTTCGAAGCCGCGGGCGGTTATAGAAGGTTCACCCACGGGGAGGCGGTCGCTTGGGGCATGATCGCCTCCCTGGCTTACGGCAGGGAACTGGGGGTGCTCGGCGCGGCGGAAACGGCGCACCTGGTCCGGCTGATCCGGGGAGCGGGCCGGCTCCCGGCCATCGGCCGGCTGGATCCCGACGAGGTGTGGCGTTCGCTCCTGCGGGACAAGAAATTCGAGGGGGGGAAACTCCGGATGGTGTTCCTGCGTGCCTTGGGGGAGGGGGCGGTGTTGGACGGGGTCGAGGCCTCGTCGCTCCGCCGCTTTCTGGAGCGGTTTTTGGCGGGGAACGGGAACCTTGAGTAATCCCCGGGGGGACGAGGAGAAGGCCGGAAAGGTGCGCCGCATGTTCGGCGCTATCGCCGGCCGCTACGATTTTCTCAACCATGCCCTGTCGGCGAACCTGGACCGGCGCTGGCGCAGGGAGTGCGTGCGGGAGATCGGGACGCGGATGAGCGCCGCCGCTCCCCTGATCCTGGATGTGGGCTGCGGCACGGCCGATCTCGCGCTGGAGGTTTCGCGCCTGGGGCGGGTGGTCGGCTGCGATTTCAGCCGGCCGATGCTCACCCTGGGGGCCGAAAAGGTCCTGCGCGCCGGGCGCACGATCGAACTCCTGGAGGCCGACGCGCTGCGGCTCCCGTTTCCCGACGCTTCGTTCGACGCCGTCGTCAGCGCATTCGTGTTGCGCAACCTGGCCGATCTCGACCGGGGGCTCGGGGAGATGAGGCGGGTACTGCGCCCGGGCGGGATCCTGGGCGTGCTCGATTTCGGCATGCCGCGCCTGCCTCTCCTGGCGGGGTGTTACCGGTTCTATTTTCTCAGGGTGTTGCCCCGCATCGGGAAATGGGTGTCGGGCGTGGACGGTGCCTACGGCTATCTCCCCGAAAGCGTGGCCGCGTTCCCCCCCGCCGAAGAGCTGGGGGAACGGGCCGTCCGTTCCGGTTTCGCCGAGGTACAATGCAGGCGAATGAGCGGGGGGATCACGGTGCTGCTCACGGGGGTGCGGCCGGGAGAAGGGTGACTTCCCCGCGGCCATTCCCGCCGATGCTTCGAAAAGCGAATCCCCGCTACTCGATCCAGCCGGGGAGGGCGCCGCTCTTGCGCGCTTCCTTTTTCAGGTCCTCGAGCGCTTCCCTGGCTTTCTCCAGGTTTTCCTTGTTCAGGTCCTGCAGGTAGTAGCTTTTCTGCAGATCCCGCTGGATGCTTTCGCGGTGGAAGCCGTCCGACTGCTTGTAGAATTGGTCCTGGAGCTGGTTGATCTTGAGGACCAGAGTGTCCCGCTCCCTCTCGAGATCCTTGACCTCGAGCCGCGCTTCGGCCATGGTTGTGCGCCAGAAGCTTTCGGGGCGCCCTGCGAAATCGACCGGCTCGTCCGGGTCGGTCTTGGCGACGGCGCCCTCGGCCGTTTCCTCCTCCGCCGGCGGGGCGGGATCGGCGGCGGCCGGCTCCTCGGCCCGGCCGGTGGAGTACTTGGCCGCCTGCTCGCCGGTGATCACCCGGACCTGTCCGATCGCCTCCCGGCGCTCCTTTTCCTTTTTGGCAAGGTCGCCGAGGGATTGTGAATAGCCTTCGAGCGCCAGGACCGCGCAGAGCGCGACGGCAAAAACCGATACTCTCATCGGAACACCTCGTTTGGGATAACCTGATTCATGTCCAAAAAATGATAGTACATATCTAAATAGGACTAAAGTCATAATGTAAAACTTCAGGTTCTGACCCGGACCTCCCCCTCGAGTTCCACCCCGTGGCGGCGACCCGTTCGGGGGTTGGCAAACAGGGTGGCTCCCCGGAGGGTGATGCCGATTCTGTGAACCCGTTCATCCCCGGCCGCGATCCCCCCTGACTCGTTGTAATACCGGAGCTCGAGATCGGAAATGCGGCTGGTCACAATCTGGGGTGGTCCCGATCCGGAGACGATCTCCAGAGTGCCGGCCGTGGGGTTGAACCGGAGGAACACGTCCTCGTCGGAATCCCCGCTGTCCCCATCCGGGTCCCCCTTGTCCCCCCCGGCTTCCCCCTTGACGTCGGTTCTGATGGCCACCGAGGCAGGGGCCCGGAGGGTGATCCCCTCTATCCCCGTGCCCAGCGGGTCGTTCCCCGCCTGGCGCACGAAGCGCTCCACGGTGTCGAGCGCCAGGCGCGTATCCTGGACAACCGACCGCATCTCGGCCTGAAAAGCCGCTTTCTGCTGGAGTTCCCCCAGGAGGGCGAACAGCGCGGCGCCGAGGACGAAGAAGATCACGAGGCACACCAGCAGTTCGGCCAGCGAGAAGCCCTCCTCAGCGATCCGGATGCAGCCACACCGTTGGTCGTTCATGACGTCCCCTGACCGAGAACCGTCGCCAGATCGAGGGATTGGTTGAACATCGGACGGATGTTGTCCTCCCCCCCCACCTCGACGGGCGCCACGTGTACCGTCACCGTCCTTGCTCTCACGCTTTTCCCCGGACGGGGATCGCCGACGGATTCCACCTCCCAGGTGACCCGATAGCGATTCAGCACCGTGCCGTTCCACGGGTCGCGGACCTCCACGGTGCGCGGGCCGTGGCTCCCCGGCGCGAGCGCCGCGTCGGAAGGGGCGCGCTCCCAAAGATCGGTCAGCGATTCCATCGTGGTACGGGCGGCAATGGCCGCGGTCCCCTGCGAGCGGTCCAGGGAACCCAGTGCCGCCGTCACCGCCAGCAACTGCCCGACCGCCAGCAGGCCGAAGGTCAGCAGCCCCAGGGCCAGGAGCAGTTCCGCCAGGCAAAATCCTCCGCAATACGTGACGCCGCCTGATTCCTCCACGGGAATACCTGTCCCTCTATCTCATCGGCCGCTGCGGCGCGATCCATATGTTTTCCGGACCATGTCCCCCCTCATTTTTCATCCTCCTTTTGACTTCAATTCCTTCCGGTTCCGGATATACTCCCCAAAATGCATATCACCGAAGGAATCCAGAAGGTCGTATCCGGCCGCCATCTCAGCCGCAGCGAAGCCGAGAGCCTCATGAACGAAATCATGTCCGGGCGGGCCACCGACGCGCAGATCGCCGCGTTTTTGACCGCCCTGCGCATGAAGTGCGAAACCGTGGAGGAACTCATCGGTTTTGCCCGGGTGATGCGGGAAAAAGCGTCGCGTGTCTCGCCGCGGTCGATGGTCGACGCCGCCTTCTCCGGGACCGACCGCGAGATGCTCGTGGATACCTGCGGCACCGGGGGGGACGCAACCGGCACGTTCAATATTTCCACTGCCACCGCTTTCGTCGTCGCCGGCGCCGGCATCCGGGTCGCCAAGCACGGCAATCGCAGCGTGTCCAGTCTTTGTGGCAGCGCTGACGTGGTGGAAGCCCTGGGCGTCCGGATCGATCTGCCCCCGGAGGCCGTGGCCCGCTGCATCGACGAGGCGGGGATCGGGTTTCTCTACGCGCCGCTGCTGCACGAGGCGATGCGCTACGTCGTGCTGGCCCGCCGGGAGATGAAGATCCGGACTGTCTTCAACCTCCTGGGGCCGATCTGCAACCCCGCCCAGGCCACCGCCCAGGTCCTCGGCGTTTACGACGAGGACCTTACGGAAGTCATGGCCCAAGTCTTGTGTGAACTTGGGACCCGGCGCGCGTTCGTGGTTCACGGCGCCGACGGCCTGGACGAGATCACCACGAGCGGGGAGAGCAAGATCTCCGAGGTTACGGGCGGCGGAGTCCGGACCTACTACGTGACCCCGGAGGATTTCGGCATCGACCGCGCCCCCATCTCCGCCCTCCGGGGAGGGGACGCGGCGCAAAACGCGGAGATCATCCGTGCCCTTCTTTCGGGCCAGGAGGGGGCGCGCCGGGACGTGGTCCTGCTCAACGCGGCCGCCGGGCTGGTGGTCGGGGACAAGGCTTCCAGCTTGCGGGAGGGGATCGCCCTGGCGCGGGAGTCGATCCGGTCCGGCCGGGCGCTCGGCTGCCTGCAAAAACTCGTGGAACTCTCTCAAACCCTTGGCTCCTAGGGCGGCTCCTGCTGGAAGCGGATCCGGCCCCCGGGACTTACCACGATCCGGTAGGCGCCGCGGCCGTCTGTGACCGCATAGGAACCGGCGGGGGCCGCGTTCCCCCGGGGATGGAAACGGAGCGGCCGCGAGGGGAACGAGGTCATCCGGACTCCGTGCGGGAAAGTCCGGAGCGAAGCGGTGTAAGACTCCCCGCTTTCCGGATCGCTCCAACCGTACCCCTGCTCGGAGGCGTCGAACCGAACCGATTCATTGGCCATGATCGAGTGCATGCGCCCCCACATGAGCGAGGACTCGAGCGCCTTGGCGCTCTCCCAGAGAGTCCACGCCTTGGCGATGCGCTCGAGTCCGGGTAGGGCGAAGGACGCCAGGACCGCCATCAGGGTCAGCGCGACCAGGAGTTCGGCCAGGCTCCAACCCGCCGCGGATCCGCAGCCTGGGAGGCGTGTTGCGCTCATGCCCTTCTAATGAGCCGGGGCGGTTTTGAGCGAAAAAATCGTGCGCCCCTATCGGGGCGTGCCGAGGTACCAGACGAGGAAGTCCAATCCCCGGAAGGCGGCGAGAGCCGAGGCGACCCCGAGAAACACGCCGAAAGCAAGCTTGGTCTGCAGGTTCGATTTGCGGAAAAGAATCAGGAAGATTCCCACGAGGGTGCCGAGCAGGGAGCCGGCGAAGATGGTCAGCAGCGCCAGCGGCCAGCCGAGAAATGCACCCACCAGCGCCATCATCTTGACATCCCCCATCCCGAGCCCCTGGCGCCGACGCAGCTTCTCGTACGCGAAACCAACGGCGTACAGGAGCCCCCCGCCGATGGCGGCGCCCAGCACCGATCCGACCCAGGGGAGGGCGGCGGGCGCGGCGTTTCCGAACAGGGATGCCGCGGCCATGGAAACGTTGTCCTGGTAGAAGGCGGGGTCCTGCCACGGGCTCAGCACGATCCCGGCTATCGTCCCGGGGATGGTGATTTTATTGGGCAGGATGCGGTGATCGTAGTCGGTGAAGACCAGGACGATCACGGCCGCCAGGAAGAGGGAGTTGACCAGGGTAGGGGAGGAAAGGCCCCAGGTGCGGATCGAGACGAAAAAGGCGAGCGCGGCCAGCAGTTCGACCGCCGGGTAGCGGGGCGAGATCGGACGGCGGCAGGCGCGGCATTTGCCTCGAAGGAGGAGGTACGAGAGCACCGGGATATTGTCCCAGGGGCGCACCGGGCGGCCGCAATCGGGGCAGGCGGAACCTGGGAAGACGATCGATTTCCCCAACGGGATGCGGTAGATGCAGACGTTCAGGAAGCTTCCCACGAGCAGGCCCAGCAGGGTATAGGCGACGGTCTCTATCGGCATGAGCGGATTCTAAAGGATCGGGGAGGAATGGGGAAGGGAATTTGCGGCCGACGGGGACGAAACCGCCCCCGCCGGCCGCTGTTGTTTACTTGAGGTCGGGCACGTTGGAGCTGCTCCCCTTGGCGATCGCGAAATCGCTCGATTCGAGCAGGGTGTACATCGCCTTCTGGACGGTGACCACCGCCTGCTTGTAGCGGATCAGGGACTGCAGTTCCTGGTATTCGGCCGAGGAGAGTTCGTTCTGCCGCTGGAGCACCAGGTAGTTCTGGCTGAGCCCCGCCTGGAACCGCTTCTCCTCCCCTTCCAGCCGTTCCCGCGCCAGGCGCCGGGCGACGCCCGAAGTCTCCACCTGCTTGCGACTGGTTTCGAGGCTCTGCAGGGCGTTGCGGATCTCGACCTGGATCGACTGCTCCATCTTGCGGATGTTCATCAGCTGCTGCCGCTTCTGGATGTTCTGCTGGGCGAGCTGGGCGTCGATGCTGCGGTTGCGCAGCGGGATGGTCACCTGCAGCTGGATCTGCCAGTTGGTGTAGCCCTCGGTCCACATCGTCTTGTAGGCATTGCCGATGCCGCCGACCAGGGCCGGAGGGGTCAGCAGGATGGGAAGCTGGGTGTTCGGGTCGAGGACGCATTCGCCGGTGAACTGGTTTTTCTGGCACCCCTGGGGGCCGGCCGTCCCGTTGCTGCCGAACTGCCCGGTGAGATCGACCTGCCACTTCCGGTTGTTCTCGTTCAGGCGCTTGCGGATATCGAGCTGCTGCAGGTTGAGGTCGGCCTGCTGCAGTTCCGGCCGGTTCTTGAGCGCGGTGTTTATGGCGGTGTCGACGTCGACCTTGAACTCCTTGAAGTCGGGCTGATCGGTGGGGACGATGACCTTGCGCCAGATGTCGGCGTTACGGTCGTTGGACACCAGCGCTCGCAGGGAGTTCTGCGCGCGCAGGATCGTCTCTTCGGCCGAGATCAGTTCCACCTCGCGGCTGGCGACGGTGGCTTCGGCGTCGGTGACGTCGATGGGCGCGGAGGTCCCGACCTCCACCTTCTTGCGGCTGTCGCGCAGGTTGATCTGCGCCAGCTTGACCGAGTTGCGCCGGATGTCGTAGTTGCGGATCGCGCTCACCAGGTCCCAGTAGGCGGTCTGGATGTTGGAGATCGTGTCGGTGACCTTCTGCTTGAACTCGCTGTCGGTCAGGGTCAGGTCGAGGTTGGCCAGCTTGAGGTTGG
>JAAYAJ010000019.1 GCA_012719455.1 Acidobacteriota bacterium | reverse complement strand
TCCCCGGGGAGACCGAGCGCTGGCGCCTCGTGGAGGAGTGCGCGCGCCGCATCTTCGAGCGCCACGGGTACCGGGAGATCCGGACCCCCGTCATCGAGCCCACCGAACTGTTCGCGCGCGGGATCGGGGGGGACACGGACATCGTCGGCAAGGAGATGTACACCTTCCGGGACCAGAGCGGCCGTTCGGTGACCCTGCGCCCGGAGGCGACTGCTTCGGTTGTCCGCGCCTACATCCAGGGCGCCCTGTACCGGGGGGGGGGACTCGACCGGCTCTACTACCTCGGGCCGATGTTCCGGCATGAAAAGAAGCAGAAGGGGCGCTGGCGCCAGTTCTACCAGATCGGGGCCGAGGCGATCGGGTCGGAACATCCGGCGGTCGACGCCGAAATCATGGAAATGGCCCTCGGAATCCTCGACGAGCTCGGGATCGAGGCGAAACTCCTCGTCAATTCGATCGGGTGCAGCCGGTGCCGCCCCGCATACATGGACCTGCTGCGGGCGAAACTTGGGCGCGGCAGGAACGGGTTTTGCGATGACTGTCGCCGGCGGGCCGAAACCAACCCGCTGCGGGTGTTCGACTGCAAGGTGGAAGGGTGCCAGGGCGGGATAGCGCTCCTCCCCGTGATCACCGACCATGTCTGCCCGGACTGCGCCGCGCATTTCGGCGAGGTCCGGCGCCGCCTGGAAGGTGCGGGAATCCCCTACAGCATCGTTCCGCGGCTGGTGCGGGGGCTTGACTACTACGTGCGCACCACGTTCGAGATCGTGAGCGGGGAGCTGGGGGCGCAGAACGCGCTCATGGGCGGGGGGCGCTACGACGGCCTGTCCGAGGTGCTCGGCGGTCCGCCGGCGCCCGCGATCGGGTTCGCCATGGGGCTGGACCGGCTGGTCATGACGCTGCCGGAGAAGACGGCGGCGGCGGCGCGGTGGGAGCCCGACCTGTTCCTGGCTCACATGGGGGAGGCGGCGCTCGACAGGGCGGGGGAGATCGCGCGTCGATTGAGGGCGCGGGGGATGACGTGCATCGTTGATTTTGACGGCGGCAGTCTCAAGAGCCAGATGCGCCTGGCCAACCGGATGGGCGCCCGGCACGTGCTCATCATCGGGGAGGAGGAACTCGCGAGCGCGCGCTACCGGGTCAAGCGGCTGGCGGACGGGGAACAGTGGGAGGCCTCGCTCGGGGAACTCGAGCAGGGGCTGCGCCCGGTCATGGGGACGTAGGAGTCCCGGGAGAGGCGGATGAGCAGGATACAGGTGCTTCCGGAGATCCTGGCGAACAAGATCGCGGCGGGGGAGATCGTCGAGCGCCCCGCCTCGGTCGTGAAGGAACTGGTCGAAAACGCCCTGGACGCCGGCAGTCGCCAGGTCCGGGTCGCCGTCCTGGGCGGGGGGCGCCGCTCGATCCTGGTCTGCGACGACGGGGAGGGAATGACGGAGGACGACGCCCTGCTGGCCTTCGAGCACCACGCTACCAGCAAGCTGCGCCGGGCGGAGGACCTCTCCGCGATCGCCACCCTCGGCTTCCGCGGCGAGGCGCTGCCGTCGATAGCCTCGGTTTCGCGCCTGCGGCTGCGCACGCGCGCGGCCGACGCCGCCGCTCCCGGGGGAACCGAGATCCAGGTCCACGGAGGCGTACTCCGCAACGTCAAAACGATCGCCTGGGAGCGGGGGACCGAGATCGAGGTCGGCGGCCTCTTCTACAACCTGCCCGCCCGGAAGAAATTCCTCCGCTCTCAGGAAACGGAACTGGGGCATGTCGCCCGGCTGGTCACCCACTACGCCCTGGCCCACCCGGAGGTCCGGTTCGAGCTCCAGAGCGACGGCAGGGAACTGCTCCGCGCAGTAGGCGCCGCCGACATGCGGGAGCGGGTGGTCCAGATCTTCGGGGAGGGATTCCTGGAACGGCTGCTGGAGTTCGAGCGCGAATCGGGACGGATGCGGGTGCACGGCTTCACCTCCCTCCCCTCGGAGCGGAGGACCAACGGCTATTCCCAGTATGTTTTCGTGAACCGGCGCATGGTGCGTGACAAGGTGATCCTGGGCGCGGTGCGCCAGGCGTACCGTACGCGGCTCCCCCCGAACTCCTATCCCGTGGTGCTTCTCTTTCTCGAGCTTCCCTACGACGCGGTCGACGTCAACGCCCACCCGGCCAAGACGGAGGTCCGCTTCCACGACCAGAACGGCGTCTATCGCCTCGTCTTCGACGCCCTGGAAGAAGCGCTCGCCGCGCGTGCGCCGATCCCCTCCTACCTGCACGCGGGTCCCCTCCCTCCCGCTTCCGGAGAGGCCGTCGCGGATGGAAACGATGACCCGGCGCCGCGCTCCTCCCTTGCGGGCGCGGGCGGGACGAGGCCCCTGGTTTTCGGGCCTCCCCTGGACGACGGAGCCGCCGGCGGTTCGAGCGGCGCGCCCGAACTCGGCCGCGTCCTTGGCTCCGGCGGGCGCGGGAGGGAGGGGGAACTCGGGCGGCATCTTGCGATGAAGCTGGTCCCCGCGATGCTCTACGGATCGGGGCGCGCCTTGGCGGCCCCTTTCAGGGCCGAGGGGGTGAAGATCCTCGGACAGCTCCACAACAGTTACATCGTGGGGTGCGACAGCGAGGGGCTCCTGATCATTGACCAGCACGTGGCCCACGAGCGTATTCTTTACGAGGGCCTGGCGCGCTCGATCGAGCGGGGAAGGGTCGAGCGGCAGGGACTGCTGGCGCCGATCGCCATCGAGCTCACGCCGGAACAGAAGGCACGGCTCGAGCGTATCCTGCCGGAACTCGAGCTGAACGGGTTCGATGTCGAGCCCTTTGGAGGGGATTCCGTCCTGGTCCGTTCGGTTCCCGCCGCCTGCCCGGAAGGGGAAACCCGCGACCTGTTCAGCGACATCCTGGAGAGCCTGGAGGCGGAGGAGAGAACGCTCGACGTGGAGCGGATCCGGGACCGGATAGCGGTCGGCACCGCCTGCCGGGCCGCGGTCAAGGTCCACATGGCGCTCGCCCCGGAAAAGATGCGGTGGCTGCTGGACGAGCTCGAGCGGACGCGCATCCCGACCCACTGTCCCCACGGCCGCCCCATCCTGCTGCGCTTCGGCATGCGCGAAATCGAACGTAATTTCGGGCGCTCCTGACGCCCGCGGCTAGACCAGGACCTGGACCGTTCCGGTTCCGCACAGCTCCTCGATCTGCCGGATCAGTTCCGGGCTCGATTTGACCCGGATGAAGTCTGACGACTGGATAAGGACGCGGTATTCGGCCGGGCGGTAGAGTTCGATTTCGATGCCGGTGTCGCCGCGGTTGCCGTCGAGCAAACGGTAGAGGGAATCGGCCGTCCCCGCGGGCAGGTCCGTGACCGCGGCGCGGATACGCAAGGTCCGGGCCTGCCGCTCGAGAATCCCCGCCAGCGGCTGGAGTTCCGCGGCGACGATCTTGCATCCCCGTTCTTCCTCGAATTCGAAGCGCCCCGTGACGAGGATCGGGAGGTCGGAGCGGAGGAAGGCGGTGAATTTCTGGTAGGCGTTCGGAAACACGATCGCCTCCACCGACCCGCTGAGATCCTCGAGGGTGAAGTTGGCCATCAGGTCCCCCTTGCGCGTGCGGCGCTCGCGCAGCTCGGTGACGATGCCGGCCACCTGGCATTCGACCGCTTTCCCCTCGGCGATGAATTCCGCCAGCGGTTTTTTACTGAACTGCGCCAGTTCCTCGGCGAAGCGGTCGAGGGGGTGTCCGGACACGTAAAAGCCCAGCGTCTCCTTCTCCGCGGCCAACATCTCCTCCGGCGGCCACTCGGGGATGTCGGGCGGCTCCGGCTCCGGGGCGGCGGCGGCGCTCCCCAAAGCGGCGAACAGCCCCTTCTGCCCCGTTTCGCGGTCGCGCCGCACCTTCTGACCGTACTCGATCGCCGCGTCGATCATGGCCATGCACTGCGAGCGCCGCCAGCCGAGGGAGTCCATCGCTCCGCTCTTGACCAGGCTCTCCATGACCCGCTTGTTCAACGACCGGGAATCGACCTCCTCGCAGAAATGGAAGAGGCTGCGGAAGCGCCCCTGCCGTTGGCGGTACTCGAGCACCGAGCGGATGGCGCCTTCCCCCACGTTCCGGATCGCCAGCATGCCGAAGCGGATCTTTCCGGCGTTCGAGTGGAAGTGGAGCATGCTCTCGTTGATGTCGGGGGGGAGGACCGGGATGCCCATCTCCCGGCACTCGGCGATGTACATGACGATCTTGTCGGTGTTGCCGATTTCGCTTGTCAGCAGGGCGGCCATGAACTGGATCGGGTGGTGGACCTTCAGGTAGGCGGTCTGGTAGGCCAGCAGGGCGTAGGCGGTGGCGTGTGATTTGTTGAAGCCGTACTGGGCGAACTGCTCCATGAGTTCAAAGACCGCGATCGCGTCCTTTTGGGCGATCCCGTTTCCGGCGGCGCCGGCGAGGAACTTGTCGCGCATCGACACCATGACCGACGCCAGCTTCTTCCCCATCGCCTTGCGCAGGATGTCGGCTTCGCCGAGGGAAAAGCCGGCCATCTTGCTGGCGATCTGCATCACCTGCTCCTGGTAGACGATGACGCCGTACGTCTCCTTCAGGATATCCTCGAGCAGGGGATGGGGGTACTCTACCGCGATGAGCCCCTGTTTGCGCTTGATGAAGTCCGGGATCATGTCCATCGGCCCGGGGCGGTACAGGGCGTTCAGCGCGATCAAGTCCTCGAATCGCTCCGGGCGCAACCGGCGCAGCTCGGTCTTCATCCCGCCGCTCTCGAACTGGAACACCCCGTTGGTGCGCCCCTCCGAGAAGAGCCCGTAGACCTCCGGGTCGGTCAGGGGTATGGAGGAGAGGTCGAGCTCGACCCCCGTCTCCTCGCGGACGCGGCGGACGGCGTCGTCGATCACCGTCAGCGTGGTCAGGGCGAGGAAATCCATCTTGAGCAGGCCGATCGATTCCAGGTCCTTCATGCTGTACTGCGTGGTGATTTCGTCCTTGTTCGTCTTCTGGAGCGGGACCAGCTCCACCAGCGGCCTGGGGGCGATCACCACGCCGGCCGCGTGGGTCGAGGAGTGGCGCGAGAGCCCCTCGAGCCGCTGCGCGATCCGGATCAGGTTCGCGATCTCGGGATTCTCCATCTCCTCCCGGAGGCGTGGCTCCTGGTCCAGGGCCTTTTCGATCGTGGCGTTGAGCTCGAGGGGGATCAGCTTGGCGATGCGGTCCACGTCGCCGTAGGGGATATCCAGGCTGCGCCCGACGTCGCGGATGACCCCGCGGGCGGCCATGGTCCCGAAGGTGATGATCTGGCAGACGCAGTCACGGCCGTATTTTTCGGCCGTGTACTCGATCATCTCCGCCCGGCGGTTCATGCAGAAGTCCATGTCGATGTCGGGCGGGGCGATCCGTTCGGGGTTCAGGAAGCGCTCGAAGAAGAGGGAGTACTGCAGGGGATCGATGTCGGTGATGCGCATGCTGTAGGCGACCAGGCTCCCCACGACCGACCCGCGCCCGGGGCCGACCGGGATGTTGCATTCGCGCGCGTGGCGGATCAGGTCCCAGACGATCAGGAAGTAGCTGGAGAACTGCATCTTCTTGATCATGGCGATCTCGAACGTCAGCCGTTCCTCGTAGTCGGGCAGCGGGTGCTTGAGCTGCCCCTCGGCGGCGAGCGCCTCCAGGTGGCGCCGGCGCTCGGCGAAGCCCTCCCGCACCATCTTTTCGAAATAGCTGTCGGCGTCGTAGCCCGGGGGGACGTCGAAGGGGGGGATCGGCTGGTCGGTCTCGATCGTCAGGTCGCACCGCTCCGCGATCCGGACGGTGTTGGCCAGCGCCTCCGGGACGTGGGCGAACAGGGCGTGCATCTCCTCCGGGGACTTGAAGTAGAACTGGTCGGTCTCGTAGCGCATCCGGTCGGGCTGGCTCACGACCTTGCCGGTGCCGATGCAGAGGAGCACATCGTGGGCGACGCTGTCCTCCTTCTGGATATAGTGGGTGTCGTTGGTGCAGATCAGGGGGATCCCGGTCTTTTGCGCCAGGTCGATGATGGCGGGGTTGATCTGCCGCTGCGCCGGCAGGCCGTGGTCCTGCAGCTCGAGGTAGAAATTGCCCGCGCCGAAAATGTCGCGCAATTCCAACGCCTCTGCCTCGGCGGCCTCGAACTGCTCCATGGCCAACTTCTGGGCGACCGCGCCCTTGAGGCAGGCGCTCGCGGCGATGAGCCCGCCGTGGTAGAGACGCAGCAGTTCCTTGTCGATGCGAGGCTTGTAGTAGAACCCCTCCAAGTACCCGTAGGAGACCAGCCGGGTCAGGTTGCGGTACCCCTCCAGGTTCTCCGCCAGCAGCACCAGGTGGTTGCTCTGGTCACCGCCCCCCGTCTTCTTGTGGCGGCTTTCCTTGGCCACGTAGACCTCGCAGCCGATGATGGGCTTGATCCCCTTCTTGCGCGCGGTATTGTAGAACTGCAGCGCGCCGAAGAGGTTTCCGTGGTCGGTGAGCGCCACCGCCTTCATCCCCATCGACAGGGCGGTCTCCACAATGAGCTCGATCTTCGACGCCCCGTCGAGCAGACTGTAGTCGGAGTGGTTATGAAGGTGGACAAAAGGGAGGGGTTCCGGCATCGGTTACTCCCACTCGATGTTGCTTGGGGGCTTGCCCGTGAGGCCGTAGGCCACCTGGTTGATTGCGGGGATCTTGGTGACGATCCCCGCGCATTTGTTATTGTAATGCATTAACTATTTGTATCTAAGTATCTATAAATAAAGAAATAGTTAGTTGATCAACATGTTCAGCGGGTACTTGATGATGCCTTCCGCTCCCGCGCGTTTCAGGTCGGGAATCATGCGCTTGACCACCGATTCCTGGACGACCACCTCGAGTGCCATCCAGCCGGGGAGGGTGAGCGGACTGACAGTGGGACGTTTCAGGGAAGGGAGGATATCCATGATCCGGGGCAGGTCGCTCTCCTTGAGGTTCATCTTCAGCCCCACCATCCCTTCCGCGGCCAGCGCGCCCTGGAGCAGAATGGCGATGCTTTCCATCTTTTCGCGCTTCCAGGGATCCTTCCAGGCTTCGCGGTTGGCGATGAAGCGGGTGGTGGAGGCGAGCAGCTCCTCCACGATACGCAACCGGTTGGCCCTGAGCGAGCGGCCGGTCTCGGTCAGTTCCACGATGGCGTCGACGAGGATGCCGGCCTTGGCCTCGGTGGCCCCCCAGGAGTATTCGACTTTGGCCTTGACCCCCGCCCGGGCCAGGTAGCGCCGGACGTAGCTCACCAGTTCAGTGGCGACGGTCTTCCCCTGGAGGTCCTGGATCGATCGGATCTTGGAGTTATCGGGGACGGCCAGCACCCAGCGCACCGGTTTGAATCCCGACTTGCCGTAGACCAGTTCACAGATCTCGGTCACGCGCGCGCGGGTTTCGAGCACCCAGTCCCATCCCGTGATCCCGGCGTCGAACAGTCCGCTCTCGACGTACTTGCCCATCTCCTGGGAGCGGATGAGCATGATCTCGATCTCGTCGTCGTCGCAGGAGGGGAAATAGGAACGGTCGCTCGCGTTGATTCGGATCCCCGCCCGGCGAAACAGCTCCATGGTCGATTCCTGCAGGCTCCCCTTGGGCAAGCCCAGTTTGAGAATGTTCTTGGCGCTCGGCATGTGTTCTCCTCGGTTTCGGTGTGATCCCGGCAAAGTGGAAAGGATAATACCGCGGCCGCGTAATTTCCACCCCTACAATCGCACGGAAAAACGGAAAAGCGCTCTAAATCCTGTAATTTCCTGAAAAACCCTGTAAAGTAATTAGCGCTTTCGGGGCGCGGGGCGCCCTCAAGCATGTGAAACATGTGAAGATTGGGGCGGATTGGCGGCATGGAGATACTCTCGGCGATCGTTCTCGGCATCATCCAGGGGCTGACGGAGTTTCTGCCCATCAGCAGCTCCGCCCATCTCATCCTGGTCCCCTGGTTCTTCGGGTGGGAGCCGGGGGGGCTGGTCTTCGACGTTGCGCTGCACGTCGGAACCGCGCTGGCTGTCCTGGCCTTTTTCGCCCGGGACTGGATCCGGCTGGCGCGCGAGGTGGTCCTCGGCTTGAAGGAGCGGGCGCCGCTCGGAAACGCCGACCGGAAGCTCGCCTGGCTCCTGGTGGTGGGGACGATTCCGGCCATGATCGCGGGTTTCTGCCTGGAGGAGGTGGTGGAGTCGCGCCTGCGCTCCCCCCTCGTCACGGTTTTCACCTTGGCGGGCCTGGCCCTCCTGCTCTGGGTCGCCGAGAGGCGGGGGCGGCAGGACCGGTCGATGGAGAGCTACTCCTGGGGCGATGCCGTGTGGATCGGGATCGGCCAGGCGATCGCCCTGGTTCCGGGGGTTTCGCGCAGCGGCATCA
Source organism: Acidobacteriota bacterium (assembly GCA_012719455.1). Taxonomy (GTDB): domain Bacteria; phylum Acidobacteriota; class UBA6911; order UBA6911; family UBA6911; genus UBA6911. Next base: position 71,367 of record JAAYAJ010000019.1, on the reverse strand, counting down.
CCATGACGACGGCGCTTTTGCGGCACAGCGACCGGGTCTCCGCAGCCCGGTTTTCGTTTCTCCTGTCAACCCCGGTGATCGCGGGGGCGGGGTTCCTACAGGCGTACAGGCTCCTGGCCTCCGGCGATGGCGGAGCGGGTCTCGAGTGGCCGGTGCTGCTGGCGGGGATGGTCGCCGCGGCGGTGACCGGGTTTCTGTGCATCCGGTTCCTGCTGCGCTACCTGGTGCGCAACAGTTTCACCCCCTTCGTGATCTACCGCCTGGTCCTGGCCGCCGTCGTCCTGGCCTTTTACCTGAAGGGCTGAAGCCGCCCCGAGGCCGTCAGCGCTTCTTCCGTTTCCGCCGCAGCTCTGCGAGGATCTCCCCTATGCGCCGTTCCATCCCCTGATCGGTCGGGAGGTAGTAGCGGCGTCCCCGGAGAGTGTCGGGGAGGCACTCCATGTCGGCCACCTTGTCCTTGAGGTCGTGGGCGTACTGGTACCCCTTGCCGTAGCCGAGTTCCTTCATCAGGCGGGTGGGCGCGTTGCGGATATGCAGGGGGGGCGGCTCGTTGGTGCCCGCCTGGATGTCGTCGGCCACCCGGCCGTAGGCGGTGTACAGGGCGTTCGATTTGGGCGCGAGCGCCAGGTACACCGCCGCCTGCGCCAGCGCCAGCTTGCATTCGGGCATTCCCACCAGCCGCACCGCCTCCGTGGCGTCGAGCGCCACCGACAGCGCCCGGACGTCTGCCAGACCCACGTCCTCGGAGGCGAAGCGCACCATGCGCCGGGCGATATAGACCGGGTCCTCGCCCGCTTCCAGCATCCGCCCCATCCAGTAGAGGGAGGCGTCGGGGTCGCTGTTGCGCAGCGATTTGTGCAGGGCCGAGATCAGGTTGTAGTGTTCCTCGCCGGTCTTGTCGTACTGCAGCATTTTCCGCTGCAGCGCCGATTCGAGGTCGGCCAGGGTAAGGGTGAACGGCTCCCCGGCGCCGCGCGCGGAGAGGGAGACCGCCAGCTCCAGGGTGTTCAGGGCGATACGCGCGTCGCCGTTCGCGTATACGGCCAGCTGCCCGAGGACCTCTCCCGGCACCGTGGCGCCGAGCGCCCCGAGCCCCCGCTCCGTGTCACCGAGCGCGCGCTCGAGCAGGGTCTGGATCTCCGCCGGCTCGAGCGGGTGGAGCACGTAGACCTTGCAGCGGCTCAGCAGGGGGCTGATCACCTCGAAGGAGGGGTTTTCGGTGGTGGCCCCGATCAGGATGATGACGCCCGATTCCACGTAGGGGAGAAACGCGTCCTGCTGCGCCTTGTTGAAACGGTGGATCTCGTCGATGAAGACGACGGTCCGTCCCCGGTTGGCGCGGAAGGTGACTTCCGCCTCGGCCATGACGCTCTTGATCTCCTTGATGCCCGACAGCACGGCGCTGTAGGAGACGAAGGGGGAGCGGGTCTGCCGCGCCAGGATGCGCGCGAGGGTGGTTTTCCCCGTTCCCGGCGGCCCCCAGAGGATGATGGAGGCCAGTTGGTCCTGTTCGACCATGACGCGGAGCACCTTGCCCGGCCCGACCAGGTGCTGCTGCCCGACCAGGTCGTCCAGCGTATGCGGACGCAACCGCTCGGCCAGGGGGGTGTCCGGCGTGAAGGGGAAGTCCGGTTCGGGGAATAGGGTTTGAGTCATGGAGTCGGTCCCAGGGCGCGCTGGCGCGCCGCTTCAAAAAGGAGGATGGTTCCAGCCATGGCCACATTCAGCGATTCCGTTGCGCGCGCCATCGGGATCCGCAGCGCGGGGAGCGACCCGAGCCCCGTACCCTGCGTGCCGCGCCCCTCGTTTCCCAGGACGAAGGAGCAGCGGCCCCGGAGGTCGGCCAGAGTGTAGGGGGTGCCTGCGGCGGGGTCGGCGCAATACACCGCGATGGCATGGGCGGCGGCATAGGCGAGGAAATCCGCCGGCTCGAGGTGTTCCACCACGGGGATGCGGAAGAAGGAGCCGGCGCTCGAACGGACGGCCTTGGGATTGCGGGCTGAAACGGTCCCCCTGGCCGTGCAGACAAAGGCGGCGCCCGCGGCCGCCGCGGCGCGGATGAGCGTCCCGAGGTTCCCGGGGTCCTGCAGTCCCAGCGCGCACACGATCGGCGCGGCGCCCGGATCGGGAAGTTGCCCGAGGGCGGGGGGGGGGACGCGGACCAGAGCCAGGGCCCCCTGGGGGGTGCGCACGTCCGACAGCGAGCAAAACAGCCGCTCGTCGACCGTGCAGAGGGGAACGCCGCGCGCGCGCCAGAGTTCGAGCAGGGCGCGCTCCCTCTGGGCGGAGCCGAATCCCGGAGTGGCTACCACCGCGTCCAGCGCGTGGCCGGACGAAGTGGCCTCCTCGAGCACCCGTACTCCCTCTGCAACGACGAGGTCGTCCCCGGCGCGGCGGGAGCCGGAGGCGGCCAGCCGGATCCTCTTCAGCAGGGGGTTGGCCCTGCTGGTGAGGTGGGGAATGCCCGGTTTCCCTAGGCTTCCAGGCATTGGACCCTTCCCTCCGCAGCGCTGCCGTAGAGCACGCGGCTGACCGGGAACCGGCCGTTGTCCAGGATGGCGCGCGCGAGTTCGCGCGCGGCACCGTCCTCGGCTGGGGAGTCGGCCTTGTTGACGAAGGGGACGATTTCGGTTCCGGGCTCGAGCCCGCGGCACATCCCGTCGGGGTGCATCAGGATCCGGGCGGCCAGGGAGGGGGTGATCGTCTCCCCGGCGCGCAGCCCGAACCTGCCGGCGCAGGTGTCCCAGCGGAAGACGGAGTCGGGCCCGAGCGGACGACCGAGGCAGTCAAGGCCGATGACGGGGACGAGGTAATCCGCCCGGGACATGAGGACCGGTTCGGCCTCCCGGTAGAGCTTGAGGGAATACCCGGCGGCGCCGTCCGCTTCGTTGAGGAGGACGGGAAACAGGGTGCGGTCCAGCCCGGCGGTGAAATCCGGGGGGACGCCGCGCATGAGGTGGGGGCTGAAAAAATGGCGCGCGGCCAGGAGCTTGAAGGGGCGGCCCGAACATTCCCGCCCGATGTGCGCCACGATCTCCCTGACGAGCGCGACGTTGTCCCCGCTGATCACCGTGATCCCCTCGGCCGGGTCGGGGGGGTGGTTGCGGGTGGTGGTGGTCATGAGCACGGGCCCGCGCAGGCAGAATTCCGAGGCCAGGGCGCGGATCAGGCGTGTCTTGCCGCCGCCGCCGACGACATTGACCAGCGCGTGCTCCCGAAAGGCGAATGTCTCCGCAAACACGGCTATCCTCGGGAGGAAATGGGGCCCGGGGGCTCCGCCGGCGGGGCTTCCGAGATGCGCAGGATGATGTAGGGCGATTTCCCCTGCGATTCGAAGTAGGTCCGGATCAGGAGTTCGGCCACGAGTCCCATGAAGATGAACTGCACCCCCAGGATGAAGAGGAACACGGCCAGCAGCAGGAGCGGGTTGTTGTGCGCCTTGACCTGGTGGAAATATTTTTCGTAGAGGGTGAGGAGCGCGAACAGCGTCCCCGCGGCGCAGGCCACGAGGCCGCAGCCGCCGAAAAAGTACATCGGCTTGGTGGAGTAGCTTCCCAGCATCTTCACGGTGATCAGGTCCAGGATCACCTTGAAGGTGCGGCTGAGGCCGTACTTGCTCTTTCCCCGCGTCCTGGGGTGGTGGCGCACCGGGATTTCCGCGACCCGCGCACCGGCCCAGGAGGCGTAGACGGGGATGAAGCGGTGCATCTCTCCGTAGAGCCGGATGTGCTCGACCACCTCGCGGCGGTACCCCTTGAGCGTGCAGCCGTAATCGTGCAGGCGCACGCCGCTGATGCGGGAAATCAGCCCGTTGGCCAGGCGCGAGGGGAGCTTGCGCGTCAGCCACGGATCCCGGCGCTTCCGGCGCCAGCAGCTGACGACGTCGTACCCTTCGCGCAGCTTCGCGAGCACCGCGGGGATGTCGCGCGGATCGTTCTGCATGTCGGCGTCGGTCGGGATCAGGATGTTGCCCGTGGCGTGGTCGAAGCCGGCGGCCATGGCCGCGGTCTGGCCGAAATTCCGGCGGAAGCGGATGACGCGGAAACGCGGGTCGCGCCCGGGAAGACGTTCCATCCATTCCCCCCCTCCGTCGGTGCTGCCGTCGTCGACGAGGAGGATCTCGTAGTTCTCCCCCGTGCCCTCCATGGTTTCGGTCAGCGCGCGTGTCAACGGCTCCAGGTTCTCGCGCTCGTTGTAGACGGGGACGATGATCGAGATTTTGTCCTTCATGAGAACTCGTTTTCCAGGGAAGCCATCTGCTCGAGATCGGTCTTGTTCCGGAAGAGAATGTAGACGATGCCCCCCGGGAGCGATGACAGGATGATGACGACGCTCGAAAGCACGCCCAGTGCAATGCACGATGCCGCCGGCACGCCGACGGCGCCGAAGAGGCTCATGAAGGAGTATTCCCTCAGCCCCATGCCGTTGAGGCTGATGGGGATCATGGAGATCAGGGTGATGACGGGGACGAAGACCAGGAAATAGAAGGGGGAGAGCCGGATTCCCAGCCCCAGCGCCATGATCCAGGTCACCGAGATGACCAGCAGTTGGTTGACGAAGGAGATGGCGAGCGACCCCCAGAGGACGCCGGGGTGTCGGCCCATGACTTGGAAAGCGCGGGAGAGCAGGTCCATTTTGGCCGCGACCCTCCCCAGGCGCAGCCGCTGCAGCAGCCGGAACAGGAGCCGGTGCAGCCCCGGGGTGAACACCGCCACGTTCCCGAGTATGAACAGGGCGAACACCCCCCACAGGATGGGGAGGACAGGGATTCCGGGGACCGACACCGGGTAGATCGTCACGGCGGCGCAGGCGATGATCATCATGGCCAACATCCCGGCGTCCCGGTCGAGGAAAGCGGCCGCCAGGCTCTGGGCATAGTTCCGGGAAGGGCGTCCCGCGTAATAGACCTTGACGACGTCCCCGCCGATGATGGTGGGGAAGGTCAGGTTGAAGAAGAGCCCGATGCAGTAGATGTTGAACAGGTACCCCACCGACGGCACCGGCATCAGCGGCTGCATCAGCAACCGCCAGCGGTAGATGCAGATGAAATGGGCGATCCAGAGGAGGGCGAAGCCCCCGAGCAGGTAGTCGATGCGGGCGTTGGCGAGCGCGGCGGTGAACTGCTGGAAATCGATCTTCCGGAAGATATAGGCGAAAAACAGGATCGTGATCGCCAGCTTAACGGCGGTGAACAGTTTCGCTTTCATATGCGCACATCGCCCTCAAGGGAAGCGATTGTAGACCACGATCGGTTGGATACCAAGATCAATTCCCTGCCGGGGAATTTCCCTTTTTGCAGCAAGCTGCCGAAACGGAGCGAAAAAAGGGGTCCCTGGTCGATGATGTGGAGGTCCGCACCGCGCCCGAGAAAGTACTCGTAATCGGCGCGCGACAGGATGCAGAAGACGCGGCCGGGGGAGCGGAAGCGCCCGAGCATCCCCTCCGGGTCGGTTTCCTGGAAGATCGGCCGCTGCAGGTAGAAGACCATGCTGGGGAGGGAGGCGCGGTAGAAGCCGGCGCTGTCCCCGAGGTCGGGGCGCCACTGCCGGGCGATGGTGCGGCAAAACCCCTTGACGGGGCGCAGCGCCTCCAGCGCGGGGATGTAGGCCGCGGCCCCCAGGAGGTAGACCGACCAGAGCGAGAGCGCGAGCGCGACGAAGCGGAGCCCCCGGCGGCGGCGCACGGTACACACGCCCACGGCCAGTGCTCCGGCGGCGAACAGGACAGTCGGGCCGTAGCGCAGCAGCGGCGGGAGCGCGGGCATGAAGGCGGTGAACACGGAGGGGAGGGCGAGGGAAAGGCCGAGCATCAGCACCGCTGCGGCGCCGTAAGCCCAGGTCGCTCCCGGGCGCAACCTGGGCTTACGGACCAGGGCTCCGGCGATCAGGATGGCGCAGGCGGGGTACATGGGGGCGATGTAGTACTCCTGCTTGTTTTTGGAGAGGGAAAAGAGCAGGAAGACGACGCAGGCCCAGCAGAGGAGGAGCCACGCCGGGGAGGAACCGGCAGGGGCTTCCCGGTGAAGCCGCCGCCAGGAGACGAGGGCGGCCGCGAGCAGCAGGGACCAGGGGAAAAAGTTGGAGAGGAATACGGGGATATAGTAGAACACGCTGCGGGAGGGGCCGAGGGTCTCGGTGGCGAAACGCCCGAGGTTGTCGCTGAGGAAGAAGGGGGCGATGTAGTCCCAGCCGTGCGCCTGCCACACGGCCAGGTACCAGGGGAGGACGACGGCTGCGATGATGACGCTCCCCAGCAGCGGGTAGATCCTCGCCCATGGCCGCCGGCGGGCCAGGATCCACCAGCCCCCCAGCGCCGCGGCGGGGATGACCAGGGCGACCGGCCCCTTGGTCATGAACGCGAGCCCCAGAAACAGGTAGACGGGGATCCACGGCCCCATGCCGTCGCGGCGCAGGGCGCGGAGAATGAAAAAGAGGGCCCCGGTCAGGAAAAAGAGGAGGAGGATGTCGATCGGGAGCCGGCGCGCGAGGATGAAGATCCGGGCGGTGGTGGCCGCGATCGCCGCGGCCGCAAGTCCCGCGCGTGGGCCGAAGGCGCTGCGGGCAGCCCCGTAGCAGAAGAGGAGGATGCCCAGGGCCGCGAGCGCGCCCGGGAAGCGGACGGCGAACTCTCCGACGCCGAAGACCCGGTAGGACAGGAGCACGACCCAGTAGGTGAGAGGGGGCTTCTGGACCCGGGGCTCGAAGTTGAACCGGGGTGCGAGATAATCCCCGGTCACCATCATCTCCCTCGGGGTTTCGGCGTAGAACGCCTCGTTGGCGTCCCAGAGGGAGGAAACCCCGAGATTGACGAAGTAGGGGAGCGCCAGGAGGGTCAGGAGCAGCACGTGCGCAAGCGGGGCGTCAATCCAGGACGGCGTGCGGAGGGAATGTTCCATGGCGCTAGAAGAGGGACCGCTGCATTTCGTCGATGACCTCCTCGGCGGAGCGCCGGCGCGGGCGGCCCGTCAGGTCGATATCCTTCTTCTCCAGCCGCTCCAGGATCCGGTGGGCGCGGGCCAGGACCTCGCGCGGCATCCCGGCCAGCCGGGCCACCTCGATGCCATAGCTCCGGTCGGCCGCGCCCGGCACGACCTTGCGCAGAAAGACGATCGATTGCCCCGCTTCCTCGATGGCCATGCACAGGTTCTTGACCCCGGGGTGCACATCGGCCAGCTTGGTCAGTTCGTGGTAGTGGGTGGCGAACAGGGTCTTGGGCCGGTGCCCGGAGTCCTGGATCAGGTATTCGGCGATCGCCCACGCCAGCGAAAGCCCGTCGAAGGTGGCGGTGCCGCGGCCGACCTCGTCGAGCAGGATCAGGCTGCGCGGGGTGGAGGTGTTCAGGATGTTGGCCGTCTCGATCATCTCGACCATGAAGGTGGAGCGTCCGCGGGCCAGGTTGTCGGAGGCCCCGACGCGGGTGTAGATGCGGTCCACGCACCCGATCCGCGCTTCCCGGGCGGGCACGAACGAGCCCATCTGCGCCATGATGACGATCAGGGCCGTCTGCCGGAGGTAGGTCGACTTCCCCCCCATGTTGGGGCCGGTCAGGATCGCGAGCTGATCGGTCGAGCAGTTCAGGAGGAGGTCGTTGGGGATGAAGGGACGGCTCTCCAGTTCCACCACTGGATGGCGCCCCCCGCGGATCTCGATTTCGTCCCCGTCTGTGAGGGTCGGGCGGACGTAATCGTTTTCGAGCGCGGACAGGGCCAGCGCCGCGTAGACGTCCAGTTCCCCGACCAGGCGCGCGGTGGCCTGGACGCGCGCTCCCTCGAGTGCGACCGCCTTGCGGATCCCGGCAAAGAGCTCTTTTTCGATCACGGCGATCCGTTCCTCCGCCCCCAGGACCTTTTCCTCGTAGGCCTGGAGTTCGTCGGTGACGAAGCGCTCGCTGTTGACCAGGGTCTGCTTGCGGATGTAATGGGGCGGGACGAGGTGGAGGTTCGGCCGGGTGACCTCGATGAAGTAGCCGAAGACCTGGTTGAACTTTACCTTGAGGGAGGCGATCCCGGTGCCCTGGCGTTCACGCGCCTCGAGGCCGGCGATGTAGCCCTTGCCGCTATGGCGGATGGAGCGCAGTTCATCGATTTCCGCCGAGTAGCCCGGGCGGATGATGCCCGGTTCCGCGGCCGAGGAGGGAGGATCGTCGGCGATCGCCTGTTCGATCAGCCGGCAGGCGTCCTCCACCGGGTCGATTTCGGCGCGGATTTCCTCGAGGCGGGCGGCGCGAAACTCCGCCAGGAGCGGCTCCAGCGCGGCGGCCGTCCGGAGGGACTGGGCCAGCGCCACCAGCTCGCGGGGGTTGGCGATTCCGGCGCAGACGCGGCTGATCAGCCGCTCCAGGTCGAGGATCCCACCCAGGAGTTCGGTGAGCCGCCCCAGCGTGGCGCCGGCTTCAGAGAAGGCGGCGACACAGTCGAGCCGCCGCTCGAGTTCCGGCACGTCCAGGAGGGGGAGCAGCAGCCGGCTCTTGAGCAGCCGGGCGCCCATTCCCGTGCGGGTCCGGTCGAGCAGGGACAGGAGCGATCCCTTCCTCGAGCCGTCCATGGTGGCTACCAGCTCCAGGTTGACGACCGTGGAGGTGTCGAGCTTCATGAAATCGGAAGGTTCGAAAAAGCGGAGTTCCGCCACCTTCCCGAGCGCCCCGAGCTGGCTGTCGCGCAGGTAATGGATCAGTGCGCCGGCGGCGGCGAGCGCCAGCGACCGGCCGGCGGCGCCGAAGCCGTCCAGGCTGGCGACGCCGAAGTGTTCGAGCAGTATCCTCTCGGCATAATCGCGGTTATAGGCCCAGTCGTCCAGAAGGCTTGCCACCCATTGATCGGACCACTCCGCCCGGAGCTTTCGGTCCAGTTCCTCGCCCGATATTTCGGGCAGGAGAATTTCCTTCGGCCCGAATCGGGTCAACTCGTCGAGGGCCCGGGCCCAGGCATCCTCCCCTAGGAATTCGGTGGCGAGGAAATCGGCGGTAGACAAGTCCATGAAGGCGAGCCCCACCCCCTGCGGCGTCGTGATGAAGCTGCACAGGTAATTGTGGTCCTTCGGCTCCAGGAGCAGCTCCTCCACGACCGTTCCCGGGGTCAGGACCCGCGTGACCTCGCGCTGGATCAGCTTTTTGGTGTTGCGGGGGTCTTCCACCTGTTCGCAGATGGCGATCTTGTGCCCCTTTTTCATGAGCCGGGCGATGTAGCCGTCGACGGAATGGTAGGGGACCCCGCACATGGGGATGGGAGCGCCGCTCTTGTCCCGGTTGCGCGAGGTGAGGGTGATTTCCAGGTCGCGGGACGCCTGGACGGCGTCCTCGTAGAACATCTCGTAGAAATCGCCCAGGCGGAAAAAGACCAGCTTGTCGGGGTAGCGCCGCTTGACCTCGTGGTACTGCTTCATCATCGGGGTGAGGTCTTTGTTTGCGCTCATTTTGTTATGATTGTCGATCCGCCGGGATGTCACTTCGTTGGCCCGCAGCTGGAACCGGCTGCGAAATTCGGGCACAAAACCTTGAGCTGAAAGAGGCTACAGTATATAATCCAAGTCCTGCGGTTGTCAATGATGATGCCCATGAGCGATACCCTGAAAACGCTGGCTCTGGACACCTCGTCGGTGTGCGGCAGCGTCGCCCTGCTCGAGGGGAGCGAAGTGCGGGCTGAGATCCGGACGCGCTCCCCGCTGGGGCACTCGGCCACGCTCCTCCATTCGGTCGAGTTCCTGCTCGAGCGCGCCGGCTGGAGACTCGGGGACCTGGGCCTGGTCGCCGCCGGTACCGGGCCGGGGTCCTTCACGGGCATCCGGGTCGGCATCAGTACGGCGTTGGGGCTTTCCCAGTCGCTCGCGATCCCGTTTGCCGGTGTCCCGGGGCTCGACGTGCTGGCCTGGCAGGCCGCCTGGCTCGGGGGGGAGATCGGCGTTGTGCTCGACGCGCAACGCGACCAGGTCTATTACGGCGCCTACACCTGCCCGAGCGGCTGGCCGGTCCGATCGGGGCGGCCGGTGCTGCTCGACCTTCCGGAGCTTGAACGCACTCTCGCCCGGAGGCACGCTCATGTGGTGGCCGATCTGGACGCGGCCCGGTGGGAAGGGATCCCCCGGGAGGACGGATGGCCGCGCCGGGTCCCCGCGGACCTGTTCCTGGCTGCCGGCGTCGGCCGTCTGGCGCTCCGGCGCCGAAGGTATTGGCAAACGGGGGATGCACCGACGGCGGAGCCCCTGTACATAAGGCCTCCCGATGCTGTCCGAAATCAACGCCGCTAACATTGACGCCGCCGCTTGCTGCTACCTGGCCCGCCTGGGTGTGGAGGACCTGGAGGAACTCGGGCCGCTTGAGGAGCGGACAAGCCTCACCTTCTGGGGAGCGGACAGCTACCGGAGGTTTCTCGAGGAGATCCCGGGATATTTCGGGGCCAAGGCGGTGGTGCTCCCCGATGGAGGGGCGGTGCGCCTAGCCGGGTTTTACCTGGCGCGCGCCGTCGATGGTGATCTTGAGCTGCTCAAGCTGGGGGTGTTGCCGGAATTTCAGCGCTTGGGTATCGGAACGCGGCTGATGGACGCCTGTCGGGCCGAGGGTACGCGCCGATGTTGTACGCGCTGCTTGCTCGAGGTGAGAAAATCGAACCAGCGCGCCATTCAGTTCTACCGCGCCCATGGTTTCGGGATTTCGGGGACACGGGCCAACTATTACAGCAACCCGGTCGAGGACGCCTGGGTGATGGAAAGGGACCTGTAACCTGCGCGCCCGGCTGAAAAAGCTTTAGTCCCGGGAGTAGATTGGCTAGAATACGTGCGGCCGAGCTGGTCGCTGGTTTGAAGGATTCCTGTATATCGTTTCTGGGAGGTAGGTGTGCGAAGCGTAAAATACCTGATTTTGATGGCAATCGTAGTGTGTACGGTCGTCGGTTGCGGCGGCGAGAAGAAAGACCTGATTCCGCCCGCCGCGGAAAGCATGGCGAAAAACAAGGCGGTGCGCATCCTGACTTTTGCCGTGAACGCGCCTTTCGAGTTCGGCGACGGGACGGGGGTCCAGGGATTCGGCGTCGACATCGGCAACGAGATCGCCAAGGACTTGGGCTATGAAGTCCGGTGGATCAAGCTGTCGGGTGTCAACCGGATGTACGAGGTCATGAAGGAGGGGCAGGCCGAACTCATCCTCTCCTCGGTGGCGATCGATCCGGCCCGCGAGACCGAGTTCGCCTATTCGATCCCCTACTATGAGACGGGCGACGTCATCGCCTACCAGCGCAGCGAATTCGACATCACGGACCTGGCCGGCCTGTCGGGCAAGACGGTGGGCGTTGCGGAAGGGCACCCGGGGGAGGCCCTCATGGCGGCCCAGACCGGGGTTACCATCAAGCCGTACCCGACGCTCGACGACGCGCTGGGAGCGCTGAACCGCACGGAGGTCGACGCTGTGGTCGGGGACGAGCCCTTCATCACCTACAGCAGCGCCCAGAGCTATCCCAACACGAACGTGCTGCCCACCCTCGTCAACAAGTACTCGTACGCGGTGGCGGTGCTGAAATCGGAAACCGAGCTGCTCGCCAAAATCAACGCCACCATCGAGCGGATGAAATCCGCAGGGCGGCTGGCCGAGCTCGAGGCCCAGTGGATGGGGGATGCCCGCGAGCAGGCGGGGAAGCGGGCTGAAGGGGACCGGAAGACGGATGAAGCCAAGAGGGCGCCCAAGACCATCAACGTCAACATCAACAAGCTGTCCGGGGACTGGAAGATGGACCGGCTCGACGGGTTCAAGTTCGTGCTCGAGGGGGCCTCGGGGCGGTATGAATCGACCCCGATCCTGACGGAGGGGAACCACGGGAGCTGCCGCTTCGAGCGCCCGGTGCCTCCGGGCGAATACCGGCTCAATATCAGCATCCTGAGGCTGGTGACGACGGTGCCGGTTCCCAATTACCCCAAGACGTCGCTGACCATGGACCTGAACATCGGCCGGGACACGACCATAAGGTTCCGGTAAGGGGAGAGGCTCCCGCCGGGGCTGCCCGGCGGGAGCCGGAATCTGCATGTACAAGGGCTCCGTGCGCCTGGTTCTCATCGTCGCGCTGCTCGCAAGCGCCGCGACCGTCGCGGCGTTGCGCTGGGATCTCCTTCCAGGCCCCCCGGCGCGGGAAGTCTCCGGGCCGGCCTTTGCCTTCGGTCCGGCCGGGGAAGTTGAGCTCAGCGAGGAAGAGCGCACCAATATCCGGGTGTATGACACCGTCAGTCCCGGGGTAGTGAACGTGACCCGGACGGTGGTCGAGTACGATTTCTTCTTCTCCCCCGTTGCGCGGGAGGGGACCGGAAGCGGGTGCGTGCTTGACACCGAAGGCCACATCCTGACCAACTACCACGTCATCGACGCTGCCGACAGCCTCGAGGTCTCGCTCCCCGACCACTCGAAATACCGCGCCCGGGTCCTGGGGGTGGACCGGCAGAATGACTTGGCCGTGCTCCGGATCGATGCCCCCGCGGAACGGCTGCACCCGATCCGACTCGGTTCCTCCGCCAGCCTCAAGGTGGGCCAGAAAGTACTGGCCATCGGCAACCCGCTCGGGCTGCAGAACACCCTGACGGTGGGCATCGTCAGTTCACTCGGGCGCCGGATCGAAACGCAGTCGGGCGAACTGGTGGATAATGTCATCCAGACCGACGCCGCCATCAACCCGGGGAACTCCGGCGGCCCGCTGCTCAACACGGCGGGGGAGATGGTGGGGATCAACACCTCCATCTTCACCATCGGCGGGGGGAACATCGGCATCGGATTCGCGATCCCGGCCGAGACCATCCGGCGGGTGGCGACCGAGCTGATCCGGGAGGGGAGAGTCATTCGCCCCTGGTTCGGGATCGAGGGCTACGCTCTGAACGATGACCTTGCCTCCGTGCTCAAGCTCCCGGTGGGGCAGGGGATCCTGGTTTACCGTGTCTACCGCGGTAGTTCCGCCGATCGGGCCGATATCCGGGGGGCCAGCCGGGCCGTGGTGTGGTACAACCAGCGGATCTACGTGGGGGGCGATATCATCACCGAGGTGGAGGGGAAGCCCGTCGCTTCCCAGGAGGAGCTGCAGCTCCTGCTCGAGTCGCACCGTCCGGGCGAGACCGTTCGGGTGACGATCCGACGCGGCGCTGAACGGCTGACCAAGCAGGTGCTCCTGGTCGAGGCGCCGCGCCAACGTTCATCCAGGATCTGAGGGGGGTGCGTTATTTCAGACAGAGCCCGCGCCCGCCCATTCCCGTTTGCCGTGCTGGCTGTGCTGCTGCTGGCGCTCGGCCTGCCGGCGGCGGAGCCTCCTGAGATCGCCCAGATCGCCGAAGGGGTATACGCGCGGGTAGTCAGCCCCGATGGGAACGCGGTCGCCAACTCGGGTTTCGTGGTGCTGGAGCACTCGGTCGTGGTGTTCGACACCCATTTCACCCCCGAGGCGGGGGAGGAACTGCGCACCGCCATTCGCGCGGTCACCGATCGGCCGGTACGCTACGTGGTGAACAGCCACGGGCACACCGACCACACCCACGGGAACCAGGCGTTCCCGGGGGCGCACCTGGTCGGGAGCGACCGTGCGCGGCGGGACGTGATCGAGGTGGACCTGCCCGCCTGGGAGCGAGCGCTGGCCTCCGCCGAGAGTCAGCTCCGGGCGCTGGGCGCAGCGCTTCCCGGTTCCGCCGACGAGCGCACGCGCCTGCGGCAGCAGCAGCAGTACCGGGACACTCTTTCCCGTCTCAGGATCCTACCCCCGCAGGTCACCTTCGAGCGGGGGCTCGCAATCCGCGAGGGGGGACGCGAGATCCGGCTGCTTTACCTGGGTGCGGGGCACACGCAAGGAGACGTCGTCCTCCATCTCCCCGGGGAGAAGATCGTCTTTGCGGGCGACCTTTTTTTCAACCGGGCGATCCCCAACGTCGAGGACGCGCGCGTGCTCGAATGGGGAGCCACCGTCGACGCGCTCCTGGCGCTTGACGCCGACACCTTCGTCCCCGGGCACGGCGCGGTCGGCTCCCGGGAGGACGTGCGTGCCTTCAGGCGCTACCTGCACGATCTCGAGGAGCTGGTGCGGCCGGCGGTGGATCGGGGGGACAGCCTGCAACAGGCTGTCGGTACGATCGAGGTCCCGGCGGCGTACGCCGCTTGGCGTTTCCAGAATTTCTTCCCGGCCAATGTGCAGAAGATGTACATCGAACTCAAGGAGCGCTCCGCGGCCGTGCCGCCCGAAGCGGAGCCTCCCGCGAAGCGCTAGGTCCCTGCAATCGAAGGGATTCCTGCCGGCCTCGAACTGTGGTACTCTGGTCGCGCCATGAGTGCAGACAATCCCCGCGGAGATCGATGTCCAAACTGCGGTGGCTCGGGCTGGGAGCCGGCCGGGTCAGGAGTGCGGCGCTGCCGCTGTCTCGATTCCGTGCGCCTCGAGCGGTTGATCGAAGCCGCGCGCATCCCCGGACGTTACGAGCACTGCGATCTAGATTCCTACAAGCCGATCAACGAATCCCAGAAGAAAGCGAAGCTGTTCATCGAACGCTTCCTGGAAAAATATCCCCGGATCGATGTCGGCCTGCTGCTCGTGGGAACCTGCGGCGTCGGGAAGACCCACTTGGCGGTTTCGCTGCTGAAGCACGTGATCCATGACAAGGGAGACAAGGGCCTTTTCTACGATTTCCGCGACCTGCTGCGCGAAATCCAGGGAAGCTGGAACCCGGTCTCGCAGACCTCGGAACTCGAGGTCCTGCGCCCGGTGCTGGAGGCCCGCGTGCTTGTGCTGGACGAACTTGGCGCCAACAAGCCGACCGAATGGGTGCGCGACACCATCGCCTACATCATCAACTGCCGGTACAACGACAAAAAGCTCACCGTGTTCACCTCCAACTATCTCGACGTCCCGAAAAGGGCGGGGGAGGAGACCCTCACCGACCGCATCGGGGCGCGGCTGCGCTCCCGCCTCTACGAGATGTGTCGCCTGGTCGAAATCGGCGGGGACGATTTCCGCCGCGAGATCAAGCAGGCCAAGTACCGTTTCTAGGAGAAGCTAGAACGGAATATCGCTGTCGGTGATGCCTGCATCGCCGAAGGGCTGGTCCTGGTCCATCCCTCCCGCGTAATTGTCCTCGGAAGGCCCGGACGCCGAGGCCTGCTGGCGGCTCCCCAGCATGACCATCTGCGAAGCGATGATCTCGGTCGTGCGGCGCTTGATGCCTTCCTTGTCGGTCCATTCCCGGCTCTGGATGCGTCCCTCTATATAGACCTGCCGCCCTTTGGTGAGGTAGCGCTTGCAGATCTCGGCCAGTTTTCGCCAGACCACAACCGTGTGCCACTCCGTGCGTTCCTGCCGGGTGCCGTTCTTGTCGGTCCAGTTTTCGCTGGTCGCCAGGCTGAAGTTGGCGACCGGGGTTCCATCGGGGGTGTAGCGGACCTCGGGGTCCCTCCCCAGGTGTCCGATGAGCATGACCTTGTTGAGTGAACTCATTGTGTTTGATCCTCTAGTCGTTGATCATGTGATTGGAAGTCGCCCGCTCAGCGGGTCTTGCGGCGCGCGGGCGCCGCGGGCTTGGAGCCGGTGATCCGGTTCAGTTCCCCCCGGGCCAGGACGGCTTCGGGAGACTGCGGGAACTTTTCGACGATGTTGCGCAGGTCCGCAACGGCATTTTCCTTTTCCTGCATGGCCAGTTCCACCCGGGCCCGCTTGTAAAGGGCGCTCGGGACCTTGTCCGAGTCGGCGTGATCGTTGATGACGCGCGTGAACGCCCCCACGGCCTGCGGCAGGCGGTTGCTGGCGGCGTAGGCGTCGCCGATATTGAGGAGGGCGTCGGGGACCCGGTCGCCGGCAGGGTAGGTGGAAACGTAGGCGGTGAACCCTTCGATCGCCAGGTCGAAATTCCCCTGCACGAAATCGCCGTAGGCCTGGTTGTAGAGGACCTCCGGGGAGAGCCCCGAGGGAACAGCCGTCTCGAGCGAAGCCGACTGCACCTTCAGCTCCCCAAGCTGCAGTGCCATGGCGCTGATGCGGGTGGAGGCCTCGTCGACCTTGGCCGACAACCGGCGCACCTCCTCGAGCAGGCTCTGGTCGGCCGTGCGCTTACCGCTCTCGCTGTTCTCCATGGCCGTGGAAATCCTGTCGAGAATCTGGCCGGATCGGGCCACCTGGTCGTTCAGCTGGATCACCAGGCTCCGGAGGCTGTCCAGTTTTTCCGCGTATCCCTTGTCGAACTCGCGGATCTGGTTCTGCAGGGCCAGGACGTCGCTTTGCAGCCGCACCAGTTCCTCCTTGGTGCCGGCTTCGGCGAGCGGGCAGACGGCAAGCAACGCCGCCAGGAGACAGAATGGAATGTTTCGCTTCATCGGGTTTCTCCAAGCGTCAGGCGGTGAAGGGATGAAGGGGGAGGCGGCTGCCTCCCCCCGCAGGGTCTAACGCATGACAAAGTGCGCGCGGCGATTGAGCTGCCAGCACTCCTCGTTCTGTTCCTCGCAGAACGGGCGTTCCTCGCCGTAGGATATGGTGTCGATGCGCGCCGAGTCGATCCCCTGGGAAATCAGGAAATCCCTGGCGGAATTGGCGCGACGGTCGCCCAGCGCCAGGTTGTATTTTTCCGAACCGCGCTCGTCGCAGTGCCCCTCGATCGTCACCCGGATTCCGGGACGCTCGGCCAGGGCGCGGGCATTGGCGATGAGGGCGCGCCGGGCGTCCTCGTTGATGGAGTACTCGTCAAGGCCGAAGAAAACGTCCTTGATGGCGGCCTCGAAAAACGCGGCGTCACTCACGGCCGCCGACGGCGGCGGGGTGACGGCGACCGGCGCGGAGACGGTGACGCGCGCTTCGGCTACGGCGTCACCCCCGCGCCCGGTGGCCCGCGCCGTGTAGGTCGTGGATGCGCCCGGGCTGATAGTCCGGCTCCCTGAGGCTTCGACGGTCCCGATTCCGCCCGTGATGTTCACGCCGGTGGCGTTCGTCGATTGCCAGGAAAGGGTCGTGGACTGTCCCTTTTCGATCGCCGACGGGGAAGCCGTCAGCGTGATGGTCGGGGCCGGGGCCGGCGCAGTGGACGCTTCCCGTGCGCCATCCGCCCGGTCTACGGCCGCGGGGTCCGGCGACACTTTCTTGGCGCAGCCGGAGGCTGACAGCATGACGGCCAGCAGCAGTGCCGTCGAGGCGAGCAGAACCGGTGATCTCTTCATGGGGCGATGTCTCCTTGTCAATGCGTTCAGGTTAGATGACTCTGAGTATAGCACGTGCGCCGGCGGCGGGAAACAGGCCGGGACGACACTAATCTCTAAGGAAATAGCCGCTCCAGGAGGGGCTGGTGTTGTTCCCGGAGTGGGTGATTTGCCTGGGCTCCGTTCCTTCGAGCAGCATGGTGTAGATCTGCCAGCTCCCGGACCTGTTGGATTGGAACGCCAGGTGACGTCCATCGGGGGCCCAGGTGGGGGATTCGTTGCTGCCGGCGCCGCTGGTCAGCTGGCGGACGGCGCCGCTGGCGGCATCCGCGATGAAGATCTCGTAGCGCGGGCTGAGCCGCGGTTTCCATTGAAAGGCGAGCCACCTTCCGTCAGGGGACCAGGCCACGTTGTCGGCGTCCCCCCCTTCCTTGACGACCCGGCGCACGTTGGACCCGTCCGCGTCGCAGATGTGAATCTGGCCCGGCATTCCCGAAATGTAGGCGATCTGGCGCCCGGAGGGGGACCAGGTGGGGGAACTGTCGATCGCGGGGTTGTTGGTGATGTTACGCCGGTTCGAACCGTCCAGCCGGGAGATGAAGAGGTCGGGGTCGCCCCGCGGGGTGCGCAGCGCGAAAATCACTTCGCTGCCGTCGGGAGAAATCGCCGGGGAGGAGGCGAAAGTGTTGAACATGGGGAAGGGGAGGCGGGAGCCGTCGAGGTAGGAATAGATGGTGATTTCCGGATTGGGACGGTAGCTGACGAAGGCCAGCTTGGAGTTGTCGGGCGCCCAGGTGGGGAAGAGGTTTAGGCCCCCGCCGTGCGTGAAGGCGCGGGAATTCTGGCCGTCGTAATCCATGGTGTGGATCTCCTTGGCATCCCCCTTGCGGGATACGTAGGCGATCCGGGTGGAGGCGATGCCGCGCGACGTCCCCGCGGTGAGCTGGTACACGATTTCGTCCGCCCAGTAATGGGCCATGGTCCGGACCTGTCCCGGGTCACCCGTGTAGGCTTTGCCGAACGCGCGCTTGCGCTGCTTCATGTCGTAGACGCTCGTCTCCACCCGCAGGACGTTGCGGGAGAGGCTCGCACTCCCAACGGTCACGAAGCTGACCTTGAAGGGGATGGAGTCCCAGGCCTCGTAATCGATGTCGGTTTCGGGGCGCACGATCGGCTTGGGAGGGTAGAACCCCCGCCCCGCGATGGTGAAGAAACCGGCGAAGGAGAGGTCGTCGTAGAGGACGCGGTTGAATGTTTCGAGCGCGGACGCGAGTTCCCCCCCGGCGTTTCCCGGGGCGGGCTGCACGTCGGCGACGGCGAGGATGAGATCCTCGGCGGGCTTCGGAAACAGCGTGACCCGCGAGGATTCCTGCGTGAGCAGGGAAGGCTGGGCGCTGAAGAAGACCAGCAGAAGAAAACAGGCGATTTTGGCCGGCATGACGCTCCTTTGTCGGAATCTGCTATGGAACAGGTGGATAGATGAACTGGGCGATGAACTGGATGGCCTTCCCCCGGTATTCGGGCGGGGGGGGCGACAGCGGGTTGGCGGCGTTGATGGCGCGCAGCGCCATCAGGTCCATCTGCTGGTTTCCCGATGACTTGTCCAGTTTGACGTTGTAGATCGTGCCGTTGGCGGCGATGAAAAAACTGCACACGATCTGGACCCGCAGCCCCTCCGGGGGGCGGATCCAGCGGTCGCTGATCCGTTTTTCCACCCCGAGCGCGTAGTAGGAATCGCCGAAGCCCCCCGAGCCGGTGCCGATGGACACGCCGGTACCCCCGCCGCTCCCCCCACCACTCCCCCCGCCGGCGCCCGCAATGCCGCCCGAGCCCGGCTCGGGGGCGGTGGGGATGATATTCCCCATTTTCTCCGGTGCGGGGGCCGGGGTGGCCACCTCCGGCTTGCGCTTCGGGGCCTCCGTAGTCCCGGGCAGGGGGATCGCCTTTTCGGTCCTGGTGGAGACTTCCTTCGGCAGCGAAGGAGGCCGGGGCACCAGGGAGGGTTTGACCATCCCGGCCCCTCCCGAAAGGGTCTCCACGACGCCGACTGTGGGAATATCGCCCCCTATCCCTCCGCCGGGCCCGCTCCCGAGCTGGATCGTCCCCTTGGGGAGCCAGCTCGCGCCGAAGAGGGCCACGAGGACGGCTGCGACGTGAAGCGCGACGGAGGCGAGGCACGACCAGCCGTAGGTTTCCCGGACCAGGGGGATGTCCAGCAGGGTGACGGCGTGTCGCGATGGATTCATGATCGGGGCCAAAAGCGTCTCCGCGGGCCTATCCGGGCACCCGGAAGGGCTTGGTGACCAGTTTGATCTCGCTGTAACCGGCGCCGCGGACGGCGTCGATCACCGAGACGATGGCGTTCCATTTGACATCCTTGTCGGCCCGGAGAAAGATGGCGTCCTTGGGCCCGCGCGCGTCTTTGCGCAGGCGGTCGGGGATGGTCGAGAAGTTGATCGCTTCCGATCCGTAGAAGATCTCCCCTTGCCGGCTGATGGAGATGACAATGCGCTCCTCGGGATTGACGTCATGGACGTTGCGGGTCTCGGGGAGTTCGACGTCGATTCCCGTCTGGAGCATCGGGGCGGTCACCATGAAGATGATCAGCAGCACCAGCATGACGTCGACCAGCGGGGTGACGTTGATTTCGGAAAGGGACGTCGACGTGCGTCCCTTGGGGTTCGTGAACGCCATTTAACAGAAGCTCCGTTCGACCAGGTTGAGGAACTCCATGGAAAAATCGTCCATTTCGGCGGCCGCCTTCTTCAGCCGGGCCAGGAAATGGTTGTAGGCGATGACGGCCGGGATCGCCGCGAACAACCCGGCCGCGGTGGCGATGAGAGCCTCGGCGATGCCCGGGGCCACGGCCTGGATCGACGCCGTCTTGACCATCCCCAAGCCGTTGAAGGCATTGATGATGCCGATCACCGTGCCGAGCAGGCCGATAAAGGGGGTCACCGCGCCGGTGGTGGCCAGCCAGCTCATGCTCCGTTCCAGCACCGACAGTTCCGCAGCCGCGGCGCGCTCGAGCGCGCGCTGGATCCCCGCGATCGGGCGGTCGCCGAGGGAGATCGATTCCGCCTGCGGCGCCTTCAGGGTCTGAATCTGGGCATTGAGTTCCTGGTACCCCGCACTGAAGATCCCGGGCAGGGGGGAGCCGCGATAGTGCTCGCAGGCGGCGTGGACCTCGCTCAGGCGCTCGCTCTTGCGGAAGAAGGAGACGAACGCGTGGTTCTGTCGGTCGATCTGCCGGAAAGTCAGCCATTTGCGGAGGATGATGGTCCAGGACAGGAGCGAAAAGGCCACGAGGATCAGGAGGATCACGATGGCGAACCCGCTGGCATGGGCGAAAACGCTCCAGATGGAACCGGGAACGGGTTCGGTAGTCACGATTTCGGGCGGCGCGGCCTGTAGCAGCAAGACGGTGGCGATGTCGATGGCGATCCCTCCGTGAAAGTGTGATTGCCGATCGCACAAGTATCATACGGCCGCCGAGCAAGTCAATGTCTTTGGCCCCGGGCCCGGGCCGGCGGCGCCCCTGCGGAAAAAAGGTTGTTTTGATTGTCGCCGGGCCGTTTAATACAATGGGCCGTGGCTGACCGACGCCGTCGGCGTCCGGACGACCCCAGCCTCTTTCGGAAGGTCCGTACGATGCTGCGACTGCTCAGAATCCGCAATTTTGCGCTGATCCGGGAGCTCGAGATCGAGTTCGGGGCCGGGCTCAACCTGCTGACGGGGGAGACCGGGTCGGGCAAATCGATCCTGGTGGATGCACTGGGATTGCTCCTCGGCTCCCGCTCCTCCCTCGACTATGTCCGGAGCGGGTGCGCCAGCGCCGTGGTCGAGGGGGAATTCGACCTCCGGGGCCGGCCGCGCCCCCTCTCGCTGCTGCGGGAGGCCGGGTTTGACACACCCGGGGATGAGAGTGTCCTGATCCGCCGGGAAATCTCGGCGACGGGGCGTAACCGGATCCACGTCAACAACGGCCTGGCCACCCTCGGGTTCCTGAAAACGATGGGGGGCGCGCTGGCTGACATCTGCGGGCAGCAGGAGCAGCGTTCGCTCCTGGACCTGGGAACCCACCTTGCGTGGCTCGATGATTTCGGGGGGAACGTCGAAGCGCGCCGGCAGGCGGGCGTGCTCTACCGCGCTCTCCGGGATGCGGCCCGGGCCCTGGACGGGGTGGAGGCGGGGGAGGAGGAACGGGTGCGGCGCATCGACATCCTCCGCTTTCAGATCGGGGAGATCCGCCGTATCGACCCCCGGCCCGGCGAACGGGAGGAACTGCAAAACGAACGCGACCTCCTCTCCAATCGTGAGCGGATCCTCGAGCGGGCGGCGAGGATCTACTCGCTGCTGTACGAGGGGGAATCCCCGATCCTGGCGGGGTGGGCCCATCTCGAACGGCTCCTGGACGAACTGGGGGGGCTCGACCCCGCCTGGGCCGCGCACCGAGCTCCGCTTGAGGGGATCCGCTACCGGCTGGAAGACCTGGCCTACGCGGCCAGGGATTACGGCACGCGCAGCGATTTCAGCGCCGAACGACTGGAGGCGGTCCACCGTCGGCTGCAGGCGCTCGAGGCCCTCGCCAAGAAATACGGCGCTTCTTGCGAGCAGATCGTGGATTCGGCACACCGGTACGAGGAGGAACTGGAATCGCTCGAATCGGCCTCCGGTTCCGCGGGCCGGCTGCGGCGGGAACTAGACGCGGCGCTCGGCGCCTACGGCGCGCACGCCCAGGCGCTTTCGGACAAGCGCCGGCGCGACGCCGCCCGGCTCGAGCAGAAGATCCGGGCGGAATTCGCGGCGCTGGCGATGGAGCGCATGACTCTCCAGGTGCGCTTCCACCCGGCCGCCGCGGGGGAAGAGCGCGGCAGGATCCCGGCCGGGTATGGACCGCGGGGCATGGACCGGGTAGAGTTCTGGATAGCGCCCAACGAGGGGGAGGAGATGCGGCCGCTCGCGAAGATCGCCTCGGGCGGAGAGCTGTCCCGCATCATGCTCGCGGTCCAGTCGCTGTGCGGCGGCGGACGCCCGGGGCGGACGCTGGTGTTCGACGAGGTGGACGCGGGGATTGGGGGACGGGTGGCGGAAGCGGTGGGACGGCGCCTGCGCGCTCTCGCCGGCGCCAACCAGGTTCTGTGCGTCACCCATCTGCCCCACATCGCCGCTTTCGCGCACCGCCATTACCGCGTCTGCAAGGAGACCGTCGCGGGGAGGACCGAAACCGCGGTGCTTCCGCTCGACGAGAGGACACGGGTGGAGGAACTCTCCCGGATGCTGGGTGGGGAGACGATCACGGAGAAGACGAGGCATTACGCCCTGGAGATGCTCGAACGCTCCCGGCCGGGGAAGAAGGAGCCGCCTGCGCAAGCGCCATGACAAGGAAATACCTGATCGAGACCTTCGGATGCCAGATGAACGAACTGGATTCGGAAAAAATCGCCGGCGGTCTGTACCACGCCGGCATGGAAGAGGCGGCCGGGGCCGAGGGGGCCGACGTGATCGTGATCAACACGTGCAGCGTCCGCGACAAGGCGGTGCAGAAGGTCTATGCGCGGCTCGGGGAGCTCCGGCGCCTGAAGCGGGAGCGGCCCGGGCTCTCGGTCTGTGTCGTCGGGTGCATGGCTCAGCTCGAACCGGAGCGCATTCTCGCCCGGGCGCCCCACGTCGACGTGGTGGCGGGGCCTCAGCAGGGGGCGCGGCTCGAGGAACTGATCGAACGCGCTTCCCGCTCGGGGAAGCCCGTGATCGCCCGCAGGAGCGACGACGTCCCCGAACCGGAGGAGGCGCCCCACATCCGGCGGCGCAGCTCCTGGAGCGCGTGGCTCACCATCAGCGAGGGGTGCAGCCGTCGTTGCGCCTTCTGCGTGGTGCCGCTCGCGCGCGGTCCGGAGCGGCCCCGCCCCAGTGCGCGGATTCTCGAGGAGGTACGCGCGCTCGCGGCCGCAGGGTACGTGGAGATCGTGCTGCTTGGGCAGACGGTCAATTCCTACCGGGACCGGGAGGTGCAGGTGGGTTTCGCCCGTCTCCTGAGGGAGGCGGCCGCCGTTCCCGGGGTGCGGCGCCTCCGGTTCACCTCCCCCCACCCGGGCGATTTCACCGACGAACTGCTCGAGACAATGGTCGAATGCCCGGTGGTGTGCAACCATGTCCATCTCCCGGTGCAATCGGGTTCCACCCGCATCCTCAGGGCGATGAGGCGCGGCTATACCCGCGAGAGCTACCTGGAGATCATCCGGAAGATCCGCGCCGCCGCGCGTCCCATCGCCGTCTCCACCGACCTGATCGTCGGGTACCCGGGCGAGACCGAACAGGACTTTGAGGATACCCTCACCCTGCTCGATGAGGTACAATATGACAGCGCCTTTTCCTTCAAATATTCCCCGCGGCCCGACACGGCGGCCGCCCTGTTGGAGGACGATGTCCCGGAGGAAGAGAAGGGAAGGAGGCTCAGCCTGTTGCAGGAGCGCCAGCGGAGGATTCAAACCGAGAAGAACTCCCGCTGGGTGGCGCGGGTCGTGGAGGTTCTTGTCGAAGGGAAGGCCCGCAGCCGCATGGCGCTGGCCGGCCGCACCCCGGACAACCGGATCGTGAATTTCGACGGTCCCGAAACCCCGCCCGGATCCTTCGCCGAGGTGGAGATCACCGGGTTCGGCCCCAACAGCCTGAAGGGGGTCCGGGTCCCCTGACCCCGGCCTGCGCCGGAGGCGCACGCCGCCAGGCGCACCCGGCCCGATTGGAGGGAACATGAAGGAGATCGAATTCAAGATCAAGGGGCTGATGATGGATCCGCTGACCAACGCCCCCATCGTCGTGCTCCAGGAGGCGTCGAGCGACACGCTGCTCCCCATATGGGTAGGTATTTTCGAGGCCAATGCCATCGCCCTCGAGATCGAAAAGGTCGATACCCCGCGACCCATGACTCACGACCTGATAAAGGGGCTGCTCAGCCACCTCGACGTCAAGGTGACCAAGATCGTGGTGACGGAGTTGAAGGACAATACCTTCTACGCCCTGATTTTCCTCGACGCCGGCGGGAGGGTGATTTCCGTCGACTCGCGCCCCTCGGACGCCATCGCCCTGGCCCTGCGCACCGGATCGCCAATTTTTGTGACCGACGAGGTGCTGGCGAAATCTACGAGCGCCGCAGCGGTATCATCCGAGCGGAGCACTCCCGAGGATATCCGCAAATGGCTGGAAAACCTCAATCCCGACGATCTGGGGAAGTACAAGATGTAGGGGGTCGACGGGCGCGCGGCCGCCGGGGACCGATCGGGGTTAGTTGACATAAGATATCTTATCAGAAGTTACAAAGGGGCGGTGCGGCACGCCCGCGATCCATGTAAAGTAGCGATTTTGCAGCAATATACCTTAATCAATCCATGAACCGGATCCACAAGCTGCTCTTTTACGCAATTGCCCCGCCGTTTGTGATCGCACTGGCAGTTCTGACCTTCGTGGTCACCGCCAACGAATTCGGGTCGCTGGCCCAACTGCTGCTGGCGCGTAGCGCCTCCCTCTGGGTTCTCGTCAGGATTGCGGCATCGATCCTGCCGGCCATTCTCATCTTTTCCCTCCCGCTTTCCTTTCTGGTCGGGGTGCTGGTCGGTTTGAGCGGCCTGTCGGGTGAAAACCAAATCCTGGCGCTGCGCGCCTGCGGGGTTCCGCTCCGCCGCCTGCTGGGTTTCATCCTGCTCTTGGGCGGGCTGGTGGGCGCCGCCACCGCCGTTCTTTCGCTCTGGGTGATGCCGCGCACCAACGATTGGCGCCGCCAGGTGGTCGAGGAGATCGAGCTGTCGGCCGGAGTCATGCGGATCCAGCCCCGGGTGTTCAACGAGGAGATCCCTAAACTGGTCATTTACCTCGATGACGTGAGCGCGGATCGAAAGCGCGGGAGCGGCATTTTCCTGGCCGACAGCTCCGATCCCCGGGCCCCGCGTATCATCATCGCCAGGAGCGTGCTCTGGATGCCCGATTCCAACAAGCATGCTCTGCAGCTGCACCTCAAACGGGGTGTCAGCTATGCGACCGACCATGAGCACCCTGATAGGGACAGTGTAAGTTATTTTAAATCAACAGATATATCTATGGAAATCGCGCGCCACGCCCCGGCCGGGGTCCGACCCTCGCGGGTCGAGGAGATGGGCAGCCTCGACCTGCTGCGGCGCGGCCTGGCGGGAGGCACGGCGACAAATATTAAAGAAATACTTGAGATAAATCGCCGAATTTCGCTTCCATTCACGGTAATACCATTTGCTCTTTTGGGTCTCGCACTCGGGGTCAGCAACCCGAGATCGGGGCGCACCTTCGGTCTGGCCCTCAGCCTGCTGATGGTGATCCTCTTTTACATGCTCTTTTTCAACGGGCTTCGGCTGGCCGGCGTCGGCAGGATCCCACCGTGGCTGGGAGCCTGGGGAGCAAACATCGTCCTGACCCTGGCCGGGTGGGCGATGCTCGACAGGGTTGAAAAGAGGTTCGGGCTCACCCACTGGGGAGCGGGGCTTCCCCGGTTTTCCCTCTTCCGGCGCCCCGGTCCGGGATCCCTCCTCGACCGGCTCGGGAAGATGGACCTGGGGATCCTGCAGGGATGCGGCCGCTTGCTGCGCCGCCTCCTTCCGCGCATCCTGGACCTGCACATGCTTCGAGGTTTTTGGGCCTTCTTCTTCTGGTCCCTGGTCTCCTGCACCGCGCTCTTCCTCCTTCTGACCCTGTTCGAACTGATCGACGACGTCATCAAGAACGGGATCCCGGTCCTTTCGCTGCTCGATTACCTTTTCTTTCTCACGCCGCAGATCCTGATGTTCGCCGTCCCGGTGTCGGTGCTGCTCGGGATCCTGATCCATTTCGGGATCCTGGAAAAGCACTCGGAGATCACCGCGCTCAAGGCCGGCGGCTGGAGCCTGTACCGGCTGGCGGTGCCGATCCTTGCGGCCGCCGCCGCGCTGTCGGCCGGCCTGTTCGTGCTGCAGGATTACATCCTCCCCTACGCCAACGAGCGGCAGGACGGGCTGAGGAACATCATCCTGAACAAGCCGGCGCGGAGCGCCCGGCGGCTGGAGCGGAAATGGATCCTCGGCCAGGGGGGGAGGATATACAACTACGAGTACTTCGACGAAAACAAGAATGCCTTCGTGGACCTCAATGTCTACGATGTGGATTTTGCCGCGATCCGCCTCCGGCGCCGGATCCACGCGGCGAACGCCCGGATCGGCCCCGACGGCTTCTGGACCCTGACCGACGGCTGGAGCCGTGATTACGACGCCGGGGACTCCGGCTTCGAGACGATCCGGACGGCGACGATGCGTTTCCCGGAAAGGGCCTCCTATTTCAAAAGGGAGATCTTCTCCCCCCGGGAGTCCTCGAAACTGACCTACTCCGAACTGGCCCGGTACATCGGCTACCTGAAGCGGGCGGGCTACAACGCCATGAACCTGCAGGTGGAACTGCACAAAAAGTTGGCTTTTCCGCTGAGCTGTTTGGTGATGGCGTTCGTGGGGGTGCCGTTTTCCTTCTCCACGGGGAAGAAGGGGGCCTTCTTGGGCATCGGCTTGAGCGTTGCCGTCGCCATCGCCTACTGGGGGGTGTCCGGGGTGTTTGAGGCCATGGGCGCCTACGGGGTCCTGATTCCCGCGCTCGCGGCATGGGCCCCCAACCTTCTCTTCGGGGCCGCGGGATGCGCCCTCTTCCTGAGGTTGCGCACCTGATCAGGCTCTTGGGTGGTATTGCCGGTAAATCCGTTTCAGGCGCTCGCGCGTGATGTGGGTGTAGATCTGCGTCGTCGAAATGTCCGCGTGCCCCAGCATGATCTGGACCGAACGGAGATCGGCCCCGTTTTCGAGCAGGTGGGTGGCGAAGCTATGCCGCAGCATGTGGGGGGAGAGGGGTTTTCGGATCCCGGCCCGCCGGCCGCACTCCCGCACGATCTTCCAGAAGCCCTGCCGTGTCATGGCGCCTCCGCGGCGGGTGACAAAGACGTAGGGGCTGCGGCGCTCGCCGAGGATCACGGGCCGATGGAGGCGCACGTACTCCCGGAGCCGGCCGAGCGCCGCCGCCCCGATCGGGACCAGCCGCTCCTTGTTCCCTTTGCCCATGCAGCCGACGACGCCCAGGTCGAAATCGATCCGGCCGAGTTCGAGCCGGACCAGTTCACTGACGCGCAGGCCGGAGGCGTAAAGGGTTTCGAGCATCGCCCGGTTGCGGCTTCCCGAGGGGGTCCCGGTATCCGGGGCCTCGAGCAACGCCTCCACCTCCGCGCGGTTGAGGAACCGGGGGAGGGGCTTGCGCGCTCGCGGGGTTTCGAGGTGTTCGGTGGGGTCCGAGTCGATGATCCTGTCCCCCAGGAGGAAGCGGTAAAAGCCGCGGACGGCATTGCACGCGCGGGCGATGGAGCGCGGGCCGAGCCCCCCGTCCCGCAGGCGCTCCATCCAGCGCGCCAGGTCTCCGGGCCCGAGCTCCTCCGGGTCCCGGCCGCAATCGGCGGCAAAGGCGTACAACTTCCGGAGGTCGCGCCCGTAGGCGGCGACGGTGTTGGCCGCCAGCCCCTTTTCCACCCGCAGGTAAGCCGCGAATTCGCCGGCCAAATTTCGCTTCATCGCCCCTTGCGCCTGAAAATGCCCGCCAGGCGGGCCAGTTCCCGGGCCTCCTCCACCCTGAACAGCCAAAGCAGCGGCACGATCGCCGCCAGTGCGGCCATTATGGCCGCCCCGAGGCGAAAAAGCAAAGAAAGGGCGCCCGGACCGGGCAGCATCATTTCCGCCCCCCGGTGGACGGCCAGTGCGATCGCCCCCATCATCAGGGAGGCCAGGGCGATACGGAGGTAGGCGCCTTTGCCGTGAGCGGCTGTCGCCGGGGACAGGGAGCGGGCCAGGGGGCGCCGCAGCAGCGCGAACTGGAGCCACGAGGAGAGCGAGGTCGCCAGCGGCAGCCCCAAAAAGCCGAGCGGCTGGATGAGCAGGAAACTCAGCAGGATCTTGGCCGCGACCGCCGAGAGACTCGCGCGGAGCGGCGTCCTGGTATTATTGAGCGCATAAAAGGCGGGCGTGAGGATCTTCACCGCTGAATACGCAAACAGGCCCAGCGTGTACAGCCCGACGATGCGGCCGGTCCACAGGGTGTCCGCTTCCAGGAACGCCCCCCGTTGGAACAGGAGCTGGACTATTTCGCCGCGGAACAGGAGGAGGCCGACCATGGCGGGAAAGATGAGGCAGGCCGACAGCCTCAGTCCGGAACCGAGGGCGGGCCCGATGCGGTCGCGCATGCCGAGTGCGGCGTACTCCGAAACCGTCGTCATGGTGGCGGTCGCCACCGCCACCCCGATGAGGCCGATCGGGAGCTGCATCAGCCGGAAGCCGTAGCTGAGCCACGACACGGGGCCGTCGCCGTAAAGAGAGGCGAGCTGGCTGTCGACGACGATGCTGATCTGGGTCGCCGAAAGGCCGAGGACCGCCGGAAGCGCCAGGCGCCCGATGGCACGGAGATCCGGGTCGGAAAAACGGAAATCGAGGCGGAAGCGGTAACCGAGCGCGCCCGCGGGCGGGATCATCACCAGGAACTGGGCGGCGCCGCCCAGGACGGCCCCCACGGCCATCGAGACGATGGGGTCGAATCCCCAGCCCGGCATCAGGTCGCTGAGCAGGAGAGCGGCAAGGATGCAGCAGATGTTGAAGAGCGAGGACGCCAGCGCCGGAAGAAAAAACCGGCCGCAGGCGTTGAGCGCGGCCATTCCCACCGAGGCGAGCGACACCGAGAGGAGGAAGGGGGACATGATGCGCGTCATCTGGGCCGTCAGCTCGAATTTCGCGGGGTTGTCCCGGAAACCCGCCGCCAGCATCCAGACCAGGCCCCGGGACCCGAAATAGATGCCGAGGGTGACGGCGCCGAGAACGAGGAGCAGGGTGCTGACGAGACGGTTGACCAGGACCCAACCCTCTTCCCTTCCCCCCTGCGTCATGCGCCGGATAAGGGTCGGTACCAGGGCGGCTGAAAGCGCTCCCTCGGCGAAGAGGTCGCGCAGCATGTTGGGAATCCGGTAGGCGATGTAAAAGGCGTCGGTGAAGGAACCGGCGCCGAAAGTGCGCGCCAGGACCATCTCGCGCGCCAGGCCCAGGATCCGGCTGATGCCGATGGCGGCGCCGACGCTCTGCGCCCGGCGCGGAATGCCGCCAGGTGGTTCGGGTGCGGGTGTCGGGTCACTGTTCACGTCGGCCTCTTCTTGACGGATGCGGGCGCCTAAGTCTACCATAGCTGCCGATGCGCAGGCAGCCGGAGACCACCGGTGCTACCCTTCAAACCATGCGGAGTCCTTCGCCATGAAGCTTTCCCTGATCGCTGAAAAAATCGGATGCCGGATGGTCGGCGCGGACGTGGAGATCGTGCGCGTGGCCGGCATCGAACAGGCGGAGGCGGGGGACCTGACCTTCGTCTCCAACCGGAAATATATCCGGCATATCGGGCGGACGCGCGCTTCCGCCATCATCCTCGGGGAGGATATCCCCGCGGTGGAGATCCCCAGCCTGAGAACGGACGACCCCTATCTCGCCTTCGCGCACGCCTTGGAACTCTTCTTCGAGCCCTGCGTCCCCGAGCCGGGGGTCCACCCCACGGCCGTGGTGGCCCGCTGCGCGCTGCTCGCCCCGGGCGTCGCCGTCGGCCCGTACGCCGTGGTCGGGGAGCGCTGCCGCATCGGCGCCGGCACGGTGATCCACCCCCACGTGGTTCTCTATCCCGGCGTCGAGATCGGCCGGGAGTGCGTGCTCCATTCGGGGGTCGCGGTGCGCGAAGGGTGCCGCATCGGCGACCGGGTGGTGCTGCAGAACGGGGTGGTCGTCGGGGGGGACGGGTTCGGTTTCGCCCCTACCCGCGACGGCTCCTGGACCAAGATCCCGCAGGCGGGGAAGGTGGTGATCGAGGATGACGTCGAGGTGGGGGCCAATTCCACCATTGACCGCGCCGCCGTGGGGGACACGACCATCCGCCGCGGGGCGAAGCTGGACAACCTCGTGCAGGTGGGGCACGGGGCCGAGGTGGGGGAGCACTCGGTGCTGGCCGCGCAGGCGGGGCTCGCGGGGTCCACCCGGCTGGGCAGGAGGGTCATGGTGGGCGGACAGGCGGGATTCGCCGGGCACCTGGAGGTGGGGGACGGCGCCGTCATCACCGCCCAGAGCGGCACCTCCCACGACGTGGCGGCCGGGAGCACGGTATCGGGCTCCCCCGCTTTTCGGAGCGCCGCCTGGCTGCGCGCCTCGGCCGCCTTCGCCCGGCTGCCGGAACTGGTGCGGAAAGTGCGGGCGCTCGAAGAGGAAATCCGGGCCCTCGGCGGCGGGGGAGAAAAAAATAAATCATAATGGGCTCAAGCCCGGACGCCGAGCGGCCGATAGGAAAGTCAGGCTATTCGAGAAAGCTAATCCCAGCCTGCGATCGGGCGCCAACCGGGGACCGGGAGACCGCCGCCGGATCCGGTCGCAGGCTGGGAAAACCTCCTTTTCATGCGAATCCCGTAGTCCCCCCCTTTTCTGTTTTGATCGACATCCCGTTTTGAGGTACGGTGTTGTATAACAACACGCATTGACAGAATCATTTTCGCGGGAGACCAGGATGCCTACCAAATTTGTATACCTTTTTGCAAACGGGAAATCGGATGGAAACGGCGGCATGAAGGACCTGCTCGGCGGCAAGGGGGCCGGACTCGCCGAGATGACCAATGCGGGGCTGCCGGTTCCTCCCGGATTCACCATCACCACCGAGGCCTGCAATTCCTACTTCGGCGCCGGGGAGAAGTTCCCGGACGGGATGTGGAACCAGGTACTGGCGGCGCTTAAAAAGGTGGAGAGGGCCACGGGAAAAAGATTCGGCGACCCGACCAACCCCCTGCTGGTCTCCGTCCGGTCCGGAGCCAGGGTTTCCATGCCCGGCATGATGGACACCATCCTGAACCTCGGCTTGAACGACGAGACGATGCGGGGCCTGGCCGAACTGACATCCAACGAAAGGTTCGCCCTGGACGCCTACCGCCGCTTCATCCAGATGTTCGCCGAAATCGTCCTCGGGGTGGACGACGAGTTGTTCGAGCATGCCATGGCCGAGATGAAACGCAAGCTGCGGGTAAAACTCGACACCGACCTCAAGGCCGAGAACCTCTCGGCTCTCTGCCGCACATTCAAGCAGATCGTGCGCGCTGAAACCGGGACCGACTTTCCCACCGATCCCTACCTGCAGCTGGAGGAAGCGATCAAGGCCGTCTTCCGCTCCTGGAACGGGTCCCGCGCGATCGCCTACCGACGCCGCGAACGGATCCCGGACGACCTGGGTACGGGAGTGAGCATCGTCACCATGGTGTTCGGCAACATGGGGGAGGATTCGGGCACGGGGGTGGCGTTCACGCGCAACCCGGCTACCGGTGAGGCGAGGCTTTTCGGGGATTACCTGATCAACGCCCAGGGGGAGGACGTGGTCGCCGGCATCCGGACCCCGAAGCGCATCAGCGAGCTGAAGGACTACATGCCCGAGATCTACCGCCAGTTCGTGGATGTGGCCCGCAAACTGGAACTCCACTACCGCGACATGCAGGACCTCGAGTTCACGGTGGAGCGCGGGAAGCTCTGGATGCTGCAGACGCGCAACGGCAAGCGCACCGGGCTGGCCGCGGTCCGCATCGCGGTGGACATGGTCCGGGAGGGGATCATCGATGAAAAGACGGCCGTCATGCGCGTACCGGCCGGAGACCTGGACCAGTTGCTGCACAAGATGATCGACCCCGATGCGAAGCTCACCGTCCTGACCCGGGGGATCAACGCCAGCCCCGGCGCCGCCGCGGGAAAGGTCGTGTTCACTCCGAAGGATGCCGAGCAGATGAAGGAAAAGGGGGAACCGGTCGTACTGGTCCGAAAAGAGACCTCGCCGGAGGATGTACGCGGGATGGACGCGGCGCAGGCTATCCTTACCTCGACGGGCGGCCCCACCAGCCACGCGGCCGTTGTGGCCCGAGGCTGGGGCAAGCCGTGCGTGGTGGGTGCCGGGAACGTCTCGATCGACTACGTCAAAAACGAGTTCTCGGTGGACGGGGTCAAGGTGCGCAGGGGGGACTGGATCACGGTGGACGGTACCGGCGGCCAGGTCATCCTTGGGCAGGCGCCCCTGATCGACCCCGAGCCGGGGGAGCATTTCCACCTGCTGATGGAATGGGCCGACAAGGTCCGCAAGATGAAGGTGCGCACCAACGCCGACACGGCGAGTGACGCGGCGGTCGCCCGCAAGTACGGTGCCCAGGGGATCGGCCTGTGCCGCACCGAGCATATGTTCTTTGCCGGGGACCGTATCGATTTCGTGCGCCAGATGATCCTGGGGTCGCTCGAATACAAGCGGCTCGAGCGCGACCTTGGGGCGCTCGCGACCGAAATCGCCAATGCCTCCTCGCCCAAGAAGCGCAAGGAACTCGCCGCCGTCCGCCAGAAGCTCAGGAAGAAGATGGCCGAGCCCAAGCGCCTCTACCTCGGCGGGCTCAAGGAATTGCAGAAATTGCAGCGCAGGGATTTCGAGGGGATCTTCAAGGCCATGAGCGGGCTGCCGGTCACGATCCGGACTCTGGACCCGCCGCTGCACGAGTTCTTGCCGCACAGCGAGGAGGAGACGCGCAAACTGGCGCGCAAGCTCAAAACCAGCGCCAAGGGGTTGTGGAACAAGGTCCAGGCGTTGCACGAGGTCAACCCGATGCTGGGCCATCGCGGGTGCCGCCTGGGTGTCGTGTTCCCGGAGATCACCGAAATGCAGGCGCGCGCCATCTTCGAGGCGGCCGTGAGCGTACAAAAGAAGGGGAGCGAGGTGTTCCCCGAAGTCATGATCCCGCTCGTGGGGGATGTCAACGAACTCCGGCTTCAGGCCGAGGTGGTGCGGAGGGCGGCCGCCGAGGTGTTCGCCAAGGCGGGCCGGAAGGTGGAGTACCTGGTCGGCACCATGATCGAGCTCCCGCGCGCGGCGCTGACGGCCGGACGCATCGCGGAGGTGGCCGAATTCTTCTCTTTCGGGACCAACGACCTGACCCAGACAGCGTTCGGCATCTCGCGTGACGATTCGAACAAGTTCCTTCCCTTCTATATCGAAAACCGTATCCTGGCGGAAGACCCCTTCCAGGTGCTCGACCAGGAAGGGGTGGGACAGTTGGTCATGATGGGAACCGAGAGGGGGCGGCGGACCCGCCCCGACCTGAAGGTGGGGATCTGCGGGGAACACGGGGGCGAACCCTCCTCGGTCCGCTTCTGCCACCGGGTGGGTATGAACTACGTGTCCTGCTCCCCCTTCCGCGTGCCGATCGCCCGGCTGGCCGCGGCCCAGGCGGCGCTGGAATCCGAGACCGCGTCCCGCAACAAGTAGGCCCGCGGCGCCCTGCCGGGCGCAAAAAAAGGGGGGAGCCGCGGCTCCCCCCTCCCTTCCCTCCCGATTCCCGTTTCCTAGTCGTAATACTCCAGGCCCAGGTGGGTGATCATTTCCTCACCCTTCAGGTGGCGCATGGTGTTTTTCAGCTTGATGAGCTGGATGAACAGGTCGTGCTCCGGGTAGAGCCCCTCGGCGACCATCGGGCTCTTGAAGTAGAAGGAGAGCCATTCCTGGATCCCGCCCATGCCGCAACGCTGCGCCAGGTCGAGCAGGATCACCAGGTCGAGGACGAGGGGCGCGGCCAGGATGGAATCGCGGCACAGGAAATCGACCTTGATCTGCATGGGGTAGCCGAGCCAGCCGAAGAGGTCGATGTTGTCCCAGCCCTCTTTGGCGTCTCCGCGCGGCGGGTAGTAGTTGATGCGCACCAGGTGGGAGTAGTTCGAATACAGTTCGGGGTAGAGCTGCGGCTGCAGGATGTGCTCCAGCACCGACAGCTTGCTCTCCTCCTTGGTCTTGAACGACTCGGGGTCATCCAGCACCTCGCCGTCGCGGTTCCCGAGGATGTTGGTGGAGAACCAGCCGTTCAGGCCCAGCATGCGCGCCTTCAGGCCGGGGGCCAGGATGGTTTTCATGAGCGTCTGCCCGGTCTTGAAATCCTTGCCGCAGATCGGGACGTTGTTCTTCTTGGCCAGCTCCAACAGCGCGGGGACGTCGACCGTGAGGTTGGGGGCGCCGTTGGCATACGGGACCCCCAGCTTGAGGGCGGCGTAGGCGTAGATCATGCTCGGGGCGATCCCTGGGTCGTTGTCACGCATCCCCTTTTCAAAACTTTCGAGGGTCGCGTGAACCGCCGAAGGTTTCAGAAAGATCTCGGTGCTGCCGATCCACACCATGACGGTGCGCTTGAGGTTGTTCACCTTCTGGAAGTTGCGGATATCCTCCATGACCTGTTCCGCCAGCTCCATCTTGTTGGCGCCCTTTTTCACGTGCGTCCCGTCAAGTTTCTTGACGTAGGCCTTGTCGAAGGCCGCGGCCCAGGGCTTGATGGCTTCCATTTCGGGTCGGATCTGATCGAGCAGGGTCTTCTCCAGAACGCCCGCCTTGACGCTTGCGGTGTACATGTCGTCGGAGAAGATGTCCCATCCCCCGAAGACGATGTCCTCCAGCTCCGCGAGCGGGAGAAAATCCTTGATCATCGGGATACGGTTGTCCGTGCGCTTTCCGAGCCGGATGGTGCCCATCTGGGTCAGCGAACCGATCGGCTTGGCCAGGCCTTTCCTGATGGCCAGCACCCCGGCGATGAAGGTCGAGGTGACCGCGCCCATGCCGGGGATGACAACGCCCAACTTTCCCTCTGCGGGGTCAATATTGATTCCTTTGGAGATCATCTTTCAATTCCTCAAGTAGAATGGTGCACCGCGAGGGCCGTCCTACCCGGTCCGCTCCTGCGCCATCCGGATTAATAAGAGCCACCGCGGGGAAAACCCGCCGTTTTCCCCGGAACATAAAGAGCTTTGGAATTATTGCAGCCCTTCGACCGGACGTCAAAGGGCTCAACAATTCCAAGCCCGCCACACTCAAAAGCGCGCGCCGCGTCATGTACCCTTTTCCACGACGATCCTGGAAATGTCCGCCACGCTGTTGAAGAGCCGTGAAATGGAAGCGAGCAGGGCGATCCGGTTGCGCCGGATCGCGCGATCCTCGGTCATGACCATGACATCGGTGAAGAAGGCATCGACCGCCGCGCGCATGGAGGCGAACAGCCGGAGGGCGCGTACGTAATCATGCCGGCGCCGGGCCTCGTCCGCTTCGGGCCGGATGCCGAGAAGGCTCCGGTACAGGTCGCGCTCGGCCCCCTCGGCCAGCAGGGACTCCTCCGGTTCCGCCGGGGAGTCCGGCTCGCCGGCCTCGTCACCCGCCTTGGCCAGGATATTGGCCACCCGCTTGAAATTGGAAGCCAAAGAGAGAAAATCGGTCTCCCGTCGCATCTCCTCCAGCGCGCGCAGCCGGTCCAGGGCGTCCAGCGGGTCATCCCACCCGGCCGCCAGCACGGCGTTGACGCAGTCATAGGCGAAGCCCATCTCCTCGAAGAGAAAACGGAGGCGGCCCTCGAAAAAGCGCCCGAGTTCCGCGGCCGTGTCCCCCGCTCCCCGGCCGTGGGCAGCCAGGCTCCAGCCGATGGCTTGCCCGAGGGAGAGACTCAGCCGGTGGTCGAAGAGGATCTTGAGGATCCCGTTCCCCTGCCTGCGCACGGCAAACGGGTCGCCCGACCCGGAAGGGACCAGGCCGATCGAGAAACACCCTGTGACGGTGTCGAGCCGGTCGGCCAGCGCCAGGATCGCCCCGGTCACCGTTGACGGGCTGGGGGAAGCGGTGGATTTCGGGAGGTACTGCTCGTACACGGCGCGCCACACCGTTTCCGGGTACCCTTCCGCGCGGGCGTACAACCCTCCGACGACACCCTGCAGGTCGGTGAACTCCTTGACCATTTCGGTGACGAGGTCGCATTTGTAGATGCGGGCCGCCGCCCGGAGATCGGCGAGGCATTCCCCGCGACCCAACGCTTCCGCCAGGCGGGGGAGCAGTTCGAGGACGCGCCGGGTTTTTTCGTCGTAGGAGCCGAGTTTTTCCTGGAAGAGCACGTTCTTCAGGGAGGGGGCGCGCTCCTCGAGCGTCTGCCTGCGGTCGGTTTCCCAGAAGAAGGCCGCGTCGGCCAGGCGGGCCCGGAGCACGCGTTCATGCCCGGAGCGAATCTCCCCCCCGGGGTCAGAAAACCGGTTCACCACCGCCAGGAAGCAGGGGAGCAGGCGTCCCTCGGCGTCGAGGACCGAGAAGTATTTCTGGTGCTCCCGCATGACGGTGATCAGGATTTCCTGGGGGAGCGAGAGAAAACGCTCCTCGAAGTCCCCGCGGACCACCGACGGGGCCTCGTTGAGGTTCACCACCGTCTCGAGCAGCGCCCGGTCTTCGAGCAAACGGCCGCCCGCCTCCGCGGCGCGCGCGGCCAGTTCCGATTCGATGCGCTCCCGCCGCTCGGCGGGATCCACCAGCACCGCGCTGCGTTCGAGCTCCTCCCGGAGCGATGCGAGCGAATGCACCGCGATCCGTGACCGGCCCAGGAACCGGTGCCCTGAGGTGATGCGGGAGGAGACGACGTCCGCGAGGCGGAACTTCACCACCCTGCCGCCGAACAGGGCGACGATCCAGCGCACCGGGCGCGCGAAGCGGAAGCGGTCGGGGCTCCAATGCATGGTCTTGGGAAACTGTATGGCGCCGATAGCGTCCGGAATCAGGCGCTGGAGGATCCGGACCGCGGGTTCCCCGCGCATCCGCCGCACGAGCGAGAGATACTCCCCCTTCGGCGTCGCGACGACGCCGATCTTCGCCAAGGGCACCCCGTTCTTTTCGGCGAAGGCCAGCGCCGCGCGCGTTGGGTTGCCGGCGGCGTCGTAGGCCACCCGTCGGGGCGGGCCCATGATGGTTTCTTCGAGATCGCCCTGGCGGACCGGGACGTCCTCGAGGCCCAGGATGATGCGCCGCGGCGTGTACCACAGCGTGCGCTCCCCCGCCGGGAGGCGATGTTCCTCCAGCGCCCGGCCCAGCAGGCCGGCAAACTGCTCCGCGGCGTCGGCGATCATGGATGCCGGGATTTCCTCCATTCCCAATTCGACGACAAGCTCTGATTTTTTCATATCCCCGTCTTATGAAGCCGGTTGCGGTTGCGGTAAAGCGCGGTGCCCGAGCAGGGGGAAACCTTGCCGCTCGCGGCTTTCGAGATAGCGGCGCGCCACGTCGCACGCGAGCTGGCGCACGCGGGCGATGATGCCCACGCGCTCGGTGACGCTGATGGCGCCGCGGGCATCCAGCAAGTTGAAGGCGTGCGAGCATTTGAGGCAATAATCGTAGGCGGGGAGTACAAGATCCATGGCCGCGAGGCGTCGGCTTTCCTCCTCGTAGAGCGCGAAAAGCCGGAAGAGCATCTCCACGTCCGCCTCCTCGAAGTTGTACCGGGAAAACTCGACTTCCTCGCGGTGGCGGATATCCCGATAGGAGACCCCGGCGGACCAATCAAGGTCGTAAATGCTGTCCACCTGGGCGATGAAGGTGGCTATCCTTTCCAGCCCGTAGGTGATTTCGGCGCTCGTCGGGTCGAGGTCGAGCCCACCGGCCTGCTGGAAGTAGGTGAACTGGGTGATTTCGAGGCCGTCGAGCAGGACCTGCCACCCGATCCCCCAGGCGCCCAGGGTGGGTGATTCCCAGTTGTCCTCCTCGAAACGGAGGTCGTGCCGGCTCAGGTCGATGCCGAGGGCGGTCAGGCTTCGAAGATACAGGTCCTGCACATCGGCGGGCGCCGGCTTGAGGATGACCTGGTACTGGTGATGCTTCTGCACCCGGTTCGGGTTGTCGCCGTACCGCCCGTCGGTGGGCCGGCGCGAGGGCATTACGTAGGCGACCCTATAGGGTTCGGGACCCAGGACCCGGAGAAAGGTTTCCGGGGCCATGGTCCCCGCGCCCACCTCGAGATCGTAGGGCTGCTGGAGTATGCACCCCCTGCGGTCCCAGAACCGCTCCAGGGCAAGGATGATCTGCTGAAGGTTTTTAGGTCGCATCTATTCGCCTTGAAACGCCTCGCGTAAAATCCGGTAGGATTTCAGTTGTTTGTCCAGGTGCATCCCGAGCAGCCTGCGCGACAGACGCTCAAGATCCTCGAGGGCTCCCGCCGGGAATGTCAGCGCCGCGAACCGGTCGGGGGGCGACGCCATCATCGCTTCCAGGGCCGCGGCGGCCGCCGGTCCCACCGGCAACCCACGCCCCTCCGCGCAGGACGGACAGCGCGCTTGACCGGCTTCTATCCATGCCAAAAACCCCTTATCTTTAACACACTTGCCACAACCGGAGCAATAGGCATAATTCGGCAGCAGGCCGCCGAGCTTCAGGCACCAGATTTCGAAATAACACACCAGCGCCCGGTTCACGGGGCGCCCCGCCCCCGCCTGCAGCGACGACAGCAGGAGCCGGAACATCGCCGGGCTCTCCTGCCCCTCCGGGACCAGTTCGTTCACCAGCTCGGCGAAATAGGAAAAGGCGCACATCCGCCCGAAGTCGGGATCCCGCCCCAGGAAAGAGTGGATCACCTCCGCGCTGCGAACCCGGCCGAGATCCCTTCCCTCCCGGCTCCAGAATTGGAGGCGCACGTGGTTGGAGGGTTCCAGGCACCCGGCCAGGCGGCTTTTGGGCTTCCTGATCCCCTGGGCGGCGGCGCGCACCTTCCCCTGCTCCCGCGTGAGCGCCACGATGACGCGGTCG
This sequence comes from Acidobacteriota bacterium, assembly GCA_012719455.1. GTDB lineage: Bacteria > Acidobacteriota > UBA6911 > UBA6911 > UBA6911 > UBA6911. The sequence continues at coordinate 32,568 of JAAYAJ010000019.1, read as the reverse complement.
GCGTCCGACAATGGGTAATGTCGCAGGATGATGGCTTCAAGCTCGTGTAAGGGCATGGGAGCGATTCGACGGGGCGGCGTGTCCGCTCAGCGCGGCGACTCCGCGGGCGCCCCTTCGTCCGCGGGCTTCTTGCGCCGCACTACCGTGTAGAGTTTCAGCGCCGGCCCCGACAGCACGTAGCCCCAGGCCAGGACCAGGAGGGTCGGCCGGGAGAGATAGAAAATGAGCGCCACGAGGAGGGCCATGACCAGGACCGCCAGGTGCGATTTCCTCCCCAGCGCCACGTGCTTCAGGCTGCTGAAGCGCAGCGTGCTGATCATCAGGAGCGCCAGCGTGAACACGACGACGGCCATCAGGCTTGCGGCCGCGGTTCCGGTCACGCGCCCGCCGAAAAAATGAACGATGGCGGCGACGGCCCCGCCGGCGGCGGGGATCGGGAGCCCAACGAAGTATTTCAGGTTCCCCGCCTGGATGTTGAAACGGGCCAGGCGCATGGCCCCGCAGATGGTGAAAGTGAAGGCGGCGATCCAGGCAATCCGCTGGTCGATCGGCTGCATCCCCCATACCAGGGCGAGCACCGAGGGGGCGATGCCGAAGGAGATGACGTCGGCGAGCGAATCGAGCTGCAGCCCGAAGGCGGAAGTGGAATGGGTGAGCCGGGCGATGAACCCGTCCATCGAGTCGAGCAGGATGGCGACCCCGATGGCATAGGCTGCGTGGGCGTACAACCCGTTCATCGTCGACAGGATGGCATAGTACCCGCAGAAGATGTTCCCGACCGTGAAAAGGGTGGGAAGGACGAGGATGCTCCGGCCCAGGCGCCGGCGCCCCGTCCCGGCATCCTCCGTCGCCCGTTCGTTCATACGCACTCTCCGATCACGCTCGATCCGCCGCGGACCCGGTCGCCCACCCCGACGCGCAGCCGGACACCCTGCGGGACGATGACGTCGACCCTGGAACCGAACCGGATCAGGCCGATCAACTCCCCCCGCCGGACCGGCTCGCCCGGCTTCTTCCAGCACAGGACCCGGCGGGCGATCAGCCCCGCGACCTGCTTGACCACGAGCCGTACGTCCCCCCCGGCGATCGTGAGGATGTTCTGCTCGTTGACGCGCGACGCCTCCTCGTCGAAGGCGACCTTGAATTTTCCCCGTTGGTACCGGAGATCTTCCAGGATCCCGTCGATGGGGGAACGGTTGACGTGGACGTTGAAGATGCTGAGGAAGATGCTGAGGGTCTGCGTACCGTCATCGGCCCGGGAGATCTTCACCACCTTCCCGTCGGCCGGGGAGACCACCAGTCCCGGTTCATCCGGGATGCGGCGGGCCGGGTTGCGGAAGAAGAAGGCGGTGAACGCCGCGAGCAACAGCAACGCCACGGCCAGGGCCGGGAGGCCGAAAAAGAGGGAGAGGCCGCCCAGGGCCAGGAGCGGGAGCAGGAATCGGTACGCGTCGGTTGCCATGGGGCTGCCCTTCCGGGATGTCGGTGTTTGTGGAAAATCGGGCCGGGGCGGATTTCGCCGCCGGAACCCGGTGCTCAACGGCGATCGCCCGCCGTCTCTCTCCGGTGCCGCTGCATCAGGGCGTACATCTGGTCCTTGAGAGCCAGCTTCCTTTTCTTCAGTGTCTTCTCCAGGACCTTCTCCTCTTCGCTGAGAAAGGGCTTGCGGGTCAGGTCCCCGATCCGCTGCTCGTGTTCCTGGTGCTCGGTGGCCAGCATCCGGTATTCCTCGTTTTCGCGCAGCAGCCGGTCGCGGAGCGCATCGTCCGGTTCAAAAGAGCTCATGGCGTATCCTCCTGCCGTTTCCTCGATAGTAGCGTGAGCACCGCCGGGGGTTCAAGCGGGATCGTACCCGGCGCACACTTGCCGCGGGGAAATTCTCCTGCCGTTCTTCTCCCCGAAGCGCTCCAGGCCCAGGCGGATCAATTCCGCGACCAGGTCCCCGAAGGGCACGCCGGTTGCCGCCCAGAGCTTGGTGTACATGCTTATGGGGGTGAACCCCGGCATGGTGTTGATTTCGTTGATCCAGATCGTGCCCGAATCCCGCTCCAGGAAGAAGTCCACGCGGGCCAGGCCGCTGCCGTCAAGCGCGGCAAATGCCCTGAGGGCCAGCGCTCGGATGGTGTCGGAGGTCGCCGGGTCGATCGACGCCGGAATTTCCAGCCGGCTTTCCGTGCTGACGTATTTCGACTCGTAGTCGTAAAACTCGCCGGCGGAAACCACCTCCCCCACCACCGAAGCGGCGGTTCCCAGGATGGCGCATTCCAGTTCCCTGCCGTCGATCCCCTTCTCGATCAAGATCTTCCGGTCGTAACGGGCCGAGTCGCGTACGGCGGCCGCGAACTCGTCCCGGGCGCCGATTCGGTGCACGCCGACGGAGGAGCCGAGGTTGGCCGGCTTGGAAAACATCGGGTAGCCCCACGCGCGCTCGGCCGTGTGTCGGACCGCTTCCAGGTCGGTGTCCAGCTCGTGCGCCGTGACCGTCAGGGAAGGGGTCACCGGAAGCCCCGCCTGGGCGAGCAGCCGCTTGGCGATGTCCTTGTCCATGGCCACGGCCGAAGCCAGTACCCCGCACCCGATGTATGGGAGGCCGGCCATTTCCAGCAGCCCCTGCAGGGTGCCGTCTTCTCCGTACGGCCCGTGCAGCAGGGGAAACCAAATATCGGGCTCGGGAGCCCCGGCGTCTTCCGTCTCCCCCGCGGCGTCTGAGCGGACCGACAGGAGGGACGCGGCCGAACCGAGGACTGCAAGCGGCCGGACCCGGTCCCAGAGTTCCCCGGGGAGCATGCGCCGCAGTTCGTCGGGGCGCGCGATCCGGCCGGAAGGGGTGAGACCAACGGCGTAGATTTCGTAGGCGCCGGGGTCCAGGGCCGCGATCACGCTGGCGGCGGAGGCGAGGGAAACCTCGTGCTCCCCCGATCGGCCGCCGAAGAGGACGCCCAGCTTGATCCTGGGATCTTTACTCATGGCGCTCATGGCCCCCGTTCCCCGATTCCTTTTCGGCATGCCGCTGGTAGGCCTTGATGATCAGCCGCACCAGGTGGTGCCGCACCACGTCGTTTTCGTTGAAGGCGCAGAACGCGATCCCCTCGACATTTCCCAGGATCTTCCGGGCCTCCACCAGCCCCGAGGCGCGCCCGAGGGGCAGGTCGATCTGGGTGACATCACCCGTGATCACCGCCTTGGAGCGCATGCCGATCCGGGTCAGGAACATTTTCATCTGTTCCGAGGTGGTGTTCTGCGCTTCGTCCAGAATGATAAAGGCGTCCCCCAGCGTACGGCCGCGCATGAAAGCCAGGGGCGCGATCTCGATCGTCCGCTGCTCGATGTAACGCTGGATCTTCTCGGCCTCGAGCAGGGTGTGCAGGGCGTCGTACAGCGGTCTCAGGTAGGGGTTGATCTTCTCCTCGATGTCGCCGGGGAGGAATCCCAGCCGTTCCCCCGCTTCGACGGCCGGGCGGGTGAGGATGATGCGGGACACATTCTTTTCGATGAGGCAGGTGAGGGCCATCGCGACGGCCAGGAACGTCTTCCCCGTCCCTCCCGGCCCGATGCCGAAGACGATGTCGTTGTCTTGGATCGCCTCGATATAGCGCCGCTGGTTGGGGCTCTTGGGGGACACCTGGCGCTTCCCGCCGGTGAGCAGCTGCATCTTGGGGAAGAAATCGTGAAGCGAAAGGGCGGCGTTTTCCGCGATCTGGCGGAAGGCCGATTTCAGGTCGCCATTGGAAATGGCATGCCCCTGGTCCGCAAGGACGGAAAAATCAAGCATGATCCGTTCGAGTGCGGCGACATCCTTCTCCTCGCCGTCAATTGTCAGCCCGCCGTCACGGGTCTGGATCGTAACGTCGAACAGGGTTTCGAGAAACTTCGCGTTTTCGTCAAGAGGGCCGAACAAAAGCTGCAGGCTGCGGTCGGACAGGAGGACTTTTCTCATCTACGGACTGGGTTTAACCTCGAATAGGGGAATGTCGGAAGGTTCGGGAATTTGCCGGAAAGTATGCTTCCAAAACAAGATCGCGCTTTCATGTTCACTCTGAATTCTAGGACCGCCCACGGGCGAAGTCAATCGGAAAAAAGAATTTGACATAGATCATAACTGATTGTATCGTAAAGGGTTTTTAGGAGGAGATGAAGTCATCGTCTTCTCCGCTGGTCTGGAATATCCAATGGGAGTGAGTCCGAATGGCGAATCATGCGTCGGCCCTTAAGGCACACCGGCAGAACCTGAAGCACAGGGAAAACAACCGCAGCAACCGCAGCAACCTCCGCACCTGCCTCAAAAAGTTCGGCAAAGAGCTCGAAGGAGAAGTTTCGGCGGATATGGGGAAAACGCTGTCCGATCTCTATTCCACGATCGACAAGTCCCGGCAGAAAAAAGTGATCAGCCGCAACGCGGCGGCGCGCCAGAAATCGCGCCTGACCCGGCGCCTGAACGCGGCCATGTCCCGCCCCGCCCAGGACTGACCCCCCGCGGGGAGTCACACCAGCGCGCAGATCAGCCCTTCGAGCAGCATGCGCCCGTCCAGGGCCGATGATTTCAGTTGCTTGTCGATGGCGGCCAGGCGCAGGATCATCTCATCGATGACGGCCCTTTCCGCCCGTTGCGCCTGCCCCAGGAACTTGTCCAGGACAAAAAACGGCACGCCTGCCTCCGCGGCGATCTCGCGCCGAGGCACCCGTTGCGCGAGGCATTCCCTGGCGATCAGGATCTGGCGGCAGTGGCGCGCCAGCATGGTGACGACCACCAGCGGGTGCTCCCCCATCCCCAGCAGACTGGCAAGCAGCACGAGTGCACGGTTGCGGTCCCGGGCCGCCACGGCGTCGGTGAGTTCGAAGATGGTGTACTGGCGGCTCGAGCGTACCAGCCCATCGATCGCCTCCGCCGGGATCGTTTTCGCGCCGCCGGCGTAGAGCATGAGCTTGTCCAGTTCCGCCGCCAGCGTCTGCAGGTCCGACCCCACCATTTCCGTTACCCGTTTGAGTCCCTCGGGGGAGAGCTTGTACCCCGCGGCGCGCAGCCGTGCCGCCGCCCAGCGCTCCAGCGCCGCCTCCTTGAGGCCCTGGAATTCGCACACGCAGTGCCGCTGTTGGAAGGTCCGGTAGAACTTCCGGCGGCGATCCAGTTCCCCCGCCCACAAGACCAGGACGGTTTTGGGGGAGAGGGTCTCGATCCCGGCAAGGAGCGCCTCCTGGTCTTCCTCCCGGATCTTGCCGGCTTTGTGGACGACGACGAGGCGGCGGGCGGACATCATCGGAAAGGTGTTGGCCGCGTCAAGGATCTCGCTCGCCGTGGCGGCGCCCCCCTCGAACTCCGAAAGGTCGAAATCGGCGGACCCCGGGGTCAGCACTTTTTCCCGGAGCATCTCGAACGCCTCGCGGCAGAGGAGTTCTTCCGGCCCCATCAGGAGGTACACCGGCCTCAACCGGGCGCGGAGGTCGGCCTCCAGGGCTTCCAGGTTCTTGATGATCATGGGCTTGCCCTTTCCAGGACGGCGCCGGCGACGCTCGCGGCGAAGGCGCGCGCGAGCCGCTTGAGGGCTGGATTCTCCTCCGAGAAGAAGTCGGCGATGCTGGCGTTGAGCGCGTATCGCTCCCGGAAGACCAGGTCGGTGCTTTGCCAGAGCACGGCGGAATCGTCCGGGCGCACCAGCCTCAAGTTCGACCGGACCGTGATTACGAAGGAGGTGCCGAAGGTGCGCGAGCCGGCCTGTTCGGTTCCGAACGTGACCGGGGTGGAGGTGATCTCGACGATCTCCCCCATCAGCACGGCGTCCGTCCCTGTCGGGCGTGAATCGACCCGCCCCGGCGTCCGGAGCGAAAACTCCTCGAGCAGCGCTGCGGTCAGTGTCTGCTCTATCCCGTGCTGATTGGTCAGGTTGCGCAGGGTGGGGATTCCCAGCGACTGCGCCCCCCCCGGCAGGCGCCCCATGGAGCCTGCAATGCGGTAGCCGCAGCCGGCAATCGGCGCGCAAAGCGCCAGCGCCAGGAGCAGTCCCGCCGGTATCGTTAGGTTTCGCGGTGCGGCCATCCCGTCCCCCTAGACCCGGGCAAGGCGGATCTGCTGCTGCGCCTGATATTTCCCCTTGCGGTCGGCGTAGGAGACCGTGCAGTCGCTCTCGGCGCGCAGGAACACGCACTGGGCGATCCCCTCCCCCGAATAGACCCGGGCCGGTACGGGGGAGGCATTGACCAGCGACACTGTGATATACCCCTCCCATTCCGGTTCCAGCGGGGTGACGTTGACGATGACGCCACAGCGCGCGTAGGTGGATTTGCCTTGGCACAAAACGAGGATGTCGCGCGGGATGCGGAAATATTCCAGCGACCGCCCCAGGACGAACGAGTTCGGGGGGATGACGCACGAGCGCCCCTTGAAATCTTCGAAGGGGAGCCGGTCCATTTTTTTCGGGTCGGAGATTTTCATTCCACCGAAATCGGGGATCTTGTATTCGTCGGCGAGCCTGAAATCGTACCCGTAGGAGGAAGCGCCGTAGGAAATCCTGCCCTTGCGGCGCCCCTGCTCGGCATAGGGGGAAATCATGCGTTTGGTCTTGGCCATTGAGCGGATCCAGTGATCGGGTAGAACCATCTGCGCGGACTCCTTGAAAGGTAGCGAGTCTATCATCCGCGCAAAATCATGTAAATAGAAATGGCTTGACAGCGTTTTTGACCACAAGTAAAATGCTCTCACCAATTTATGGGAGGTTCAGCGTGATAAAGCAGGACATCGTAAACCGCGTCGCGGAGCAGCTGAATATCACCAAGGTCAAGGCGGAAATTGCGGTGGAATCTGTGTTCAATTCGCTCAAGAACGCGCTGAAGCGCGGCGAAAGAATTGAACTGCGCGGGTTTGGGGTCTTTATCGTAAAGCCCAGGAAAAGCGGCGTCGGACGCAATCCACGCACTGGGGAGGAAGTGGCCATTCCCCCTGGAAAGACCATCCGATTCAAGCCGGGCAAGGAGATCCGCGCCGAAAAGATCGCGCCCGACGCCGAAGGGTAGAGCCTCGCTCCGCAGTTGCCAGAAAGCCCGATTGTGACCTCCATTCTTCCGGGAATCCACGAAAATCCGGGGCCTACCCGGCGGCAATGGGGCGCCTTCTGGGCACTGCTGGGGGTCACATTCATCACCACCACTCTCGCCGGCCTCTTCTATGCCCTGGGTGGCCCGGAGCTCTTTTTCCTCCTCCGCCTCGCGCTCTCCCGCCCCGGGATCCTCCTGCTGGGGCTTCCCTTCTCCCTGTCGCTCCTTGCCATCCTGCTTGCCCACGAATTCGGCCATTTTCTCGCCTGCCGCTACTACCGGATGCAGGCCAGCCCCCCGTGGTTCATTCCCGCCCCCTTCCCCCTGACCGGCACCCTGGGCGCCTTCATCCGGATCCGATCCCCGTTTCGGGGCTTGCGGGCGCTGTTCGACATCGGGATCGCCGGTCCGCTCGCGGGCTTTGCGGTCACGCTGCCGGTTATGGCCGTCGGCTTCCGCCTGTCCACCCTGGTACCCAAGGGGGCGCTGGACGGCGGGGGGCTGAGTTTCGGCGAACCGCTCCTGTTCCGGCTGGCGGGGATGCTGCTCGTGGGGTACGCGCCTGCACGCCAGGATCTCCTGGCGCACCCGGTGGTGATGGCGGCCTGGATCGGGCTCCTGGTCACCAGCTTGAATCTCCTGCCCATCTGGCAACTCGACGGAGGGCACATCGCCTATGCCATCCTGGGCCGCAAGCGGCAGAAAAGCCTTTCGATCGCAGCCCTGGGCGCCCTGGCGGGGGTGGGGCTCGCCGGCTGGCCCACTCCCTCCTATCTCCTCTTCGCCGCGATGCTGCTCGTGATCGGGCTCCGGGTGCGCTTTTACCACCCGGCGACGCTCGACGACGGCGAACCCCTGGGCGCCGCCCGGCACTGGCTCGCCCTGGTCGTCCTGGCGATCCTGGTGCTCTCCTTCATCCCGGTGCCGGTTGAGGTTTATGGATGATAGACAAGGGATGGTGCCGAAGGGGGGAGTCGAACCCCCACGAGCTTAAGCCCACTAGACCCTGAACCTAGCGCGTCTGCCAATTCCGCCACTTCGGCATTTCAGATTCGCTATCTTATGGGTGCGCGCGGTGGTTGTCAAGATGCCGGGCGATCTTATTTTGCCGCTCCCCAGCCGCCGCCGGACGGCTGCTCCTGCAGCAGCGGGCGGCTCCAACTGCGCGGGTCGGGCGATTCCAGTTTTTCCAGGGAAACGCCCAGGTTCTTCGCCCTGTCGAAGGCGTCGGCCGCCCGGCCGGCGTCCCCGTTGGCGCGCAACAGGAAGCCCCGGATGAAGTGGAGCATGCCGCTTTCCGGGTAGGTTGGGATCGTCTTCTCGAGCTCCGCGAGCGCGGTGCGGGAATCCCCCCGCAGGCTGCGCGTCAGGGCCAGGTTGCCGGCGATGGTCGGGTCGTGCGGGGCACGGGCATGGGCGAAGGCGAAGGCGTAGGAGGCGGCGGTGTCTTCCCCGATCCGGAGACAGGTGACGCCGAAATTGTTGAGCGCCGGCGGGTGCTGCCGCAGGAAGGCCGCCGGCGACAGGGCGCGGATCGCCTCCAGGAAGCGCCCCGACTGCATGAGGCTGTTGCCCAGCCAGAAGTCCCGCTGCCATTGGGACAATCCGGTTCCGGTCGCATGCAGCAGGTGGGAAACGGCTTGGGGCCACTGCCGGTTTTGATAGTGGAGGCGCCCCAGGTAAAAATGAGCCGCCGGAAAAGGGGCGCCGTCCGCAAGGGCCGCCGAGAGGAGCCGCATCTGTTCCTTTTCGCTCGGGGCTGAAAAACTTCGGATGTAACTGGCCCAGGCGGGATTGGGGATCTTTCGGGTCAGGGCTGCGACCCTTTCCCGCGGGATGCCGCCGTCAAGCCCGGTGTGCAGGAGCATTCTCCAGACCAACTCGTTTTCGAGCTGCGGCAGCGCCGCCAGGGGACCTGCGGCCGCGATCTCCCCGCCGAGCCGGAGCGACGCCACATCGAGGGTGCGCAGCGAGATCTCGAGACCCTCTTCCGCCCCACCGCAGCGGCCGAAGACCAGGACGTCGGCCCCGGAGGCCTGCGCCACCCGGATCATGGTCCCCCGGCTCAAACGCGCCGATGGGGGGAGGTCGTTGCTTTCCACCAGTTCCAGGCGCGCGGCGCGGCCGATGACGCCGACGCCCATCTCCTCGAGCTGATCGGAGAGGGATTGGGCGATCCCTTCTCCCACCCAATCGAGGGCGTCCCCGGCAAACGATTCATCGAAGGGGAAAACCAGAAAGGTCCGGCCCGGGGCGGTGCCGCAGGAAAGAATCATCAGCACCAATAAAACAACCAGGCGGCGGGCGGCGGTCTCCATGGTTCTCGCTCCATAAAAAAGGCGATCGTCAATCTGCTTTCGGCTATAATACTATACAGCCGCAAGGAGAGTCGGAATGCGAAAAATCGGGAGATCATGGGCGCGGATCCTTTTTGTCCTGCTGCTGGCGCAGGGTTCGGCAGGGCTCGTGGTCCGGGCGCCGGCGCTGGAAGCCGGCGCCTATCGCCTCCTTTCCATTTCCAGCTCGGAAAAACTGATCCTGGTCTCCAGTATCGCTGATAAGAAAAAGTATCTTCTTGACGCCTCCGCGGCCAAGATCACGATGGACGGAAAGCCGGTTGAATTCGAAAGCCTGGAGCAGTTTTCCGCGATCCAGGTCGAAATGGAACTGAAAAAAGTGAAGAAAAGCGGTGTCGACCTGGACGGAGTCGCTTCCGAAATCCGGATCTCCCCGCCGTCGCCGTCTCCCTAGCTCTGCAGAACAAGTTCAAATATTTCAGTAACATACAGTAATGCAAGTTTTGTCACAATTCGCTAGTCCCCCGCACCCCGGTCGCATATAATCTGGATTAACAAGGATGGCGGGCCTGATGGCGACGGCGCTTGCATTCAAGCACAACTGGGAGACGGAAAGGTACGCCCTGCTCAACACGCGGGTGTGCGACCTCGAATTGCGCCTGGAGGAAACTCTTTTATATCGTTGTATCCAGAAGCTTTACGATGAAATGGATCGCAAGGGCTTTCGCTTCAAGCCCCCCTATTACTTCTCTTGCGCCGGGGACGAGTGGGGGTGCCCCGACCGGGTGCCCATCATCGGTATCCCCTTCTATCTCGCCGACCGGCGCCTGTTGCGCATTGAGCAGGAGATGGGGTACATGCGCTACGACAGGAAGGACCTTCTCCTCCTGCTCCGGCACGAGGCGGGACACGCCGTCAACTACGCCTACCGATTGTACCAGGACCCCGAGTGGGAGGAAATATTTGGTGATTTTAACGCTAAATACCCCATAAACTTCAAGTATAAGTTTAATCCATACAGCAAATCCTACGTAAAAAGCTTGAACAATCCGAAATATTACGCCCAGGCCCACCCCGACGAAGATTTCGCGGAAACCTTTTCGGTCTGGTTGACCCCCCGTTCGAACTGGAGGAAGGTCTACGGCCGTTGGCCCGCCATTAGAAAGCTCGAATACATGGACAGGACCATGAAGAGGATCGCCCGGAAAAAACCCGTCGTCGGCGCCGGCTACCTCGACTCCCCGTATGATTCGAAAACCTACACCCTGATCGAGTATTACGGGCGCGCGCTCGCCCGCTTCAAGGCCAAGGCGCTGGGGGTGTACGACGAGGAACTGCACAGGATCTTCTCTTCGCCCACCAACGGATACAAGCGGGCGATTCCGGCCAGCGAACTGATCCACAAGAACCGGGGCTTCCTGCTGGAGACGATTTCGCGCTGGACCGGGGCGCGCGACCGGGTGGTGGCCCCCGTCATCGGCTGGTTAGCCCGCTGCTGCAGCGATCTCCAACTCGTCCAGGTTCCCGGGAGGGAAAGTCACAACCTGGCCTCCCTGGCCTCGCTCGGGACCGCCATCGTGATGAATTACATCCACACCGGTCGCTACATTTCCGACTGAACCCCGGGGGACCCTCCAAATATACTTTCAAGAAAACCCCGGTCGACCGCGGTCATGGTGCGCCCGAACACCGCGCCGAAACAGGGCAGGTACCGGTCGGCCACCTCCTCCAGGTCCAGCGGACGGCCCAGCAGCGCGCACAGGGAAGTGACGCTCTTCCCGATGATCCCGCACGGGACGATCAGGTCGTAGTAGGTGAGGTCGGTGTTGATGTTCAGCGCGAAGCCGTGGCGTGTCACCCATCGGCTGATGTGGACACCCATGGCCGCAACCTTGCCGCCGGGGGTCCAGACTCCCGTGTAGCCCTCCTCCCGTCCCGCGGCTACCCCGTAGGCGGCGACCAGGTCGATGAGCGATTGCTCCAGGTTGCGCATGTAGCCCCGCACATTGCGCTCCCCCTTTCCCAGCATCAGGAGCGGGTAGCCGACCAGCTGCCCCGGACCGTGGTAGGTGATCGCCCCGCCGCGATCGACGTGGTGCATTTCGATCCCCCTGCGCCCGAGCGTCTCCTCGTCCACGAGCAGGTGCTCGCGCCCGCCGTTTCGGCCCAGGGTGATCGTGGGGGGGTGCTCCACCAGCAGGAGCACGTCGGGACCTTCGCCCTGTTTCTTGAGCCCGCAGATCCGCATCTGCAGCTCCAGGGCTTCGGAAAACGGCAATCGCCCCAGCCAGACGGCTAGGCATTCGACCGGATGCATAAGCCGCTCAGATATGGATGGCGGCCCCGGCATACAGCGCCCGGGCCGCCTCCATCAGTCCCTCGGAAAGGGTGGGGTGTGGGTGGATCAGGGCGGAAACGTCGGCCGCACTCCCCCTCAGGCCGATAATGGCGGTCCCCTCAGATATCAGTTCGGTGACGTGCGGGCCGATCATGTGCACTCCGAGGATCCGCCCGTTCCCTTTTTCACTGACGATTTTGACGAAGCCGGAGTTTTCGCCCAGGATGGTCGCCAGGCTCACCGCGGCGAACGGGAAGCGGCCCACGACCACGTCGAACCCCCGCCGAGCCGCCTCCGGTTCAGTGAGCCCCACGCTGGCTACCTTGGGGTGGCAGAAGGTGCAGGCGGGAACCAGGTCGTAGTTGATGGGAGTCGCCCGACCGCGGGCGATGGCTTCCACTGCGGCCATCCCTTCGTGCGACGCCAGGTGCGCCAGAGCCGGAGTCGGCACGACGTCGCCGATGGCGTAGATCCCCGCGACATTGGTCCGCATGTCACCGTCGACCGGGATAAACCCTTCTTTGGTCTCCACACCCGCCTGTTCGAGTCCAAGGTCCCGGGTCGAGGGCGATCGTCCCACGGCGATCAACGCCTTGTCCACTTCGATCTTCTCCTGCTTCCCTTCCGCATCGACGATCTCCGCATGGACCCCTTCCTCCCACGCCTCGAGCCGTTCGACCCGGGCGCCGGTCAGGAAACGGATCCCCTGCCTGGTGAGGATCTTCTGCAACTCCCTGGAGATCTCCGGGTCCTCGAGCGGAAGGATGCGCGGCAACATTTCAACCACCGTGACCCGGGATCCGAAAAGGGAGAGGATGGAGGCGAACTCGATGCCGATAGAGCCCGCCCCGACGACGAGGAGGCTCCCCGGCACCCGGTCCAGTTCGAGGATCTCCTTGTGGGAGATGATATTCCGGCCGTCCGGCTCGAGGCCGGGAAGGTTCTTGTTCTCGGACCCCGTGGCGATGACGATATGGCGGGCGCGGATCTCCCTCATCCCCTCCTCGCCCCGTACCTCCACCACCCCCGGGGCCCCCAGCCTGCCGCTCCCCCGGATCGTATCGACCCGGTTTTTTTTCAGCAAAAACTCGATCCCCGCGGAGAGTTTCTTGACCAGGCGCTCCTTGCGCGCCCGTGCCAGGGCGAGGTCGAACCGGAGGTCGGCGCAGAGGACGCCGTATTCCTTTCCCTTCAAGGCCTGCCGGTAGAGGCGGGCGGCCTCCGCCAGCGCCTTGGTGGGGACACACCCCTGGTGCAGGCAAGTGCCGCCGAAACGGGCATAGGGCTCGACGAGGGCAACACGCAGCCCCAGCTGGCTCCCCCTGATCGCGGCCACGTACCCTCCAGGCCCGCTTCCCAGGACGGCAACATCGAACGTGTTTGCTGGATCGCTCAAGACTCCCCCTGTGGCGTCGAAGTGGCTGCAGGGTCCCGATCGGGCCGCGACCCCATAAGCCATGGGATGGCAAAGGGTTGATAGTACATTGGGGCGAAGGCCGCAGTCAATGCCCCGATCGCGTCTTGGGCCCGCGCACGGCGTGTGATACCTTCATGAAATGCGCGAGGATCTGTTCGGGAAAAGTGCGGCACTGCGCGCCGAGGGACGGCGTTCGGTTCTGGCCATCGTGATCGCCCACCAGGGAGCGAGCCCGCGCAAGGACGCGGCCAAGATGATCTGGATCGAGGGCGGGGAGCGCATCGGGAGCGTGGGGGGCGGGCTCGTCGAGGAGGAAGTCTGCCGGGAGGCCGCCCGTCTCATCGAGAGTGGAAAGTCGCGCCTGATGACGTTCGATCTATCCGGTATCGATCATGACGAGCGTGCGCTCGTGTGCGGAGGTTCGATGCAGATCTACCTGGAAGCCGTTCTCCCCGATCCCGCCCTATTCATTTTCGGGGCGGGACACGTGGCAGGCGCCGTGGCTGCGGCCGCCGCTCCGCTCGGGTTCCGAATCACGGTGCTGGACGACCGCGCGGAATACGCGCGCGCGGAGCGCTTTCCCGGCGCGGTGGTCCGGCTCGTCCAGGATTGGGAGGCGGACCTGTCCGCTCTCGCGGTGCCCGCGGCCTCCTATTTCTTCATCGCGACCCAGCGGCCGAAGACCGACCGCGCCTGTCTCCGTTTCGCCTCCGGGGCTTCGGCCCGTTATATCGGGATGCTGGGCAGCCTGGCAAAGACGAACATCCTCTTCGACGCCATGCGGCGCGAGGGGGTGGATCCGCGGGAATTGGAACGGGTGTGCATCCCGGCGGGCTTCGACATCGATTCGGAAACGCCGGAGGAGATCGCCGCCAGCGTCGCCGCGGAGCTGGTGGCGGCCAGGAAGAACCTGGACGTGCGCCGGATGCGGGAAGCGGTGCGCGGGGTGAAAAACGCCGGGCGGGGTCAGGCGAGCAGCTGATCCATGCGATAGATCATCCCTTCCCGGGTGTAGGTCGACAACTCCACCACCCCGGTGTCCATCCGGATGGCGTCCTCGGGGCACGCCTCCACGCAGAACCCGCAAAAAACACACACCCCCAGGTCGATGTCGAACTCGAGCGGCCTTTTTTCGATGTTGGGGTCGGGGTGTTCCCCGGCCCTGATATGGATGCAACGGGCCGGGCAGATGGTTGCGCACATCATGCAGGCCACGCACCGGGGCGATCCGTCGGAGCGCCGCATGAGCCGGTGGCGTGTGCGCAGCCTGCGGGGAAAGGGGCGCCGCTCCTCGGGGTATTCTATGGTGACCGTGTTCCCCTTCCCCACCCCGATCCCGATGCCGCGGGCGACGTGGCGCGGGAAATTGACGAGGAAATGACGGGCGGTCAGCGCCAGCCCGCGCGCCGCTTCCCCCAGGTACATCCTCTCCCAGATGCCGAGCGGTTTCTGCCGATCCATATCCCCCCCTACTGGCGGCCGGCCTCGGCTTTGCCGGGCCCGCCCCTGTTCTGTTCCAGCGCCTGGCGGACGGCGTCCACATGGGATTCCTCCCACCCGGCGAAGGCCAGCATGATCCGCTTTCCCTGGGTGTCGCCGAACTGCTCCGCGAAGGCGCGGAAAAATTCGGCCGAAGCACGGCCCAGCGTCTGCGCGAGACTGAGCGATGCCCGGGCATCCATCCGGAATTCCCCGTCCCGTTCGTAGTCCGCGAGGTCGGGGAGGAGCGACTCGAGGCGCCGGGGCTCCAGGTGCAGGAACACCGGGGCGCTTTCCAGGTCCTTCTCCTGGCGGATGATTTCATCGAGCCTGTCGATGAGCCCGGCGATCTGGCGCTCCTCCTCCTCCGCCATGCAGGCCCACACCCTCTTTCCTTCCGGGTCCTGGTTCCGCCTCTCGGCCGACCGGTAGAACTCAAGGAAATGCGCAGCCACCTCGAGCGCCATCCTGACGGCGTCGCGGGCGAAGATCTTGTCGGTGTCGTGCTGGGGCCGCTTTACGGGAGTGCGCCGCTCGCGGCAATCCTCGCACAAGCCGTAGGACTGGAACTGGTGGTCGACCGGTTGGAAATTGTATTTCCGGAGGATCTCCCCCTGGATCCGCTCGAGTTCGGGGCAGACGAACTCGATGATGCGGTGGCACTCGGTGCAGATGATATGGTGGTGGAACGGGTGGCGGTAGTGGTGCTCGAACCGGGTCAGTCCGTCGCCCAGCGTGATCTCCCGGGCGATGCCGCAGGCGACGAGCGATTTGAGCGTGCGAAAAACGGTGACCACTCCGACCTTGCGGTCCCGCTTCTTGATCAGGGCGTAGATATCCTCGACGCTCAGGTGCCCCTCGGTGTTGAGGAAGGTCTCGAGAATCAGGTCTTTCTGGTAGGTCTTTTTCAGTCCATTCTGGCGCAGGTAGGCGTAAAAAAACTCGGTCTCTTCCTTGAGTTTTCGCGCGGACATCTAGGACGGCCCTCCCTGGTTACGCCCGCCCATCATAGCACGAACTCTGCAAATGGTCTTCAAGAAAGGGCTAAAAGCCGTATCTACAATTTATACAGCCACCATGTTTTCGGGCGGGAGCCGCCTGGCGAGGAAGGTGTAGCTGATGCGGTGCCGCTCGTCCCGCTCGACGGCGAAGCCGTGGGATCCGAGCAGGCGATGCAGTTCAGGTTCGTTGAAGAAGCCGAAGCGGATGAAGCGTTCCAGGATGTAGGCCAGTCCCGCCGATCGCCCGGGCCGAATCGTCGTCTGCACCGTGAATCCGCCTCCCGGTCCGATCACGCGCGCGATCTCGGCTAAGGCCTTTTCCGGCCGGTCGAACAGGTGCAGGGCGCCGCAGCAGTTCACGTGGGGGAAGACGGCGTCCGAGAAGGGGAGAGCGAAGGCCGAAGCGCGGATCAGCTGGATATTGCCGATCCCCTCCGCCCTGATCCGCCGGGCGGCCTGCCGGAGCATTGGGAAGGACAGGTCGAGCCCGACGACGAACCCTTTCGACCGGCGCGCCAGGGGGCGCGTGAAGACCCCCGGACCGCAGGCCAAATCGAGCGCCGGCCCCTCTTTTTCCCCTTTTCCGAACTCGAGCACGGTCTCCATTTCCCGGGCGAACGAGCGGGAGCTGGCCAGGTAATAGCCCAGCTGCCGCCAGGAATTCTCATAGATCGAAACGATCGCCGGGGACTGCATGAGCCGCTGGAACGGGGTGATCACCTCTCCCGGATCATCCCCGATCATGTCCAGGATCCCCTCCCTGGAGGCATAGGCGGCGCCACAGGCGGGGCAGCGGAGTCCTGCGGGCGTGGGTTCAAGCCGATCGGCGCCGCAACGCGGGCACCGCATGTGGGGGAGTATCCGTTCAAGCATCCGTTTCACCCGGCCGTCTGCGTGAGGATTTCGGGGCCGTTGTCGGTAACGGCGATCGTGTGTTCGAAATGGGCGGATGGGCTGCGGTCGCAGGTCACTACCGTCCAGCCGTCGGCGAGGATTTCGACCTCCTTCCCCCCCTGGTTCACCATCGGCTCGACGGCCAGCACCAGCCCCGTCTTGAGCCGGATTCCCCGTCCGCCCGTGACGTAGTTCAGCACCATCGGGTCCTCGTGCATTTTGCGGCCGATCCCGTGGCCCCCGAACTCCCTGACCAGGCTGAAACCGGCCGACTCCGCGTGCGTCTGGATAGCGCGGCCGATGTCGGAGAGATGATTGCCCGGCAGCATCTCCGCAATGCCCCGGTAGAGGCACTGCTCCGTCACCTCGAGCAGCCGGGCGGTGTCCGCGGCGACGGGGGGAATGCCGACGGTGATGGCGCTGTCGCCGTAATATCCCCGGTACAGTACGCCGAAGTCGATCGAAACGATATCCCCCTCCTTCACCACGTAGTCACCGGGGATGCCGTGCACCACCTGATGGTTGACCGAGGTGCAGAGGGAAGCGGGGTACCCCCGGTATCCCTTGAAGGCGGCAACCGCCCCCTTCTTCGCGGTCGCCGCCGCCGCCGCGCGGTCGAGCTCGAGCGTGGTGACGCCCGCCCGGCATTTTTGCCCGACCTCGGCGAGCACCTCCGCGACGATGCGTCCGCAGTCGCGCATGATTTCGATTTCACGTTTCGATTTGAGCGCTATCATCAGTACCGTTCCCGTGTGTGAAGGGGCGTCAGCGGTCCAGTTCCCCCGCGATCATGTTGATGGAACCGAAAGTGGCGACGATGTCCGCCACCATCCCTCCTTCCAGCATTTTGTGCAGGGCGGCCATGGCGAAAAAGCAGGGGGGGCGGACCCGCACCCTGCAGGGCCGGTCCGTTCCGTCGCTGACGATGAAAAAACCGAGCTCCCCGTTGGCTCCCTCCACCGCGAAGTAGGACTCCCCGGCCGGGGGACGTACCCCGTGCCCGTCCATGACGAGCATAAAATGGTTTATCAGGCCCTCGATGTTGGCATAGGTGTCGGCCTTGGCCGGAAGCGCCGCCCGCTTGTCGCGGGCGAGGATCCGTTCGTAAAAGGGGCGCTCCGACCCGTCCAGGGTCGGCGGCACCGTGCACTCGACGCCGGCGAGCCCCTCCGTGCTCCCCAGCTTTGCCCGGTCCACCAGGTCGAACGATTCGATGACTCCCCCGGGCGCGCCGGCCCGGACCGGGCCGGTGGGCAGATGGTCGAGGCACTGCCGGATGATGCGCATGCTCTGGCGCATCTCCTCCAGGCGCACGAGGTAGCGGTCGTAGGTGTCCCCCCGCTCCCCCAGCGGCACCTCGAAGTCGACCCGGTCGTAGACGAAATAGGGGAAATCGCGGCGCACGTCGTAATCGACCCCCGATGCGCGCCCCACGGGACCGGTGACCGAGTAGCTCAGGGCGTCCTGTCGGGAGAGCACGCCCACGTCCCGCACCCGGTCGACGAAGATCCGGTTGCGCGTCAGGAGCCGGTCCACTTCCCCGATCTCCCGGGCGACGGCGTCCAGGATCCGCGGGAGGTCTTCCTCCAGCCCCTCGGGAAGGTCCGCCTTGACGCCGCCGATCCTGCCGTAGGACACCGTCAGGCGGGCGCCCGTGACCCTCTCCACGACATCGTAGAGGTATTCGCGCGCCTTCATCAGGTAGAGAAAGGCGGTCATGGCGCCCAGTTCCATGGCCGCGGCGCCGACGCAGGTGAGATGGTCGGTGATGCGCGAGATCTCGCTCATGAGAACTCGGATGTACTGGGCGCGCTCGGGCGCTTCGATCCCCATCAGCTTCTCTACGGCGGCGCAGTAGCCGAAATTGTTGATCAGCGGCGACACGTAGTTCAGGCGGTCGGTGTAGGGGATCACCTGGGTCCAGCTGGAATCCTCGCACTTCTTTTCAAAGGCGCGGTGAAGATAGCCGATTTCAGCCTCCACCCGGGTGACGGTCTCCCCTTTCAGTTCGGTGATCAGGCGGATGACCCCGTGCATGGACGGGTGGGACGGGCCGATGTTCAGCCGCATGCTGCGCGTTTCGCCGCCGCCGGAGGAAGGGGACATGGGTTTACCTGAGGATGACGGGCCGCTGGCGGCCGATCTTGGTCTGAAGTTTCATAAGCCCTTCCAGGACCGCTTCGGGTCGGGGAGGGCAACCCGGGATATAGACGTCGACGGGGAGGATGGTGTCGATCCCCTGGACGGTGGCGTAGCTGTCGTAGAACCCCCCCGTGCAGGTACAGGCGCCGAAGGCGATCACCCACTTGGGTTCGCACATCTGGTCGTATACGCGCCGCAGCACGGGGGCGATCTTGTGGCTGATGGTGCCGACCACCAGCAGCACGTCCGCCTGCCTCGGGGAAAAACGGGGCAGGCCCGCGCCGAACCGGTCCATGTCGTAGTGTCCGCTGGCGGTGGACATGTATTCCATGCCGCAGCAGGCGGTGACGAAAGGGTAGATGAAAAGCGAGTATTGCTGGGCCCAGGCCACCACCCGTTCGATTCCCGAGGCGACCAGTCCCGGTTCGGCGTCCGCCTGCGGGTTCATGCACTCCTCCCGTCCCTGCGTCGCTCCTCCACCTCCACCTCGACGAATCCAAGCCGCCCCGCGAGCGCGGCCGGCCGTTTTCTCAGCCTGACACGGGCCCGGAATACGGGGAAATCCCGGAGAACCCCGCGGACGAGAGCGCAGGCGAGGGTTTCCACCAGCCGGTATTCCCGTTCCGCCGCCGTCTCCTCGAGGCAGTCCAGGATTCGGCAGTAGTCGATGGAGCGCTCGAGATCGTCCCTGTCGGCCGCGGCACGGAGGCTGCCGTACAGGTCCAGATCCACCCGGCATTCCTGCGCGGCGGACCGTTCCTCCCCGGTCACCCCGATGCGTGCGAACACCCGCACATCGGCCAGCGTCATCCGGTCCCGCTCTTCCAACAAGGCGCCCCTCAACCTCTCGCGTCCCGGGCCCCGTACGCCCGGCCGCAACTGTCCATCGATCCCGGTTTGTCCGGTTCCGGCGCGGTGAAAGTGATCATTGCCCGTCCTTCCGGGACCGGCCCCGGCGCGCGCCGCGGATGAAGCGCGCCACGGCCGAGGGGATCTCTCTCTTCTGCCCGGCGAAAAACGCCTCGACCGCCCCCGGCCGGCTGCCGGCTACGCGCGCCAGGGACCTGACCGCGGTGACGCGTACGACGCGGTTGGGATCGTCGAGGCGCGCCGCCAAACTGCCGATGAGATCGGCGGTGTCGAGGTCGAAGCGGGAGCCCAGGCTTCCCAGGATGTAGACAAGGTGCCAGCGCACGTAGGCAGAGTCGTCCTCGAGCGAGGGGGCGAGGCGGGCGATCAGGTGCCGGAGCCTTTCGGGATGCCGGTCGGCCAGCTGCCCCAGCACCGCCGCCGCCCGGTCCCGGACGGCCCGGTCGCGGTCCTCGAGCATCCCGGCGATTTCCTCCAGCCGCCGCGGGTCCTCCAGCACCATTTTCAGGACATCGGACGCCCGCAGACTGGACAGGGGGACCGGGTTTTTCTTTCGGTTGCTACCGACGCGATGAGGGGTTCTGGGTTCGGTCATAATCGGGCGTTTGCTATAGCTGGGCTTGGGGGGGCCCCCCAGGCCGGCCTGTGTTGCTCTTCCCCCGCCGGAACATCCGGCGGATCGGGCCTCCACGGCAGTATGCCCCGAGCCGAAAACCTTGTCAATCGTTCTGCCCGCCGTCCATCGGTACCACGAGCTGTCCGCGCCTACCGCTTTGTGCTATATAGACCGGTGAGCCGTGGCCGCGGGCGCGGCAAGGAGAGGACGCGTGAAGATCGGCATCACCTGCTACCCCACCTACGGCGGAAGCGGCATCGTCGCGACCGAGCTCGGCCAGGGCCTGGCCGACCGCGGGCACGACATCCATTTCATCAGCTATGCCCTTCCCCAGCGCCTCAATGCCGCGCGGGCCAATATCCAGTTTCACGAGGTGGCGGTGACCACCTACCCGTTGTTCGACCATGCCCCCTATGCCTTGGCGCTGGCCGCCAAGATGGCCGAGGTCGCCGCCGGCCACAACTTGGACCTGCTGCACTGCCATTACGCCATCCCCCACTCCGTCAGCGCCTACCTGGCCCGGGCCATGCTCCTCCCGCGCAGGCTGAGAACCGTGACCACCCTGCACGGGACCGACATCACCCTGGTTGGGGCGGACCGCTCCTACCTGCCGATCACCCGCTTTTCGATCGAGCAGTCGGACGGGGTCACGGCTGTCAGCGCCTACCTCGCCGATGCCACCCACGGCATGATCGGGGCTGACCGGGAGATCGAGGTCATCCCCAATTTCGTGGACTGCGCGGCGTACGCGCCCGCGGAGCTCCCGGCGCTGAGGAGCCACTTCGCCCCCGGCGGGGAGAAGCTCCTGATCCACGTGTCCAATTTCCGTCCCGTCAAGCGACCGGTGGAGGTTGTGAGGATTTTCGAACAGGTCGCACGGGAGATTCCCGCGAAGTTACTGATGGTCGGGGACGGACCCGAACGGGGACGGGCCGAATGGGCCGCGCGCGAGGCGGGTCTGGAACGGAAGGTCCATTTTCTCGGGAAGCAGGACAGCATCGGGCAGTGGATCGGCACGTCCGACCTGTTGCTCCTCCCCAGCCTGACGGAGTCCTTCGGGCTGGTGGCGCTCGAGGCGATGGCGTGCGGCGTCCCGGTGGTGGCCAGCCGGGTGGGCGGGCTCCCGGAGGTGGTGACGGACGGCGAGGAGGGTTTCCTGGTGGAGCCCGGGGATATCCCCGGAATGGCGCGCCGCGCCCTGGAAATCCTCACCCGGGAGACGCTGGCCGAGCGGATGGCGCAAAACGGCCGCCGGAAGGCGCTGGAGCGCTTCTGCGCCGCGCGCATCATCCCGATGTACGAAGCGCACTACCTCAAGGTGCTCGAGTCAGCCTGAGCCGCTCGGTGCGGCGGCGGCTCATCCGGGCCGCCGCCGACAGGGAGCCTACCGCGGCAGGGCGATGCGCACCTCCCGCTCGAGTTCGAAGTCCACGGCCTGTTCCACCTCGAGCTTGACCTCTTCGCCCCGGGTGGCCATCACGGTGGCGCCGCCGGCTCCCGCACCGGCCGCGGCCCCGATCGCCGCCCCCTTGCCGCCGCCGGCGATGGCTCCGATCACGGCGCCGAGGCCCGCACCGATCCCCACTTTCGTCGCGTCCTTCTTGGTGCTGGCCTTGGCTTCGAAGGTCCGGATATCCGTCTGCAGGGCGACCTTGTTGTCGCCCGTCGACAAGTTCACCAGCTGCAGGGACATGACGGCGCGCCCCTGGACCCGGCCCGAGCGCTGCACGTGCGACACCTTCCCGTCCAGCACGCTTCCCCGGGGGACGGCCACCTTCCCGTCCACGAGGATATCCTGGTCGAGGATGGCGCGAAAGCCGTCACCGGAGAGGTTGATCGAGGAATCGAGCGGATCCTGGAGCCTCACGTGGATCGGGGTTCCCGCCGGGATCACGGCGTACCGGATCTCGGGCGCCCTGGGGGGCGGTGGCGCTTCCCGGAGCCGCGCCGGCGGCTCCGGCTCCGGCTCGGCCGGAACCGCCGCCGGTTCCTCCGGCGCGGGCGCCGCATCCCTGACCGCCGCCTTCTGCGGGGCGGGAGCGACCGCGGCGGGTTGCGGCGCCCTGGGCTCGGGTGCGGCCACTGAGGCTGGTTCGGCTACGGGCGCCGGTTCGGGAGCCGGTACCGGGGCCGGTGCCTCCACGGGCTCGGGCGGCGCTTCCTGCGCGCTTTCTGTCATGTTCCTGCTGCACCCCGCCGCCGCAAGCAGTGCGAGCGCCAGAAATATCATTTTCACGCTTCTCATGGATTCCTCCGCTGGAAAATAGCCCGCCGCACAATCCGCTACGAAACCTTAGATGCCCCGCGGCGCCGGGAGTTTCAAATGCGCCCGGTCATTTCCTTCCGCCCGCGGCCGGCCGATGAAGAATACCACGCCGGCGGGAGTGCCGTAAGAGCGGTCCGGAATACGGGTGGGAAGGCCCGATCGGGCCGCGGCATCACCGGCGCGCCGATCTCCGCAAATTGCTTCATCCATGCCCGGGATCTATAGTAGTATCTTGCCGAGCCATTGCCGAAACCCTGTTGGCCCGACGGCCATACCAATTTCTTACGGATGAAAGCGAGGTGATGCTGTGCAGCAGCAAGTATTGAGCAAGGGGTATGAAAACCGGATGGTGATCATTCTCTCCCTGGCATTCGGCTTCGTCATGTTCGACCGTTTAGCCATCGCCAATCTGCAGACCTTCGTCATGGAGGACCTGGGCATCACCTACACCCAACTTGGGCTGGCGACTTCGGTGTTCTCGTTTTCCTGGTCCATCGTCGGCCTGTTCGGCAGCTACATCGCCGATACCCGGGTGTCGCGCAAGAAACTGCTGGCGGCCCTGGTCTTCTGCTTTTCGGTCTGTTCCATGCTTACGGGCATGGTGACGGGCTTTGCCATGCTCCTGGTGGTGCGCCTGCTGATGGGTGCGTTCGAGGGGCCGGTCATGCCCGTTTCCCAGAGCTTCATCATCCCCCAGTCGTCTCCCCACCGGAGGGGAATGAACATGGGGCTGATGCAGGTCTCGGCGGTCGGGTTGATATCGTCGATGCTCGGCCCGCTCATCCAGGTCGCCCTGGCCGAATCGATCGGCTGGAGAGCCGCCTTCGTCGTCACCATCATTCCCGGGATCATCATTTCCTTCCTGATCTGGAAGTTCCTGGTGAATCCGGATACGGCCGTCAACGCCGGTGAAACCGGAGCGGAAAAACCCAGGGAGAAGATCAACTATCTCGAACTCTTCAAGAACAGGAACGTGATCCTGTCGCTTGTCGGGACACTCTTTCTGCTCTGCTGGTATTTCTGCGTTCTCACCTACGGGCCCGGCTACCTGACGAAGGTCAAAGGCCTCACCGACTCCCAGATGAGCTGGGTGATGTCCAGCTTCGGGGTCGGAGCCATTCTCTGGGGAGTGCTGATCCCGCGCTTATCCGACAAGTACGGTCGCAAGCCGTTGGTTTCGATCGCCGCGCTGATGGGCATAATCGCCCCCCTTGGCATGGTCGCCGCCCCCGCCAGCGTTCCGCTGCTCATGTTCATTGCATTCGTCGGCTGGGGCGGCACGGGCGTCAACGCCCTGATGCAGTCCACCATCCCGGCCGAATCGGGCGACCCGCGCTTCGTTTCCACCATCATCGGTTCCAACCAGTTGACGGGCGAGTTGCTCGGAGCCACGCTGGGCGCGATCCTGTGCGGCATGGTGGCCGACAGGTACGGGCTCACGGCGGTCATGTACATCTGTGCCGCCTGTATCGGCGTCTGCTTTTTCATCGGCCTGTTTTACCGGGAATCGGCGCCGCTGGTGGTAGCCCGGAGAAAGGCCGCCGCCCTCGCTCGCAGGAACCCGTGACGGCGAGGACGCATGAAACGACGCGGGGAATGGGCGACAGTGCCACTGCGTGAAATCGGCCCGCTGCTCGAGGGGCTCGACCCCTCCGGGCTCGACGGGGTGTTGTCGGCGCTTGAGCGCGACCCCAGGGCGGGGGCGCGACGCCTGGCCACACGCGCCCGCGCGCGTGCCCTGGCGAAAGCCAGGGAGCTCGAACGGTTGCACGCGATGCGGCGCCTGGAGACCGAACTCCGGCTCGAGGGCTACCGCCTCGTCGCCGGGGTGGACGAAGCGGGGATGGCGCCGCTGGCCGGGCCGGTGGTGGCGGCGGCCGTGATTCTTCCCGAGGGGTACCTGCTCGAGGGGCTCGACGATTCGAAGAAGATCCAGGGTCCGCGCCGCCGGGGCGCGCTGGCCGACCGGATCCGGTCGGAAGCCGTCTGCTGGAGTGTCGGCCGTGCCGAACCGGGGGAGATCGACGCGCTCAACATCTATCGCGCGGGGCTCCTGGCCATGCGGCGGGCGCTCGAGGGACTCGGGATCCCACCCGATTTCGTCCTGGTGGACGCGCGCACCATCCCGGGCATCCGGTGCCCCCAGCGGGGGATCATTCACGGCGATGCGCTCTCGCTCAGTATCGCCGCGGCCAGCGTAATCGCCAAGACCACGCGCGACAGCGAGATGGAGGAGATGGACCGGGTGTACCCGGGGTACGGGTTCGCCTCCCACAAGGGATACCCGACCCCCGAGCACCTCGGGGCGCTCCGGCGCCTCGGCCCCCTGCCGGTCCACAGAAAAAGCTTCGCCCCCGTGCGCGCGGCGCTCGGGGGCGAAGTGGTGCAGAAAAGCCTGTTCCGGTTCGAGGGGAACGATTAGGGTTTCAGGATCGCCTTCATCACCCTTCCCTTTTCGGCGTCCTCGACCGCCTCGTTGATCTTGTCAAGCGGGTAGAAGGTCAGGAGCCGGTCGAAGGGGAAACGGCCGAGGCGGTAAAACTCGATCAGCTGCGGGATAAAGAGTTCGCTGACGCTGTCCCCCTCGACGACCCCCTTGATCGTGCGCCCGTCGAGAATGGTCTGCATCTCCAGCTTCGCCTCCATTCCGACCGGGGCCACCCCGATCAGCCCGCAGACCCCTCCCATCCGGAGGCAGTCGACCGACTGGCGGAAGACGGCGGGGATTCCCGTGCATTCCAGGGTGTACTGCGCCCCCCCGTCCGTCAGCTTGCGGATTTCCTCCACCGCGTCCGCCTGGGACGAATTGATGACGTCGGTGGCGCCGAACTCCTTGGCCAGCTTGAGGCGTTCCTCCTGGATATCGACCGCGATGATGCTCGTGCACCCGTTGATCACGGCCGCCATGATGGCGCTGATGCCCACGGGGCCGATCCCGAAGATGACGATGTTCGACCCGGGTTCCGGCTTGAGCGAATTGAAGACTCCGCCGGCGCCGGTCTGGATGCCGCAACCCATGGGGCTGAGAATCTCCAGCGGCACGTCCTGGCGCACCTTGACGACGTTGCGCTCGGTCACCAGGGCGTGCGTGGCGAAGGTGGACTGCCCGAAGAAGGAGCCGTAAATGGTCTCCGTTCCCTTTTTCATGGTCGCGGTCCCGTCGTTACGCCGCCCGCCGAAGTTCAGGCGGCGGAACTCGGCGCACCAGGCCGGCCGGGCCGTCTTGCACGCGGGGCAAACGCCGCAAGACATGTAGCTCGTCGCCACGTGGTCGCCCGGCTTCACCGCGGTCACCTGGGACCCCACCTTTTCCACGACGCCCGCGCCCTCGTGCCCGAATACGCCGGGAAGCGGTATGGGCAGGTACTGCATGCGCGCCACCAGGTCCGTGTGACAGAGTCCGGAACTGACGATGCGCACCAGGATCTCGTCGGCCCTCGGTTCGTCCAACTCGATCTCTTCGAGGAGGAACGGTCCCCCCTTTTCGCGCACTACGGCTGCTTTGATCTTCATCGTAATCCTCCCAAAAGTATCTTTTTTTTGACTGCCACCCGAATCTGGAACCCGGCGGTTATCAAGACCGGAGCACTGTGCTTGCAGCAATTTACTTATAAGTCATTCCGCCGGGAGACACAAGCATTAGATTGACACGAGCGGCGGGCCGGTTAAACTTAAAGCGAAGGCGATACCAACGAATTCTGCAAGATTTTGCAGCGACCGCAAAGAGAGGAAAAATGAAGATAAACGGTTTGGCTACCCTGATGATGACGCTGTTACTTCTCCCCGCGATCGGGGTCGCGGCGGCGGAGGAAAACGTGGTGCTTCCGGAAATCCCCCGGATCTCGGTGGAAGAGTTGAAGAAGATGGTCGACGACGGAGGGGACTTCATCGTGGTGGACGTACGGGACGCCGGCAGCTACACGGCCGGTCACATCAAGGGCGCGATCAACATCTACTACGATTCCACCGGCGACCCCATGGAGCGGCAGATGATGCTGATGGCCTTGCCGATGGACAAGCTGGTCGTCACCTACTGCGACTGCACCGACGACGCCAGCAGCGCCATGATCGCCGACGAACTGTACATCCTCGGCTACGAGCGCGACAAGATCAAGGTGTTGAGCGGCGGTTCGCTGCGGTGGGTGGAACTTGGCCACCCCATGGTGGCGAGCAACTGACTTCCTGAAACACGAAGGGGGCGGGAATCCGATTCCCGCCCCCCTTGGCTTGCCTTTCCGGGATCCAGTGGATCCGCAATCCCGAAAACCTACACTCCCCAGCCCGCTCCGGCCTTGGCCACGGCGGCGCCCGAGACATCCACGATGGCGGCGCCGCCGTCTACGAGCAGGAACGCGCCGTTAATGAAGGAGGCGTCGTCGCTCGCGAGGAAGGAGACCGCTCCCGTGATTTCATCCGGCGTCGCGGCGCGGCGCAACGGCACGTCCCCGGTCAGTACCTCGAAGGCGTCCTTCTGGATGACCTTCGACAGCCCCGCCATCGCGTTGACCAGCATTTCCGTCCGGGTGGCGCCGGGAGCCACGATGTTGCTCCGGATCCCCTTCGGCCCGTATTCGAGAGCCGCCTGCCGTGCCAGCTGCATCAGGCCCCCCTTCGAGGAGCAATAGGCCGGCATCGAGGGGAGGCAACGCACGCCCGCCAGCGAGGCGATACTCACGATCGATCCCCCGCCCTGCTTGATCATGTGGGGGATGGCCGCCCGCATGCAGTAGAAGGGGCCGTTCAGGTTGACGTCCAGGATCTTCTTCCAGAGCGCGATATCGATGTCCACGATGCTCCCGCCGGGATCGATCCCCGCGTTGTTGACCAGGATGTCGATCTTGCCGCCGAAGCTCACCGTGGCGTCCACCATCTTCTGTACATCTTCCCATTTGGTGACATCGCCCGGGCAAGCCATCGCCATGCCGCTCTTCAGGTTCTTGACCCCCTCGTCGAGGAGGTCGGCCTGTATGTCGCTGATGACGATCTTGGCCCCGTCGTCCACAAACCGTTTTGCAATCGCGGCGCCGATACCCCTGGCACCTCCCGTGATCAGTGCCACTTTACCGTCAAGTCTCATGAATATTATCTCCTAATGATTGTTCCTTTGATGGAGTCTTCCGTGCGGCAGAGCCCGCGGCGTCCAGCGACAGCAGCGGCTCACCATGCCCGCAGGCGATTATAAACCTTTTGCAAAGGATGACTCAAGGCGGGAAATGGCCCGCTGATCGAGCCTGCGGCGCACCGGGGCTTCTTACTCGCCATGAAGGAAAAAAAAGAGGTTGGCGTCCCCAACGGGATTCGAACCCGTGTTGCCGCATTGAAAGCGCGGTGTCCTAGGCCGACTAGACGATAGGGACGCGACCCAAAATCGAGACATTTTGGCATGTTTCCCACCGCATTTCAAGGTCGGGAAGCGCCAAAATCTTGCTTACTCCTGTTTTCCCCGGTCGTGCCCGCTGCGCGCACACCCGGCCGTCCTCTTCTTTGTCATTCGCCCGCCGGGCGCGTATAATGGCTCCGAAAATGAAACGCTGAATCTTTTCCGGAGGAAACACCAATGAAACGATCATGGATGGCAGTGCTCATGCTCCTGTTCACCGTTCCCCTCCTGCCCGCGCAGAGCAAGGAGCGCGAGCGCCTGGAACAATGCGGCATCGTCATGAAGGAGATTCTCGATGTGCCCGATGCCATTCCGGCCGAGCTTCTTGACAAGGCCGAATGCGTGGTGGTCTTCCCCTCGGTGAAGAAATTCGCCATCGGCCTGGGCGGCAGCTACGGCAGGGGCGCCATGATCTGTCGCGGCGGCGCCGACTACCGCGGCCCCTGGGGGGTCCCGGCCATGTATGCGCTCGAGGGGGCGAATATCGGCTTCCAGCTGGGCGGACAGGCCACCGATTTCGTGCTGCTGATCATGAACGACAGGGGGGCCAAGTCCGTGCTGAAGAGCAAGGTCAAGCTGGGCGCCGATGCCGCGGCCGCCGCCGGCCCCAAGGGGCGCACCGCGAGCGCCGCCACCGATGTCGTGCTCAATGCCGAAATCCTCAGCTACTCCCGTTCGCGTGGGCTGTTTGCGGGCGTCTCGCTCGAAGGCTCCACCCTGCGCTCCGACGGGGGGGCCAACAAGAACCTCTATGGCAAAAAGCTCGATGCCGAAGACATCATCCTGAAGGGGGCGGTGCGCATGCCACCCGCGGCGAAGGCCCTGGTCGACATCCTCAACCGGAAGTCGCCGAAGAATCTTTCCAATTAGCGCGGGAAAAACCGGGGGATGTTGGTGAGCCGTGCTGGACTCGAACCAGCGACCCTCTGCTTAAAAGGCAGATGCTCTGCCGACTGAGCTAACGGCCCAAACTATTTACAGCCTTGATGTTACGGGTTTCTGGGGCGCTGGCCGATTCCCCTGCATTAGTGAAAACTGCAGGGGAATTCTTGGCAAGCGGTTCTATGGCCTGGCGCTTGTGCTCCTGGCTGAGGTGCGCATATCGCCGAACCATATTCAAGCTCTTCCAGCCTCCCAATTCCTGAACCGTCCGAAGATCGGCCCCCGCATAACCAACCGGCTTGCGAGCCAGTGCCGGAGGATTTGCGGCGCAACGCCCGAAAGGTTAGCACGTCGACAGGCGCTTTGAAAGGCCGTTCTAAAGCTTTTATAGGGCCCCCAGGCCTTATCCCCCGGCGCTTGCCGCCCTCGTGGACCATGAACGACCAATCCGGCGTCATGAACCTTCCCTGTGCCCCGAGTGGTACCTCTCCCTGAAGTAATCCAGCCCCGTTTCGGCATCCCGTTCTTTGCCGGTAAACCGGGAGGTTAATAAAGAATTGTTGATGAGCATGAGCCTGAATCAATCATACTCATATGCTTCCCATCATAGATGGATTCGGCGATTGCGCAGCCTGTCCCCGAATACCCATATCAAGATCAATACTCGGTTCGAAGAGCTAATCTTGAGCTGAGCAAATCGATCTATCACATGCTATTTTTCAATATTGGGCCCTTTACAATTGCCTTTGTGTAGATCCTTATCAATAAAGTACCATTGCACTCTTTCATCGGGATCGCGAATGCCTTTTGCATTCCATCTCTGCAGTGGCTGCCGTACCTTTTCGACACACAAGCATACTATATCGCCGGGATGATACTTCTCTAGCTCGTCCACATCCATCACCAGGTGATCAACAACAATTTCTCTTTCTCTATATGTACCCTTTAAAACGCGAATAACTTGGTAGCGCACAAGACGATATGCTGGCACTACTCCACTAGCGAATGTGGGAGGAGCCATCTTTTCGATTTTTCCCTCAAAGCAAATATCATTATCGTTTCCACCATATGAAGAGATGCAGAGCACAATCACCAATATCACTGCTAAACCGCCCAGTTTATTCATGGTTTTCCCTTCGTGGCAGGTTGTGATTTGATAATTGGCCCAATAGACCACTGAGGAGGTTTTGATTTCACTAGGACATCAAACAGTACTGAGGAGTAATTGAATTGCACATGAGAATTGACCACGGGAAGATTTTGTCGAGGCTGTTCAGTTTGTCGAGTGTAATCAGACATTATCTTGCCCTCTACCGCCAATGCAGCTTTATGCGCAGCGGCAAAATTAGTTTACGTAAAACCTCCCAAAGAAGCCGCTGTTTGATATTCTTCAAGAACATGGCCCAACAGGGAAGATGCCAGGCTAGGATATTGATTATTTACAGCTTTGTAATCAGACATATCGAGCTCTTGGGTAGAGTAGTTGTCGAAAAATACATTTGCCTGATCATGTCCGACATCAATAGATATCGTATTTTTATCATCAATTACTTCTTTCAATTCATTCGCCAATTCCTTCGAGGTTCCCTTTGTTTGCCGTTTTACACTAGAATCAATCTCGATTTTTCCTTTCTTATTTCTTTTTAGCTTATAGCCTGTCTTTAACTCTAGCTCGTCAACAAGATCCTCCGCATCAGTTCCATTTAGAACCAACATCTTGCCAGTAGGATCAATAAATTTAAGGGGATTGTTTTGAACGTATGAATATCGATTCCAGCTTTGCGGATCAGCGATTGCAAACGGACCGGGATCTACGGTCAGAAATCTCCCCTGTGCGCCGCCGTAGTACCTCGTCCCGAAGTAATCCAACCCCGTATCGGCATCCCGTTCTTTGCCGGAACTACGGGATCCTGTGCCTTCCCGCCACAAACATACCGGCATCCCCGACGCGGTATTCGACTTAGCTGGCATCGACCCCGGACAAAGGGCCCCCCCACTACTTTCCTACAACAATGGTCGAGTCTCCAGTGCAGTTAACTCTGAACACTGCAGTTTTGTTCTTCAACCTCATAGATTGCTTAGGCGAAATGGTAGAGCGGGCAGTACTGCCGTTAAGCGTCAGAACAATGTGTATCCCCTCAAATGACGGGCGTCTCCAGAATGGAAACTTAACATACTTGCCGTCGTACCAGCCGCGTGGACGTACTTTAAATTCGGGGACCTGTATTTCAGCACTGGGTTCAAAACATTCAACGACATCACTAGCTGAAGACCAAACCCCCCAGGAGTGTTCGGGATAAGGATATTTAAGCCACTTCCAGACGTACGCGATGGTGATCGTTGAGGGAACTACAAGCTGCCCCGATTTACTGTCAACAAAACGCATCCGGAAAGCCGGAATCGTAACCGGATCGCTAAACAACACCGCCGGGCCTAAGGGCTTGCCTTCTTTGCCGAGCAAACCATCTTCTTCAGCCTCGACTACTAATCGGCATGAGTTCATTGCCCCAAGTCCTGGCGCCTGTATGAGAAGAAACGCCAGTAAGAGAGTGAGCGCCATAGTTTTTCACCTAAGGCTCATGCTACCCATTTTTAAAACTACTTATTAATGATTTTCCTAATGCGGAGCGTGATGATTTCTTCGGGCCATTGACCAAAGACAAAAAATTCCTCAGCCGGCTTCCCATCTTTCTTCAACACTCTGAATAATCCATCTAATTCAACATGTATCCCTCTTGAGCCTGAATCGTCTATTTTCGTTTCCACCATTTTCCAAAATTTATCGAAAAGGTAATCTCTTTGCACGGGTAATCGAGTGGCGACCACATCCGGCGATCTTAGGCGAATTGCATCTTGGCGATTTTCGCTCTCAACAAAAACTCCCAAGTGTTCCGATGTTAGCCAACCACTGACTCGAACAATTTTGCCGTCATAATTCAAGGGATACGATTTGAGGTCAGAAATACTCGCCGAAACAGCCGCCTGATGGCAGCTTAGAGTCGGAATAGCGGCGAGCAAAACAATCACGGCAAGAATCGGAGCAGATCGTTTGTGTGGCATAGCATTACTCCTTGCGATTGATTTTCTTTTTGATCGCATGAAGACTTCTTTGCGCCCCTTGCTGGACTCCTATGCTGCGCAGAGTTTCTCGGTATGCCGCATCCCAAGAAGTGTTCCACAGACCGTCTCGAGAGGAAATGTTTAGACCTTTGAATACATAGCTTTGGATTTCATAGGCACGTAATTCGGCAGCTTTGAAAGCAGCCCAATCTTCGTTCAAATGCGAGCCTCTTCTTATAGAGAAATTGAATATCCCCTTAACCATATCACGACTGTGGGTGGCCTCGTGAACGCCGATAGCTCCTACGTGAACGGCCAAATCAAACTTTGCCATTTCGGGCCTCTGAAAATCAGACTCAATCTTCGCCATATCAAGTTTTATTTTATCTTTCCCCGGCGATATTCCCGTAGCATCGCCATCAATTGGTCCGAAGGCTATTCGTACGTCATTACCATCTCCGGAAGTACCGAGATAATCCAGAATGGCCTCAAGTTTATTCTTTTCTGCTTTCGAAAGTTTTCCTGATGCCAGCCCCTTCCTCGCGTCAGCAATCCCCTTATCAAAGAGTTCACGCCAACTATTGCACTGGCTATCCGTTCCCGAGCACCCAGCAAATTCATAAAGTCCGGTAGGATCTGTGAATTTGAGAGGATTATTTAGAACGAATGCGTAACGGTTCCACGACTGTGGTTCCCAAGGACGTCCAGAATTCATAAGGGGATCTGGAATCATAAACCTTCCCTGCGCCCCGGAGTAATACCTCGCCCCGAAATAATCGAGCCCCGTTTCGGCATCCCGTTCTTTGCCGGTGAACTTCTGCGGAGCCCTGCTGTCATAGTTGGCATCGGGCGGGTCGGGGTAGCAACTCCCGCGCCCGCCGACGCCAGACCCCAGCATGC